>JBEKUB010000013.1:0-109556 GCA_049515455.1 Occallatibacter sp.
AGGGCTGCGGCGCCGCGGTCTTCTGCGATGGGCAGGGCGATGGGGTTGGGCTCGACCGATGGGAGCTGGAAGGGCGCGGCGTCGGGAATGGACGCCGGCGCGGATTGTTGGGCCGGAAGGCGCACGGAGAGAGCGCTTGCAAGAATCAGGGCGGTAAGGACCGTCCCAGCTGCGTGTCGTTGATGCTTATTGGCGAGGAACATACTTTCCGTCAGTGTACAATCCGGGGAGCGAATCAGGTTGATGACATTGGCTCCTTCCACTTCCGGCAGTAGCGGCACACTCCAACGGCGGATCGGGCTGCGGGCTGCCGTGCTCTTCAATATGTTGGAGATGATCGGGGTGGGGCCGTTTATTACGCTGCCGCTGGTGATTGCGGCGGCGGGATACCGGCTGAGCGTGTGGGCTTGGGTGCTGGGCGCGGTGATCGCGGTGGCGGATGGGCTGATCTGGGCGGAGCTGGGGGCGGCGTTTCCGCGGGCTGGCGGGTCGTATGCGTTTTTGCGCGAGATTTATGGGCCGAAGGGCGCGGGGAACTGGCTCAGCTTTCTTTACGTTTGGCAGTTGAGTTTTTCCGCGCCGCTGGCGATTGCTTCAGGGTGCATCGGGCTCTCGAGTTTTCTGGGGTGGTTTTGGCCGGGGCTGGAGAATGCGCCGATTGCCGCGTGGCCGGCGTTGCACTATGCGAATTTTGCCGCGGCGGGGACCTGTCTGCTGGTGACGGCGCTGCTTTATCGCAATTTGAGCTCGATTACGCGGTTGGCCTGGGTGCTGTTTGCCGGGGTGATGGCGGCGATCGCTGGAGTGATCGTTTCAGGGGTTGTGAATTCAGGCGGGGGTTGGCATATGCCGGTCTCGCCGGTGCAGCCGCTTGGAGTGGCTCTGGGCGGGCTGGCGCAGGCTACACTGCTGACGACCTATTGTTACTGGGGCTACTACAATATTTGTTTTTTGGGCGGCGAGGTGAAGCGGCCGGAGCGGACGATTCCGCGGGCGATTCTGCTTTCAGTGTTGTTTGTAGCGGCTTTTTATGTGGCGATGAATCTGGCTGCGCTGCCTTCGATGCGCGATGCGGCTCAACACGTGGCTGCCGGGGAGACGGTGCGGCTGCAACTGGTGGCGGATATTGCGAAGGCGGCGTTTGGAACGCTGGCCGGGCGGCTGATCGCGGCGCTGATTGTTTGGACGGCATTTGCTTCGGTTTTTTCGCTGCTGCTTGGCTACTCGCGCGTGCCGTATGCGGCGGCTCGGGATGGGAATTATTTTCGCTTTCTTGATGCGGTGCATCCGCGGCATGGGATTCCGCACCGGTCGCTGATAGCGCTGGGGGTGGTGGCGGCTTGTTTTTGTTTTTTCTCGCTGGCGCAGGTGATTACGATGCTGGTGATTACGCGCATTCTGCTGCAGTTCTTTTTGCAGCAGGCGGGAGTGATGGTGCTCAGGGCGCAGAGGCCGGAGTTGGTGAGGCCGTTCAGGATGCCGCTTTATCCGCTGCCGCCGCTCGTAGCGATGGGAGGATTTTTGTTTATTTTGGTCAATCGGACTCACGCGCTGGGCGGGCTGGTGTTGGCCGCGGGGATTGGGATTTCCGGGACGCTGATTTATATTTATCGGGCTTGGCGGTTGGGGCAGTGGCCGTTTTTAGAGGGGAATTGAGTGGAGAACGGCGAGCGTTTGTGGAATCCCAGGTCTCAAAGGCGAGACCTGGGGCAACCTAACTGATTCGATCCATCAGTCAAATTGTAGGAAGGCTTGGGATACAGGGTGGAAGGATTTGCGGTGGAGCGGGGTAGGGCCGAGACGGGCCAGGGCTTCAATGTGCTGGGGTGAGCAGTAGCCTTTGTGGCTGGCGAGGCCGTAGCCGGGAAACTGGAGGTCCAGTTCGACGAGCAGGCGGTCGCGGTGGACTTTGGCCAGGACACTAGCGGCGGCGATGGACAGGCTGATTGCGTCGCCGTGGATGACGGGCTGCTGGGCGCAGGGCCAGTCAATGGTGTCGAGACCGTCGATGAGAAGGTAGTCGGGGGCCTGGACTAGTTGCTGGACGGCGAGGCGCATGGCCAGTAAGGAGGCCTGGCGGATATTGATGCGGTCGATGGTTTCGGCGTCGACGGCGGCGATGGCCCAGGCTACGGCTTTCCGACGGATCCGGGGCTCGAGATTGTTGCGCTGCTTTTCAGTGAGTTGTTTTGAGTCGGTGAGGCCTTGCAGACGGCAGCCTTTGGGAAGAATGACTGCGGCGGCGACTACCGGGCCGAAGAGTGGGCCGCGGCCTACTTCGTCGAGGCCGGCGATGCGGAGGAAGCCGCTTCGGCGAGCGGCTTCTTCCAGCTTTAATCCGGAGAGGTGGGTTTCCGCCATGGATTCAGTATAGGAATATTGGGTGGTGGTTGAGGGTTGTGGATTCCCAGGTCTCAAAAGTGAGACCTGGGCCACCCGGAATTCGTTGGGCATCATAAATAAACAACCCCGGCTGTTAACCGGGGTTGCTGGTGAAACAAAGTCGATGTTGGGCTTAGGCGCGGACTTTGCCGGTTACGCGGTCTACTTCCTTCAGGCGGGCGGCTTTGCCGCGGAGCGCGCGGAGATAGAAGAGCTTGGCGCGGCGGACGCGGTAGCTGCGCACCGTCTCAATCTTGTCAATGACCGTGGAGTTGAAGGGGAAGATGCGCTCCACACCCTGGCCAAAACTCATTTTGCGGACGGTGAAGGTGCCCTGGGGGCCGCGGTTGATGGCTATGACCAAGCCTTCAAAGGCCTGGAGGCGTTCTTTGTCGCCTTCCTTGATCTTGACCTGGACGCGAATCTGGTCGCCGGGAGCGATCTCTGGAAGGTCGGTGCGCTTGAGCTTATCGG
Source organism: Occallatibacter sp. (assembly GCA_049515455.1). GTDB lineage: Bacteria > Acidobacteriota > Terriglobia > Terriglobales > Acidobacteriaceae > Telmatobacter. The sequence goes on from JBEKUB010000013.1 coordinate 2,857, forward strand.
CCAGGCGCTGCATTACGGGATGAATGGACATTGTGTTTTCCTGCGGTTGGACTCAGAACTTCAAGATTATCAGAGAAGGGGCGGCTGTGCCTAATTGGTTCCTGTATAAATGATCGCCTCGCGCCGTCCCTATGGGACTCCGTATCCAATTTGTGGAATCCTTTTCCCCACGCTAAAGCGCGGGGCTAACAAACTCTGCGCCTCCGGCGCGCATGTAGCCCGCAATAGAGCCCACGATTACGGTGCGGATATTACTTATACAGTCCTCAATCATTGGAGCGCGGCTGGTTATGCGGTATATTTTCCGGTATGGACGAGAAACGGGAGTTGCTGCGGCATACGCTGGCTACGGTAGCCTATCGGGCCGCTCGGGCACTCGAAGATGCGCCGGAGAATTTTGCGGGGTTTGATGGAGCGGGGCGGACGCCGGTGGCTATTCTGGCGCATATGGGAGACCTCTTCGACTGGGCGCTGAGCATGGCTACAGGGAATCCGAGCTGGCACAATTCCGCGCCGCTCTCATGGGCTGACGAAGAGCGGCGGTTCTTTACCTCGCTGAGCGCCTTTGACGACTATCTGGCTTCTGCGGAGCCGCTTCTTGCGCCGGTCGAGCGGCTTTTTCAGGGGCCGGTGGCCGATGCGCTGACGCACGTGGGGCAGATAGCCATGCTGCGGCGGCTAGCGGGAAGCCCGACGCGCGGTGAGAATTTTTATGTGGCGGCGATTGAGGTGGGGCAGGTGGGAGAGGAACAGCCTGCGCCGATGCAGCCGTTCCGGTAGAAAACGACAGGGAATGGTCTCCCCCGTTCGCTTGCAAAGCGGTGGCGTGCCTTGCAAGGGAGACGTTTGAAAAACGTAATGTTACTATCGCGTAAAGCTTGTGTTACCACCGATGTACCAGTCTTGCACGACGGTGTTGTACCAGTCTGGCACCACGGTGTGCCACTCTGGCACAAAGCTGGGATTGGCCTCGCAGCTCTTTTTTAAGATTATGTCGAGTAGAGGTTATTGCATCTACCGCAATGGCTCTGAGGAAAAATGTTTGGCCCCAGGATCCCTGCGATCCTCCACCGGTGGAACGAGAACGAGACAAGAGAAAGAGAAAGAGAACACAATGAGCAAAAAGAACGTAGTTTTCGCGCTGTTTGGATTGGCCATGGCACTTGCAATCACTCCGGCCGCGACGGCCGATTCATTCAGCTTCACATATTCGGGTCCCGTGACCAGCGGGCCGGCGGGCACGGTCACCCTTGATGGCATCTTCACCACTTCGACTCCTTATGGTCCCAACGGAGGCGACATCGTCACCTCCTTCACGGGCACCTATTCGGATACAGGAGATGGGGTTTCCGGAGTTGCGAGCCTTTACCCCGGCGTCGGCACCGATGAAAGCTACCTCACCTCCAAGGATGGTCTTTGGTTGTATGACAATCTGTACTACCCCGGCAAAAATGCGCCCAACACCAGTGGCGGTCAGTTTGATTACTATGGCCTGATGCTTTATGTCGGCCCGTCCAGCGACCCCAAGGAGTGGGAAGTGAACTTCTGGGCAAACACGGACACCACCTATCAGTTTGAAGAGGCGCTAGTCGGGGAGGGCCTGTTGAGTTCTTCAACCGGCATCGGCATCGCGGATGGCGACGGCTCAACTGGTCCGTCGATCACGCCGACTCCGGAGCCTGGGTCTCTGTTCTTGCTCGGCACCGGGCTGCTCGGTCTGGCATTGGTCGCTTTTCGCAAGCGCACGGCGTCAGTCCACAACCTGATTTCGTAATTTCACACTTTCTTTGTAGGAAACGAAGGGCCGGGAGCCAAGCGAATTGGCTGCCCGGCCCTTTCTATTCGTGTGCGTCTTGCTGGCGGATGAAGTCGAGGAGTTTGCGGTCTTCTTTGGACAGGGCGGCGTGCTCGAGGAGATCGGGTCGGTTCAAGAGGGTCTTGCGGAGCTGCTGCTCACGGCGCCAGAGGCGAATTTGGTGGTGATCGCCGTTGAGGAGGACCTCAGGGACGCGCATTCCTGCAAATTCGGCGGGGCGGGTGAAGTGAGGGTAGTCCAGGAGGCCACCGGCGCCGTGCTGGGAGCGGGGAACGCCCTCGGTATCTGAGGTGATTTCGGAGTCGGGAACGCCGAAGCTCTCAAATTCTCCGGAGGATTCGTTGCCGAGGACGCCGGGAATGAGGCGCATGGTTGCATCAAGCACGACGGCGGCGGCCAATTCGCCTCCGCTGATCACGTAGTCGCCGATGGAGAGTTCCATATGGCAGTAGAGTTGGTTGACGCGCTCGTCTACGCCTTCATAGCGGCCGCAGAGAAGGACTATGCGGTCGAGTGTGGCCAGTTCGCGGGCCACAGCCTGGGTAAAGGGACGGCCCTGGGCAGAGAGCAGGACCACCTGCGGCGGGGCAGACTGCGCTTGCGCGCATTGAGCTTTGGGGCCGATGCCGAGTGAGGTGAGGGCTTCTGCCAAGGGCTCGGGTTTGAGGACCATGCCTTCGCCGCCGCCAAAGGGGCGGTCGTCAACGGTGCGGTGACGGTCGTTGGTAAAGTTACGCAGATCGTGGACGCCTATCTCGACCAAGCCTTCGGAGAGGGCACGGCGGAGGATGCCGTTCTCGAAGATGCCGGCAAAGAAGCCGGGGAAGATGGTTACGATCTCAAAGCGCATATCTTACGATGATACGGCTGCGGAGCGTTCCCGCTGCCAGCGATGGCCGGAACCCGCACGGTTCCGCTCAGAAGCCGTAGTGCTTGAACGGAATATCGACGTTGAAGTAGAAGGTCTGCTCCGTTCCATCTTTGGCATCCTTTACTTTCATGACGTCGTAAGAGTGGCCGTCCTTGTTCACCAGGCTCTGCCCAGAAGGCTTGAAGCCGAGGACGCGCAGAACCACATATTCCTCCTGGACGTTGATCACCACCCAGGCCTTCTCCAGCGATTTGCCGTCGCCCGAATCGAGGATCGATTTGATCAGCCCGTGAAAAACAGTGCTGTGAAACTCTGACTTGTCCTTCGCGCCCAGTTCCCGGTTCGCCACCATGGCTACGAAGTGTGCATCCATATTCACGTACGCGCTATCGAGCACAATTTCGGCATTTTTGATAGCCCTGGGATAGTTTTTTTCGTTCAGCGCATCGACCATGGCATTCTCGGAATCGGAGGTATCTTTGGCCGCCTTGTATTCGGGAGAATCCATGTAGCTAATGCGCAGGCGTGCATAGTCGATATCGGTTTTGCCCGCTTTGAGCGAGGCAAGCAGCGTGGCGTATTCGGAAGGTTGATCGAGGGCGGCAACGGACGAGGGCAGAATCGCCACGGCAAGCAGGCCAAGAAACACGAATATCGTGCGCATAATGCGGGAATTCTACTCTGCGCACAGTACGGTGTCTATCCGTCCATGCAGCGGGTTTTCGGCTTCCTCTGGCGCGCATTTGGCTGCGGCGCGGCAATCCTCCGCATCTTCTACCGTGCATGGCCGCCTGGATGTGATGTAATGTTTGGCAACAGTTATGGCTGACATCGATGCATTGTTAACCCGCTGGCAAACGGCTGGCGTCCTGAATGCGGAGGCTGCCGACCGCATTCGCGCATTTGAGGGGGAATCCGCAACGACGGACAGGCACGCCGGGTTGCGCTGGCAGGGGATGGTGGCGCTGATCCTGGGGGCTATTCTGCTGGCCTGCGGGGTGGTGCTGTTTGTCTCTGCTCATTGGGACGAGCTCGGGCCGGGCGCGCGGTATGCGCTGGTGATGGGGATGGTGGCCGTCTTCCACCTGGGCGGGGCGTGGGCACGCAAGGATTTTCGCGGGCTTTCGACGGCGCTGCACGCGGTGGGTACGATTTCAACTGGGGCGGCGATTGCGCTGGTGGGGCAGATTTTCAATATTCAGGAACATTGGCCGACAGCGATTCTGCTTTGGGCCGTGGCGGCGTTGGCGGGGTGGGTTCTGCTGCAGGACGAGGCGCAGCAGACGCTTACTTTTTTGCTGTTTCCAGCCTGGATGCTTTCGGAGTTTTCTTACCACGCTCAAGGCCACATCGGCGAAAACGCCTATATAGGCCGGTTCCTCGTGGTTTGGGCGGTTCTTTATTTGACTTTGTTTCTGGGCTCAAAGCACAAGGTGGCGCAGGGGATTCTGTTTGCCGCTTCGGCCATTTCGGCGGTTACTGGGATTGTCCTTCTTTCGGGGGGCTGGAGCTCGTGGGGAGATCAGACCTATTTGCCGTTTGGAACGCGGGTCTGGGGATGGGTATTTATTGCTGTGCTGCCACTCTGCTTCTCAGTCTGCAGGTTGCACAAGAGCAGCGTGCCGGTGGCAGCGGCGATTGCATTTTCGGTTGCGCTGCCTTGGTGCCAGCGAATTTGGACAGAGAACTACAACTACGGCATTTACCACCATACCTATATTCGGAATGAGCCCAATCTTGCTGCTCACGCGCTGGTTGCGGCGTTCTGCGTTTTTCTGGTTTGGTGGGGGGTGCACCACGCCAGTAAGGCGCTGGTGAACCTGGGCATTGTGGGGTTTGCGATTGCGGTCGGGTGGTTTTACTTCAGTGACATTTACGGCGCCATGGGACGCTCGCTGGGGTTGATCGGGCTGGGCATTCTCTTCCTTGCCGGGGGATGGGCGCTCGAAAAGATGCGGCGCGGGCTGCTGGCCGGGATGGAACATAAAGACGCTGCGACCAAGGAGGCCAAATGAAGCTGGGCAGGATTTCGCTCTCTGTGACTTCGCTGGTATTGCTGGTGGTTCAACTGGCGATTGTTTCAACGATTGCGGGCAAGTATCTTTACCAGCGATGGAGCTGCCCTCGAGTTTGGACTCGCGCCACTATGTACGATCCGCAGTTGCCGATGCGGGGGCGCTATCTGAGCATGCAATTGGTGGTGGACGGCTGCAAGAGTACGCTTCCTTCAGCGAAGGAGGCCGTGATGCCGAGGAACGTGGACGGCGTGCAGACGGGGAAGACCTACACGATTCATTCGGATCAATCGGTTCGGTTTCCGGCGCAGCTCAAGGTGATCAACGGCAAGCTGCTGGCGATTCGGATTCCGGAGGGAAATGGAAGGCCAAATGAGCTGATGATCGATGGACGGCCGGGGGCTTCGTGCGAGGATCTGCGTTTGGAAGATCCCGTCGATTTCTTTATTGCGGAGCATGCGGCTGCCCCGGGGCCGCTCAAGGCGGGGCAGGAGCTTTGGATTGAAGTGACGGTGCCGTCGAAAGGACCGCCGCGGCCGATCCAGTTGGCGATGAAGGATGGGGCAGGCTGGAGGCCGTTGGCGTTTCAATAGAGCGTAGATGACTATTTATTTTTTTCCGGCACATTCAGGTTGGTGAGGCCTTCGGGGAGGGCCATCTCTACTCGTTTGGCGGCGAGGTCGATGGTGCGGAGATAGCTTTTGGCGAAGGGGATCAGGATTTCTTCTGTGGAACCTGGGCTGCTGACTTCAAGGATCGATACGGGCCCTGCTGAGCGGTCTACTCCTTCGATTTGGCCTACGAAGACGGGCGTGTCTGATTTTGCTAGGTCATAGAGAGTGCAGCCTACCAGATCGGCGATATAGATTTCATCTTCGGCCAGCGGGGCCCGGTCGGCGCGTGGAATGGCTACGGTGAGGCCGGCGAGGGTTTCTGCGGCGGAGATGGAATCAATCCCTTCGAAATGAAGGACGATGCCGCCTTTATGGAGCCAGTGGGCGATGAGGTCGATCTGGCGAGGCGTGGGTGCGGGTAGCGATTTGTGGCGTGTTGAATCCGGATCGGCTAGCAGCCACAACTGGCGGCGCTCGGCGAATTTCTCAGGGAAATCGGTGAGAATGTCGGCGAAGACTTCGCCTTTGCGGCCCTGGGGCCGGCGGATGCGAGCCAGCGCTACCCACTGGGCAGCTTGATCGCGCTGTTCCGACGCGGTCATAGAGGCCTCCGAGATTGGATGGAGGCAAAAGCGACGGCCATCTCAGAGGTCGTCGTCTTCTTCCAGGATATCGAGCGTATAGCGATGATGCAGCTTGGTGCTGACGGCGCCAAGTATGGTGCGTACCGAGCGCGCGGTGCGCCCCTGTTTGCCGATCACCTTGCCCACGTCCTGTGGAGCAACTCGGAGCCGGAGAGCGGTGCTCTCGTCGCGGTTGACGGATTCCACATCGACAGCATCCGGTTCATCAACCAGGGCCCGCGCTATCTCGCGAACCAGTTCTTCTACAGCGACCATATTGTTTTGGGTCATACTCGTGCCTCTGACCGTATGAATCCAAGAATTATATGCCAAGAATCGGCGTCTTGGGTCGGTGCGCGCATAGTATCAGCACACACCCACCCCCGTCAGTAACCGAAAAAGAGCGCAGGCCCGGATGCCTGCGCCCATGGGTCGATGAGGAGGGGGCGGGCGCAGAAAGGGATCAGGCTTCGACAGGGTCGGTGGCCGGGGCTGCGGCGACCGGGACAGGGGCGGGGGCAGCAACGCCGGCCGGGACCTGTTCTGGGTTCTTATCCACCAGCTTTGCGACGATGGTGGAGAACTGCGCACCCTGGCTGCGCCAGTAGGCGATGCGATCGCGCTTCAGGTCGACTGTGGCCGGGCTGGTGCGGGGGTTATAGGTGCCGACGACCTCGATCGAACGGCCATTGCGGGCGCGGTCTTTTTCAATGACCACGATGCGGTAGTAGGGCTGCTTGGGGGCGCCAACGCGCGCCAGACGAATCATTACCACGGTTATACGGTTCCTTTCAAAATCCAGTGCTCTGTTGCGATTCTTGGGGGCTTTTTTCGACCAGCGGCGGAGTGCTTTTGCGCAGGGCCAAATCAACGGCCAGGCGTGTGCGCCCGGCCACACAAGACTCAACATCTAAGTATCGCCGAAAGGGCGGCTTGGAGCAAGTTGGGTAGGAATGGGGGCGGCCGGGCGGATGGGGCGAAAGGGGCTTTTCGGTTTTGATGAGAAGATGGGAGCAAGCTGCATTCTGAGGGGGTAGGGCAATGAGCGAACTGAATCCTTATGAGCGGTTTCTGGATGCGGGGGCGCCGGAGACGATTCTGCCGGCTACTCCGGAGGCGATTGCTGCGCTGCTTGAGAACATTGGGGCGCAGAAGGTAGCGATGCGGCCGACGCCGGGCAAATGGAGCGCGGCGGAGATTGTTTGCCACCTGGCCGACTGCGAATTGGTTTTCGGGTTTCGGTTGCGGCAGACGCTGGCGGAGGATGCGCCGGTTATTCAGCCCTTCGACCAGGACAGGTGGGCGGCGACTTATGCCGGCATCTCGGCGGATAAGGCGCTGGAGGTATTTGCGGCGCTGCGAGAGTGGAATCTGCGGCTGATAGTGGGGGCGATGCCACGGGCGGCAGACAGAAAGGTCACCCACCCTGAGCGGGGCGCGATGACTTTCAAGACCATTGTGGAGACTATGGCCGGACACGATCTGAATCACCTGGGACAGTTGCGGAAAATGGCTGGCGTGGATCAGGGTTGAAGAGATCGATTGCGTCTGGGAGGGATTTTTGAAATCTTCCGGATTTTTTACAGGCTGGACCGGGGTTCTGTAGAATTCTGCCATGCATGGTAACCCAAAGGTCATCGAACATTTGAATCGTGCGCTTCGCGAGGAGCTCACCGCCATCAACCAGTACTTTCTTCACGCGGAAATGTGCGAGAACTGGGGATATGACCGTCTCGCCAAGTACATCAAAATGCAGTCCATCGGCGAGATGAAGCACGCCGAGTCGCTGATGGAGCGCATTCTGTTTTTAGACGCCACACCAAGTATGGAGCCGCTGAAACTTTCGATTGGCGGAAACGTCAAGGCCATGATCGAGGCCGATCTGAAACTGGAGGTCGATGCCGTGGCTATGTATAACGAGTCCGTTCGGATTGCGACTGAAGAGAAAGACAACGGCTCGCGCGATCTTTTTGTCCAGCTTCTCAAGGATGAGGAAGACCACGTGGACTGGCTTGAAGCGCAGATGCACCAGATCACAGAGCTTGGGTATGAGCGGTATTTGACTATGCAGATGAGCGAGGAAAAGTAGCCACAGCGCTGTGCATTCCCAGGTCTCAAAATCGAGATCTCCACCCCAGCGACTAAGACCTGTCGCTGGGGACCCCGGCCTGGGGCACCCGGCTTCCTGCGGTTCCGCACTACCGCAACGGAAAAATCTATCCAGCTTTACTACCCAGTTTTATTTGCCGGGCTTGCGTCCGGCAGGCTTGTTGCCGGCTGCGACCTTGGCTGCGGCCTGCTCCGGTTGGTCCCCGCTATGGTGGCGCTTGTGGTGTGCGACGGCCTTGGCGATCTCTTCCGGGGAAAGATGGCTAGAACTGCCAAGATGCAGAACATCGTTTGCGATTGAATTGTCCGGTTTGGTTGTATCCATGGATTTCTCCTTATTCAAGGGAGGGCGCTCATCTGCAGGCTGCCGTGCAAGAGTACAGACCGAGCCCCTTCCGGATTAGCGGAAAATCCCCAGCGACGCGGGGAAGGCGCTCTGAGGCAGGCAGGGAAGGCCCGAAGTATCCGCCTCGGCCACCCTCAAAAAGAAGAGCCGCATTAGGGCAGCTCTTGCTATTCAAGATCGTCTCACCCGCACATGCGGATAGTATGGTTTGTTTTGCTCAACTGCTAAGCTTTGATCTTATTCAGCAGCCAGGCCATATTCTGGCCCAGAGTTCTCATGGTCTGAATGCCCTCTTCGTCCTTTTCGACATCGCCGATCTCGCGGCCGATACCGATGTTCCAATAGGACGAGCCGGGTACGATCATTTCGCCGATCAGGAAAAAGTGGTTCAGGGTATCGAAGGCGTGAAGGGCTCCAGCGCGGCGCACCGCGACGACGGCTGCGCCTACTTTATGGCGAAAGATGCCGCCGTTGGATTTCGAAACGAGGCAGGCGCGGTCCATCAGGGCCTTGATCTCAGGGGAGACGTCGGCAACATAGGTGGGCGAGCCTAGCAGGATGCCGTCGGCCTGCTCCATTTTTTCGATATAGGCGTTTCCCATATCGCTGGTTTGCGAACAGCGGCGATTCCTGTTTTGAGAGCATTTGCGACATGCCAGGCAGCCGTGAATTTTGGTTCCGCTCATTTCAATCAGTTCAGTTTCGATGCCTTCCGCCTCAAGTTCCTTAAGGACGTAACGAAGCAGGATGGATGTGTTTCCGCCTTTGCGGGCGCTGCCGTTGAATGCAACAACTTTTGTGCGAATGCTGTTCATGAATGAATTTTCCCTTGCCGGCGTTCCACTACACAGGACGCGAACTCTTTCCAAACTCTCCATTGTGCTCCTCTGATGGCTTGAATGGCCAGTGGGAGCAGAAATTGGTTGGGGTCGAAGAGGAGAGCTGGATAACCTGTACTCGGAATTCGTGCTTTCCCGGGTCTCAAAACGCCAGAATCGAAACCTGGGGCACCCGGATTCCTCCGTCATCTAGGCCCTGTGTTCTATTGCTTCTTTCGTTTGTCCGGTCATGGCATAGAGGATCACTCGGGCAGTGGAGTCTTCATCTTTTTGGGAGCTGATCATCAGATCGTAGAGGTGGAGATTGCACCAACTCTTGCCGAAAAACTGTTGCAGGTATTTTGCACGCTGTTCATCTACGGTGCGGATGCGCTGCTCGATGTTTGCGCCCTTCTCGAGGCGTTCGCGGCAGCGGAGGATGCGCTCTTTCAACGGAGCGTAGACGAATGCGTGATAGACGTCTGGCTTGTGCTGGAGAATGCACTGGGCGCCGCGGCCGACGATGACACAATTGCCGTCCTTCCATGCTTGCTCGACAATCTTCTGGGTGAGTTTTACCGTCTGCTCGGCATCGAATACGGAATCTTCGCGGAGTTCGAGGCCTGCGGCCAGGGCGGCGGAGCGCATGGCCTGCTGATTGAAGCGGCGAAGCCATGAGTCAACGTGCTCATCGTAGTGGCGGACTACATGGGGGCTGACGTGGGCCTCATAGGCGATGGCATCGATGATATCGCGGTCCAGCAACTTCCATCCGAGCCACCCGGCGATGGTTTCAGCAATTCGCCCTCCCCCGCAGCCGAATTCCCTGTTGACGGTCAATACCCGATATTTCATTCTTGCCCCCTTACTTGTGATTCCCGTCGATGGATTTGAGGTGCATGGAGTCTCGCCGGAATTACGCTACGGTTCACAATATAACTCGCTTGCGGTTGCAAATTATAGCGCACGGCATTGCGATGCGGCTGATTCCGTTGCACGCCTGAAAAATCAGGCCGCATGGACACAAACAAGAACCCCGGCCTTGGCCGGGGCATTTGTATTTGCAAATGAAAGCGGAATTACATTGCTGCTACAAAATCGGGGACGACGATGGCTGCATTCTCCTGCAGCAACTGGATCATGCGGGCTGCCATTCCGGTATACATTTGAGCGGCGCGGAATGCATTGATGCGGACGCCTTCGCTGGCCTGCGAGAAAGCGTATTGGCCCAGGGCCATAAGAACGCAGAGGCGAATCTGCATGGCGTCGCTGCGCAGCGTTTCCAGCAACAGGCGATCAACATCCTCGCAGTGCTTGGAGGCAAAGTCTGCCATCTCCAGCATCACCTTGGCATTCTGGAACATCACCCACAGGCCTTTGGGGCCGTCCATGCGCTGCCATGCGTCTTCAGGGGTTGCGCTCAATCCTTCTTTCCACAAGAAATGATCGCTCAGCTCACGAGCGCTCCAGTCGGGGCGCAGCCGGAGCAGGAGTGAATCCCATGTTTGTGCGTTGCGACGTCTTACTCCATTGCGCCACTTAACAAAGTAGAACGCAATGCCTGCGATCGCCGCGAGTTGTAGCAGGTATAAATACATTGGTAACCTTGATGCTGGCTTTTAGTCACCGGCTAGCCGGTAACTGCAGCTTGAACGTAGTTTTGCCGTACGTACAACTTGTAACAGAATATTGTTCCGATGTGGGTGGAAAAATGGGGAGAATACCACTTTAGTTGCAGAACAAAAGAGCATTATGGAGAGCGTACCAAAGTAACAAATCGACCCATCCGGGCGCTTGCCAACAACTTCGGGCTGAGAAAGCAGGCCAAGAAATTATGTGGTCCGTGCTGTCCAGCGTCAAAGCTCTCGCGATTTGTTCGATTTGGCGGCAATGGAGTCCGTCAGACCCACGCGAGTGGATCTTGCAGCTCCAGCCACAGCCAGGAGAAGATTCTGCATCTGGGGAGTGAATTCTCGACGCGCGGCCTCTTTCTGCTCGAAACTGTAAACCCAATAGAACATGGAGCAGACATAGCTGGCAACCACAACTTGGTTTAGGTGAGCATACAGCGACCACCCTGTCAGGTGCGTATGCAACATCGCCACGCCAAGGCTGACAAGGGAAAAGAAGCCAAGCCCGGTGGCCACTTGCAACTCGCGATCCCTCCAGCCGATTGAGAGCAACTGGCCGCATCCGACGAAGGCCAGGAAGAATAAAACTTGGAGAATCGAGACGGTTTGCTGTAACCGCATCAGAAGATGCCACTCCGGCGGCAGATAGCTGAACCCTGGGATGACTGCAAAGGGCCAAATCGCAGCGCCAATCGCCACGACCAATCCTGCAACCATCACCAAAAAGCCACGTGGCAGGGAGGACCGGAGCGGACGGAACACGGACCAGGCCAACTCGATGAGAACCCCAAACACGAGGGCCGAATCTATGATCATCTCCGTCAAATATGCCGTAAGATAGCTGGCTGGAAAGAAGCGGAAGATTGCGAACGCCCCGGCAGTGCTCAAGAGATCCCAAGCACAATACACGCAAAAAAGCGGTAAACTCTTCCAGACGCGGCGATAAATGAGCAGCGCGATAACTGCTGCATTGGCCACGATCGACAGAAACCAAAGTGTATTGTCGAGACTCATCGCCGGGATTGCGTACACACAAAGCTACGCGCTAAGTTGAGTGTAGCAGTCAACTCGAGCCCGTCAGACGGCAACAAGCAAACTACAGCTAACTATATGACCATGCTCGGCGGTGGAGGCGGCGTCGGGAATGGGTTGCCAGGATATGTGCTGGCGACCGTTATGCTCGGCGGCGGAGGCGGTGTCGGGAATGGGTTGCCAGGATATGCGCTGGCGACCGCTATGCTCGGCGGCGTCGGCGGCGTCGGGAATGGGTTGCCAGGATATGTGCTGGCGACCGTTATGCTCGGCGGCGGCGGCGGCGTCGGGAATGGGTTGCCAGGATATGTGCTGGCGACCGTTATGCTCGGCGGCACCGGGGGCGTCGGGAATGGGTTGCCAGGATATGTGCTGGCGACCGCTATGCTCGGCGGCGGAGGGGGCGTCGGGAATGGGTTGCCAGGATATGTGCTGGCGATGGCGAAGGCAGAGCAAGTAACCAATATGGTAATAAGAGCGATTGAACGGACTTTCGTGTTCATTACGAAATTCTCCTGTCTGGAACTAATACAAACAGCGTAACCCATTAGGTGTAAGTGGTCTACAACAAAAGTGCAATATTTTCGCCTTTTCTTCATTATTTCTTCAAAAATTGCAAATTTCTATCCACTGGAACCCGATTCGACAACATATAGCGCCCGGTGGGCGGGCTGGGGCGGGCGTTTCATGATCAGCATAAAATTATTGAAATGAGAAATATAAGTGCAGGAATTGGAGAGATCTAACTGTTCGAGCGGGGCTGCAGACCCCATGTGGGTACGACCGTTCACTTTCAAGAAACTTTAGTGTTGCCGCCAGGGAGGAAATTTGGTTGGAGGAATCGAAAGTTGGGTAGAGTGACTTAAGGACCCAACCGATAGGGGGCGCTCATGAACGTATTGAAGCCAGAATCAATGCCGCTGACCGCTCTGCATGAGCCTGTTGCCTCTCAACAGGAGGTGCGTTGCGCGGTGCGTTTTCCGCTTGTGCTGCCTGTGGTGCTATGGATCGATAATGCGGAGGTAGCCGCGCTTACCCGGAATGTATCAGCCAGTGGGGTTCTTTTTGAGCTTGACCGGCAGTTGGAAGTGGGTCATGAGATTCGATTCTCCGTGCGCATGCCGGGAGCGATTCTCGGCACTCCACACGATGTTCTGGTTCACTGTCTGGGACGTGTGATACGCTGCTCAAAGAGCCAATCGCTATACCTGGCCTCCGCCACCATCGACGAATATCAATTCGCTGAGCAGTGACGGCGCAGGTTAAGCCTGGCAGGCCCTTATGACGGATATCCTGGAAGAATCGTCCGATGGCGAGATAGTCGACGTACCGGTGAAGCCGGGTACGATTCGCATTATTCTTGCGGATTCGCAGGCGATTTATCGTGTTGGCATTCGCAAGGTCTTTGCGCTCGAAGACGATTTGCGCGTAGTGGCGCAGGCGGATTCGCTCGAGAACCTGAAGCTGGCGATCGAGCGCTATCCAACCGACATTGTTTTATTAGAGGGAAGCCTGCTGGCCGGCACGGCCAACGTGATCCCCGATATGTTGCGTGCATCGCCGGACGTGAAGCTGATTGTGCAGGCGGTGGCGGCGGACGAGAACCACACGGTAGAGCTTTATCGCCGCGGAGTGCGGGGCATCATCTCGCGATCCATTTCACCGGACCTGCTGGTGCGGTGTGTGCGGCGGATTGCGGCGGGTGAAACCTGGATCGACAACCAGTCAGTGAACTGGGTGATCGAAGCCTATCGCGCACAGGCCGCATCGCTGGTGAGTCCCCGAACGCTGCCCCGGCTCTCGCCCAAGGAGATGGCCATTATTACCTGCATCACGCAGGGCAAGCGCAACAAGGAGATCGCTTTCCAACTGGGAACCACGGAGCAGGTGATCAAGAACTATTTGCGCAAGATCTATGACAAGCTGGGCGTGAGCGACCGGCTGGAACTGGCTCTCTATTGCCTGCACAACAAGATTATTCAGACGGATGCAGATGAGGTTTTAGTGGCGCAAAAGCTGGTGGCGGAGGAGTAGGAAGGGCGCGTCATCTACTTTCAGAACGAGGGCGGCTGAAGCCGCCCTCGTTTTTTATTGGTGCGGTTTACTGCTTGATAATTTCCAACTCGATGGTCAACTTGACGTCGTCGCCAACCAGGGCTGTGGGGATGCCGGTTCCGATGCCGAAGGCCGTGCGGCTGATGGTGGTGGTAGCGGAAAAGCCGGAATGCGCTTTGTGGTCCTTCATGCCCTCCACCGGCGTGCTGGGGCCTTCCACATCGAGGACCACCGGCTTGGTGACGCCATGCACAGTCAAGTTGCCGGAGACCGCTAACTTGTTGCCGTTCTTCGCCACATTGGTGCTGGTGAAGGTGGCGAATGGGAATTTTACGACTTCAAAGAATCTCTCGGACGACAGGTCGGTATCGCGGGCTGCTACGCCGGTGTTTACGGTGCCAACGTCGATGGTGGCCGTGACGGTGGATTTAGTGACGTCGGCCTCGTTGTAGATGAGGGCGGCATTCACATTGCCGAAGCGACCATGGACGTTAGAGACTCCGCCGTGGCGGATGGTGAAGTCGACCTCGCTGTGGTTCGGATCGGAGTTCCAAGTGGAATATTGCGCTATTGCCATGGGAGCCGCGAGCGCCAGAATGCCGGTGATCAAAGCCAAACGCTTCATGAGAGAACTTCCTTTCGGTACCGGGGCCGTTGGGCCCGCTGTTGGGTTGGGGAGAGTGATGAACTCTGACCGGATGCGCGGGGACGGGGATTATCCGGGTTGCTCCGCGGTGAATACGCTTTTGTACCTTTAGATGCGGTGGTGCATATGCCCGTTGCGGCAAAAATCTTGACCCGCTCTGGTATTCTGCCGCCTATGTCCGCACTCGCACCATTCCGAAAACTGACCGGCCCGCAGCGGCACACGTTTGTGGCTGCTTTTCTGGGCTGGACGATGGATTCGCTGGATTTTTTCCTGCTGATTTTCTGCGTTAAGTCGATTGCGGTGGAGTTTCACACGGAGCCTTCGGCGGTGCTGGGGGCGGTTTTTTTGACGCAGGCCTTTCGTCCGGTGGGCGCGGTGGTATTTGGAATGCTGGCTGATCGCTATGGCCGGCGGCCGGTGCTGATGGTGAATATTCTCAGCTTTTCAGTGATCGAGCTGGCCTGCGCCTTTACGCCCTCGTTGACGGTGCTGCTGATACTACGGGCTCTGTTTGGGATCGCCATGGGCGGGGAATGGGGCGTGGGCGCGGCGCTGGCCTTTGAGACGCTGCCAAAGGAGGGGCGTGGCGCCTTCAGCGGGCTGCTGCAAGAAGGCTATGCGATGGGGTCGATTCTGGCCTCGGCGACTTTTGCGATTTTCTTCCACTGGATCGGCTGGCGGGGTCTGTTCATGCTGGGTGCTGCGCCGGCCCTGCTGGTGTTCTACGTGCAGGCTCGGGTGGGCGAGTCGCCGGTGTGGCTGGCGGGGGCAAAGAAAAGACGGGAGCGGGCGGCGAGAGCATTCTGGCAGGCTGAGGCTGGGACTTGGGGCCGGTTGCTGGCTTTTCTGCCTACGTTTCTGTTTCTGGTGCTGCTGATGACGGCCTTCATGAGCTTCTCGCATGGGACGCAGGATGTCTATCCGACATTTCTTTCAGTCGAGGCGAAGCTTTCGCCGGGGACGGTGGGGACGATTGGCGTGCTGTATGGGTTGGGGTCAATTGCGGGCGGGTTTGTGTTTGGGTCGCTCTCAGAAAAGTGGGGACGCAAGAGGGCGATTGTGACGGCGGCGTTGCTCGCGATTCCGGTGATTCCGCTGTGGGCTTATGGGCATTCGGCGTGGACGCTGGGGGCAGGCGCAGTGATGATGCAGTTTATGGTGCAGGGGGCGTGGGGAGTAGTGCCGGCTTATCTGACTGAGCTGACGCCGGCTCCGATTCGGGCTACTGCGCCGGGTCTTGCCTACCAGTTGGGCGGGCTGGTGACTTCGTGGAACGGAAAAGGACAGGCTTTGGCGGCGGAGCGCTGGGGGAATTATCCGGCGGTGCTGGCGGTTACCGTGGTGGTGGTGGCACTGGTGCTGGCGGGGTTAGCGATGTTGGGGCGCGAGGCTAAGGGGAGTGAGATGGCGGCTTGAGGCTGCGGTCGCTGCATGCGTGGTTTCTCAACACACGGCGCGATTGTTGTAAGTTGGTTGCCTCGCTGACTTTACGCGTATCTATTCTTTCCCTCGCGTCTTAGAATTGAGTTCCATGAGCCCCAGTTCAAGCCAGAACGTCGCGATTGTTGTGATCGGACGCAATGAGGGCGAGCGGCTGAAGAACTGTCTGCGCTCGGCGAACTGCGGCGGGAAGACGGTGGTTTATGTCGATTCTGGATCTCAGGATGGGAGCGCGGATGATGCTCGTTCGGCTGGCTGCAACGTGGTGGAGCTCGATGCGGCGCTTCCGTTCACGGCGGCGCGTGCGCGTAATGCCGGCTTTGCCTGTGTGATGAAGCAGGATCAGAATGCCGCCCTCGTTCAGTTCGTGGATGGGGACTGCGAGTTGGCGGAGGGCTGGCTGGAGCGGGGAGCGGCGGCACTCAATGCCCGACCCGATGTGGGGATTGTCTGCGGGCATGTGCGCGAGATTCATCCTGAGGCGAGCGTCTATAACAAGCTGTGCGAACTGGAATGGGAACAGACGCCCGGGGAGATTCGGAGCTCGGGCGGGAGATTCATGATCCGCAGAGAGGTTTTCAGCGCGGCGGGGGGCTTCAGGGCTGATGTGATTGCGGCTGAGGACGATGAGTTTTGTGTACGCGTGCGGGGGCTGGGCGCAAAGATTTTGATGGTAGATGCGGAGATGGCGCGGCACGACGCGGCCATGACGCGATTTAGCGAGTGGTGGCGCAGAAGCAGGCGGACGGGGCATGCGTATGCTCAGGTTGCGGCGCTTCACGGCAAAGGCGAGGAGAAGTATTTTGTGCGCGATTGCCGGCGGGTCTGGTTTTGGGGGCTGGTGCTGCCGGTGATTTCGCTGGTGCTGGCGGCTTTTACGCGCGGGTGGTCGCTTCTGCTGCTTGGGGCTTATGGGCTGCTGTTTGCCCGGATCTATTTTCGCGGGAGAAAGCGCGGCTGGGCTGGCAGGGATGCGTTGATCTATGCATGGTTCACGGTGATTGCCAAGCTTCCAGCGCTGGTGGGGATGCTTGAGTATCATTGGCGGCGGATGAGCGGTAACGCGCCGGCAATTATTGAATATAAGAGGAGTTCCTCGTAAAACAGGGACTAGGGAATAGGGAATAGGAATCAGTTCGAGGCTGCAAAGATCTGGATATTGCCGTAGAAACTGGAGCCGATTGAGGGTGCACAAGGTTACGACGGGGCTTCGGATGAGCCGGGTAGAGAGTGGGCTGGAGATATGAACGCTTCTGACCAGAGCCGCACAGATTATGTTCGCCGGGTGGGGCTGGTGGGCGCGGGATATATTGCCGATTGGCATGCGCAAGGACTTCGCTCGGTGGAGGATGTGGAACTGGTTGCGGTGTGCGATCGGGCGCTGGCGCGGGCGCAGGCGCTGGCTGCGAAGTTTGGCGTGGAACGCGTGTATGGGTCGTTCGAAGAGATGCTGGCCTCGGAAAAGCTTGATGCGGTGCATGTGCTTTTGCCGCCGGACCAGCATTTTGAATCGGCGCGCACGGCGCTTGAGGCCGGCGTAAATGTGTTTCTGGAAAAGCCGATGTGCGATCGCGCTGCCGATTGCGAGGCGCTGGTGCGGCTGGCTGCGGAGCGGGGACTGCGGCTGGGAGTAGGACATAATTTTCTCTTTGCTGAGCCTTACGAGCAATTGCGGCGGGATCTGCGCGCCGGAGTGCTGGGACGGATCGACAATGTGAGGATCACCTGGCACAAGCCTTTGCCGCAGGCGGTGCATGGGCCGTTCGATGCGTGGATGCTGCACGATCCGAGGAATATCTTGATCGAAACCGGGCCGCACTTAGTGGCGCAGATGCTGGACCTGGTGGGTGAGCCGGAAGAGATGGAGGCGCGTGCATCGAATGCCATCGAGCTGCCCACGGGGAGAACGTTTTACCGGCGCTGGCAGGTGAATGCCTGCAAGGGAAAGACGGCTGTGGAGCTGCGATTCTCCTTTGTTCCAGGGTTTGGCGAATATACGATTCATGTACGCGGATCGCTGGCGTCGGCGACAGTGGATTTTGAGCGCAATACCTATTCGCTCGACGAGCATCGGCCTTGCGATCCGGATTTTGACAGTTACGAAATAAGTGTGAGCCGAGCGAAGAGCCTGAAGCGGCAGGCTCGGCGGAATCTGTGGAACTATGCTCTCTCAAAGGCGCATCTTTTTGCGCGGGGCAATCCATATGGTGCGAGCATTGCAGGTGCCATGGATGCATTTTACGATCCGCAGATTCTTGACGAGCGGGTCAATGGACGTACCGGGGCGAATGTGATTCGAATTTGCGAAAAGCTGGGAGAGCTGGCGCACCTGCCGGCGGAGGAAATTGAAGCGTGGACAGCGCCGGCGGTGGTTCAGACGACTGCGGCTA
The DNA here is from genome assembly GCA_049515455.1 of Occallatibacter sp. Taxonomy (GTDB): domain Bacteria; phylum Acidobacteriota; class Terriglobia; order Terriglobales; family Acidobacteriaceae; genus Telmatobacter. The sequence continues at coordinate 21,266 of JBEKUB010000013.1, forward strand.
CGCGCATTCTTGTGCTGGGAGGCACGGGTTTTATTGGCAGGGAGCTGGTGCGGCAATTGATCGCTTCAGGCCACACGGTGCGGCTGTTGGTTCGGAGCGTTGCCGGGATTCCAGAGGAGCTGCGGAAGCAAGGAAAGCTGGACTGCCGGATTGGAGATTTGGCGATCGGCCAGGATTTATCGCAGGCGATGGAGGGAGTGGAGTGTGTCTTCCACCTGGCGCGGGCCAATGTGAAAAGCTGGGCCGACTACCAGGCGCTGGAGATTGAGGCGACCCGTCGAGTGGGCGAATGCGCGCTGGAAGCAGGAGTGCAGCGGCTGGTGTATACGGGGACGATCGATTCCTACTATGCGGGAGGAAAAGCGGGCATGATTACCGAAGCCACGCCCCTGGACCCGAAGATTGAGCGACGGAATCTGTATGCTCGGGCCAAGGCGGCTTCAGAAGAGATTCTCATGCGGATGCACCGGGCGCGGGATTTGCCGGTGGTGATTGTGCGGCCGGGGGTGGTAATTGGACGCGGCGGGAGCCCGTTCCACTGGGGGGTGGGGATGTGGTGGAACGATTCAGTATGCCAGATGTGGGGGACGGGAAAGAACAAACTGGCGCTGGTGCTGGTGGAAGATGTGGCCAAGGGCCTGATTGCTGCGATGGAGAAGCCAGGGATTGAAGGCGGGTCATTCAACCTGGTGGGCGAGCCGTGCCTTAGCGCCCAGGAATATTTGGACGAACTGGATCACGCAGGCGGGATAAAGATTCAGCGCCACGCCACGCCGATTTTACGGTTCTATCTGGCTGACCTGATGAAGTGGATTGTGAAGGTCGCGGCGGGTCACAAGGATCGGCGGTTTCCTTCATATCGCGACTGGGAAAGCCGCACGCAAGGGGCGGTCTTCGATTGCGCGGCGGCAAGGACTACATTGGGTTGGGAGCCAGTGCGGTCGCGGGACGAGTTGGTGCGGCGGGGGATCAAAGAACCGATGAAGGAATATATGAGGTAGTGCCGACGCGGGCGCGGGGCTCACATCCAGCCGGCTAAAAGCAGGACGACAACAACCGCGAGGATGAGTCCAATTCCCCCGCTTGGGTAATAGCCCCACCGTTTGCTGTACGGCCATGCGGGTACGACGCCTGTAAGCGCGAGGATCAATAGCAGGATCAGAAAGATTCCAAGCATGATTCACCCCAACGTTCGTGCGCTGCTGCTCTGGCGACGCCAGTGCCCGATTGCGGCGACTAGATGAGTCTTTCAACTTAGTGCGGGTGCCGTCTGTACAAATGGATACAGGACAGATTGGCTCGCCAAGTGCTGGAAAGGGTGCTTCGATTTGCATTTTTGTTACCCCGGCTGCGATCATCGCAGCGAAGTAATCTTCAGGAGATTCTCAGCATGAACAAACGCATGGTTATTCTTGCCGTAGCTATTTTTTCCTCCGCAATTCTGAATGCACAGCAGTTGGGCTGGCCGCCATTACCTGACCATCTCACAGTGCCGGTGTGGCCTGGCGCCGCGCCAGGCGCCGGTGCCAACCTGCCCCCGGAGGCAGATATCACCACGGCAAAGGACGGCGTTATCGCCGGCAGGCCCTTAATACGCTTAGGCAATGTTTCAACGCCGACGCTGACGCTCTACACGCCCAGGGGACTGAACACGGGGGCAGCGGTTGTGGTTTTTCCCGGAGGCGGCTACAACATCCTGGCCATCGATCTCGAAGGCACGGAGGTGTGCGACTGGTTGAACACGATCGGCGTCAACTGCGTGCTGCTCAAGTACCGCGTGCCCGGCTCAGGACCGTACCCCAAATCCAAGGCCGCTTTGCAGGATGCGCAGCGAACCCTCGGCCTGGTGCGCCAGCACGCGGCGGAGTGGGGCATCGATCCCAAGCGCATCGGCGTGCTGGGCTTCTCGGCCGGCGGACATCTGGCAGCCGCCATCAGCACCGACTACGACGAGCGCATTTACGACCCCATCGACGGCGCTGACAAACTCAGTTGCCGACCGGATTTTGCTGTGGTCATTTATCCCGGCTACCTGGCCCTCGAGAAAGAGAACTTCGCGCCCAACCACGACATTCTGCCCACTGCGAATACGCCGCCCACGTTCATTGTTCAGGCTGAGGACGATCCGGTGCACGTGGAGAATGCGCTGGTCTACTATCGGGAACTGAAGGACGCCAAGGTTCCGGCCGAGTTGCACATTTATGCCCAGGGCGGACACGGTTATGGATTGAGGCGCACCGCGCTGCCGGTGACCACATGGCCAGAGAGCCTGGATACCTGGCTGCATACAATCAAGGTGCTGCCTGCCGCATCGCATACGATACCTTAGTTTGCGTTCTTCAGCTGGAATGGTTAGGGAGGGTTGTTGTTTAAGGGAAACGCTTACCATAGGCAGGAGAATCCAGCTTTTTATCCCTGGATTTTTGGTGAGCTGTAGCCGGGATTCGTCCCGCAAATCAAAGTGTTTAGATCGTTTGCGTGGTTTTCCTAAAAAATTCTTGATTGAGTAACAGTGGGAAAGCGTACAATTTCACCCGTGAGTACGACGACAAACGAAGACTCAAATCGACGGCCGCGGGCCGTCAGCATCCGCGACGTAGCCAGGCGCGCCGGCGTTTCCATCGCGACCGTTTCGCGCGCCGTTAACCGGATTCCTACTGTCGACACTGAACTGGCCAAGCGCGTTTGGAAAGCCGTGGACGAGGTGGGCTATATGCCCAACACCCAGGCGCGCGCGCTGGTTTCAGGACGCAGCCGCATGCTGGGCCTGGTGGTTTCAGAGATTACCAATCCTTTCTTCCCAGAGCTGGTGCAGGAGTTTGAAAACCTGGCGGTGGGGCAGGGGTACGAGGTGATGATCGGCTCCACAAACTACGAATCGGCGCGGACCGAGTCGCTTATTCGCCGCATGCTGCAGCGTAACGTGGACGGCATAGCGGTGATGACCTTTGGCATTGAAGAGGACCTGGTGCAGAAGTTGGTGGATCGTGAATTCCCGCTGGTCTTTGTGGATCGCGGACCTCAACTTCCCAATCTCCGCTTACTCAAAGTTGACTATGGCGAGGGGATTCGCCAGGCGGTGCAACACCTTGCCGCACTGGGCCATCGCATGATTGCGTTCATCAGCGGACCGCTGCGGTTGCGCTCTGCCGTGGCACGGCGCGATGCCTACCTGAAGTCCATGGACGAGTTGGGTCTCATCGTTCCTGCCGAGCATTTGGTGGAGGGCGACCACACCATGGAGGGCGGCATGAGAGCGATGGAGCGGCTGATTGCGTTGAGCGAATTGCCCACGGCCGTACTTTGCTCTAACGATATGACCGCCATCGGCGTGCTTCATGCACTTTACCGTACGGACTTGAAAGTGCCGCGGGATATTTGCGTAGTGGGATACGACGACATTCACCTGGTGCAGTTCATGCTGCCGCCGCTCACCACAGTGCAGATGTCGTGCAAGGAGCTGGCCGCGGCTGCTGTGGAGGCGCTGCGCGCCGGGATCGAGAAAAACCACCCCATGGCTGACAGAACCGAGTGGCAAATTCCTACGCGGCTGGTGGTGCGCCAATCCACAACTTTTCCGCGTGGGTCGCTGCCGGCGCTGATGATGAAGGGCGCAGGTCAACCCCACTTTGCTGATGTGAAGTAGAGCTTTTTTGAGTGGTGCTGGAATGCGCCTGATTCTATTTTTTCTAAACCGCGCCGTTTTGAGGCGGAGGAATTACTTAACTTGACCGAAGCGCCAGGAGATGGACGCGCCCACAAACGAGACCATGCGGACGCCGACGGCCTGCTCGTTTGTCCCACAATCGAAATCGCTCGGGAGTCCGCTGGGTCCCGAGCCAGGTGCGCAGTAAGGAATGGCGCCAATCTGCCAGGTGGGATTGAAGGCTTCTGTAGTCTGGCCGGTATAGCCGCGGGCGATCATGCCGTTTACGCCCAGTTCCAATCGCCCATTCAGGAACGACCGCACTACGGCCATACGGGTCTCGCCCACGGGAATAGCTTCGCGCTGGGTCTCGTGATCCTCGGCGTTGGGAACATCGAGCAGTTTGTGGCCGACATACTCGTACTCGCCACGTGCGTGCAGGCCCAGCGGCAGCCGGTCGAACGTGGCAAGGGCGTCGAAGATGGTGCGCGGCGCCTCAGGCGTGATCTGCGGGAGGATAGTGACATCGCCAATGGCGCCTCCTAACAGGCGAGCATCGGCCTTGGAAAAGACTGCTTGCAGGGTGCCGTAGCCGTCGAATTGATGGCGCACGCTGGCAGTGAAAAACTTCAGTGTGCCTGGTCCCAGGTCAAAGGGTGTGCCATTGTCGGGATCGATCTTGCCCGTGGTTTCTGTGGTCGTTGTGCGGGCCAGCGTAACGCGGACGTCGGTTGCGGAGATTTCTTTTTCGAGCACCAGTTGCAGGCAGTGGGAGCGCTCGAAGGGGGATGAGAGAGCCGCCGCTCCGGTTGGGCCTCCGTTTGAACCGATCACCGATGTGCGCGGATCCTGGGTGAAGAAGGCCTGTCCCATGCTGAACGATGCCGATGGTAACCAGTGGGCTGGCCCGTAACCTGGTGAATAGGCCAGCGTTGCCTTGGGAGCCAGAAATGTGCTCCATAGGTCGAACGAATATTGGGACATTTGTGGCATCAAGTCGGTGTTTTTCAACTCGATGGTATCGGGCCGCACTCCGGCGTATAAGCGGAGATGCTTGCCGAGGTCGCCGTGCAGGGCAGCGTATGGCGTCAGGTCGCGAATGGCGACATTGCTCGAGAGCACTTTGAGGAAGGAACCGTAGGACTGCGCACCGGCAGAAAGATAGTGGTCCAGATTGTCGCGGTGAATGTCGTCCTCGTGGTAGTCGAGCCCGGCCATCGCCTGCAACCAGGCTGCGAAAGTGTGCGTTTCGCGCGCCTCAAAGCCTTCGACGGTGCGAAACTCGCTCTGCCTGATTAGCCCTTCGCCGAAGTTGGAATAGAGCGACAGATTGTAGGTGCGAAAGAATCCGGAAAAAGAAAGCTCGTCGTTGGGCCTCAGCTTCCAGCGGTCATCGATGGCCAGGATGGATGTGTGCGTTTGGTCCTGCTGGCGCGGGTCGACGGTATCGCCTAATTGCAAACCGAATCCGACCGGAACCAGATTTCCTTCGTGAGACTCGCCCCAATAACCGAGGCTGAACAGAGTGATCTCGTGCCTGCGGGAATCGAAGACGCGTAGAGCATTCCACTTGACTTGCTTGCGATGCTCCAGGCGCTTCAACAGGCCGTCGCCGTAGTTTGCTTCGAGAGCCAGCCATTCCTTTTTATTAGGATCCCTGGGCGCAAATCCTGCCGTTAAATCCGCGTCGCGATCGTCGCCGGTTAGGGTGAGAAAGCGTTGAAGCTGCGGACGCAAGCTGTAGGTTGCCGCCAGGTTCACAGCATGGTTGCCTTCAAGTACGTTGAACGCGCCGCCGTCGGTGGTCACGCTGTCCAGCACGCTGGAGACGTAAATATTGGGATCTGCGTAGCCGTTGCCGTGGGCGTTGGCGGAGAGGTTGTTTGTGACCAGGTAGCCGCCTACCGCGATGTATTGTGCAATGGGCTCGCCATGATCGCCGGCCACGCCGGGTGCAAAGTACTGCGGGGCCTTAATGCCGCCGGACGCGGTTTCGACTGGCAGGCCGGGAATGGAAACGGGCTCGCCGGGGCGGCCGGGGTTGGCGTCGAGCAACTCCTCGCGCACCATCACTTTTTCTGAAGGGTCGGGTGAGGTGAGTGCGACTTCGCTCAGGTCGGCGGTGACGATCACCTGTTCGGCCGTAGTGGCCACCTGCTTGAGCCGCAAAGTCATGCTCGATGATTCAGCGCTCAAAGCCAGCTTGCTGGTAATCGGGGCGAATCCCGCAGCTTTCACACGTGCCGTGTAGTTGCCCCAGGTGGGCAGCAGCAGAATGAATCGGCCATCGGCTCCTGAGGCGGTGGTGAGCCGTGTTCCGGATGCGAACTCAAGTTCGATGCGCGCTCCGGCTACCGGCTTTCCTGCTGGATCGAGAACCGTGCCGGTAATGCCAGGAGGGACGGATTGCGCTGCTACGATAGCGCAGGCCAGGGCGATGATCGCGGGTATTACAAATATATGAATCGTGCTACCGGGTCTCATGGGCCTTCTATTGTATGTGGTTTTTGGGGGCATCAGTGTTTGTGGTCGTGATCGTGGGGGTGCTCAATGACGTGCGCGGGAACGGTCATCACCAGGCGCCCGTGCTGCACGCCTTTCAGGCCTATGAGGCGATCTGCAAACTGGGACACCCGGGCCGATTTGCCGTGGACGATCAGTACTTCAAGGCAAGAGTCGTGGTCGAGGTGAGCGTGGCTGGTAGAGACCACAAGTTCGTGATGTGCATGCTGGACTTCAGTGAGCTTTTCCGTGATGCCGTGAGCGTGGTGGTCGTAGATGAGGGTGACCGTACCGACCACAGTTGAGTCAGAGGCAGCGGTTTGCTCAGTGACCAGCCGGTCGCGAATCAGATCGCGAAAGGCTTCCGACCGGTTCGTGTAGCCGCGATGGCGGATGGAGCGGTCAAACCGCTTGAGAAGGTCGGAATCGAGGGCAATGCCAATTCTGCTCAAGAATCCCATACATACTCCTTCAACGAAAGTTGACTCTCCCGAGGGAAAATTCATAGTAGCACGAAAGGATAGATCTTGCTACCCATCTTCGCACTTCGTGATGATCGGTAGATGCGATAAGCATTGATTCAATCTGAGTTTATGTGTCAGGTGAGCTAATTCAGAAACATTGTCCGGTAGAGCGTGTCGCGCTGGACGGGCTTGAAGCCGGCGTCGCGGATGATTCTTCTGAGTTCTTCTTCCGTGGTGCAATTGCTGGTGCCGGCGGCTCTGACTACGTTTTCTTCGAGCATCACCGAGCCTACGTCGTTTCCGCCGAAGTGAAGGCCTACCTCCAGGACTTTCAGGCCCTGCGTCACCCAACTGGCTTGCACGTTTTCGATGTTGTCGAGATAGAGGCGGGAGATGGCCAGCACTTTCAGGTACTCGACCGAGGTCGCTTCTTCCCAGCCGTGACCGCCGAGGGCTGTGTTTTTGGGCTGGAAACTCCAGGGGATGAAGGCGGTGAACCCGCCGGTCTCTTCCTGCAGACGGCGGACAACTTCAAAATGATTGATGCGCTGGTCGTAGGTTTCACCAACGCCGAACATCATGGTGGCGGTGGTGCGCATGCCGAGTTGATGCGCGGTGCGATGGACGCTGACCCAGTCTTCAGTGTTGCATTTAATACGAGCAATGCGATGGCGGACGTCGTCGTCGAGAATTTCCGCACCTCCGCCGGGGATGGAATCGAGGCCGGCATCGCGCAGGCGGATGATGACGTCGCGGATGCTGAGATCGGAATATTTTGCGATGGCCAGCACTTCGGAGGCGGTGAGGCAATGCAGCCAGATCTGCGGGAAGCGCTGTTTGATGCCGCTGAAGAGGCGCTCGAACCAGTCGATCTTTAGATCAGGGTGAATGCCGCCCTGCATCAGAACGCCAGTGCCGCCCATTTCGAGGGTTTCGGCGATCTTCTCGTAGATTGTTTCGAAGTCGAGGATATAGCCTTCCTCGGAACGCGGCCCTTTGAGCGGACGGTAGAACGCGCAGAAGGTGCAGTACTCGGTGCAGAAGTTGGTGTAGTTGATATTTCGATCGATGATGTAGGTGACCACGCTTTCAGGGTGCAGGCGGCGGCGCACGGCATCGGCCTCCATGCCCAGGCCGATGAGGTCGGGGGAGTGGAAGAAGTCGAGGGCCTGTTGGCGGGTCAGTCTCGCGCTCTGGGGCATAGTTTAGATTTTAACAATTCAAGGCTTGCCGGAGGCCGGCCTGGGGGCGGGTTTCGGCTTCTTTGCCGGGCTGGAGACGCCGAAGCTCATGAGTAAGAAGCCGAATCCCTTGCGCAGCGTGTCGAGCAGGCTCATAGTTTGATCCCTTTCTGGAGCATTCTTTGTGCGGTCTAGTGCCTCTTCGCCGGGGCATTGACCATGGCTGGCCCCGCCGGTGTTGATGGCTGGGCGTGCAGGATATCCACGGCCTCAGGGGGCAGCGGCTTGTCAGCGTTGGCCAGCAGCAGGCTCACCTGCCACATCTCGGAATCGGTGAGCACGCCCTTAAAGCTCGGCATGCCTGTGAGGCGAATGCCGTTGACAACCTTCCAATAGGTCTCGCCGGGCGGGTCGTCGGTCACGCCCATCATTGTCTCCGAGCCATGGTGATGCATTTCCCATAACGGAGGTGCATCGGGATACATGTGAGCGCCAAAGGAAGATGGCTTGCCGTGCTCACCATGGCAGACCGCACAGTGGTCGCGGTAAATTTCGGCGCCTGCCACCAGGCTGTTCTCATTGACCTGGATGGGTGGAGTCTTGATGAGTTCGCGATCAACGCGCTCGTGCAGCGGAACGTCGGTGAGCAGCCGCTCCTGGGGCAGCGGCGGATCGTCCACGGCGACCGGCACGCTGCCAAACTTAAGCCACGCCAGCACGACAGCGGGTACGAGAATCACTCCGAGTAGAACTCCCAGCAAAATGCGAACCATAGTATTGATGGCCTCCGTCGGTTTCATCGTAGCATTTTGCGGCTTCTTCGCAGAATATATGGATTGATTTCCTCGTCAGGTGAGAAAAGCGAAATTTTGCCGGACAAATTCCGGATGGATTTAGCGCTCTGTTCAAGCCGACTTTCGAGCACAGGGTAAAATGCAACGGTACGCTGAACAAATCTCAAAATGAAGGCAGCGATAAGACCATGGCGGATCACTCAAAGATGAAACTTGGCCGCAAGGCAATCAAGATCGACTCACGAACGCTGGCATTTGGCGATTACCTCAGGCCGGGCCTGCCCTCTCCGCCACCCGCAGCCGATTGGACCAAGGGAATCACTGCGTGGGGGATGATGCTTAACGACACGCTTAGCGACTGCAGCATTGCCGCAGCTGCTCACGCCGTGCAGGTGTGGACGGCGAACACAGGCAGCATGGTGACGGTTCCGGACGCAACGGTCGAGAGCTACTACGAACAGTGGGCCGGATATGTGGCTGGCAATCCTCAAACCGATACTGGCGGCGTCCAGCTGGACGTGCTGACCGACTGGCGCAAGCAGGGGTTCGTCGGAAATGCGCTGAAGGCCTTTGCTGACCCCAAGTTTGCAAGTCTCGAGGAGATCCGCCACTCGATTGCGTTGTTCGGGGGCGTCTATATAGGGTTGGCGCTGCCGATGACGGCGCAGACGCAGGATGTGTGGGATGTCGTAGCTACAGGCGGCGCCAATGCCAACCCGAATAGTTGGGGCGGGCATTGCGTATTTGTTCCCAAATATGATGAGAAAGGCTTTACCTGCATTACCTGGGGACAGTTGAAGACCATGACCCTCGCCTTCTGGAAGAAGTATTGCGACGAGGCCCACACGCTGCTGGGGCACGATTGGCTGAGCGCCAAAGGCGCGCCCAACGGCTTTGACCGTGCGCAATTAGAGGCCGACCTGGAGGTCATTGTGTGAGGGTTTTCAGGGCCTAATTGATCGTGGTGCGTCAAAACAGAGACGGCGGCCCGCAAGGCTCGCCCCTAAGGTGATTTAATACGTATGGGGGAGCGCTGCCCTAGCGTGGTGGTGTGCTTCCGTACTTAAGTGGAGGAAACCCGAAGCCGATGTCTTCATTTCGCCGTTTTGCCCTTCTGCTGGCGCTGATTTTGCCAGCCGTGTACGTACTCGAGGCGCAGAGTTCAAGTTCGAGCAGCAACCCAGCAACCCCGGCACAGGACCAGGCACAACAGCCGGCGGCCCAGGATCAGGGGCAAATGAGCGTCCAGGCCCGCATCAGGGCTCGCCGTGAACAGCGCCGCGCTGCCGCAATCCACGACGCATACGGTCATCTTTACGATATATATGCCGGGGAAGGCTACATGCGGTTGAGGCTACCCTCACCGCTCATGAGGGTGAATGAGAACATGTGGAACACGGGCCTGACCCGCAACTACAGTGAGCGCCTGGGCGTGACCCTGGATGCTCGCGGTATTTACGGCACGGCATTCATCGAGCCTCAAGAGGGCAATGACCCCAATTCAGGCGTCGCAAAGCCTGCCATCAGCCAGTATGCCGTGATGATTGGACCCAGCTACCGTTTCTATGCGCAGCCGAGGTTTTCAGTCTCCGTCCGGGCGATGGGCGGGTATGCACAGGGGGACTTCACTGGGGACACGAACGGGAATGGCACCCTGGGAGTTCTCTACCCGGATGGATATACTTTTGCCGCGAATGCCAGCATCATCGGTGAGTACAACCTATCCCCGAATCTCGGCTTCCGCGTGGCGCCCGAATACACGCTGACGGGCTTCGGGTCATCGACGCAGAACAGCCTGGGCTATACGCTGGGGTTGGTTTACCGGTTTGGAAAGCAGTAAAAGAGCAGGGATTAGGGGTTAGGGTTTAGGGATTAGTTAAAGGCCAGCCGGGTGAACGGGGTTTCAAGAACCTTTGTTTATCCGGCTGGCCTTTTTGAATTCTGATGCAGGCTGTTTTTCCTGATCTCTGACCCCTGATCTCTGTTATTGCAGTATCGGAATTCCGGCGATGCGCTGCTGCCACTCGGCTGGGCCGGTCTGATGGACGCTAGTTCCCTTCGAATCAACTGCAACCGTGACCGGCATATCGCGCACGTCGAATTCATAAATTGCTTCCATGCCCAGGTCGCCGAAGGCCAACAGGCGCGAACCGAAGATGGCCTTTGAGACCAGATAGGCCGCGCCGCCCACAGCCATAAGATAGACTGCGCCAAATTCGCGAATGGCATCAATGGCAACGGGGCCGCGTTCGGCCTTGCCCACCATGCCTAGCAGGCCTGTTTCCGCGAGCATCTGGCGGGTGAACTTGTCCATGCGCGTGGCCGTGGTGGGCCCCGCGGGGCCGACTACCTCTTCGCGCACGGGGTCGACCGGGCCTACGTAATAGATGAAGCGGCCCCGGAAATCCACGGGAAGTTTTTCGCCACGGTTGAGCATATCGGTCATGCGCTTGTGGGCGGCATCGCGGCCAGTGAGCAGCTTGCCGGTCAGGAGCAGAATTTCGCCTGGCTTCCAGGCGGCGGCTTCTTCGCGAGTTACTGTATCGAGATTCACGCGGCGGGCAGAGGAGACATCGTAAGTGAGCTTGGGCCAGAGATCGAGGTTGGGCGGGTCGAGATAGACCGGACCGGAGCCGTCGAGCACAATGTGAGCGTGGCGGGTGGCGGCGCAGTTGGGGATCATGGCGACCGGCAGATTGGCTGCGTGGGCGGGCGTATCCAGCACCTTTACGTCGAGCACGGTTGTCAGGCCGCCCAGTCCCTGCGCGCCAATGCCGAGACGATTCACTTTTTCGTAGAGCTCGATGCGCAGTTCTTCGGCGCGAGTTTTTGGGCCGCGGGCGATCAGTTCCTGAATGTCGATGGGGTCCATGAGCGACTGCTTGGCCAGCAGCATGGCCTTCTCCGCCGTGCCGCCGATGCCAATGCCGAGCATTCCCGGCGGGCACCAGCCCGCGCCCATGGTGGGTACGGTTTTAAGCACCCAATCGACCACCGACTCGTATGGTTCAAGCATGATGAATTTGGATTTGGCCTCAGAACCGCCACCTTTGGCAGCGACGGTGACCTCGACCGTTGCGCCTTTGACCAGCTCCACATTCACCACGGCGGGGGTATTGTCTTTGGTGTTGATGCGCTTGCCGGCGGGGTCGGCCTGGATGGATGCGCGGAGCTTGTTGTCAGGGTCGAGATAAGCGCGGCGCACGCCCGCGTCGACCATCTGCTGCAGGTCCATCGACGGGTCACCGGATTCAGCCGCGAAGTGAACGTCCATGCCCAACTTCACAAAGACGTTCACGATGCCTGTGTCCTGGCAGACGGGCCGGTGGCCCTCAGCGCACATGCGGCTATTGATGAGGATCTGCGCGATTGCGTCGCGGGCGGCGGGAGATTGCTCGCGGTCATATGCTTTAGAGAGGCTGGTGATGTAGTCCACCGGGTGGTAGTAGCTGATGAATTGCAGCGCGCCCGCTACACTGGCAACAAAATCTTCCTGGCGGATGACGGTCATGGAGACTCCTCTACCGCTATCAGAATACAACCCGGAAAGTCGTACGAGCAGCAAGCTGGAATGCAGGCTGGCCTCTTTGAGTCAGCGGCCACGCGAAATCAATTGTCGGGCTCTTGCGGAGCGGGATACGTGAGTTGCCCGTTTACCACCTTCAGGAAGGGCGTCAAGTGATGATCTGTTGGCGGCTTCGAAGTCATGATGTCCCGTACGTTCCATCCTTTTTCGATCATTGCATCCGCGATCAACGAGCGGTGGCATCGCCACGGCACCGCTTCCGCGCACATTATTGCAGTTCTTCTCGCGCGTGCAATCTGAATCAGAGCGTCAAGGCCCTCGGAAAATTCCGGCGTTGCCATGTAATCGGCATATCCTCTGAAGGAGGCGTTACGCCAGCCGAGATTGATCGAGCCTTTTCTGGTGTGGCGAAGACCGCCCAGTTTCTCGATGTGTGTATAGCGAACATCTGCCTGTTGCAGAGACTCGCTGAGAACGTCCGAGTTGAACTGCGGGCAGTGGCGTGACCTCGGCACCGATCTTACGTCGACAATTTCCCTGACGTCGCGATCTTTTAACAACTCGATGAACTCTTTGATCGTCCTAGTTGAGTGGCCAATGGTGAGAAGAAGATTGATTGGCACTTTACCTTCCTCCTGCAACGCCGGCGGACCCCAGCTCTACGTTTTCATTTCCCGGTATCTGCCGCCATTTCTTTTTGCTGTTGCTGCAAAATTTTCCACATGGTTCCGGAAAAGATCATGGCTTGCACCCTGGGCGGCACCTGGCAGGCATCAAGCATGGCGTGATAGCGAGCCTGGTTGCTGTCGAATTCGTCCAGATTTCCGCCCTGTATATCGGAGCCGAAGACGAGCTTTTCAAACGCGTCGGGGGCGTCGGAGGGAGTCATCGAGTTGGGTTCACTTGTCCACCAGAAGATTGACCGGAAGAATTCATAATCGTGCTTTTTCTTGATGAGGCTTGAGCCGGTGAGATCGAAGTAGAGATTGAAGTTCCAGCGTGCAACTTCGCCGGCTTCAGCGTAGTCGGGGTTGCCGAGATGTGCGCCGATCACGGTTAACGTTGGCCAGTGGCGGGCAATCAGATCCAAGCGCGTGGGGCGCATGCGGTCAAAGCTGATATCAGCCGGCACTTGCGGCGTCGGCCGATCCACAATGCCGGTATGAAAAAGCAGAATCATATGGTACTTTGCCGCGCGATCGTAAATGGGCCAGTAGGCACGATCGTCGTAATTTTTCTGGGCGGAGGTAATCTCGCCCAGGCCGCGAAATCCCGCCTGGTGGAAGCGGTCGATCTGGTTGAGAACATCGGGATCGTCCAGCTTGATATCTCCGAAGCCGATGAAGCGATTGGGGTGCTGCTGGATAAATTTGCTGGCTTCGGGAAATCCATTTGGAGTGACGAGCAGGATGCCCAGCCCGTCGGCGGCATTCAATTTCACCAGCAGCCGGTCGAGCATGCCGGGCTCTCCCCTGAAATGCTCATGCACGTCGATGAGTTTAGGCTGGGCCGTTTGGGCCAGGCCGGCCAATGAGGCGGAGAGGACGATGAGTACGGTTGCCCACGCGGAAAATTGCTTGGACGATTGTCTTGCCGGACTGCTCTGATGGTTTTTCCGCGAGCCGAAAACGAATGTACGGGGCTGTGTGTTCATAGCAAGAAGGATAGCGCAATGAATAGGCGGCTGCAGGCTCCTTCTGACCTGAGCCACTGCGGAGATTGCGGCGGACGTAGCGAAGCGGGGCACATTCGCGTAGAGTAATGGCATCCCTCGAATCGACCCGCATGGAGTTCCATGACCAATCCATCCCTCGCCGCAACGCCCGCCCCTCGGCTGCTTTCGCTGGACGTGCTGCGCGGCATCACCATCGCCTTCATGATCATGGTGAACAACAACAGCGGCCCCGGCTCGTGGCGCTTCATGAATCACGCCGCGTGGAACGGGCTGACGCCCACCGACCTGGTCTATCCTACGTTTCTATTCGTGATGGGAGCCTCCATCGTCTTTGCTGTTGAGGCGCGGCTGGCACGCGGAGCCACACGCGCCCAACTGGCATGGAATACGATGCGAAGGGCGGCGATTCTGTTTCTGCTGGGAATTGTGGTCAACTCGTTTCCGTTCTTTGCGCTTGCACACATGCGGATTTATGGCGTGCTGCAGAGGATCGCCATCTGTTTCCTGGTGGTTGGACTGTTTTACCTCTGGGAGAAGCGAGTCTGGGTCCATGGGTTGGCGCTGGTGGTGGCGCTGGTGGGTTACTGGGTTCTTGTCCGCTGGGTTCCGGTGCCGGGAGCCGGGATGCCGGGACGCGATATTCCCTTTATGGATCCGTTCACGAACATTGTGAATTGGCTTGACCGGCTCATGATTCCTCATCATCTCGGCGAAAGCTGGCCCGACTATAACCTGCGCGAAACCCAGGGGATGCTCAGCAATATTCCCTCCGTGGGCACGACGTTGCTCGGTCTGCTGACTGCCCTGTGGCTGCGCGGGCGCAAGACGGTTGCGGCCAAGACACTTGGGCTTGCCGTGGCCAGCGTGGGTTGTCTGGCCACAGGCTACCTCTGGCAAATCTGGTTCCCGCTCAACAAGAGGTTGTGGACCAGTTCATTTGTATTGGTGTCCGCCGGCTGGTCACTGGCCGTATTTATGGTGGTTTATTGGGCCGTGGAGCAGCGCGGCTGGGGCAAGGAGCGGGGCAGAGGATGGATTTGGCTGTGGCTGGTTTTCGGCTCGAACGCCATCGTGGCATACATGTTCAGCGAGTTGCTGGCCAACGGACTTTGGAGCATTCACTTTACGGCAGACGGAAAGCGGACAGACCCGCTTCTCTACACATTCACTCACGTCTTCACACGCAACATCCCCAATCCTGGATGGGCTGCCTTTGCCTACTCAGTTTCGTTTCTGGCAGTTTGCTTTCTGCCGGTCTGGTTCCTCTACCGTAAAAAGATCTTTATCAAGGTATGAGGGAGCCGGGCTGGTGAGCTTTTTTATTAACTCCTGACCATTCCCGGAACCGGTCGCTTTCATTCAACAAATTCTCCGGGCGCTCAGTTTGCGGCGTCTGCGGCCATTTCTTTTTGTTGCTGTTGCAAGATGCGCCACATGGTTCCGGAAAAGATATTGGCTTGCACGTTCGGTGGCACCAGGCATGCATCGAGCATGGCGTGATAGCGTGCCTGGCTCTCATCGAATTCGCCTAACTCTCCGTGAAAAATATCGGAAGCATAGACGAGCCTTTCAAAGGCATTGGGCGCGCCGGGCGGCGTGTGCGGGCTTACTACCCCGGACCACCAGAAAATGGAGCGGAAGAAGGTGTAGTCGTCCTTTTTCTTGATGAGGCTTGAGCCCGAGAGATCAAAGTAAAGATTGGGATTCAGGCGCGCGATTTCAGCTGCTTCAGCATAGTCGGGGTTGCCGAGATGGGCACCGATGATGATCGTCTTCGGCCAATGGCGGGCAATCAGATCGAGGCGGGTGGGGCGCATGCGGTCAAAACTGATATTCGCCGGCTCATCCGGGCGCGGCCTTGCAACGATTCCGGTGTGAAAAAGCAGAATCATATGGTACTTTGCCGCGCGATCGTAGATGGGCCAATAGGCTGGATCGTCGTAGTTTTTCAGGGATGAAGTGATCTCACCCAATCCGCGAAATCCCGCCTGGTGAAAGCGGTCGATTTCATTGAGAACATCTGGATCGTCGAGCTCGATATCTCCAAAACCGATGAAACGATTGGGGTGTTCGTGAATAAATTTGCTGGCTTCAGGAAAACCTTTTGGAGTGACGAGCAGGAAGCCGATCCCTTCGGCGGCATTCAATTTGACAAGCAACCGATCAAGCACGCCGTGCTCGCCGTCAAAATGCTCATGCACATCGATGAGTTTGGGTTGAACTGCCTGGGCGAGGCAGGCGAACGATGCGGAGAGCAGGAACAGAATGGCTGCGCACGCTGGAAGCCGCTTCGGCGATCTCCCTGCCGAACTTTTCAGCCATCTTTTCCCAGGGGAAAAGATGAAAGTGCTATGCGGTTTTTTCAAACTTTTCATACCAAGAAGCATAGCGCAATGCGTTCTTGGCTGCTATGCTGCGAACCAGCTTGCTTTTTCATCACCTTTAATCAATAGCGCCATTCAATTTCGGGCTGCTATTGATTGCTATAATTCACGCACTTGAATCAGGTATCGCTGATTCAAACACTCTGGGGGCATATGAACGAAATATTGAAAACGCTGGTGACGCAGGACGCTAACTTCGATCTATTAGTGGTGGGCGCGGGGCCTACGGGGTTGGCGTGCGCCATTGAGGCGCAAAAGGCCGGACTGCGGGTTGTGGTAGTGGATAAGGGCTGCGTATGCAACTCACTCTTTCACTACCCATCACACATGACTTTTTTCACCACGCCGGAGCTGCTGGAGATTGGAGATATTCCCTTTCCCAGCCCCAATCCCAAGCCCACGCGCAACGAGGCGCTGCAATATTACCGGCTGGTGGCGGCCCACTACCGGCTTGATATTCGCCAGTACCATCGCGTAGAGAAGGTGACGGGCTCCGACGGCGGCTTCACGGTGCATGTCCTGGACCGCTTTGGACGCGCGAGTTCGCTGGTTGCGCGCAAGCTGGCCATTGCTACTGGATACTACGACCTGCCCAACTATGTCGGCGTGCTGGGCGAGAGCTTGAGCAAGGTGCACCACTATTATTACGATTCCCACCCCTTTTTCGAAACGGACGTGATTGTGGTGGGGGGCAAGAATTCGGCGGCGATTGCGGCGCTGGAGCTTTGGCGGAGTGGGGCGCGCGTAACGCTGATTCATCGCGACGCCGAGCTGCACCGGCACGTGAAGTACTGGATCAGGCCAGACATTGAAAATCGCATCAAGAACGGAGAGATCAAGGCGTACTTCAACTCCCGCCTGGTGGAGATTACGCCTGATACGGCGGTCATTGAAACGCCGCAGGGCAGCGAGACGCTCAAGAATGATTTTGTATTCGCCATGACCGGATACCATCCGGACTTCGATTTTCTTCAGGGGATGGGCATTCGCTTCGAGGGCGAGGATAAGCTGCCGGTTTGCGACCCGGAGACGCTGGAGAGCAATGTGCCGGGGATTTATTTGGCCGGGGTGATCGTGGCCGGCTCGCGGACCAATGAGATTTTTATTGAGAACGGGCGTTTCCACGGGCGGCAGATTGCCAAGGCGCTGGCGGCATTGTGAGGTATGTCTTTTCGCTTCGCTGGTTGCTTCCCGGATGGGCCATGCGCCGCCTACTGCTTGGTTCTGTACTGTGAAACGGAAGGCCACAGTTCTGAATCTGAATCGCAGCCCAATACAGATTCCATGCAACCAAGATTGAAGAGGTCTGCCGAGTTAAGCGAAGCTCCTTGCTGATGAGCGTGGTCCAGAACCCTTACAAAAGTCCAGTTCCCAGTCCGATGGTTTTGCCGCCATTCCAATGTCGGATCTTCGTGGAAGTCGGTGGAGGAGAGCGTCGTTCCGATAGAGGTTTTGCCGGTTGAATATTCCACTGTGACTTCTGAAAATCGATCTGAATGTAAGTGGATGTTGGCTACAAGGTATGTCGGTCGGAAGACAGATATTCTAGCGAGAACGAAGTCCTGAACCGCAATGATGGCACTTTGCGAAGACTCGGGATAGTTTGCAAGCTCGACCCCGAACCCATCGCAAGGACCGTTGAAGGATGAGCATGGCTCGTCAATTGGGACGAGGCCGATCTGGCGCAGTTCCGATTTCACTTCGGTTTTGGAAGTCACCCCGAGCGCAAAACGGTCTATTGTCTGGAGCAATTGAAGCGCCTTGACTTTTGATCGCCGAGCCTCTAGTCCCAATCCAACTTCTAGCAACACAAATAAACACGCAAGCACCGCGAATACGCGTGCGATCTTCATGCGGGCTCTCTTTCAAACGGAACGATTGAGGATCATCCGCTCCGTCAATTCAGATTCAAACTCCGAGATCTAAATAAGTCGAGCAGGTTTAAGCCTTGAGGCTGAGCGGTCGCGGGCGTGCAGTTGTGTTTCGGCCGGATCGGGACTGCGTAGGAGCGGGTTACGTGCATGCGATCCATGACGATGTAACGCGTGCGGAGGCCGTCGACGGTGGGGGGTAGCTGGGCGGGCACCTGCCTGCGGTCCACGTAAACGACCAGCGCGGCTTCCCTGGGATTGTCGAGGCTCTGGCCCACGCCTACGCCGAAGAACGCTGAGTTTCCGCGCATCATGTTTTGCGCGGCTTGCTGCTTGATGGCTGCGGCGGAGTTGAGGACCGCGGCGGGCAGGGACGGGCCGCCATTGCCGGGTTGGGCAGGGAGCTGGGGGGCTGTGCCGAAGGCTGCCGCGAAGGCTGTGGTGGGAATGACCAGGGTGCGCACGCCGTCTACCGTTGCCGGCGCGCTGACATTCATGTTTTCATCCACGTAAAGGATGATTGCTCCCTCGCCGGGGTGATCGCTGCTCTTGCCCGCAGCCACTCCCAAAATTCCAGCCGAGGGACTGACAAGCATATGCGCCTGCGTGAGGGCCTGCTGGGTGCGCGCGTTCTCCTGGTTAGTGAGCGTGCGAGATTGCGCGGCGCTGAGCGTGCTGTCGCCGTAGTTGAGGCAACTGACGGGGTGGTCGGTGGCGCCCACATATGAGTAAGCGATCCCGCCTGCCTGCGCGCTCAACTCGTTCAACACATCGGTGGCGGGATTGGCTACGCCCTGGCTGACGCCGGATACGTCTCTGCCGCCGGCAAAGTAGAGGCCCACGGGCTCTGCGTTGCCGGAATCGACCACCAAGGCGCCAGAGTCGCCCGCGTCGCTGAACTGGTTGCCGCTGACGGCCAGTTGATGGGTGAAGGTCTTGGTCAGGTAGGGTCTGGTTTCGGCGCAGTCGCGGTAGTAATCGACGCTAATGTCCACATCAAGGGCTGAGACGGCAGCGCATGTCAATCCCGTCGTCCGGCCGCTCTTGGCTACGGTCTGGTCGAGCCAGCCTGTCTCGCCTTTGCCACCGGTGGAGGATATTCCGGGAGGCGCAGCAGCGAGCGTGCCGTCCGGCTGGCGGGGGCCAAACTCAAGAATGCTGCCGTTTGTGCTTACGGCACCGGAGTTGACCTGGGCGATGGCTGCGTCGGCGTTGGTGGTGCTGGAGCGGAGCGAAAGCCAGTTGGTAAGGGTGCCTACGGGAGTGGTTCCGGCGCCGTCGCCGTTGGGAGTGCAATTGTTGTCAATGAGCCCCGGCTGGATGATGGCATCGCCTACGGCGCCATGGTCGCTGCGAGCAAGGACATGATTGTTGCTGAGAAGGTATTGGCGATTGTTGGAGTCCTGGATGAGCGCGCCCAGCGTCCCGCTGCAACAGTCGACGATCTGATTGCCGTTGATGTCGTAGTCTCGGTTGTTGCCGCCTGAACTGCCGAGCGGAATTTGCGTGGTCGACTGCGCCTGGTGATTGGCGGGGTTGCTGGAGATTCCGGCGGAGTTCAGCAGCACTTCAGCCGCATCCTTTGAAGAGGAACTGCCGATGGTGGCCACGACGTAAGTTGCCGCGGTGGAGGAGACCAGGGCTGGTGACGAGTAAGTGACGGTACAGTAGGTGAAGGTCTGGCTGCCGCGCTGGCAGGTTGTGCCGCCCAGAATGCCCTGGCCGCCGCTGGAGCCGGTGGGAGAGTTCGAAAGGGCGAAGTTGATGCCAGTGTAGCCGCCTGCTTCAGCCAGGTAGCCGGTGACGGTGACTTGCCCGTTGGCGCCCAGGGCGACGTTCTCCGGCGTGAGCGGTTGCAGAAAGCCTGGCGTCACGGTCAGTACGGCGGTGGCTGTGGAGGTAGCGCCGGTTGCGGAACTCAGCGTTGCTGTTACCACCACATCGACGCGGTCGGCGGTGAGATAGCTGGGCGGAGAGTAGAGCCCTTCGTCGGTAATGCTGCCTGACCCGCTGGTTGCGTCGCCGCCCGAAAGCGACCAGACAACGGGCGCTTCGCCGCCGCCCGAGAGCTTTGCAGTGAACTGCTCCACGGGTGTTCCATGCTTGCTAATCGCGTTACAGCCGGTGCAATTGGTGTCAATCAAGCTGGTGCCGGGAGAGATGGAAAAGACGTCGTTTGAGGGATCTGCGGTCACACGCCCGTCTGCGCAACCGGCCGCCAAAAGCAGAGCCGGAGCCAGAATCATCGCAAGGTGACGTAAAGATAGGCTCCGCATGGTTGAAATCTTAGTATAGGCCGGTTGCGCATCGCCGGATAGCTGAGATTCGGGCTGAAGGGATGACCGCCAGCTGCGATCAGTTTTGGTCACATCTCTTTGAATAGACGAAGTTTGTGAAAGAGTGGCACAAGTCAGATGAAAATTTGTACTTTCGCCTTCTCTTCACAGGAATGATGCCTAACATATTTTGTTTCATTGCTTTACTGAAAAAAAGGGGGAGAGGGCGGGGTGTACCTCCTGGGGGGGTACAAACCAGCCGCATCGTTAGCAGATTGAAGGTCAGGGGGCGGTTGTGCTCATGCGATGTTCTCCTGAGAATATTGTGCGCGGAGTGGGGATAATATTCTGCAAAAAAACGAACAGGGATTGCTGTAATGGTTGAAGCTCGGGCTGAATGGCCAGCCTTAAGCCCTAATTCAATGGAGTTCCAGCTGACAAGGGTACCGAGCAAATATATCTTCGCGTGTTATACTTGTTCTGGTATAATAGATGCGTGCATACATCAGAAAAGCCACTTTTCTGGATTGGGAGCAGCAAAAAAGATTTGATGGGGCTTACGGTCGGCATCCGGAAGTTCTTCGGTCACGCCTTGAACTTTGCACAGAACGGTGAACAGCATGACGCCGCCAAGGTGTTGAAGGGATTCGGTGGCGCCGGCGTGCTGGAGGTGGTGGAAGACGATGCCGGCGGGACGTACAGGGCCGTCTACACCGTCAAGTTCAAAGAGGCAGTTTTCGTTTTGCACTGCTTCCAGAAAAAGAGTAAGAGCGGAATCTCCACGCCCAAAAAGGAGATGGAGATCATTCATGCCCGGCTCAAGTTAGCCGAGGCGCTGGCAAAGGAGATACGAGATGGCAAATCGCGTTATTAAGGGCATCGAAGTCGAAGTCAGTTCCGGCAACGTGTTTTCCGACCTGGGCCTGCCTGAGGCCGAACAGCTCAAAATCAAGTCCGGGCTGGTCATTGAAATCACACGTGCCGTGCGGCGTCTGGGACTGACTCAAGAGGAAGCCGGACGGGGGATGGGAATTTCGCAAGCGAAGGTATCCGGCCTGATGCGCGGCGATTTCTCCAATCTGTCGGAACGCAAGTTGATGGAGTGTCTGAACCGGCTCGGATACGACATTGAAATCAAGCTCAGTCCTGCTACAGATTCCGTTGGACGACGCACTTTGGCCGTTGCGTGATCGGACTCGTTCTGAGATATCGGGCATCCGGCTTGTTAAAGTGATTTTGTGCGATCAACAAGTAGGCCACGGAGAGAAAACACTAAGTTAACAAGAAGCCATGTAAATGCACCGACAACAGCATAGAGGACTACATTCTCAATCAGCGCGATCGCGTAAACTGCAACGACGGTAGATGTTGGAGCGGGAGTTGGAACGTCGAGTGCCATGAACATAATTGAACTGGGCCAAAGCATGAATTCAAACTCATTCGCATACCCACCGAAGAGGAACCAATGCATACAAGAGACCGCCGGAACGAGCAATCCGAGTGCTCCAAATAGCAAAGTCCATTTCCAGAATTTAACCTTCAGCTTCATCTGTACCATCATATGCCGGGTGCACCATTCTTGAATCACTCTTTGATTTAATGAATGAGAAACCGCAAACCTCAATCAACTCAATTTACGAAAGAACTCTGCCTAAAAATCCCTTGAGTCCCCAGCGGCCCAGTGCCGCGGTGAAGAAGACCAGCGCGACGAGAATCGCCCACCAGGGCATGTGCGCGATGGAGGGAGTTACAGCAGCGCGCAGGCCTTCGCTCATGTACACGATGGGGTTGAAGAGGACGCCGACTTGCAGCCAGCGGATTTTTTCAAGATAAGCCCAGGGATAGTAGACGCAGCCTAAGAATGTGATGGGCACCACGATGATGGAGAAGACCAGGCCAATCTGTTTTGGATTGACCGTGGAACCGATTACCAGGCCGAGCGAACCGGCTAACAGGCTGGCGAGCACCAGCACCAGCGCGAAAAGAAACCAGTTGGCTACATGAGCGCGGACCGGGATGGCGGGGACGTAGTAGGCCATGGGAATGACCAGCAGGGCAGCGATGATGCTCTGCATGGCGCTGAAGCAGACCTTCTCAAGAGCGACGGCCCACAGGGGCAGCGGGCACATGACGCGGTCGTCGATTTCGCGGGTGATGCCGAACTCTGAAGAAAGCGGCAGGGCTACGGCGGCGATGCCGGAGAACATGATGGCCACGGCCATGAGGCCGGGCAGGAGTATGGTGCCGAAGTCCACTCCGGCGGCGGCCATGGGGTTTCCGCTGGCCATGCGAGGCAGAATGAAGGTGAAGACGAAGAGGAAGAGCAGCGGCTGCATGCCTACGCGGAGTACAAAAGGAATGAACTCGCGGGAGAGCACGCGCAGATCGCGCAGAAACAAACCGAGGAAGGACTTGATGAAGATTCCGGCGCCGTGGACGCCTCTCCCCTGTTCCCTATTCCCTATTCCCTCGCTCTTATTCACGCAGGTCCCTCCCTGTGAGTTTGATGAAGACGGTTTCAAGGCTGGGCTCAGTGATGGCCAGATCGCGGAGGCCGAAATGAGAGGCCGCTTGGACAATATCAGGGAGTAGGCCGTCGGAGCTGGCGGCGATGACGCGAATGCCTTCTGCGGTGGCCTCGGCGCTGGTTACGTCGGGACGCGATTTGAGGGATGCAACGACCGGCTCGAGGTTTTCGATGGACTTTAGCTTGAGGTCGAAGATGGTATTCGCGCCGAGGGCGGACTTGAGCGACTCCGGAGAACCGAGGGCCAGCACGCGGCCGTAGTCGATGATGGCTACGCGGTCAGAGAGCGAGTCGGCTTCCTCCATGTAGTGAGTAGTCAAGAGGACGGTGATGCCTTCCTTGCGCAGGCCTTCGACCGCTTCCCACATGGCCATGCGGCTCTGCGGGTCGAGGCCGGCGGAGGGCTCGTCTAAAAACAGCACCGTGGGACGGTGAGCGATGGAGCGGGCGATTTGCACGCGCTGGGCCAGGCCGCCGGAGAGTTGCGCGGGATAGACGCCTTTGCGCTCGGTGAGCATGAACTGGTTAAGCAGTTCCAGGGAGCGGGATTTGGCGTGAGAATGAGAGAAGCCGAAGTAGCGGCAGTGGTAGTAAAGATTTTCGTAGACGGTGAGAGAGCGGTCGAGGGTATTGAACTGAGGGACCACGCCGATGAGCCGGCGCGCGTGGGCCGGATGCTTGACCACGTCGATGCCGGCAATGCGGACGGAGCCGCTGGTGGGCAAGGTTCGGGTGGTGGCGATGGAGATGGTGGTGGTTTTGCCGGCGCCGTTGGGACCCAGGAGGCCGAAAATCTCTCCCTGCTTCAACTCCAGGTCGACGCCGTCCAGGGCTACGACGCGGAGTTTGGAGTCATAGATTTTGGTCAGCGCTTCGATTTCGACAATCACGGAGTTCACCTGGGGGAAGACAGGGGAGTATTTGCGGAGCTTAGAAAATCGCGCTATTGGAAAAACCCGCTTGGGGATAGTGGAATCCCAGGTCTCAAAAGCGAGATCTCCACCCCACGGACGTGGGGCACCCGCTCTGAACTACTTAGCGCCTTCTTTGAGGATCTGGTCGGCCAGGTAGTTGTGTACCTTGGCTTCGTCGTGGAGCATCTCGAAGTAGGCATTTTTGAGCAGTTGCGCGTGGCCGTCGCGCAGGCCCTGGCGGATGGTTTGCTGCACGCGCGGGTCATTCAATTCGCGCTGGCCGGCCGGCTCCCTGGCAATCAGCTTGTAGATGGCGTAACCGATGGTCCGCCGTGTCGGGCCGTCCTCGACGGGAAGAATCTCAGTGATCTGTCCCGGCTTGAGCTTGTTGATGGCGGCATATGCTTCCGGCTGGCTGTGCAGGGCCGAATCTGCTACGAATCCCATATCGCCGCCATTGGAAGCGGTATTGGAATTTTCTGAAAAGTTCATGGCCACGGCGCTGAAGTCCTCACCACTCTCAAGCTTGGCGTGCAGGGCCTGGATTTTCTTGCGGGCGTCGGCGTCTCCGGAAGCCTTGTTGTTTTGCAGGTTAGCGGTCTGCTGGGAGGGCCCGGCGGTGACGACGATCTGCGCCAGGTGATATTGAGGCTCGATGAGGTTGAACTCCGCCTTGTGGGCCGCGTAGTAATTGCCGATCTCGGCGTCGGTGATGTTGATCTTTGACTCGATCTCCTTGTTGAGCAGCTTGGTCTTGGTCAAACCACGGCGAATGTCGCGCTTGATGTCGTCGATGGTCAGGTTTCGTTGCTTGAGCTGCTTGTCGAACTCCTCCTGCGTGAAGGGCGCCTTCATCTCGGTGAGCTTGGCGTTTACGTCTTCATCGCTGGCGGCCAGGTTGAGCTTGGCGGCGCGCTGCTGCAGGATCTCGTCCTCGATCATCTGGTGAAGGATATTGAGGCGGACAATCCCGGCTTGC
Source organism: Occallatibacter sp. (assembly GCA_049515455.1). GTDB lineage: Bacteria > Acidobacteriota > Terriglobia > Terriglobales > Acidobacteriaceae > Telmatobacter. The sequence continues at coordinate 46,005 of JBEKUB010000013.1, forward strand.
TCAGGAGATGGTTGCTGGGGGCTGTCAGCAAGGCTCGATTGGTAATACTTCTCCAACTCCGAGCGCAAAATTTCCTTGCCATTCACAGTGGCCATTACGTCGGGAGCGGGGGAACGGTGGCAACCGGCGATAGCGGGCAACAGAACTGCACTAGCAACGGCGAAAAAGGCGAAGCCGAAACGAGCCTTACGAAAGGATTCGAATTGCAACGTGGTGTCTCCTGTGGGGCCACCTAGGCACCCGATCTTGAAGTATAAATCCATGAACCGGCATGGGGATATGTATTTTCATACATATCCCCATGCCGGAAATGAATCTCTGTTTGAGCGGCCGCCTAATGGCCCGCACCCGAGGCCGCTGTTTGAGGTGGTGGCGGAGGCGGCGGGGGCTGAACGCCGGCGGCGATGAGGGCGCGGTCGATGACCAGCCAAACCTGATCCTGCGGCATTGCGCCGTCAATGCGTTCGCCATTGATAAAGAGCGCTGGCGCTCCCGCAACCTTGAGTGTATCTCCCAGGCGCATCGAAGCGCGCTCTGCGGATTCGTCCTGCGCGGCCAGGCAGCCATCGAGTTTGCTGGAGTCCACTTTGGCCAGCGTGCCTTGCTGGCGGGCGATGCGATTGAGCGCGTCAAAGCTCTTTGCCGCGTTACGGTCCGGGCCGCTGATCTCCTGGCCGTGAGAGTGGAGGTAATCGACGTAGTTCCAATAAGCATCGCTGCTCTGCGCGGCCAGGCAGTTTGCGTCCACCGCGGCGTGCATGGCCCAGGGATGAATTTCAGTGAGCGGAAAGTCCTTGTAGACGAAGCGGACCTTGTCTTTGTAGTGGTCCAGCGTGGCCGGAAAGAGCGTCTGGTGCATGCGGCCGCAATAGGGGCACTGGAGGTCGTCAAAGCTGACGACGGTGACCTTGGCGTCAGGATTGCCGCGGATGGGGCGGCCTTTGACATCGATGTCGAAGACTGGATCGTTTGCCAGGTCGAACTTATCGAAGTGAGCAAGGAATTTGTTGTCGGTGGAGATCAGGAAGTCTTCATTGGTCGAGTTCGAGCCATGGCCGATGACGACAGGCAGCGTGTCATAGCCAGGAAACTTGCTTGGCTTGCGGGATCCCAGCATTACCGTGTAGTTCGGAGGGAGGTTGAATTGATAGCGGATCATGATCTCAATGTGACGATTGAACGTGGCTAGCTCCTGCGGGCTTTGCAGGGCGGTCTGAGGCGGGGCGGACTGGGCTTTGCAGCCCACGGCGATGCAGATGGCGAGCAGCGCAGCGAGTAAACGAATACGTGACAAGTTGACTTCCTCTCAGGAAAGAATACTCCAGCACGGGGGTAGTGGGCGACGAAGGGGATGACCGCCCAGGCGATATTCAACTGACGCTGGAGGAGGGAAAAAGGCAACCAGTATCGCATCGAGACGATCAATCTCCAGTGGTAACTGCGTCTAATTGCCCGTACCCGAGGGCGCCGGCTGCGGGGCGGGCAGAGGCGGCATCGGAGGCGGTTCTATGCAGGCGTCGCGCAGGGCGCGATCGATGACCGTCCAGAGCTGATCCTGAGGGACTGCGCCATCAATATACTCGCCGTTGACATAGAGCGCGGGCGGACCCCGAAACTTGAGCGGATCGGCCAAGCGTATCGATTCGCGAACCTTGGATTCGTCCTGCGCGGCCAGGCAGCCGTCAAGCTTGCCGGCATCGAGATGAGCCTGCGCTGCCTGTTCGCGGGCGACCATATCGAGCATGGTAGCGCTCTTTACCGCGTCATGGTTGGGGCCGCTGATCTCCTGTCTATGGGGGTGGATGTAATCGACGTATTTCCAATAAGCATCGCCGCTCTGCGCTGCCAGGCAGTTTGCATCCACTGCGGCATGCATGGCCCAAGGGTGCATTTCGGGCGGGAGCGGATAGTCCTTGTAGACGAAGCGAACCTTGTCTTTGTAGCGATCGAGCGTGGCGGGAAAAAGCGTATTGTGCATGCGGGCGCAGAATGGGCACTGAAGATCGTCGAAGTTGACGACCGTGACCTTGGCGTCAGGATTGCCGCGAATGGGGCGGCCGGTGACGTCGATGGTAAAGGCGGCATCGTTGGTCAGGTCGAAGTTATCGAAGTGAGACAGGGTTTTGTTGTCGGTAGAGATCAAGAATTCTTCAAAAATGTCGCTAGAGCCGTGAGAAAAGACGACGGGCAACGTGTCATAGCCTGCAAATTTGCTGGGCTTGCGGGCGCCAACACTCACGGTGTATTCGGCGGGAATGTTGAACTGGGAACGGATCAGAACACGAATGTGGCGATTGAGCGCTGCAAGGTCCTGCGCGCTCTGCGCAGCTGATTTTAGTGGAGTGGATTGGGCTTCGCAGCCCACGGCGATGATGATAGCGAGCAGGGCAGAGAGTAAACGAATTCGCGACAAAGTGATTTCCTTTCAGGAAAGAATACTCCAGCGGGGAGGTGCTCGGCGAAGGAGAAGATGATTGGGTTCGTGATTAGTTCGCTGACGGTGGCGGCGGAAAAAGGCAAGCACGAGTGTTATGGTTTCCACCCATTTCGTCCGCCGCGGCGGGCGAAATGGATGGGGCACGGAGCTTTTATGGGCTGGTTAGGAAGAGCAAAGCAGTTCTAATAAGTGGGCGGGAGAGTCGGGTCACGGAAGATGGACTTGGAGCGGCTGATTCCGGGGACGGAGCCGAAGTTGGCCAGGGTGAAGCTGTAAAGCCACTGGGAGTCGTCGCCGCGAATGGAGCCTAGATCGAAGCGCCGGTAACCCAGGGTTAGGCCGCAGCAGTTCCAGTTATAGGTGGCTTGCACGCCCTCATATTGGAACTCGCCGAGAATAAAGTCGTATCCACCTTTGGCTGCCAGATTGAAGCCGCTGCCGCTTTGCTTGCCGATGGCCAGGTAGGGCTGCACCTGCTGGCTCTTGACGGTGGAAGCAGAGCCGCTGCTTTCGTCGACGGCGTTGAGCATGGAGTGGCCCACGCCGACGGTGGTGCGTCCCCAACTGTATCCGGCATAGAGGTTATCCGCGTCGATCCGTTTGGTCACGGGGTCAAAGTCCATGTCTGACTCAATGCGAAGGTTATCAATGGCTTCAAAGCGCAGGCGCGAGGTGATGGGAGCGAAGTTGCGCGGAGCGGTGAGGAAGGCTACGCCGGTGAGGTCAAGAGTGGAGTCGAAGACGTTGCGCCGGTTGGGGATGATTGCGCGGCCGAAGTAGGGGTCGAAGAAGAACTTCTGGGCAACGGTCCAACTGGCCCACTCGCGCGGCGTGGCCGGGCATTGGCCGGAGGGCAGTACTTCCTCAGGGGCGCATCGCTGCGGAGCTGTGGAGCGCAGGTAGAAGCGCTGCGTGAGCGAGTAGCCGAGTTCGTTGGTATTGGTGGCGATATCCGTAGTGTCGATCAGGAGCACATTCTGGGCCTGCATGGCGATGCCGCCGACAAAGCGGTAGAAAATTTCAGGCTCGATAACGTGGCGCAGTTCGCGGTTAAAACCGGGAAGAGCAAAGTCGCGCTCGACGGCCGGAGGCCGGATGTCCACGCCTGCCTCCACGTCTATGCGATCGAGTGAATCGTGGTTGATGGTGGGCGTGCCACCGTTGAGCCCGGTCAGGTCGGGATTCTGGCTGATGGAGTAGTAAGTGTCTCGCAGCGCAAACTGGGGAACCACGCTCCAGCCGCCCGCCACAAGCGGCACATAGAGATGGGGGTAAACGTCGAATCGGCCTACGTTGCGGGCATGGAAGCCGGTGCCGATGCCGCCTCCCTGCAAGATCGGCTCACCGGGTTCTGAACGAGCCAGGTAGCTGAGCGACGATTGGCCACCCCAGTAAAAGCGCGAATTGCTGAGCGGCTGGTCGAGCACGTCGTAGCGCACCGTGGGCAGATGCAGAATCCTCGCCTGGTCGCCGTTAATGGCGTCTGGACTCTCGTTGCTCAATGTAGAGCCGGCAAAAGTCTGAAAGCGGTCCATCGCAATGGAGGGGATGAAGCCGTTATGTTCGTGGGTGAGAGAAGCTACGCTGGAGACTTGGGAAGTGGTGGCGAGCGAGTAATTGTCATTGAAGACCAGGCGGTAGACGTAGCTGGAAAGGTATTCGATGATGCCGGCCAGGCGGGTATCGGGAGTGAGGTCTTTGCGGCCCAGGGCAATCACGTCCACGCCGCCCTGGTTGACCAGTTGAACGGCGGTGGTGGGAGTGGTGGAGGGCGGAATGGGCGGGGTGGTGACCGCGGCTACTACTCCGCGGTCGAGCAGAGCATCCCACCGCGACGTGAAGTGGTCCCGGCCGGGGCCTTTATAGCGGAAATCGCCGTTGGGCGCCCAACCCCGCTTGCTCCAGTACTCGGCGCCGACAATCATGTCCATGTTGCGGCTGATGACCCAGTAGTATTGTTCGCCCAGGACCAGTCCCTTGAAGGTAGATCCATATCCAAACTCGGGTGTCAGCAGCCCGCTCTCGCGGCCCGTCTCGTCGGTTGGATGGCGGAGGTAGGGCATATAGAAGACCGGCACGTGGAGAAACTCAAAGAATGCGTTCCTGGTGGAGGCCTTGCCGTCGGCGAGGTTGATGGAGCGGGAGATGATCTGCCAGTCGGGGCGGGGCAGGCGGCAGTTGGTCATGGTGCCATCGACCAACCGGTAGTTGCCCTCGCCGAGTTGCAGCATTACCCGTCCTGAGAACAGAAACGGATTGGCGGTTGAATAGACAACGGTGTGGCCGGCGGAGCGTACTCCCTGGGAGCCGCTCACATTATAAAAACGCCCGGTATGCATATTCAGGCGCATGTCGCCGTGGGAGGCGTTGATCAGGGTATCGTTGGGGCCTCCGCTGACCTGCAGGTGGCCTTCGGCCTCCAGTTCCGAGGTGGACTGGTGGTAGATGACTTTGTCGGCGCGCAATATGTAGTCCCGGTAGTAGCCCACCACATCGCCGGTGAGAGTCAAGGTATCGCCCACACGGGTCTGGTGCTGCGCTTCCCAACGGACGGGCACTCCGGATGCGGGCGCGGGCTCCGGCTGTGCGATGGGCAAAATTTCCTGGCCGGGGTCGTCGGGGAATTGCGAAGTGGAGTCGGCCTGAGTTTGGCCGGAGGAAACCTGGATGATCGAGGGTTGCTGGGAGGGGGGTAGCGCATTGGTTAACGTCTGTCCCCCAAGTTGCGGGTGACAGAGGGACAACACCGTGATAAACACTAAATTACGAGGGCGCATTCCCAGACCAAAATCGGTGTAAGGCTCAGCATAGCAAAAGCCAGCCACTCTTTGGACGGGATGCTCGCCACTCGAGCTCTGGCAGCAGGCAAAGTCGGATTGTATTCCCACGCACGGACCCATGATCCTTGCCGCGTCTGCATATTCGCGCGAAATCTTTCTTTTTGTTCAATTGCAAGCGACGTTCGCGATGCTCCGTTTTGGCTGGGCAGGGCGGACCGGAACAGCGGGACAGGGGGGATCGAAATCAGATCTCAAGAGCCGCATTAGAAGGGGTAGTGGAGCTTTGAGCACATCCGCAAGCCAGATCGGAAACACGCCCGCGTGGAAGCAGGAAGTGAACCGGCGACTGGCCGCGCACAAGAGACGCATGGGTGCTACCGCCGAGCCGCAGGCTGCGCGGGAAGACCAGCATAGCGCACGCAGCCGAAGCGCCGAAGTGGCCGCGCGGGTGGCAGCACGTTATGCCCATGCTCCCAGCTATAACGAATCGCTGGCAGACGAGGCACGTGTTGCCGTGCGCGCCGCAGAAGCCGCGTCCCGGGCCGCACTTGAGGCGCAGGCCGCCGCTGAATCCGTTCTAGCTGAGATTGAGGCTGCGTCCGAGGCTGAGGCCGCTCAAACTCGTGCCGCGCAGAGGAAGAGAATTTTTGAGATCCCGGTGCCGGGCGCGCAGGAATTATGCGAGAGCGCGAATGATCCGCCAGTGGCCTGCGATGGCGTTAGCGTTGCTGAAGCTGCTCAGCCGATGCACGCGAACCTGATCGAATTTCCCATGGAGCTTGATACAGCGCGCAAGCCTCGGCCGCGTCGGGGCGAAATATCGATGGCCGCGCCGGTTGAGTCTGAGAGACAGTTGAGCATCTTCGAGGTTGACCCCGGGAGCATCCTCATCGAAGAAGAGCCGGTAGAGGTAGAGGCCGAAGTTGCGGCGAGTGCGTGGACTGGATCGGATTGGCTGAGGATTGAATTGGAAGAAGAGCCGCTGCCGGAGGAGACCGAGTCCCAGGCAGCCTCAGCAACTCCCGCATTGCAACCCGCTCCCATCAATCTGCGGATGATGGCTGCCGTGATGGACGGCACGCTGACGGCGGGGGCTTGCGTGGCGGCGGCGCTTATAGCGGCAGTCAATGCGCATGACCTGCTGCTTAGCCCGCGCCAGATCGAGGTGGGAGCGGCAGTGGCGCTGGCAGTCATCGGCGTGCTTTACCAGGTGCTTTTCTTCGCGCTGGCCAGGAATACGCCAGGGATGAAGTACGCTCACATCAGCCTGTGCACTTTCGACGACCAGATTCCGACCGGCGCGCGACGGCTGGGCCGGCTGGGAGCGCTGTTCTTATCGCTGCTGCCGGTGGGGCTGGGAGTGGCGTGGGCCATCTTCGATGAAGAGCACCTCAGCTGGCACGACCGGCTCTCGGGAACTTATCTGCGCAAAGGGTGAGTGACGGGGGCGAAGAACGAATCGCACAATTTCAGGCTAAATTTGTTTCCGCGCGAGCCGGCATGGGAGCGCCCTGCAGGGTGACGAAGCGCGCGGGCTGGCAACAGGCTCGGCTCAGGCGAGCCAAGTCAGCTTGCATCTCCCGGTCCATCTTCAGCGAATCGAGCGCGGCGGCAAGTATGGCGTCGGCCGCCGCATCATCTGGCCGCTCAAGGCGGTAATGCATCCACTTTCCTTCTCTTCGCGCGGCCACTATTCCAGCTTTTCTCAGGTAGGCGAGATGCCGGGAGATCTTCGGCTGACTTTGCCGCAGGATTTCGACCAGATAACAGACGCAGACCTCGCGGCCCGCAATCAGGTTGAGCAGGCGCAGGCGAGTGCGATCAGCCAGAGCAGCAAACAGCGGAACCAGGGGCGAGGATTTGGGACCAGAACTCATACCTGAATAATATACGGATTGACGGATATGTCGAGTCGGAGATATATTCGCATTAGCGTATATGAGGAGAGCCTGAATGAACGCCAATGCTGAAGTCAAAGAACAAGTGAAGCGCAAATACGGCAGCGCCGCCCGCGCGGTTGCAGAGACCGGAAGCCTGGCTGCCTGTTGCGACCCCGGTCTGCGCTGCTGCGACCCGATTACCACCAATCTCTATAGCGCCGATGATAAGGGGCTGATTCCGGAGAAGGCCGTTCTGGCCTCGCTGGGTTGCGGCAATCCCACTGCGCTGATCGAGTTGAGGCCGGGCCAGGTGGTGCTCGATCTCGGCTCGGGCGGCGGCATTGACGTGCTGCTCTCCGCCCGCCGGGTTGGACCCACGGGCAAGGCTTACGGGCTTGATATGACCGACGACATGCTGGCGCTGGCCCGCGAAAATCAGCTCAAGGCGGGCGTGGAGAACGTGGAATTTCTGGAGGGCGAGATCGAGAGCATTCCCCTGCCGGATTGTTCCGTGGACGTGGTGATCTCGAATTGCGTGATCAATCTCTCCGCCGACAAGAGCCGCGTACTGCGAGAAGCATTCCGCGTGCTTCGTCCCGGAGGCCGCTTTGCGGTTTCTGATGTGGTGGTGCGCGGCGAGGTTCCCGATGCTGTGCGGCAGAGCATGCTGCTTTGGGTGGGATGCATTGCAGGGGCGCTCGATGAGGCCGATTATCGCGCCAAGCTGCTCGGCGTAGGATTTGTCGATATCGGCATGGAGACAACGCGGACTTACAACGTTGAAGATGCACGCCAGTTTCTGGAGCAATCGGGAGTTGATGTGGACGCGATTGCGCCGCTGGTTGAAGGCAAATTCCACAGCGCATTTATTCGCGCAACCAAACCCGGCGCCATCGAGAAAGAGTGATGACTATGACCACAGCCGCACCTGTCCACTACAACGTACTGTTTCTGTGCACGGGCAATTCCGCCCGCTCCATCATGGCTGAGGCCATATTGAACCATAAGGCCAAGGGAGCATTCACGGCCTACAGCGCCGGCAGTCACCCGTCAGGCACAGTAAGGCCTGAGGCGCTGAAACAAATCGAGCTTTCGGGCATTCCGACTGCAGGATTTCATAGCAAGTCCTGGAATGAGTTCGCAGGCGCGGATGCGCCAAAGATGGACTTTGTCTTCACGGTCTGCGACAACGCGGCGAAGGAAGTATGCCCCTTCTGGCCGGGACAGCCAATGACCGCTCACTGGGGAGTTCCCGATCCGGCGGCGGTGAAGGGAACGCCGGAAGAGATAACCCGCGCCTTTCGCGACGCATTCTCCATTCTCGACCGACGCATAAGTCTGTTTCTCTCATTGCCGCTTTCTACGTTGGGTAGTTTCGCAATTCAGAGAGAACTCGACAACATTGGCCGGCAATGAAAACAAACCTTCTGCGCTGCGTAGTTGCGGAGTTCATTGGAACCCTGTTTCTCCTGGCCGCCGTGGTTGGCTCCGGGATTATGGGAGAGAGGTTAGCTGCGGGAAACGTCGCCATCGCCCTGCTGGCCAATACCATCGCGACCGGTGCGGCACTTATTGCGCTCATCCTCGCCCTCGGTCCAGTCTCCGGGGCTCATCTGAATCCCGTCGTAACTCTGGCAGATGCATGGCTAGGTGGAATTTCGTGGCGCGAAGTCCCGGCGTACATTCTTGCGCAGTTGGCCGGTGCTCTTGCCGGGGTAGCCGCGGCTCACCTTATGTTCGGCTTACCTGTGATCTCAGTCTCGACCCGCGTCCGCAGTGGTCCGTCTCAACTCTTCAGCGAGTTTGTAGCCACCTTCGGATTGATGGCGGTGATCTGGGGATGCGCGCGGCGGCGACCCTCTGCCGTTGCCTATGCTGTCGGCGCCTACATCACGGCAGCGTATTGGTTCACCGCATCCACGTCCTTCGCCAATCCTGCCGTGACCATCGCCCGATCCCTCAGCAACACCTTTGCGGGAATACGGCCGCTGGATGTGACGGGATTTATTGTCGCGCAAGTTGCGGGCGGATTTGCCGCAACCCTTCTCTTCAAATGGCTCATACCTTCGTTCAATATTCACCATACCGATTAAATATTGACTTCCCATCTACCTTCACCGTCTCTTCCCGCCTCAAACCTCGCCGCGGCATAACCGTCTAATCGGTCAGAGCATGAATCGCGTGCACGTATACTAAAGGTTGGCAATGCCGCTTTGAATGGCTGCGGCGTGAGAAGGATTTTTCTTCGATTTAAGGCCATTTCCGTTGGAAGGAAAACGATGGGAACATTGCTTGAGTCCATCCACTCGCCGGCCGATCTGAAGCGCATGAATATGGCGCAGATGACGGAGCTGGCGGAGGAGATCCGCGAGTTTCTGATTCAGACGCTGTCGAAAACCGGCGGCCACCTGGGTCCGAACCTTGGCGTGGTGGAACTAACTCTGGCCTTGCACACGGTCTTCAATACTCCCGAAGACAAGCTGCTCTTCGACGTGAGCCACCAGTCTTATATCCACAAAATTCTTACCGGGCGGCTGGAGCGCTTCGAAACGATTCGCCAACCGGGCGGGCTGAATGGCTTTATGCTGCGCACGGAGAGCGAGCACGATTGCTACGGGGCGGGGCACGCAGGCACGGCGCTCTCTGCCGCGTTGGGAATGGCCGTGGCTCGCGATCTCTCCGGCGGCAAGGAGCACGTGGTTGCCGTGGCCGGCGACGCGGCTTTTACCAACGGAATTTCTTTTGAAGCGCTGAACAACATTGCCGCACAGACCAAGCGAATGATCGTGGTGCTCAACGATAACGAGTGGTCTATCGATCGCAACGTTGGCGCCATCGCCAGCTACTTTCATCGCATTGTTACCAATGAGCACTATCAACACCTGCACGACTCGGCACACCGCATCATCGAGCGGTTTGGCGGCAAGACGGCGGCCGAAGTGGCTCGCCGCGCCGAAGAGGCCGCCAAGGGCCTGCTGTGGCCATCGATGATGTTTGAGGAGTTCGGCCTGCAGTACTTTGGCCCGATTGACGGCCACAATCTGCCGCTGCTGGTGGAGACCTTCAAATTTCTCAAGAGCGCCGATCGGCCCGTGCTGCTGCACGTGCTGACGCAAAAGGGACGAGGCTTTCAGCCGGCTCTCGAAAAGAAGAAGAAGTTTCACGGCCTGGGCCCTTACGATCCTGAGACGGGAATGACCGAGCCGGCCGGGTTGCCGAGCTACTCTGAGGTTTTTGCCACTACCCTGGCCGACCTGGCTGACAAGGACGAACGCATCGTGGCCATCACCGCGGCCATGCCCAGCGGCACGGGACTGGATCTTTTCAGGCTGCGTCATCCCAAGCGATTTTTTGACGTGGGCATCGCCGAGGAGCATGCGGTGGTATTTGCCGCGGGCATGGCGACTCAAGGCTATCGGCCGGTGTGCGCCATCTACTCGACCTTTTTGCAGCGGGCCTTCGATCCCGTGGTGCACGACGTCTGCCTGCAGAAGCTGCCGGTGCTTTTCTGCATGGACCGCGCCGGACTCTCCGGCGACGATGGACCTACGCATCATGGTCTCTTCGATATCAGCTACCTGCGCGGCATTCCGGGGATCGTGCTGATGGCTCCGAAGGACGAGGATGAACTGGCCGACATGATGAGAACCGCCCTGGAGGTTTCGGGCCCGAGCGCCATTCGTTATCCACGAGGAGCGGTCGCCTGCGTGGAGCGCAAGGCCGAGCCGCAAGCGATTCCCGTGGGCAAGGCTGAAGTGATCAAGGATGGCTCGGACGTGGCCATCCTCGGTCTGGGGCCCATGATTACCATGGCGCGCGAACTGGCTGAACGGCTGGAGTACATTGGCTACTCGGCCGCGGTCGTCAATCCGCGCTTCGTCAAGCCGCTGGACCTGCAAGTGCTGGAGCAGTATTCGCGGCGCGTTGCTGCCTTTGTCACTTTTGAGGATCACGTGAAGATGGGGGGCTTTGGCTCGGCGGTGATGGAGGCGCTGGAGGAGATGGGATCCACGGTGCCGGTGGTGCGCATTGGCTGGCCTGACAAATTTATCGAGCACGGCAAAGTGCCGGAGCTGCGGGCGAGGCACGGATTGAGTGTGGATGAAGCGCAGGCCCAGGTGCTGCCCCTGCTGTCGCGGCGCGTGCGCAGGACCCTGGTGGCCAGCTAGGAACCAATAGTAACCACTTCAGCGACCCATCGTGACGATCGATGCAGCTTGATTGTGCTCCCAGATTGGGCCGCTGCCTGAATCGCTGTGCGACAATCCACAACAGACAGATTTTCATATGCGAAGCTCTCGTATTTGTTTGTTAGCTGTGACTGGATCGGTTCTGGTCGGGGTTCTGGCGAGTGTGCTGGCCTGGGCACAGGCGCCGAATACCGGTTTTCCTAAAGTGCAAGCCTCAGTTCCGCTGGTTCTTACCGGGGGTACTGTAGTGGACGTGACCGATTGGGGCCACTCGGCAAGAGATTTACAGGATGCAGTCGTCGTAATACGCGATGGACGCATTGCCCAGGTGGGTAACCGAGGAGCTGTACTGGTCCCCAAGGGCGCTCGGGTGATCGACTGCACGGGGAAATATCTGATTCCTGGGCTGGTGGATGGTTATGCCGGGATGAACTCGCAGGGCCAGGCTAATGCCAACCTCTATATGGGAGTGACCACAGTAGTGGTTCGCAGCGACTACCGGCATGGGGTAATCGATACGGCCGCCCATCCCAGCCCGCACCTCTATTACATTGATTCGATCGGCACAACAGATAACTGGAGCCTTCTGGCCAAGCGCCCGGAGTGGGCTCTCAAGTTGCGGGAAGGCGACCGCCCAACCGAGTTGAGCCCTGAGGATACGGCTCGCCAGCTTACCGATACAGCCGGGCTGGGCACGCGGGTGCTGCTTCTGGGCCACGACCTGACCGCTGCCAATACCCAGTGGATCATCGCTCATGCTCACCAGATGGGGCTGGCCACCTACGGAGAGTTCATCTCCACGCCTTACGATGTGGGCATCGAGGCCGGCGTGGATGCGCTGCCGGAGATGAATCGCTATGCACTGGGCGTGATTCCCGACGAACTGCAGCGGCCCCTGGTTGACATACCCGAAGGGCCGCCCGCGGCTACCGCATACGATTACTCGCAACGTCTGCCGCCGGACGATTCGCACGTGCGCGCCTACGCCAGATTTCTGGCCGCGCACCATGCCGCGCTGATGCCCGCCTTCAGCCTCTTCTATCTTGAATTGCCGGGGCATCGCAACCTGTGGAAGGAGCCGGCTGCGCGGTTGCTCGATCCAGCCCGCATGTTCGAGCCCTCCAACCGCTCGACGGGCGAGGTGGACTATCCGCTGGCTTCCTGGGCGCGCCATCTGCCCGCGATGGCGCAACGCTACCTGGAAGAGGGCCAGCGCAAGAAGGCTGACCAAACAGCGGTGCGGCTTTGGCACATCAACGAAACCATCTTCTCTGCTTTCCCGCACTACCTGGCGGGTTCCGGTGCGTCGGCGATGGGCACCATGGCCGGCATCTCCCTGCATACCGAGCTTGAAATGCTGGTCCGTCTTGGACTCAGCCCACGCGAGGCCCTGGCCTCGGCCACAAATAACTATGCGCTGCAATTCGGCTGGAACGAGCTGGGACAGATTACTCCCGGGCGCCGCGCCGATATTCTGGTCGTGGACGGCGACCCGACGGTAAGCATCTGGAACGCGCGCCGCATCTCCGGAATGATTATTGACGGCAATGTAGTGGATCGCTACCGCCTGCTGACGCTGAAAAATTAGAGCCTGCCTGCTATGCTCGTTTGACCGCTTGTCGCGCCGCAACCGCCAGAACCTCCGGCAGCCGTTTTTGCCGGTATGCGAAGGATTGTTCCAGCTTCCGCCGCACCAGCGCACCGCCAATTCTGCCGATCAAGGCGTAGGGCAGGGCATACTCGATCTCATCGCTGACCAGCGTTCCCTCCAGGCCATCTCGCGCCTCCGCCCGGATGCCGTGGCGATGATGAAACTGGCTAAACGGGCCACGGACCTGCTCATCGCAGAAATGGCTGTTCCACACGAACTCCGTGATGCGGGTCATCCAGCTCAGGCGCTTTGGAATCCAGGGGAGGGGGAAAAAGCTGATGAGAATTTCCGAGCCAGGGCCGGCGGCTACACTCAGGAAACGCCGTGCCGGGTCAGGATGCAAGGGCCGAGAGGGCGGAGGAGCGATGCGAGCGTCTTCAATGCAGGTCTCAAGCCGGGGCGGCATCACATGGGGCAGGTTGGCTGGATTGGCGAAAAACGCGAAGACCAGTTCCACCGGGAAGGGAACCCACTGGTGAGTCTCGAATCGCTCTGTCATGGATTCGATGGTAGCTGTTGCGGCGATCGAGTGCTCGGTTAGGAGAACTGCCGCGCATCAGTTAACGTAAAAGATAGCAGAGGCTTCCAAAATAGGTTTTCCCCCATATCATGACCGATTCCTCATTGCAGGCCTTATCGAGATCCACACCGGGGCCCCGGCACCACAATCGATGGCTCATCCTCATCGCGGCCTTTAAGCTGGCCCAGGCGCTGCTGTTTATCGCCGTTGGCGTGGGTGCTATCCGCCTGCTGCACAAGAATGTCGGTGAATTGATCGAGCAACTGGCCCATCATCTCCTTCGGCACAACCCGGAAGGACGCCTGATCAACTTCCTCTTCGAAAGGGCCTCCCTTCTGAATGACCACATTCTCCGCCGTATCGGAGCAGCCCTGTTCGTCTACGCAGCCCTCGATCTGATTGAGGGAACCGGCCTTTATCTTGAGAAAGCCTGGGCTGAGTACCTGACCCTGGTCATCACAGCGTCGTTCCTGCCCTTCGAGATCATCGAGCTATTTCACAAACTGACATGGATCAGGGTAAGCCTGCTGACCGTAAATATGCTGGTGCTTTTCTACCTGCTGAAGTTGGTGTTGGAACGCGGGCGTCGGCGCGGAATTAGCGCAACGGGATAAATAGAATACGAATCCTTGTGCTTTGATATTCGGTACAAAGCCGCCTTACAGAAGTTTCGCCTTTTCTTCTCCTATCATGACTTGAATGTTCTGTCCAGTAGGGGAACCAAAGCGGTAAACACTGCATATTGTGGCTGCTGATTTTTAAGTATCTATGCGTAGACCTTGATCGAGTTGCCCGCTCTATCCACAGCCTTCCACTGATTTTTCACTCGACGGGACCACGAATACGGGGTACTATCGGCACTATGGAGTTAAATGGAACGAAATGGAGTGCGATGGAGTCCAGCTAAAAATCCGCTGAATTAACTCCAAAAGCAAGTCTACTCGCAATCCATTCTCTCCAAACAGATTTGTGGCACCAAACGGCCGAGTGAACCAGCGTTGCAAACCGGAATGGGCGGGTCAGAGCCTCAGAGGCAAGGAATAAGCGGCAGGCAACAAGGAATCGGCAGCAAGAGGCAGACGGAAATGGAAGCGTTTCGCGGTAACCATCCAGCGAAGGTCGAAGACGGCGGGAGGCTTAAGCTCCCCGGTCCGTTCAAGAAAATTCTGGATGATGCGACCGTGACGCAGTTCTATATCACCTCGCTGGATGGGCTGAGCGCACAGATATGGCCGTTGCCGGAATGGGAAAAGCAGGAAGCGTTACTGGCCGAATCGAGCACCATGGACGACGCCGTGGACAAGTACCTTAACCTGACCAGCTACTACGGTCAGCAGGTGGAGATGGACAAACAGGCACGGGTGGTGCTGCCGCAGATTTTGCGGGAATCGGCAAAGTTGAATGGGGAAGTTGCCGTTCGGGGAAAGATGCACTACCTCGAGGTCCAGGACCTCAAGAATCTGGAAGAAAGCTTGCCGGTCAATGCATTGACGGTGGAAGATCGCCAGACTTTGAAGCAAATTTTGAAGCCGCGCAGTTGAAACAGATACCCCCCAGGGGGACGCATGACGAATTCGAGTGAGCGCCATGTGCCAGTTCTTTTTAAAGAAGCGATCGAATTTCTCAATGTCCGCGCGGGCGGAACCTATGTTGACTGCACGTTGGGGTTGGCCGGGCATGCCGAGGGAGTGATCAGGAAGCTGGGTCAAGAGGGGCGCCTGATTGCATTTGACCGGGATGACGAAGCCATGAGTTTGGCAAAGACTCGGCTGGGCAGAGTTTTGAACGAGTTGGGCAACAAGGCTCCGCGGGTAACGCTCGAGAGCGAGGCATTCAGCACCATCGAGAAGCACGTGAAGCCGAATTCCGTGGATGGTTTGCTGGCCGACTTTGGAGTGAGCAGCCTGCAGTTTGATGAGGCGAGCAGAGGATTCAGTTTTCAGGCGGACGGGCCGCTGGATATGCGCATGGACAGGCGCTCCAGCCCAACCGCCGAACAAGTGGTAAACGAGGCCGGTGAGCGCGAGCTTGCAGACCTAATTTACGAATACGGAGAAGAAAGGAGGTCGCGGAGAATCGCCAGAGCCATTGTGCGCGGGCGGCCGGTTACAACGACGAATCAATTAGCCCGTCTTGTAGCTTCAACCGCCCCGCCAATGAAGCATGAGCACATTCATCCGGCGACCAGGACCTTTCAGGCGCTTCGTATCTTCGTAAATCGCGAGTTGGATGAAATCAAGGCGCTGCTCGAAGCCGCGCCCAGGTTGCTCAAGCCTCAGGGAAGATTAGTGGTCATCAGCTTCCACTCGCTTGAGGATCGCATTGCAAAAGACAGTCTGCGCGATGGCGCGAAAAAAGGAATCTGGGAAATCCTGACAAAAAAGCCGGTAACGGCCAGTGAAGAAGAGATCGAACGCAACCCCCGCTCAAGGAGCGCAAAGCTGAGAGCGGGGGAAAGAACTGGGACTAGGGACTAGGGACTAGGGACTAGGGACTAGGGAATCTGAATCAGTTGGAGAGAACCATGGTGGCATGCACTACAACCTATCTGTCGACTGATTTCGAAGCGGTCCGCGGCGCTGGTACACGGCTTGCCGATCGCAACGCCAGGCTGATGGCCCTGCAGCCGCAGCGCAGGCGGGGTGCAAGCACGCCGGAGTTCTTTTTTGTAAAGCGCTTCGACAATTCGCGGCTGGTCAAGGCACCGGATCCGGCGCGGACACGCCAAATTCAATCGTTTTCAATGGCCATGGCCGCGCTCCTGTTGCTGTTTATGATCTACGGCTTGCAGCACTTCAGCGCCATCGAGAGCGGCTATCGCGTGGAGTCGGAGAAGCAGGTGCTGGACCAATTACGCGAGGACAACCGCCAGTTGCGCTTGACTGAGGCCCAGTTGACTCAGCCGGGACGCATCGACCCTATGGCCCGCGAGTTGGGTCTTGTGGAGCCGCAGCCGGGCCAGGTGATTCATCCCAACGCCGGCTCCGAAATGGGTGCTCCTGCCATTGCCCAGGTAACTCCTCCGGCGCCCGCCGCGCAGTAGGTCTGTCTGCGCGAGTTTTACCACGGAGCGATTTCTAATGCGGGCACCCGATCGAGCCAACCGGAACATCACCAAGACGGCACCCGCGAGACTCCTGAAGCAATCGCGTTTCTGGGTGATCTGCGTGCTTTTTGTGGCGTGGTCGTGCGTGATTGCCGCTCGGCTGTTTCAACTCCAGGTGGCGCGCCATCATGAGTTTGTTGAGCGCGCCCAGAAACAGCAACAGCGCACCTTTGAGGTAGCTCCGCGCCGCGGCATTCTCTACGATCGCAACCTGCACGAATTGGCGATGACCGTGCAGGTGGACTCAATCTACGCCGCCCCCACAGAGATTGACGACAAGCAGACCGCCGCACGCGCGCTGGCCGCCGTGGTGCACACTGACCCCGAAGATGCACAAACTACCGAGGAGCAAATTGCCGCGCGGCTAAATAACGGCCACAACTTTGCCTGGGTGGCGCGCAGGGTAACGCCGGAGGTTGCGGCTCGCGTGCATGCGATAACGGGTGCCGGCGCCGGCAGCGGCGCAAGCAATATCAAGGGCATCTACTTCACCAAAGAGTTTCAGCGGTTCTATCCGGACAATGAGATTGCAGCACAGGTTCTCGGATACGTGGGCGTGGACGATAACGGGCTGGGCGGACTGGAGCAGAAGTTTGAGCCGCAGCTGCATGGAGTTCCGGGCCGCATGTATACGGCGATGGATGCGCGGCGGCGCGTGCTGGGCTCGAGTGAACACGATCCGGAGCCAGGCCAGAACCTGGTGCTGACGATCGACGAGGATATTCAGTTCCTGGCCGAGAGAGCGCTGGATCACGCGATGCAGCGCACCCATGCGGAGAGCGGTACCGTGGTTATTCAGGACGTGCACACGGGGCAGATTCTAGCGCTGGCGGTTCGTCCCACGTTCAATCCCAACTCCTTCCGGCGCACCGCGCCGGAGCTGCTGCGCAATCACGCGGTGAGCGACGTCTACGAGCCCGGCTCGACCTTCAAGCTGGTTACCTACTCGGCCGCCCTTGAGCAGCATGTGGCCTCGCCCGACGACATCATTGATTGCCAAGGCGGCCAGATCAAGATGCCGGGCGGCCGCATCATTCACGACGATAAGGGCGAACATTTTGGCCGCATCCCGATGCATGAGGCGCTGGAGCATTCCAGCGACGTGGCCGCCGTGAAGCTGGCGATGAAAGTTGGCCCCGACCGGCTTTACCAGTATGTGCGCGATTTCGGATTTGGCTCCCGCACTGGCGCGGAGATGCCGGGCGAGACCCGCGGCCTCCTGCGCCCGGTGAGCAAGTGGGGCCCGTCGTCGATCGGCTCCATCGCCATTGGCCAGGAAGTTGCGGTCACGCCGCTGCAACTAGTCTCGATGGTTTCCACCATTGCCAACGGAGGAGTTTACCTGCCGCCACATGTGCTTATGCCAGGCCAGGTGGATTCCGCTGCGGGTCAAAAATCTGCCGTCCCGCTCAAGCCGTCTCCCTTCAAGCCGGGCGGAGACCTGCCCAATCCTTTGCCCGCCGGCGCACACCGCGTGCTCTCCACGCTGACCGCGGCCCAGATGCGCAAGATGATGGAAGGCGTGGTGCTCTTCGGCACGGGCAAGGAGGCGCAGCTTAACGGCTACTCCTCGGGAGGCAAAACCGGCACGGCGCAAAAGATTGATCCGGCCACGCGCACATACTCCAAGACCATGCACGTCGCCTCTTTTGCCGGCATCGCGCCAGTCAACAATCCGGTCATTGCCGTGGCCGTCATCATGGATAATCCCAAAGGCGATTACTACGGCGCCAGCGTTTCCGCGCCGGTATTTTCCGAGGTTGCGCAGCAGGTGCTTGAGTATCTGGGCGTGCCCCACGATATTGACGTGCGGACGCCTCGATCAACGGAAAAGTCCGGTGCGCCTGTTGTCGAAGATGCCGCAGGAGAGAATACCGGCGATATCGAGGCGCTCTATGCAGCGGCCAATGATCTTCCCAGCGACGATCCGCTGCGGAACGGCAGTCAGAACCAGAGCGCAGCGCCAGGCTCGTCAAAGACCGCAAGCCAGACAGCTGCGCCGCCGAATAAAACTGCGAATTCAAAGACAAATCCTGGCGGTATGCAGACCGTATCCATGACGTCGCAAACTCCGCCATCAGCTGCCACCCAGGGCAAGGCACAGCTGACGACTGCGGTGATGATCCTCAACGCTCAAAGCCTTCGGGTTCCATCGCTCATCGGGCTGCCCGTGCGCAAGGTCATTGAGCAAGCCGCCGCCGCTGGACTTGAAGTGCACATCTCCGGCAGCGGCTCAGTGCGCGAACAGGCTCCCGCTCCAGGGACGATGGTCGCCCCTGGAACGCAGATTGTGGTCCGCTGCGGGCGTTAATCCAAGCGGGTTCAAACCGAATTCATCTAGGCAGTCACGCACTGATCCAGGTGTGCGAGCACATTCGGCCAGGCCTGTTCGTGCCGATACTTCGATTCCTCATCTGGAAAGCCCGTATGTGTCAGATGCAGTTGCGTGCCGCCATTCAATGGCATCAGTTCAACCGTCACCAGCGTTTCATATCCATTGGTTGCAGCAGTGACCCACGTCAGTTCCACGTGCCGGTTGCGATCCAGTCGAATGAACCGGCCATAGTGAGGATGCCGCGCACCCTCAAAGTGGGTCTCAAAGAAAAACGCCGTGTTTACCTCGCCCTTCATCAGAAGTGTTCCGGGAGCAGCAAACCAGCGATCGAACTCTTCAGTCCAGGCGCTGAACAGCACGTCTGGCGGCGTCTTCATGGAGCGTTCGCAGGTCAGGCTGAGTGGCCTTGAAGTTAGATCGGGTGGAGCAACGATTGCGGTCACAAACACCCCCATATTGTTGCGGCTTCAAATCGGAAATGCAGCATCACACTCCCTCCGGCCACTTCCGCGTTCCTTCCAGCGATTCGCCGGTCTCAAGCAGGCTCTTGAGGCTGGCGAGGATCATCGGCCATCCGCCGGAAACTGCCTTGATGAGCTTTGAGTCGGGCTTGTCCATTTCATGCGTGACCGTGAGCTTGACGTTTTCACCCTTTGGTTCGAGCTCGTAAGTCAGGCGCGAAAAACCCTCCGCGGTCATCTCGGGAAACATATGATTCTGCCACTTCAGGACCAAACGCTTGTGCGGCTCGATTTCAACCACCTCACCGCTGTCGGCGATGTCTTTGTTTGGTTTAACAAGCTTCCAGGATGCGCCCGGCTTCCATTCAGACTCCTGCGTTGTATTCATCCAGAACTTGCGCGTAAATTCCGGTTCCGTCAGCGCCCGCCAGAGTTTTTCAGACGTGGTGCGGATAAAGGTCACATACACAAACTGAGATTCAGCCATTGCTTTCTCCTTCGAGTTTTTCCTTGAGTTCGGCGAGGGCGCGCAATCGTCCCCGCTCGTATTTGTCTATCCATCGCTCGGCGATCTCGTGGATGGGCATCGGATTCAGATAGTGCAGCTTCTCCCGGCCTCGTCGGATGGTCGCCACCAGGTTTGCCTCTTCCAGCAGCTTGAGGTGTTTGGTCACGGCCTGGCGTGACATATTTAGGTGCGCGCAAAGCTGCCCCAGGGTTTGCCCGTTGTCTGCGCGCAGCCGATCCAGCAGGAACCGGCGCTCGGGAGCTGCGAGCGCCTTGAAAACCTTGTCTACGTCAGCGCCCATTGTCGGAATAATAGGCAACCATAAGGTTGCATGTCAAGAATTATTTTTGCGGTTTTCGCAATTTTTTCCATTGATTCGATTTCGCCCCGCCGCGATAATCTCAGAGCATGGCGGTATGGTACCCATTCGACAAAGGCACAACGATCGGCCAGAAGGGCTCCGAAGAAGGAATCATTCTTCGCGACGAAGAGCATCCGCAGGAAGCACGGATTACTCTTGAACGCGACACGCGCAATGCGCCTTTCGCAATCACGTGCGGCATCTACGGCTGCATGATGCACACGCGCTTTTTCTTGCTGGAAAGCGAAGCAACTTCGCAGTACGACGACATGAAGATCGCCCTGGCTGTGCTTCTGCTCACCGAAGTTGAAGGCGGACCGGAAGGATGCCGAACCTTTACGGACAGTCTCACCGCATTTGTCGAAACCTATCCGTGAGCGTAAAGATTCTGAACGCCGCAAACAAACTACAATTGATCACGTGATGAAGTGGAACGATCTGATTGAGGAAGTAACCGCGGTTGGAGCGGGCGGCGGCTCAGATGAGCCGGTAACCGGTGTGGAGTACGACTCGCGCCGGGTGCGCAAGGGCTCGGTTTTTGTGGCCATGAAGGGCGGCTCAACGGATGGCAATCGTTACGTGGAGAAGGCTATTGCCGCGGGTGCGCTGGGAATTATTACCGACTCACCGCCAACATTCGACCATCTGCTGGTTTTCGAGGCTGGTCTGCCGTTGCTTGAGGTTGAGCATGGGCGGCGCGCGCTTGCACAAGCGTCGGCGGCCTTCTTCGGCCATCCCGAGCGCAAGCTAGCGGCGACGGGCATCACGGGCACGAATGGAAAAACCACTACGGCTTTCATGATTGAGGCGCTGCTCAATGCGGCCGCCCGGAAGACTGTGCTGGTGGGTACGATTGAATATCACGTGGCGAGCGACGTGCGCCCGAGCGTTCACACGACGCCGGAATCGCGTGATCTCTTCGAGCTGATGGCCGAGGGTGCGGAACGCGGAGCCACTGAGCTGGTGACAGAGATTTCAAGTCACGCGCTCGACCAGGGACGCGCTGCAGGAGTGAATTTTGACGTGGCCCTCTTTACCAATCTCACTCGCGACCACCTCGATTATCACCAGACGATGGAAAAGTATTTCGCCGCCAAGCGACTGCTCTTCGACGGCACGGTTTATCCTGCGCCGCGAGTGGCGGTGATCAACGCGCACGATCCGCACGCCGAAGAATTGGCTAAAGCCGCAAGCAAGGCTGGCGCCGAGATTCGCACTTATGGAATCGGCGTGGGCGAGTGGCGCGCCGAAAGTTATTCGCTTACTCCAGGCGGCGCGTTGCTCAACCTGAAAACTTCGGCAGGCGAGGCAAAGGTGATTTCGCCTCTGGCCGGCGAGGTGAACATTCTCAACCTGCTGGCAGCGCTCGCTGCTGCTCATGCGCGGGGGGTGCCGTTTGCGGAATTGATCGCATCGATTCCGCAACTCAAGCCGGTTCCCGGACGCTTTCAATCAGTGGACGCGGGGCAACCCTTCACCGTGATTGTGGACTACGCTCACACCGATGACGCTCTGCGCAACCTGACCGCATTGGCGCGGCAGATGACGGCGCAATCCGGCGGGCGCGTGATTACGATCTTCGGCTGCGGCGGCGATCGCGACCGCACCAAGCGGCCAAAGATGGGCCAGGCCGCCGGCGCGGGCAGCGACTTTGTGGTAGCCACCAGCGACAATCCCCGCTCCGAGGAACCGCTTTCGATTCTGGCCGAAATTGAGCCGGGATTGAAGCAGAGCGGAGTTCGCTACACCGTCGAGCCGGACCGCGCCACAGCCATTCGTTTGGCGCTCAAAGAGGCCGCTGCTGGCGACGTGGTACTGATCGCCGGCAAGGGCCACGAGAGGGAACAGATCCTGGCCGCCGGAGTTATTCCGTTCGACGATGCGGATATTGCGGCCCAGGCGCTCGCGGAAATAGGCTCCGAAATGGGATATGGTAAAGGGCAATGAAACTCTCATTGGCAGAGGCGGCAATCAGCGCAGGCGCAGTGCTGGAAGCGCCGCAGAGCGCGGCCAACGCTGGCGCGCTCGAAGTGTGCGGCTATTCCATCGACTCGCGCACTGTTGCCCCGGGCGAGCTGTTTTTTGCGGTGCGCGGAGAGAGGCTGGACGGGCACGACTTTGTGGAAGCGGCGCTGAAGCGTGGAGCCGCGGCGGCGGTGGTTTCCCGCGCACTGGTGGCCACACTGCCCGATGCGGCGCTGGCCGTGCCACTGCTTATCGCCGAAGACCCGCTCCTGGCGCTGCAAGCCTTGGCCGCTCACGTGCGTCGCCAGTGGGGCAAGCGAGTTGTGGCCATAACCGGCTCGGCGGGCAAGACCACCACCAAGGAAGCAGTGGCCGCCGCTCTGGGAGCAAAGTTCAACGTGCTCAAATCCCAGGGCAATCTGAATAACAAATTCGGGTTGCCGCTGCAATTATTGCGGCTGGAGCCGGAGCATGAGGTTGCGGTGGTCGAGATGGGCATGAACCACCCCGGCGAGATTGCCGCGCTGGCGATGATTGCCTCACCCGACTGGGGCGTGGTGACCAACGTAGGCACCGCGCACATTGAGAACTTTGCAGACGGCCAGGCCGGCATTGCCCGAGCCAAGTTTGAGCTGGTGGCGGCGCTGCCCTCGACCGGCGTGGCTTTCCTCAACAGCGACGATGCTTATGTTTCGCAATTCGGACGAAATTTTCAGGGGCGCGCGGTTTACTTTGGCTCCGGACCCACCGCCGATCCGCAACTGCTGGAGACGACCGAGGATCTGTCAGGGCTGCATTTGACGTTTCGCGCCGGGGAGCGCGAGGGCGAACTGAACCTGCACATGCTGGGCGCTCACAACGCACTGAACGCGCTTGCCGGACTGGCCATAGCATTGGAAGCCGGCGTCGAACTGGATGCGGCCGTCTCCGCGCTTGCGACGCTGACCGCCGGCGACAAACGCGGCCAGTTGATCGAGATTGGCGGCGCGACCATTCTGAACGACTGCTATAACTCGAATCCTGAGGCGCTCAGCTCCATGATCCGCACCCTGGCCGGCCGCCCCGCAAGTCGCAGGATTCTGGTGGCTGGCGAGATGCTGGAACAGGGCGAGCAGGGACCTGCACTGCACGCTGCCTGCGGACGAGCCGCAGCCGAGGCAGGGCTCGACCTGGTGGTTGGCGTGAGCGGCAACGCCGAGCATTTGGCCGCCGCAGCCTGCTCAGGCGGAGTTGCCGCGCTGTTCCTGCCTAATGCCAAAACTGCCGGAATGTGGCTGCTTGAAAATCTCGAACCTGGCGACGTGGTGCTGGTTAAAGGCTCCCGTGGCGTGCATCTGGAACAGGCAATCGAAATTGTGAAGAGCGGAATCGGGGCAGTTATCTCTCCCGCGGATCTGGACTGAACCGGCGCTTCCACAGACCGGGCGTGCCCCGGACTGTAAAATCAAGCTGAAACCCGCCTTCTTCCGGCTCTGGAGGCCACTTGTTTTACTGGCTGCTCTACGAAAAGCTGTATCCGTACTTTCACCCGCTCCGGATCTTCCGCTACCTTACCTTTCGCACTGCCTTTGCTTCGCTTACTGCGCTGCTGATTACGCTCTTCATCGGTCCCTGGGTGATCCAGAAGCTGCGCGAGTTCCAGATTGGCCAATTCATCCGCGAAGACGGGCCGCAGTCGCACCAGAAGAAATCGGGCACCCCGACCATGGGCGGGGTGCTCATCCTGATTGCCATTTTGCTGCCCACGGTGCTCTGGTCTGATCCGTCGAACTTGTTTGTCTGGATCACGGTCTTTTCAACCCTGGCTTACGGAGCTATCGGTTTTGCCGACGATTACATCAAGGTGGTGCAGCGGCGCAGCCTCGGCCTGACGGCGCGCGCCAAGCTGCTGTGGCAAGGGCTGGCGGGATTGTTGATAGCCGTTGCGCTGGTGGCGATGGATCAGTTCAAGCTATTCAACACGCGACTTTCCGTGCCTTTCATCAAAAGCCTGCGCCCGGACCTCTTATGGCACGCATGGCCCAGCACAGTTCCGCATCTCGCCTTGCTGGCTTTTGTGCCCTTTGTTATTTGGGTTGTGTTGTGGCTGGTGGGCACGTCGAACGCGGTGAATCTGACGGACGGGCTCGACGGTTTGGCGATAGGCTGTACAATCATCGCTGCCGGCGCCTTGGCCGTGCTCACTTATGTCAGCGGCCACGTGGTCTTTGCCGACTATCTTGAGCTGCAGCGCATGCCCATGGTCGGCGAATTGACGGTGTTTTGCGGCTCCATGGTGGGCGCGTCGATTGGGTTTCTCTGGTATAACGCCCATCCGGCGGAGATTTTCATGGGCGACGTGGGCTCACTGGCCCTGGGCGGCGCCATCGGCACGGTCGCAGTCATCATTCGCCAGGAACTCCTGCTGCCCTTTATCGGCGGCATCTTCATCCTGGAAGCGGTCTCTGTAATGCTCCAGGTGGGCAGCTACAAGCTTCGCAACGGAAAGCGTATCTTCAAGATGGCCCCGCTGCATCACCATTTCGAGCAGTGCGGCTGGAGCGAGTCCAAGATCATCGTTCGCTTCTGGATCGGCGCCCTGGTGTTTGCATTGTTTGCACTCACTACCCTCAAATTACGTTAAAGCCGGTTCGCGCGGCGTACCGTGCGGGGCACAATAAAGAAGCCGCGGAGACCTGAGGATCAATAGCTGTGATGGAACTCAAAGGCAAAAAAGTGCTGGTCGTGGGACTGGGGAAATCCGGTCTGGCGGCGGCGTTGTTTCTGCGCCGGCAAGGCGCCCAGGTTACAGTCTCCGATGTGCGCAGTGCCGAGGCGCTGTCAAAAGAGATTCCCGCCCTGCTTGAAGAGGGCATCAACGTTGAGGCCGGCGGCCACGGCCTGCTGACCTTCCGCCGTCAGGACCTGATCGTCGTCAGCCCCGGCGTGCCGCTGAATACGCCGGAACTGGTGCAGGCGATGATGTTTGGCCGGCCGGTCATCGGCGAACTCGAGCTTGCAGCCCGCTTTCTCAAGGGCAAGATGCTGGCCATCACCGGCTCCAACGGCAAAACCACGACCACCGCGCTGGTGGGCGAAATCCTAAAGAAGGCCGGAATGCCCACCCTGGTGGGGGGGAACATTGGCTTCCCGGTTGTGGGGCTCATTGAAGAAAGCACGGACGAAACCTGGTCGGTGCTCGAGGTTTCGAGCTTCCAGCTTGAAAGCACAGTCGAGTTTCATCCCGCCATTGCCGTGATCCTGAACATTACCCCCGACCATCTTGACCGGCACGGGAGCTTTGAAAACTACGCGCTGGCCAAAGAGCGCATCTTTGCCGCGCAGGGCGAGCACGACAGCGTGGTGCTCAATGCTGACAATGTTCGCGCCGCTGAAGCCGCCGTCCGCTCAAAAGCCACCGTCTATTGGTTTTCCATCGAGCATCCGGTCGAGCGGGGAGCATGGCTGGAAAATGGCTCCGTCGTCTTCCGGATTGCCAAGGACGCGGCGACGGAAACCGTGATGCCTCTGAGCGGAATCCCCCTGAAGGGCGCGCACAACGTTGAGAACGTGCTGGCAGCGGTGGTTGCGTCCCGGCTTGCAGGGGCGCCTGTTGACGCGATTCGCGAGGCCGTCGAGGGCTTTCAGGCCGTCGAGCACCGGCTTGAATTCGTGGCCAAGGTCAACGGCGTTTCGTTCTATAACGACTCCAAGGCCACCAATGTGGACGCGACGGCCAAAGCCCTGGCAGCCTTCGATTCCGGAATTCACCTCATCCTCGGTGGCAAGGACAAAGGCGCCGGCTATATGCAACTGGCGAGCCTGCTGCGGGAGCGTGTGCGCGCCGTTTATACCATTGGCACGGCTGCGGCCAAAATCGAGTCTGAACTGCGCGGGCTCGTCCCCATCCAATCCTGCGAGACGCTGGAAAATGCCGTCGCCGCGGCAGCGTCTGCAGCGCGGCCCGGCGAGGTTGTGCTGTTGGCGCCGGCCTGCTCCAGCTTCGACCAGTTTGAAAACTACGAACACCGCGGCCATGTCTTTAAAGACCTGGTCAGTGAATGGCAGGGAAGGAAGGCATGCCATACCGCGTAGGGGTGGATAAATGGCTGTTCTTTATCACCATGCTGCTGGTCGTAGCCGGACTGGTGATGGTCTTTTCCGCTTCGGCCGTGGTTGCGCAGGAACGCTTTCACTCGCCTTATGCATATCTGGGCAGGCAGGCAATTTGGGTAGTTGCCGGAATGGCCGCCTTGTTCGTCCTGATGCACATTGATGTAAGCCACTACAACTCTTCCAAATTCATCGGCGCCATCGTATGCGCGACTACGCTGCTGCTGGTGATGGTCTACTTCTTCCCCGGCTCTCACAATACTCATCGCTGGATTCGCTTCGGCGGCCAGTTCACCTTTCAGCCCTCGGAGCTCGCCAAGCCGGTGCTGGTGCTCTTTCTGGCCTGGTTTCTCTCCACCCGCCTGGACGCAATGAAAAGCTGGAAGCACACGCTCGGGCCAGCCATGCTCATGCCGCTGATTTTTATCGTGCTGGTAGTTTGCGAGCCCGACCTGGGAACGGCTCTCGTTCTCGCCGGCGTAACCGCCATGATGCTCTTTCTGGCCGGGCTGGAGTGGAAGTATCTGCTGGCCGGAGTGTGCGTGGCGCTCCCAGTCCTTGCCGGTCTGCTCATCTGGGTTCCCTGGCGTTTGCAGCGCATGCTGGTCTTCTTCAATCTGAACTGCGACGCAAAGGAAGCCGGTGGCGCCGGCTACCACGTCTGCCAGTCGCTCATCGCGGTAGGCACTGGCGGCTTGACCGGCCGCGGTTATATGGAAGGCATGCAGAAGCTCTTCTACCTGCCCGAGTCCTCTACCGATTTCATCTTCGCCAACATCGCCGAAGAGCTTGGTTTTGCCGGCGCAATCCTTATTGTTGGCCTCTTTGTGGCGCTGGGCGTGCGCGGTATGCGCGCCGGTTTCCGCTCCAAGGATCCATTTGCGCGTCTCACCGCCTTCGGAATTACCACGGCAATTCTGCTGCAAGCCTTCTTCAATATCAGCGTGGTGCTGGCGCTGGTTCCGACCAAGGGAATTACGCTGCCGCTGATCTCCTCCGGCGGCACCTCGGTCCTGATAACGCTGGCCAGCATCGGCATTCTGCTCAACATTTCAAAGAAGGTGGAGTGAGAAAAGCAGGGAATAGGGAATAGGGAATAGGGCACCCCTTCAGTCGGGCCGAAGCTGTTTGGGTGCCCCAGGTCTCGCTTCTGAGACCTGGGAAAGCAAGCACGGCGAACCCCAGTTGACCGTTCCCCATACAATCAATACAGGTGCAACGCGCGAGGGAGGATTTCCGATGCCCGCCTACGAATACCAATGTGATGCCTGTGCAGGCCGTTTCGAGCAGCGACAGAAGATGTCGGACGCAGCCATCGAAATCTGCCCGCAGTGTGGCGGACGAGTGAAGCGGCTCATCAGCGGAGGCGCGGGCGCAATCACGAAAGGCTCCAGCCACCACTCGGACGCGCCCTCACCCTGCGGCGCCGGTGGCCCCTGCTGCGGCCAGAACGCCGCCTGTGCCAACGGAATGTTCTGCGAGAATTAGAGCGCCACGCGGATCGGCGAAACTCCAAACGAAAGGCAGCGGCTTGGCAGACTTGCGTGTTCTGATTGCTGGGGGCGGCACAGGCGGCCACATCATTCCCGCACTGGCTGTGGCGCGTGAACTGGTTGCGCGGTACAAAGCTGAAGTGCTTTTTGTCGGCACCGCCCGAGGCATGGAGACGCGGCTGGTGCCAGAGGCTGGCTTTAACCTTCGCCTCATCGATGTAGGCCCGCTCAAAAACGTCTCGCTGCTCACCCGGCTGCGCACCCTCATCGATTTGCCGCGCAGCATCACCGACTGCAAGGCGCTGATTCGCGAATACCAGCCTGGTGTGGTTTTTGGCGTGGGCGGCTACGCATCCGGCCCGACGATGGCGGCCGCGCTCCAACTCAAAGTGCCTACCATGGCTTTCGAACCCAACGCCATGCCGGGGCTGGCAAACCGGCTTGTCGGCAAGCGGGTGAACGCAGCTGCGGTCAACTTTCCAGGGGCGGCCAAATGGTTTCGCAATGCCGAAGTCACCGGCATTCCGGTGCGCCCGGAGTTTTTCACGCTCGAAGCGGATAGTATTGTGCCAGACGGCGGCTCCGTGCCTCACCTGCTAGTCTTTGGCGGATCGCAGGGGGCGCGCATCTTCAATACCCACATGCCCACGATACTTCCTGGGCTGCTGGATGCAATCCCCGGGCTCACGGTTTTGCATCAGAGCGGTGTACGTCATTTTGATGGGACTCACGCTGCCTATGCCGCCAGCGGAGCCGACCCGGCCAGATGGCAGGTGCTAACTTTCCTCGACGATATGCCGGCGCGCGTTCGCCAGGCGACCCTGGTGATGGCGCGCAGTGGAGCATCGACTGTGGCCGAACTGGCTGCCGCCGGCAAGCCCAGCCTGCTGGTGCCCTTTGCCGCCGCCGCCGACGAGCACCAGAAGCGCAATGCCGAAGCCATGGTAGACGCCGGAGCTGCCGCATTCCTGCTTGAGAAGGATTTGGATGTACCAGGGAAATTGTTGAGTACTCTGACCGGCCTGCTGACCTCGCCGATGCAAATGGCGGCCATGGCCGAAGCAGCCCGAACTCAAGCCCATCCCGCCGCCGCAGAGCAGATTGCCGCTAGACTCGTCGCTCTAGCCGAAAAGAAGGCTTCAGCCTAATAACCCTTTTGTCTGATCCCGGAGTAGATTCTCGTGCCCAATCCATGCATCTTTTTCTGATGCATGGGTGGGAAACCCGACCCCCACGCACCATCCGCTCTTTGTCCCAACGCAAAAGGCCCGCCTACCGAAGCAGACGGGCCTTTGTGGGAGAGCCGCATCTCTGGTGAACGTCTCCAGCTATTACCGGTGTCCACCACCACCGCCGCCATGGCCGCCGCCACCGAATCCACCGCCATGGCCGCCACCGAATCCGCCGCCGTGTCCGCCGCTAAACCCGCCGCGGGCACCGCCGCCGGATCCATGAGCGGCGCCGCCACGTGCACCACCACCGTATCCGCCGCGTCCACCATATCCACCGCGGGCGCCGTTTCCGCCGCGTCCGGCATATCCGCCGCGACCGCCGTAGCCACCGCGTCCACCCCAGCCGCCGCGTCCGCCCCAGCCGCGACCCCAGCCGCCGTAACCCCAGCCGCCACGCCAGCCCCAACCCCAACCCCAGCCCCACCAGGGACCGACGCCGATGAAGAGGCCGTCATCGAACCATCCCGGCCCATAATAGCCGTAGGGTGCGCAGGCATAGGGGTAATAAGAGTAGTAGCCCCACTCGCAATCCGGGGGAGCGTACTCAGCCGGTGCGGGGACGACTTCTGGGCCGATTCCCACACCCACATCTACCTGTGCGCTGGCCATTGCACTGAACGACAATGCCAGAACCGTTGCCAACAGAACCAGGTGAATTCTCCGCATGACATCCTCCATGTGCTGCCCCGCCTTGCCGATCAGACCTGGGTTCCGGAGTCGCCTCCGCTTTCAGCACTTGCCGGCTTTTAGGCTTCTCACCCTGCCGGCTTCTGTTCTTTCAGACAGCAATTCCGTACTTTAGTTGCGGTCTTCATTCAAGAATCTTCCACGGCAATCGAAACGGCAAGTGTTTTCTGCTCGATTTGCTTCCATAGGCCCTAGCAGGCATCTGCCCGCGCGAACGCAGATTCTCTAAAACTCAACAAAATCAACTACTAAGCGCGTCCTCCGGTTCAGTAATCTGTGATAAGCGAATTTATGCTCGGGGTCGGAATCCAGCGAACCTTGCGCGAGCTCCCAGGCTCCGCTGAATGCGCAGAACCTCATTCCACTTCACCATCCGCTCACTACGTGCAAACGAGCCCACTTTAAGCTGCCCCGCGTTGGTAGCCACGGCGAGATGCACGATAAAAGCATCCTCAGTTTCCCCTGAGCGCGCTGAAACGATCGGCTGCCAGCCAGCGGATTGCGTCAGGCGAATCGCCTCAATGGTTTCGGTCACCGTGCCAATCTGGTTCAGCTTGATCAGCACGGCATTGACCGATTTGTCCTCGATTCCTTTGCGGATGCGCTGCTCATTGGTGGTGAACAAATCGTCGCCGACGATTTGAATCCGCCCGCCAAGTTTTTGCATCATCGTTCGCCAGCCTTCCCAGTCGGTATCGGCCATGGGGTCTTCGATGGAGACGATGGGGAAGCGATCGCACCACTCCGCCATCAATCCGCAAAACTCGCTGGCACTGAACGTGCGCTTCTCCAGGTTGAAGCTGTAGCGTTTTGTTCCCTCGTTATAAAGGTCGCTGGCTGCAATATCGAGCGCAATCGAGGCTTCTTGTCCCGGCGTGTAGCCGGCACGGCGGATGGCTTCAACCAGAAGCTCCAGCGCATCCTCATTGCGCGCAAACTCCGGCCAGAATCCGCCTTCGTCGGCGATGCCGAAATACATTTTTCGCTCGCGCAAAATCTCGCCCGCCGCATGGTAGACGTTATGAGTGATCTCCATAACTTCTTCAAAGCTGCGCGCCCCGGTAGCGATGAGCAAAAAATCCTGCACATCGGTCCGCCAATTTGCGTGCGCGCCGCCGCCGATGATCTGGATCTCGGGGACAGGCAGCAGAGTACCATCCCCGAGGTAGGCATAGAGGGGTTGGTTCCGTGCAGCGGCGGCGGCGTTAGCCGCGGCCATCGATACGGGCAAAATCGCGTTCGCCCCCAGGCGGTCTTTGTTGGGAGTTCCGTCGAGTTCGATCAGCTTTTTATCCAGTGCAGCCTGTTCAAAAACATTTGCGTCGCGGAGCGCGGGTGCGATTTCGTTTTGAATATTGGCAATAGCCTTGAAGACAGATTTACCGCGAAATCGTTTGGGATCGCCGTCGCGCAATTCAAGGGCTTCAAATTGTCCGGTCGATGCGCCGGATGGGGCAAGACCGTGTCCGCAGACGCCGTTGTCTAAAGTAACCTCGGCTTCCACTGTGGGAAAGCCGCGCGAGTCGTAAATTTGCCAGGCTTCAATCGAAGCAATCTTCATGCATGGACCTCAATAAATTCGGTTGAAAGGATTTGTTTAAACCAGATTTCGCGTAGCGCCTGAAGGCTCTCGGGCGGTGAAGGCAAATGCTTTCCGACAAAGGCGCGAATAAAAGTTTGTTTTGACGCGGACAGGTATTCCACTGGAGATTTGCCGTCCACGCGGGCCAGCAGCAGCATCAGCAGCAAAGGCACCAGTCGTTTTTCTATGAGCTGTGCTTCGGCTGCGGAGCGCTCCTCAGCGTATGCGCGCCAGAACGCGTCTATCATCCCATCGCCTCCGTGCATCTCTTCGCCTCCGCAGCGCCGCGGAGCGTGATGCAAGGCCTTCAAAAAAAGATGATTCAGGAAAAATGCAACGTCGAAGACCGGATCGCCATACCACGCAACCTCGCAGTCCAGCAGCACCATGCGGTCGCCGCGAATCAAAATATTTTTGGGACTAAAATCTCCATGCACCAGGGCCTCTCGCGTCGATTCAATCCGCTGCGCTTCGGTATCAAAGAGCGAGCGCAGAGCGGGATGCCGTTTTCCGGTGGTGAGCAGATAGGGCTCCATGCGAATCTGGTGGAAAATCTGCGTCGTATCGAATTGCTTTCGCAGTCCCTCGTCCCCGGCTGTGCGGCGATGAATTTCACCCAGGATGCGCCCTGCAAGCCCAGCGTGAACGGCCGAGAACTCGCCTTCCAGCAACGCGCTTTTCCAGTTCAAGAAATCCTCGCCCAGATATTCCATGCCAAAGTAGCCATCCTCCGCGCTGGAGAACAAGATTTGCGGAACCGCGCCCGGTATCATCCAGCCCACACACTCCATGTATTCGCGCTCGCTGCGGTTGCGCCCCACATCGGCAAACCAGTCGTCCTTCACCTTCAACTTGGCCAGTGCCCGCTTGACCACGAACTTCCGCGTCCCGTCTTCAACCAGATAAATTTCGCTTGATACGCCGCCAGCCATGGGCACAAGACGTGCCTGCGGGTCACAAACATGGCCGTTGCGGCGGAGCACCTCGAGGAATTCATCTGTCTGGCGCATACTTTAAGGTTATCGTACTATGCAGTTTATGCAGCTGACCTCGATGGTTTTTGCTTTGGCTTTGCTTTCTCCGCTTGCATCCGCTCAACAAAAGGAGGCCCCGATGACTCACCATGCGCACGGCACCTTTACGGTTAATCTTCAGCCGCTCACTCCAGCGCCAGCCGAAGGGCTGGGCCGCTTTTCCATCGACAAACAGATTCAAGGCGATCTTGAAGCCACCAGTAAGGGCGAGATGTTATCCGGCGGCGACTATAAGTTGGGCGCTGCAGGCTATGTGGCCATCGAACTCATCACTGGCACGCTCAACGGAAAGCACGGCAGCTTCGCATTGCAGCACTCAGCCACCATGGATCAGAGTGGGCAGAAGATGACAATACTCGTGGTGCCGGGCTCGGGAACGGGAGAGTTGAAAGGCATCGCCGGCACATTCACCATTCATATCGATAAGGGGCAACACTCGTACGATATGGATTACACGCTCCCCGAGTAGCCGAGATTGCGTCAACCGCGCTATTAGAGTTGCTGCGAACAACCTTCGCAATGGAGCCTTGATGGTGCAACGGCTCACAAAGAAGTGCGGCCTCTCCGGTGGGGAGAGGCCGCACTTCGCAGGCACAAACAACTAACTACCTGCGAAACCGGTCATATCCGCGATAGCGGACCACGTGCCGGTCGAAACCGCGCCCGTAATAGCCACGGCCGCCGACAAAGTTCCAACGTCCCCCAATCCAAACCCCATTGGCATAGTAGCCATCGGCCCAGACGTATCCCGGTCCTGGGCAGGCTGGAACGTAGGCCACTGGTACGCCCACACGAACTCTGAATTCGGCCGCCTGCGCCGTTGTCGTTCCGAGACCCAATCCTGCGACCACCACAGCCGCACCCAAAATCCATTTCCACATGTTCTTCATAACCCCTCCTTGCCCTCCGGCTCGTCTCTCGATGGAAGCTTGTCTCTTGCTGCCTCCACAACGCGCCGCTTATGTACTGATTCAACAAAGGATGGGGCGAAAGGTTGCGGTCTCAGTGCGAAAATAAATCTCCGCAACTTTTTAGGAAGATGGGGTTTATGGCGGCCATTCTGACAAGAAGCGAATCGCCGCGCACCAGTGATACAGTTGTATTTCACGTTCAATGTTCACCACCTCCCAGCACGTGCACTTCATCGGCATCGGCGGCATCGGCATGAGCGGCATTGCGGAGATTCTGCTCAGCCTGGAGATGAAGGTCTCCGGCTCAGATCTGCGCCGTGGGCCGGTGACCGATCGTCTGGCTCAACTGGGTGCAACCATCTATGAAGGCCACGATGCGGCGCACGTTGCCGGGGCGACCGTGGTGGTCACCAGCTCCGCCGTTTCCGCCTCCAATCCTGAGGTAGTCGAAGCGCATGCCCGCAAGATTCCCGTCATTCAGCGCGCGGAGATGCTGGCCGAGCTGATGCGCCTCAAATACGGCATCGCCATCGCCGGCATGCACGGCAAGACGACCACCACTTCAATGGTGGCTTCAGTGCTCGCTGCCGGAGGCCTTGACCCCACCGTGGTCGTCGGCGGACGCGTGGATGCACTGGGCTCAAATGCACGTCTGGGCACGACACAATATCTGGTAGCCGAGGCCGACGAAAGCGACCGCTCTTTCCTCAAGCTCTCGCCCATCCTGGCCGTGGTCACCAATCTTGACCGCGAGCACATGGACTGCTACCACGATATGGCCGATGTGGAAAATGCCTATCTGGCCTTCATGGACAAAGTTCCGTTTTACGGAGCTGTGACCGCATGCGTCGATAATGCTCTGCTGGCCGCCATTCTGCCCCGCGCCCGCCGCCGCGTTTTTACTTATGGAGTTGCCGCGGAGGCCGACTACCGACTGGAGTTACTCGAAGCCGTTCAAGGGAGATTCGCGCAGTTTCTCGTTCACACGGAAGAGGGAACGCTGGGGCCGTTTGAGTTACACGTGCCCGGCCGCCACAACGTGCTCAACGCCACGGCTGCGGTTGCCATTGCCCATCAGCTTCTGGTAACGCCCGAGAAGATCGCCGAGGGACTCAACCATTTTCGCGGCGTTGACCGGCGCTTTCAGTTGCGCGGCCAGGCGCGCGGCATCACCGTAGTGGACGACTACGGCCATCACCCCACCGAGATTCGTGCCACCCTGGCCGCCGCCCGCGAGTGCGGTCACCGTTCGATTCGCGTCATCTTCCAACCCCATCGGTTCTCTCGAACCCTTGATCTTTTGGATCAGTTTGGAGACGCGTTTAAAGACGCAGATTCTGTGATCGTGTTGCCCATCTACGCCGCCAGCGAAGAACCCATCCCCGGCGTAACGGCGGAGTTGCTGGCCGGCCGCATTCAAGGGCCGAAGGTGCAATTCGCCGCTGATTTCCCGACCGCCGTCGCAGCGGTTACAGCCGAAGCGAGCGAAGGCGACCTGGTGCTGACCCTCGGTGCTGGAAGCGTGAGTCAACTGGGTCCGCAGATATTGGCAGTGCTCAACGAGACATGGCCGTGATGAGCATCCAGGAGCAGTTCGGCCAGATTGATATCTACATCTTCGATCAAATCCTGCGCGGAAACATTCTTCCCGGCATGCGTGTGTTGGACGCCGGCTGCGGGTACGGACGCAACCTCGTGTATCTTCTGCGCGCTGGGTGCGAAGTATTTGCGCTCGACGAAGATGCCGAAGGCGTGGAGCACGTTCGCCAACTTTCCGCATCCCTTCAGACTGGATTGCCCGCGGAGAACTTCCAGGTGGGATTCATCGAGAAGATGCCGTTTCCTGATGGGTTTGCGGATGTGGTGCTATGCAATTCTGTGCTTCACTTTGCTCGCGACGAAGAGCAGTTCAGAGCCATGCTGGCCGAGTTATGGCGTGTGTTGAAACCGGGCGGAATGCTGTTCTCGCGGTTGGGCTCAAGGATTGGAATGGACTTCGAGCGGCTGCGGGGCAATGTGTTCAAGATCAGAGACGGGTCGGAGTGGTTCCTGGTGGATGAGGAGATGCTCATGGATTTGACTGAGGAACTGAACGCCGTGCTCGTGGACCCGTTGAAGACGACAATCGTCCAGGATTATCGCTGCATGACCACCTGGGTATTGAGAAAGCGCAGAGGGTAAAGAAAGCAGCGGGCGAGCAAACAAGACTGGATTGATTCCTGCCCCCTGATCCCTCTTTCAGCCCCGTAACGGTACGGATTCCCCCGCAATTCCTGTGTATAAAACCCTTCAATCCGCAGGCTATAGTTGAAGCTGGCGACTCTCACGACCTTGCTCAGGCGTGGCGACTCAACGCAGTAACCAAACCCGTCCCCTCTTCTGGGAGGAGGAAGCACCCTCGCAGCCCCGCTCTCGGCGCGCTGAGGGGTTCGTGTCTCCACGGGCGGAAGATTCGTCCGGCATGCCTCTCGATATGGCCGACCTCGACGGTTACGGCCCTGCCTATAAAGGCGGAAATCGCTTCCGCGGCTCAGCCGGCAATTCGCCCAGAGGTCTGTGGTGGCGGCCGGGAAGCAGGGTGGGTCGAGTCATTCTTGGCCTCGGCACGTTTGTCGTTCTGGGCGGCCTGGCCATGGGCGTCTATTTTTTCAAATCCTATCTGGAGCGCGACCCTCGTTTCCGGATCGAGGGAGCCGGCAATATTCAGGCCACCGGGCTGACTGAAGTGAGCCGAGCCGAAATGCTGCCAGTTTTCGGTGAGGATATTGGACGCAATATTTTCTTTGTTAATCTCAATGAACGCCGCAAAAAACTGGAAGAGATTCCGTGGGTGGAGCGGGCCACGGTAATGCGGCTGCTCCCGGACCAGATTCGTGTCCAGGTGGTGGAGCGGCAGCCGGTGGCTTTTGTCCGCCATAACCAGCAAATCGGGCTTGTTGACGCGAGCGGGGTTCTGCTCTCCATGCCGGCCGCCTCGATGGCCCAGCACCACTATTCGTTCCCGGTGATGACAGGCATTGATCCCGGCGACCCGCCCGCCAGCCGCAAGGCGCGAATGGCGGTCTATGAGCGCCTGCTCGCCGAGCTGGATGCCAATCACCAGGAGTTTTCTGAGCAAATCTCCGAGATCGACCTGACCGATCCCGAAGACGCGCGCGTCCTGATGCCCGAGCAGGGCGCGGATATTCTGGCTCATTTGGGCGATGATCGCTTTCTGGAGCGTTACCAGCGCTACAAGGCGCACATTGCGGAGTGGCGGCAGCAGTACCCCAGCCTGGCGGCGGTGGATTTGCGATACGAACGGCAAGTGGTCCTCGAGATGGCTCCAGGCTCCGGCGCCGCGCAATCCACGGTGGACGATCAGTCCGCTACGAGCACGGAGAACGGAAAGTCGCAGGCGAACGATCCTGCGGGAAAAGCTCCAGCTGCCGGTGCAAATGCTGAAAAGCACACCTCAGGGGCTAAAGCCCGCTCTCATTCTGCCGGCGCAGATGCCAAAACAAAAATCCCGGCAAACCAGTCCACCAAGAGTTCTCAAAATTCCGCCGCGAAGGGAAAGAATCTAAAGACGGGCGCAAAGCCGGCTGGCAAGACAGCGGCGAAGCCGAAGTCTGCCGCATTGAAGGACAGAGCTCAAAAAGACAAAGTTGCAAAGGACAAAGCGGCAAAAGAGAAAAAGCGCGCCGCGGCCCAACGCATCGCTCTGAATGCGAGCAAGCATAAGGCTGCTCACCCAACCCGACCAACTCCGGCTGAGGGCCAGTGAACGCATGAGCCAACGACTGGACAATCTGATTGTGGTGCTGGATATTGGCGGCGCGTGGACCCGTGTTCTTGCAGCCGACGTGAATGAAGGCGCGTTGCGCTACCGCGGGCACGGCGCAGTACCCTCCGCCGGAATGCGCAAAGGGCTCATCAGCGAACTCGGCCCCGCGGCGAAAGCGGTGAAAGCTGCCAACGAGCGCGCCGAGCGGTCAGCGGACTTGAACATCGACGAGTGCGTGGTGGGCATTGGCGGACCTCATATTCGCGGGCTGAATACCAGGGGTGGATTCGATCTGGGCAATCGCAAGCGCGAAATCTACAGCGAGGACATTCGCACCGCCGTCGATCGTGCGCGGGCCATCGAACGGCCCCCGGATCGCGAAATCCTTCATTTGCTGCGCCGCCAGTTCATCATCGATAGCCAGCCAGGCATCTTCGATCCGCTGGGCATGGAGGGCGTGCGCCTCGATCTTGATCTGCATATCGCCACCTGTTCCGGCAGCGCTCTGCAAAGCACGGTTACCTGCGCCAATCGGGCAGGCCTTGAAGTCACCGAGGCAGTGCTGGAGTCGATCGGCTCCGCAGAAGCCACGCTCACGGCCGACGAACGGGAACTGGGCGTGTGCCTGCTGGATATTGGCGCCCACTCCAGCGACCTGGTGGTTTTCTTCGAGGGCGCCGTGGTCCACACAGCCTCAGTACCCATTGGCGGAGTGCACTTTACCAACGATCTGGCGACCGTGCTGCAAATGCCGGTGGCCCAGGCCGAGGACCTCAAGTGCCGCTACGGAAACGCCGTAGTGACGGCCGTGCCCCAGGATGCGTCGATTGAGATTGCCCATCCCCAGACGGGCGCCGCGGCTACTCTGCCTTTGCGCATGATTGCGGAGGTTCTGGAGCCCAGAGCCCGCGAACTGCTTCACTATGTGAAAGAAAGCCTGCGCCAGGGTGAAGTGGAACGAGAAGGCTCAGTGGAAAAGGCATTAGGCGGAGGTTGCGTGCTCACCGGCGGAGGAGCCTTGTTACCCGGTATGCTGGATGTAGCCGAGAGCCAGTTGCTGGTGAAGGCACGAACCGGGTTGCCGGTACGTCTATCTAATATGCCTGGCGAACTGGTCCATCCTGGGTACTCCACGGCTATCGGCATGCTGTTGTATGCTCATCGCACGCGGGCGATCCGCCCAGCTGAAAACAACAATTTACGCTCGAAACTGCGCTCTATTTTTGCAGCCAGTTACTGACCTCAGGAGGTCCAGGAGTCAATGAATCCCGAGAAAAATGAAGCCGGTGAAATGCGCATTCAATACCACGAAGAGCCTGTGCGCGGGGCATGCATCAAGGTAATCGGCGTAGGCGGCGGCGGCAGCAACGCCGTGAACCGCATGATCCAGGCCCACATGGCGGGGGTGGAGTTTATCGCTGCCAACACTGACGTGCAGGCGCTCAAGCTCTCGCAGGCCCCGATCAAACTCCAGCTTGGTGTCCGGCTCACCTCCGGCCTCGGCGCTGGCTCCAATCCCGACGTAGGCCGCAAGGCCGCACTCGAGGATTCGGAAAAGATTATTGAAGCCCTGGAAGGCGCGGATATGGTCTTCGTTACAGCCGGCCTCGGCGGCGGCACAGGCACCGGCGCAGCTCCGGTCATCGCCTCGCTGGCCAGCGAGATGGGCATCCTCACCGTAGCGGTGGTCACGCGTCCCTTCTCGTTCGAAGGCAAACGCCGCCTGCAGCAGGCTGAGCGCGGCCTCACTGAGCTGCTCGAGAGCGTCGATACCATGATCGTCATCCCCAACGAGAAGCTGCTCGCGGTGGCCAAAGACGCAGGCTTCTTTGAGAGCTTCCTCATTGCCGACGACGTTCTTCGCCAGGGTGTGCAGGGCATCAGCGACATCATCACCATTCCCGGCATCATCAATCGCGACTTCGCCGATGTGAAGACCACCATGGCCGGTATGGGCCACGCCGTCATGGGTATGGCAACCGGCTCCGGCACCAATCGCGCCGTTGAAGCGGCCCAGGCGGCCATGGGTTCGCCGCTGCTTGAGGCCGGCGCAATCGACGGAGCCCGGGGCATCCTCATCAACATCACCGGCTCCAGCTCGCTCAAACTTTCTGAGGTCAACGAGGCTTCGTCGCTCATCCAATCTGCAGCGCACGAAGACGCCAACATCATCTTCGGCGCCGTACTGGACGAGAAGATGGGCGACCAGGTCAAGATCACCGTCATCGCCACCGGTTTCCGTGACCAGATGCCGGAACGCCGCGCCCGCATGTTGAGCGTGGAAGAAACGCCGGTGGTTTCGGTGCCTGTGGTTGCCCCCGACAATTGGTTTGAAGAACACGCAGCCGCAGCGCCCCCTGCTCCCTCACCAGCACCCGCACCCGCTCCGGCTCGCTTTCTGAGCGAAGAAGAAGAGGAATCGGCGGAGACGGATGCAGCGTTCTTTTTCTCCTCCGCAACCCCGGCAGTAGCGACAACTGTCAGCGTTACCCCCCCGCATGCCGGTGCAGATCAGGAGGCTCCCACTGTGATTGAGCCGGAACAGGAATCGGCAGAACCGTTGACCCGGCCACGTTTCGCTGAGATGGAGGAGCAGGGCTTCACACACTTGCCCAGGGATTATGCCGCCGAGCACGGCACCGCGGCGCGTGAACCGGTTGAGGCTGGTGAGAACCCCGCCCAACCAGCATCCGCACTATTTACCGAACCAGGAATTGAGGAGGCCAGGGATCTGGACATTCCGGCCATCATGCGCAGGTTGCGCTTCTAGGTGCACGCCACTTTCGGGGGATATGCATTTTGGCGCCATGCTGTATAGTGCAATATAGCTCTATAAATAAAGCGAGTAAGGGAAAACTAATACGCTTTTATTGTGTTTCTTTTGATATTGCGTTGGTTGCGATGGATTTCTAATTCGCGGCTTAGACACGAAGCAAGCCCGCGAAGTGGTCGATCGGAAGTACGGATAGTTCTGTCCCAGAAGCAGACGAACGGCACGAAAATCAACTTGAAGAGGGTATCGGCTGGATGAAACTCTATCGTATTTCTGTCATGGGATTGGCGGCAGTCGTGTCCGTCTTCGGTCTCGGCGCCGTGAGCGCCGCGGCGTTGGATGCCCACACAACCACCCGCGCCAGAACAACAGAACCTCATCTGACCCAGCCCCATCATGCGGCAACGCGTGCTGTCAGGCATTCGACCTCCCATGCCGGAACCTCCCGCGCCAAATCAACCCATCCTAATCGGTCGGCAAGAAGCACCGTGAATGCCGGAGCCCGCGGTGTAGCACACACTTCCCGCAGCGTAGCCCGCACTACTAGTCACGTAGCCCAAGCATCATTCCATCGAGTAAGCCACACAATCCGCCGCCATCGTTACTACGAGCGCTTTACCGCCAGCTCCTTTGCCAGCGGAAACATCTTTGCTGACGACGTAACCGCCGGCGAAGACCCTGTGGTTCGCCAGGCGGCCATCAACGCCATGGGCGATATGAACGGCACCGCCGTGGTCATCGATCCCTCCAATGGCCGCATTCTGGCCATGGTCAACCAGAAACTGGCCCTCTCGCCCGGCGCGGAACCCTGTTCGACCATCAAAATTACCGTGGCCATGGCTGCGCTATCTGAGCGGCTGGTCACCAGCGAGACGCCGGTGCAGCTTGCCGGCTTCCGCATGAACATGACCCAGGCGCTGGCCAAGAGCAACAATCTTTACTTTGAAGAGTTGGGCCGCGAACTGGGCTTCGAGCGCGTACGGCATTATGCCAATCTTTTCGGCCTGGGCGAGCTGGCCGGCTACAACATCGAAGGCGAACAACTCGGGATTTATCCAGACGAGGCACTGCCCGCCGCCGAAGGCGGAGTTGGCCGCATGTGCAGCTTCGGCCAGGGCGTTTCGCTCACCCCCCTGCAATTGGGAGCATTTGTAGCCGCCATCGCCAACGGCGGAACCCTCTATTATCTCCAGCACCCGAAAACGCTGGCCGAGGCCGCCACTCTCGAGCCAAAGATCAAGCGCACCCTGGATATCGCCCAATTCCTTCCAGACTTGCAGGACGGCATGGCCGGCGCGGTGCAATATGGAACCGCCCGTAGCCTGCGCGCCAACTTCCACGAACTCCCCGTCTTCGGCAAGACCGGAACCTGCTCAGACAAGGGGACTCGCTTCGGCTGGTTCGCCTCCTACTCCGATTCGCCGCAAGGCCGCCTGGTCACGGTCTTCTTCCTTGAAGGGGGTCGTCCCACCTTCGGTCCCCGCGCCGCGGAGATGACCGGCGAATTCTACAGAAATCTCTGGGACGCCAACTGGTTCGCCCCCAAGGGCCCGCAGGACTCTGCCTCAGTTTTACCGGCCTCTGTGCCGCAGCCTCCCGCGCAACCGCTCGCGCAACCGGCTGTCCAGTAGAGATTGCAAAGCACCTCCAATCATTTACAGAAAAGCCGCCTTCGAGCGGCTTTTCTAGTCTCTGTTTCCGCGAATGATCCACAGCCTGAACCAAAATTGCGGCTGGATCATCCCATAGAGAGACCTTCCGCAATTTCTCGCCGCAGTTCGGCTGGCAGTCGAGAAGAGACGGTCCCATTCCCCGCGAGCGAAATCGGGCCCGATTATGGAATTGTCGACTCATATCTTATTGACCTACGGGTACCTGCTGCTTTTCGCCTGGGTACTGGTGGAGCAACTGGGCATTCCGCTCCCCGCCACGCCCATGCTGCTGGCTGCCGGAGCCCTCACCGCCCAGCGCGAGTTGAGCTTTCCGCTAGTTTTGCTGGCCGGCCTGGTCGCGTCGCTCATGGCAGACAGCACATGGTTCCACGTCGGCCGGCGCTATGGCCATCATGTGCTGCGCCTGCTCTGCAAACTATCGATGGAACCCACCGTGTGCGTTCGTCGCACAGAGGACTCCTTCGGCCGCCGCCGCAGGGTCACTTTGATTTTTGCCAAGTTTGTGCCCGGCCTGGCCACCATGGCCGCACCCGTGGCTGGACAGTACGGCATGGGTTACTGGCAATTTCTCCTCTATGACGCCATGGGCGGTCTTCTCTGGCTGGGCACTCTGCTGGCCGCAGGCCGATTCTTTGGCGACTTGCTGCGGCGCAATCCCAGCCTGCTCGACTGGGCGGGACGATTTTCCGGAGCGCTGCTGCTTCTGGGCATTTTCGGCTTCTTCATGCTCCGCGTCTACCGTCGCAGGATGGTCCTCAAAGAGCTGATCGCCGCCCGCCTGGAGCCCGAAGAGTTGAAGAAACAGCTCGATGCCGGCGAGCAGGTCTACATCATTGATCTCCGTCATCCTCTGGAGCTGGTCCCCGACCCCTTCACACTCCCGGGAGCTATCCATTTCTCGCCCGACGAACTTCGTGCGCGCGGCAGCGAGATTCCCCGCGACCGTGACATTGTGCTCTTTTGCTCCTGCCCCAGCGAAGCCACTGCCGCCAAAGCCGCCATGACCCTCCGCAAACTAGGCCTGGAACGCGTCCGCCCTCTGCGCGGCGGGTATGACGAGTGGAAGCGGCTTGGCTTTCCGCTGGACGCAATTGTTGTGACGGTTCCAGTCGGGAAGTGACGCTCAGGGTTGCTTAACGAACAAGGCCGCGATTTTGGTTGCGATGGGGGAACCAATGCCGCTGCATGGGTCAGGGCCTGGCGCGGCGTTGTAGAAACCGTTGCCTCCCACGGTGATGTCGTTGAAGGCTCCCTGGTTTTGCCAGAGCGTTGGTGTGACGAAGCCGAGCTTGGTTCCGAAAGAGGCAAAAAGGCCAGCGTAGAGGGGCGCATCCGCGCTGGTACCACCGACCACGGCCTGGGCGCCATGCACGAAGATCTGGTAGCCGGTGTTGGGATCGGCGTCTGCGCACACGTCGGGGACCATGCGGCCTTTGCCGGCGGTGCTGGTGGCGGGAGCGGGCGGCGCGCCAATTTGAAAAGCCTGCACGGGAAAGATGGTAGAGTAGCCGCCGCCCGTTCCTTCGCCGTCGGTTTCGCCGGGGTTGTCGTTCCAGACGGTTTCCTGGGTGGGAGTTTTGGTAGTTCCTCCACAGCCGACGACATGCGGGCAGGAGGACGGGCAATCGACATTGGCGGGAGCGGGGCCGCCGTCGCTGGAATCGTTGTCACCGGAGGCGGCGAACACAGCCAAGCCGGCGGCGGTTGCAGCCTGCGCGGCGGTTTCCATTTGCTCGGCGGCAGTGGCGCCCCAGTTGGCTTCGTCAGAGCCCCAGGAGATGGTGCACACATCGCAGCCATCTGAGGTGGCCTTCTCCACGGCACTGGCGATGTCCTGCGACCAATACATGCGGATGGTGGCCGGCTTGCCGGTGGCGGCGTAATAGGCAGCACCGGAGACCTGTATGTCCAACGCAACCTCATAATCCGGATCGTCTGCTGAGCCCACGCTCTGGTTAGGAGCGTTCTGGGTCCCGTCCACGGAGACGTCTGTGATTTGCGGGGTGGGCTGGCCGATGGACTTGAAGAATGAATCCATGTCGGACTGAACCCAGCCGCCGCCTAATTCGACAATCGCAATGACGCCGCCGCCAGCCAGGTTGGCCGGCCAGTTGTAGGCCGCGCAGAGATTGGGAAGGGTCCAGGTCTGGAGCGCCGCGGCGGCTGCGGTTGGCAGT
Source organism: Occallatibacter sp. (assembly GCA_049515455.1). Taxonomy (GTDB): domain Bacteria; phylum Acidobacteriota; class Terriglobia; order Terriglobales; family Acidobacteriaceae; genus Telmatobacter. The sequence continues at coordinate 89,619 of JBEKUB010000013.1, forward strand.
TTGAAGTAGGGGGTGGATTTGTAAGTGGTGTGGTAGCTAGACGGGGAATGGCTCATGGATCTCCTTGGGACGGCACGAGCGTCGTTTTCGCAGTATGGCACAGGCGGTTACTGAAAGACAAAGCCCATTGCGCCCTCAACAAGCTTTAGTATGAAAGGGAGAAGAATCATCGTCTCAGGAGTTAGCACCCTTGGCCTACGACGATCTGCGCGACTGGATCAAAGCACTCGAAAAAGCTGGCGAACTCAAACGCATCCGCGAAGAAGTTTCACCGGAGCTTGAGATCACCGAGATCACTGACCGCGTCTCCAAAAGCGGCGGCCCGGCGCTGCTTTTTGAAAAGGTGAAAGGCCACCCCGGCCACAAGGTCTTCATCAATCAATTCGGCAGCGAACGGCGCATGGCGCTGTCCCTCGGAGTCGAGCGGCTGGATGAGATTGCCGAACGGATCAAAGGCCTGATGAACGTGAAGGCTCCCGAAGGCCTGCTTGACAAACTCAAGATGCTGCCGCAACTGGGCGCGCTCACCAGCGCATTCCCCAAGACCGTCAGCGCCAAAGACGCGCGCTGCAAAGAGGTCATCGTCAAGGACAACATCGACCTCAACCAATTCCCAATCCTCAAGTGCTGGCCGCAAGACGGAGGCCGCTTCATCACGCTGCCCTGCGTCGTCACTCGCGACCCGCGCACCGGCAAGCGCAATATCGGGATGTACCGCATGCAGGTGTACGACGGCCAAACCACCGGCATGCACTGGCAGCGGCAAAAGGTAGCGGCTGAGCACTACCGTGAAGCCCTCCGCGCGGCGGCTTCGTCGGCTTCCGATGCCGATCCCAGCACGGCCCGCGTGGCGGCGATGGCGGAATCGGCGGGCGGAGCAGTCTCAATTCCCGACGGCCCCACCGGCGGAATGCCGCAGGTAGCGATGGGCAACCTGAAAGGCTCGCGGCTTGAGGTTGCTGTAGCCATCGGCACCGATCCGGCCACAACATTTGCCGCCATCGTTCCCGCGCCGCCTGAGGTGGAAGAATACCTGATCGCCGGTTTCCTGCGCGGCAAGCCGGTGGAGATCATCAAATGCGAAACCGTCGATCTCGAAGTTCCCGCCAACGCCGAGATCGTCCTCGAAGGCTACGTCGAGCTGGGCGAACTGCGCAGCGAAGGCCCCTTCGGCGACCACACCGGTTTCTATACCCTCACCGACGATTACCCCGTCTTCCATCTCACCTGCATTGCCCACCGCAAAGATCCCATCTACGCCGCCACCATCGTCGGCAAGCCTCCCATGGAAGACGCATGGATGGGCAAGGCCGTGGAGCGCATCTTCCTGCCCGCCATGAAGATGGCCATCCCCGAGATCGTAGACATTCATCTCCCCGTCGAAGCCGTCTTTCACAACCTGATGTTGGTTTCGATTCGGAAAAGTTATCCCGGCCACGCCCGCAAGGTGATGAACGCCATCTGGTCGCTGGGCCAGGCGATGTTCACCAAGTGCATCATCGTGGTGGACGAGGACTGCGACGTGCAAAACGTTGCCGAAGTAGTGCTGCGCGTAGCCAACAACATCGACCCCGAGCGCGACATTCAGTTCATGCTCGGCCCGATCGATTCGCTCGACCACTCCTCACGCCTGCCCAACTACGGCTCCAAAATGGGCATAGACGCCACGCGCAAATGGAAGGCTGAAGGCTTCGAGCGCCCCTGGCCCGCAATGATCGAGATGGACCGCGCAACCAAAGCCCGCGTGGATGAGCTATGGGAGAAACTGGGCCTGTAGTTGATTTCGGAGGTAGGAACTGTGATTTGTCATGAAGTAGCTTTGGAGTTTTGCTCTTGTCTGTGCCGCGGCTCTACTGTTCGACCAGGTGTAACTGGCCAGTCGGAATTCAGCTTGAGCCGGACTTGTTACCGGAAGAAGAGAACCGAGTGATCCGTTCGACTTACGGAAATCCATCCTTGCGGGAGAACTTTTGATGATGTTGAGGCGATTACTGCCTTAGTCCCCGTACTCTTAAGCACATTGAGGACAGTCTGCTGGCTCTCGGCATCTGAGTTCCAGAAGGCAGCAGCCGAGTCGCCGGATTTCATATTCTGCTGAGGCACCTCTGCAACAATTGTCACCCTGTCGAGCCGTGCCCAGGACTCCCAAAACCCGTCCCCGATCAATGCGACGCGATCACCCGGTTCGATACCCATGGAGCGCAATTGCTCCGCCACAGTAACTTGCTCCGCCCACCGGCGCTCGGATTTGTAATCCATGATGAACGTGTGAAACACGCTATACACCACCATTACGGTAAGCGTGACGGCAGCGGCGCGGAGCACTTTTACCTTCAACCTCTTATCTGCAATGCTCAAGGAAAGTATTAGCGCGCCCCATATCGCGGCCGCTTGTCCGATTGTGTAGCGTGGCTCCCAGTACACGAGAGCGTATACGAGGAAAGCCGAGCCGGCCGGCAACAGAATGGGCCAAAGCTTTCTTAGTTTTCGCCAGAAGTCACAAATTCTATCGCTCAGCAAAAGGGCGAACAGCGTCACAATAGTCATTAGACTCATATCCGACATTTGGAGTCGAGCGATCTTGACGATGTATTTGATGAATGTTTTGAGCTCGGGGATTGGATGCATCCGCTCGTCGGCGCCTTCCCACCAATAGGTTGGGTCAAACCAAACCGGATAAGTTCCAGCAATGGGGGTGCCAAACTCGTATACTTCGGGCCAGCTAAGAAGCTTTCGCGTCGAATGCAGAGGCTTAATATGCGTTGCCTCATCGCCTTGCCAATGCCGATGCATCGGCGTTTCGTTGTTTACTGAATACGCGAGATTCAACTGGCCGGCATCCCCAAAAGTGAAGCGGTGATAGCTTAGGGAAATGGCAATGATGAATGGCGCGGTGACGAGCAGAGAGGCAAGCATCGCTATCCCTGCTGGACGCAGGCATGCACGATGTTTCCATTGGCCGGCAAGCATCGTAGCAAGCAGTACGAATCCAAGAAATAACATGGCGGTTTTTGCCAGGTATGCAATCCCCAGCACGGCTCCAAAGAGGGCCGCGGAATGGATCGTTAAGCGCTCGTTGGCAAATTTCAACATTAGGCCAAACAACAGGTAGACGAGCGCAGCCACCAACAGATCCGGATTGAGACGGGACAGGGGGTGCACGAAGAAGTGGATATAAGCGAAAATCAAGTAACCAAGCGACCACGCGTACGGCCGCGACTCGCTTGCGACGTCACTCTCGCCCACAGATGCGAGCAGTTCCCGCCAGAAAAACTCAAAGCACGCGAGGGTCCCGAGAAATATGAGGAAACTCAGGAGATGTATGGCCGGAAACTCCCATCGGATGGACGGCCTGAACAACCGAAGGGTCAATCCGGTCAAGATACTAAAGAGGGGAGACCAATATGCGTTTAATGCTAGATGCCAATTGCCTTTCCAGTATTGATCGCCGATGTCCAGGTAAGAGGTGGTATCGACGTCTACTATGAATCGGCTAATCCAACAATCAATCAGGGCGCAAGTTGCAATCGTCCAGCGAAAGATGAGTTGCCAGCGAAGCGTGTTGCTTACTTCTGCCAATCGGCTCACTCGACCATCTCCATCCGTGACTTAGTCACGGAATTACGGGTCGGCCCAGAGTCGCAACTATTATACTGCACTTGGAGTTGGGGGCGAAAAGAAATGAGCACTCTTGCCGAAGAAGTCTGAGATAAGCCGGCCCGAGGGGCCTCAAATCGGCTCGCAAAGACCCTCACGAGGGCAAAAAACTGAATAGCGCGTGAAAACGGGCAAAGATTGGCCAGCTATGGTCGGCCATTCGGAAAGAGCGAACTGGTCTTCGCGCCGCTCAGACGTATCTCTCTGCTATATCTAGATTCATGCGGGTTGTTTTCCCTCGACTCTTCTGTGGTTTTATAGCGGCAATCCTGGCCGTGGCAACGCCCTCCTATGCTCAGCAGGATCCATTTCGCTGGATGGACTTCCACTCGCAAAAAGATCAGGACATTATCGTCTGGGTCACGCGCTCGCTGTCGGAACAGGATTGGACGGCGATTCGCGAGATCGGCGTCCAGTACGATGCGGCGCTGGTGGTGACCACATACAGGGCCACGCCGCAGTCGCCGGCCAACAACGACACCTTCACAGTGTGGAGCGTGTCGCTTACCAGCCATGTAGTTGCGCCCTTGCTCAAGGGAGTGAATCTGCGCTGGCTCGAAAGGATGCGTTTTGCACCGGGCGCGCCCCTGGAGCCGGCCATTCTCTACGACAATTGCCGCGACTGCGCGGCGCAAACCTATTTCACGGCTTTTTACTATGATCTTTCGCACCACGTGTGGGCGGCGCGCTGGATGCGTGGCTCCGATGCGGCGCCGGTGTGGAGCGCCAACCCGCCAACCGGCGTCAACTGGACCCAGGTTTGCACGGCGATGGCGGATCCAGACGGACGGGAACTGGTGGGCGCCTGGAACCACATTGACTACGGAAGTCAGAAGCCGCCCGAGGATTATGTTTACCGCTACGATCTGGACCCGCTGAGCGGCCAGGAGCGGACTCAACTGCTGACCGGACCGGCCGCAAACTCCTTGGAGCAACGGCTGTGTGGCTTCATGAGTGTCGTTCCGGACCTGTCGCATGGCCAGGACTCATGGCTCTGCCGGCAGACCGTGCAACCCAGCTCCACGCGCAAGCCGGTGACCACTCCACCGGCCAACAACCACGGCCAGGCCGCGCCTCCCGGAACCCGTCATTGAGCCCGATCGCGAATAGGTCAAAAGTGAACGGTTTGTCCCTTTTCGCTCCAGATAGCATCTAATCTCACTGGAGAGATTGAAATGAGCTACTTACCCAGATTTGGAAGATTGTCACTGCTTGCCCTCGCGGTTGCATTTTTGGCCGCCGGATGCCACAAGAATCAAGACCAGAGCCTTGCTTCGGACCCCGCATCGGCCAACCTGGCTCCCGTGTCGACGGATGCGAGCAGTGCGGCTCCCGCAACATACAGTAGCCAGCCAAGTGCCCCTGCGCCGGATTCCGGCGAGACCGATGACCAGGGTAACTATGATCCGGGCTACGGAGAGCAGCCGGAATACACCGCCGATCAGGCGCCTCCACTGTTACCTGACTATGATCAGCCGCCAGATCCTGGCGATGACTATCTATGGACGCCCGGCTACTGGGCTTGGGCTCCAGAGGGCTATTACTGGGTTCCAGGCGTGTGGACGGAGGCTCCCTATGTAGGCGCTCTTTGGACGCCCGGCTATTGGGGCTACTGGAATCACCACTTTCGCTTCTACCACGGCTACTGGGGCCAGTACATCGGCTTCTACGGCGGCATTAACTACGGCTATGGCTACACCGGCGCCGGTTACCAGGGCGGCTACTGGAACGGCGGCCACTTCAACTACAACACGACGGTCAACAACATAAACACCAGCGTCGTGCATAACGTCTACAGCCACTCGGTCACCACCATTACGAACAACAACCATGTGAGTTTCAATGGCGGTTCGGGTGGAGTCCAGGTGCGAGCGAGACCGGCCGAATTGGTTGCGTTGCGTGCGCCTCATGTTGCGCCCATGACGGCGCAGATCCAGAACCAGCACGCTGCAAGCACAAACAAGGCACAGTTTGCAGCCGTCAATAATGGCCACCCAGCCAGCGTGGCCGTCAGGCAGCCTCTGGCGGCTGATCGCAATGTGAAGCCCCCGCCGCCGCTGCAGATTCACAACCAGGTTGCCCCGCAGGAGCAACAGCGCCAGGCGACGCCGCAAGTGCAGCAACATGAGACCGCACCGCAACAGCAAATGCATCCAGTCACGCCGCAACAACGTCAGGTAGCGCCGCAACCGCAAATGCGTCCAATCACGCCACAACAACGCCAAACGGCTCCGCAGCCACAAGCGCATCAGTTGGCACCGCAGCAACACGCGGTAGCACCCGAACCCCATCCGGCCGCTCCGCCGCCGCAACGCCAAAGGGCACTGCAACCGCATCCGGCCGCGCCGCCACACCCTGCGCCACCACCGCAACCGCATCCGGTGGCGCCGCAACGGCCAGCGCCTCCGCAGCGCCCAGTCGCGCCACAACGTCCGGAGGAGCAACGCCCCAAGTAAGCGCTTGCAGCATATGGGCTTGACCCTGCCGGAGTCAGAGCAAAGGATGCGCAACCAAGGCGCCACCTCCTGACGGTCACCAGGTTGCGCATCGAGTGGGATATGTCCTGACCGCGGCCCATCGTATACTTGCTTTATGTCGATAGTGGGGAACATCGCCGCCATTGCCAAGGGCATGAGCATCACCTTCGGGGAGATACTGGAGCCCACGCAGGTGGAAAACTACCCCGACGGCCCCGGCCCACTGCGCGGAGCGGTCCTTGAGCAGCGCTACCGCGGCGCTCACGTTCTGCAGCGTGACGAGAACGGCCTGGAGAAGTGCGTAGCCTGTTTCCTCTGTGCCGCCGCCTGCCCGGCGAACTGCATCTTCATTGAGGCCGCCGACAACACTAAAGAGCAGCGCATCTCCTCCTCTGAGCGTTATGCCAAGGTCTACAACATCGATTACAACCGCTGCATCTTCTGCGGCTACTGCGTCGAAGCCTGCCCGACGGACGCCATCACCCACGGCCACGGCTTCGAACTGGCCACGCTGAACGCCACCAATCTGGTGATGCGCAAGGAAGATATGCTGGTGCCGATCGAGGCATTTACGGCGGCGAAATAAGGGCCTAAATGTTTTTGCGGCCTATCTTTCGGGCATTCCGTACGTCTTATGATTGTGATTCATCGCACAGACCGGGTATTCGGCCGGGTATAATCTTGCTTAAGCTGATGAAGAGGTTTCTCCAAATCGTCGCTCTCGCCGTAGTGGCGTCGCTCGCGGCTCAACCGGCCCTTGCCGGAGTAACGTGCGCCATGGGTGCTCCCGCAATGGCGCCCTGCGCACCCGACTGCGGCATGTCGATGAGCCAGATGGGCATGGACTGCCAGATGCCCATCCAGATTGCCGGTACCGGCTGCGAGATGAATTGCTGCCACAACGCTTTCCTGCAGGGGATTGTTCCCTCAGCATCTGGGCTAAGGCAAAAGATTCTCAGAACCGCGCACTTTGAATTGGTGCCCTTGACAGTCACTGACCCGGTAACAGTCATTGTTGCCGCGCCGCCAGGTGGCATTACTGCATCCGCGTCGGCCAGGTACATCCTCTTCCAGGTCTTTCGGATTTAAACCGCTCCTTGCGTTCAAGCAAATGAAGCAGCCACAGGTTCCTCGAGAATCCTGGCGGCTCGATATTTTTGCATTTTCAACGTAAAGGAGATTTCAATGAAACGCACCATAGCTTTTCTATCGTTCATGCTCGTTTTCGCGGTGGTCGCATTTGCCCAGACATCGCAGACGCAGACGGGCGCGAAATGCCCGATCACCAACCAAGCTGCAGGAAGCTCGAACTGCGCAGCCTGCTGCCACGGCAGTTGCGAGAAGGACTGCTGCAAAAACGGCTGCGACATGAAATGCTGCAACGGCGACAGCGCAAAAATGTGCAGCAAAGGCAAGAACTGCGGTAAGAAGTGTGCCCACATCGCCGGCAAGAAATGCTGCGACGGCGGATCGTCGCAGGGTGCTGCCCAACCTAATGCGGGAGCCTGAGGCGAAGGACTAGAAGCAGTAGTTGAGTCCGAGGTTCGTCCTCAATGGAGAGATCCGGATCGCATGGCGATCCGGATCTCTGTCTACTACCGGAATCAAAAGGAAAAATGCTGGCCGAAAAACCAAACAAAAACAAAATCCGGGACCGTATATGCTAGAAGGTAGGCAGCTTTCCCTATTTTCCCCGGCGGCCATCGGGTTCAATAGCGACATAAGCTGAGTTTTTAAGTGCTGAAGCGATGCGCGCCGGGAGCTGACGGTGCCATGGGAGTGAAATGAAGACCGCAAACCAACATCCCCTCCAGAAGATCCTCGAAAACCGTATCGCCATTATTGATGGAGCGATGGGCACGACGATTCGCACCTACGGGATGAAGGAAGCGGATATTCGCGCAGAGCGCTTCAGGAATTCGAAAAAGGACCTGCTGAATAACGGCGACCTGTTTTCGCTGACGCAGCCGGAGATGATCTGCGATATTCATCGCCGGTTTCTGGAGGCTGGGGCGGACATCATCGAGACCAACACCTTCGGCGCCACCAGCATCACGCAGAGCGAATTTTTTGTCGACGATCCACGCGAGCGCGGCGGACGCAAGGATCCTGCGTTCTATCAAAAAGTCATCGACGACGAGTTCCTCAACAAGCTGGCCTGGGAAATCAATGAGACCTCGGCTCGGCAGTGCAGGGAACTAGCCGACCGCGTCGGCAAGGAGACGGGGCGTCAGCGGTTTGTTGCCGGGGCCGTCGGTCCCATGACCGTCTCGTTGTCAAACTCGCCCGATGCCGATGATGCGGGATTCCGCGTCGTCACCTTCGACCAGGTGAAGACCGCCTACAAACAGCAAGTGCGGGCACTCATCGCCGGCGGTGTAGACCTGCTGATGGTGGAGACGATCTTCGATTCACTTAACGCCAAAGCGGCGCTTGTCGCCATCCGCGAGGTCTTCGACGAAGATGGCAAGGAGTTGCCGGTGATGATCTCGGCGGCTGTGGGACGCGGCGGTGAAACGGTGATCTCCGCGCAGACGACTGAGGCGTTCTGGAACGCGGTGAAGCACGTGAAGCCGCTGTCAGTGGGGCTCAACTGCTCACTCGGGCCGGATCTTATGTATCCGTTCCTGAGCGAGCTGTCTGAAAAGGCGGATGTGGCCATCTCCTGCTATCCGAATGCCGGCTTGCCCAATCCGCTTTCAGAAACCGGTTTCGATCTTGGGCCGGATGATATGGCGCGTTATCTGGGCGAGTTTGCACGGGCGGGGCTGATCAATATTGCCGGAGGCTGTTGCGGCAATCGGCCTGAGCATATCGCTGCAATTGCCAGGGCTCTGGAGGGCTTGCCTCCGCGCAAGTACGCTGCACGGATCGAGGTCGCGGCATGAGCGAGACCGAGCCGCTCCGGTTATCCGGGTCGCAGCCATTCACCCAGCAACCGGGAGTCTACATCATGATCGGCGAGCGGACCAATGTGGCCGGATCGCCGAAGTTTGCCCGGCTGGTGAAGGAAGGCAAATTCGAAGAAGCGGTGAGCGTTGCCCGGCAGCAAGTGGAAAATGGCGCCAACATTCTCGACATCTGCATGGACGAGGGAATGATCGACGGCGTGGCGGCCATGACGCGCTTCCTGCAGTTGCTGGCCAGCGAGCCCGAGGTCGCTAAAGTTCCGTTCATGGTGGACTCGTCGAAGTGGGAAGTGATTGAGGCGGGGCTTAAGTGCCTGCAAGGCAAGGGCGTCGTGAACTCGATCTCGCTGAAGGAGGGCGAGGACAAATTTCGCAGGAACGCCGCGACGGTCCTCAAGTATGGCGCGGCGGCCGTGGTGATGGCCTTTGACGAACAAGGCCAGGCCGCGACTTACGAGGAGAAGATCCGCATCTGCGAGAGGGCCTATAAGATCCTCGTGAACGAGGTTGGATTTCCGCCCGAGGACATCATCTTCGATCCGAATATCCTCACCGTTGCCACCGGCATGGAGGAGCACAACAACTACGCCGTCGATTATCTGCGAGCCACACGCTGGATCAAGGCCAACCTGCCGCACGCGAAAGTCTCAGGCGGCGTCTCGAATATATCGTTCAGCTTCCGCGGCAACAATAAAGTGCGCGAAGCCATGCACTCTGCGTTTCTTTATCACGCCATAGCGGCGGGCATGGATATGGGCATCGTCAACGCCGGGATGCTCGAAGTCTACGAGGAGATTGACCCGGAGTTGAAGGTGCTGGTCGAGGATGTGCTGCTCAACCGCCGGCCCGATGCGAGCGAACGACTGGTCGATTTCGGCGAAACGCTGAAGGGCGCCGGTGCGGCGGTGAGCGAGAAGAAGACTGAGGAGTGGCGCAACGGATCGGTGGAGGAACGTCTTACACACGCGCTGGTGAAAGGGATTGATACATTCATCGAGATCGATGCAGAAGAAGCGCGAGTCAAGCTGGGGCGACCACTACTGGTGATCGAAGGCCCGCTGATGGACGGCATGAGCGTGGTGGGCGATTTGTTCGGAGCCGGAAAGATGTTTCTGCCGCAAGTGGTCAAGTCTGCCCGGGTGATGAAGAAAGCCGTGGCGCACTTGACTCCGTTCATGGAGGCCGAGAAGGCGGCGATGGTTGCGGCCGGCGAAGTGGTCAAGGCGCAAGGGAAAATCCTGCTGGCAACGGTCAAGGGCGACGTTCACGATATTGGCAAAAACATTGTGGGCGTAGTGCTGGCCTGCAATAACTACGACGTCATCGACCTGGGAGTGATGGTCCCGTGCGAAAGAATCCTGGAACGCGCGAAGGAAGAGAAGGCGGACATGATCGGCCTGAGCGGCTTGATTACGCCGTCTCTTGACGAGATGGTGCATGTCGCCAAAGAGATGGAGCGCCAGGGATTCAAGCTGCCTCTGCTCATTGGCGGAGCGACCACGAGCCGCGCGCACACGGCGGTGAAGATTGCGCCCCACTACAGTGAGCCGGTGGTGCATGTGCTCGATGCCAGCCGTGCGGTGCCAGTGACTACCAGCCTGTTGAGCGACGATGGCAGGGAAGCGTTCGTCGCCGAACATCGCGCCGCATACGAGGCACTTCGCAAGGCTCACTCCGCGTCGCGCCAGCAGGTTGTTTCGCTTGAGACCGCTCGCAGCAGGCGGACGCCGATCGAATGGCGTACCGAAGACCTGCCCGTTCCGGAGTTTACCGGCATGCGTGTGCTAAATGATTTTCCACTCGCAACGCTGCGTGAATTCATTGACTGGACGCCGTTCTTTCACACCTGGGAGTTGAAGGGCGTTTACCCCCGCATTCTCGATCATCCAGAGCAAGGCGCACAGGCGCGGCAGATCTTTGCCGAAGCCAACGCTCTGCTCGATCAAATCGTCGAGAAGAAGCTGATCACGGCGCGAGGTGTTTACGGCTTCTTTGCTGCGAGCGCAGTGGGCGACGACGTGGAACTGTATTCCGATGGCAAACGCAACGAGCCTCTAGCGCGATTCCATTTCCTCCGCCAGCAATCGTCCACTGAGAGCAGCCAGCCGTGCCGGTCGCTCTCAGACTTCATTGCTCCGAAAGAGACCTGGCTGCACGACAACATTGGCGCTTTCGCGGTGACGAGCGGAATCGGGCTCAAGGAACTATGCGACCGTTTCCGAGCCGAGCAGGACGACTATAACGCCATCATGGCCGAAGCCATTGCCGATAGACTTGCGGAGGCTTTCGCCGAATGCCTGCACAAGCGCGTGCGCGACGAATGGGGTTACGGCCGCGAAGAAAATCTGAGCATCGACGAGCTGCTCCATGAGAAGTATCGCGGCATCCGCCCGGCAGCGGGTTACCCGGCCTGCCCCGATCACACGGAAAAAGGCACATTGTGGAGCTTGCTCAACGTGCAGGCCAACACCGGGATGCTGATCACCGAGTCGTTTGCCATGTGGCCAGGATCAAGCGTGAGCGGACTTTACTTCGCCCACCCGGAATCGCGTTACTTCTCGCTTGGCAAGATCGACCGCGACCAGGTCGCCGATTATGCGGAACGCAAGGGAATGAGCGTTCCGGAAGTCGAGCGCTGGCTCGGCCAAAACCTGAACTACGATCTTGCAGAATAGAATTTCCGGCCAAAATTGCGATCTGCCACGGCGGCCGAATATTTGTTAGTTTCTTGCTGTCTGATTTGCATATTATTTCCGTCGCTCGTGTCACATTGGGATTAGGTAATCAGAAAAGCGAACACGTATGGCCTCCTCGAACGGCCGGGGCGCAACTGCCTGGCGGCAAGCTGCGCTCCCGGCCGTTCGTTTTTTTAGCTCAAAATCTGTTTCAAAGGCCGGTTCCCGCTTCTAATTCTTTCGTTATTTGACGTTCAGGTTCCATCGTGTTTTGATGGAGGCGCCGGGGTGGGCAGTGTACTCGTCCCGCGCAATTTTGATTAGAGGCAGGCGGGCTATGAGGGCAGCGACTCTGTTGTGCGGGCTTTTGGTATTTGGGGTAGGTCAAAGCGGCAACGCTTACCCGGCACGGGCGGCCGCGCCCACCATTGCAGCCACCGCCGCTCAAAACGGAGCTGTGATCGTCAGCCTGGCCGCCACCACTCCCGGGTCAACCATCTATTACACCGTAAACGGGACTACGCCCGGCGCTTCTTCGCAGATCTACCATACGCCATTTCTCGTCGCCTCAAAGCTTACCGTCAAGGCCATCGCCACAGCTGATGATTACGTGACCAGCACCATCACCAGCAGGAAGTTCGATCTCAGAATTCCCCCGGGAACGCTGGTGTGGTCCGACGAGTTTGCCAATTCCACGGGCGCCATAGCGCGACCCGACCCGAAGATCTGGACTTACGACACAAGAACCAACGGCAATAAGGAACTGGAGAGCAACTGCGCCTGGGGCACGAATACGCCGCCGTGCAGTACCGCACGTCCGAGTTCGTATGTGGGCACCGACGGCTACCTTCACATCGTCGCCGAACAGCCTTCGGCGGGAGTTTATACAGCGGCGCAACTCAAGACCCAGGGCCTGTTCAGTTTCCAGTACGGCCGTTTTGAGGCGCGAGCCCTGGTGCCGGAGTCACAGGGAATGTGGCCTGCCGTCTGGCTGATGGGCAACAATATCGCCACCGTCAACTGGCCGGCCTGCGGCGAGATGGATGTGCTGGAGCGGACCAATGCGCCCAAATCTCCTGACTGGAACCAGGGCTCGATTCACGGTCCCGGCTTCATCGGCCCCGCGTTGGGCGAAGTCTACGACTTTCCCTCTGGACAGACTGCAGCAAGCTGGCACACCTACGGGATGATCTGGTCCCCGGGCAACATTTCGTATTACGTCGACGATCCCGCGCATCCCTATGTCACCTACAGCCCCGAGAACATCAAGGGCCGCAGCGGCGCAGCGTGGCCATTCGATGACGGCCAGGCCAACTTCATCCTTCTCGATCTGGCCATCGGTGGAGACTGGCCCGGAAATCCCGACTCGAGCACCAAATTTCGAGCCGAGATGCTGGTGGATTACGTGCGGGTCTACACCAACTGAGATTGTTACTGTCTGGTTACGGTTTGAACAAGATATTTGCACAGCATTTGCATCCTATTCACTTTCCTCTTACAATTTCTGGCGGATACTACTCCCGTGACTCCATACACAGGGCAGAAGGTTCCGCTGAAGCTCGCTTCCAGTTCCACCTCTCTGGTGGAGATCTCTCTACCGACGATTGATCCGTCCCTGTCTTCGGTTCTGGTCAGGCCGCAGATTCATGCCGAAGTTGGACGGTACCGGGTCCGGCTTGCCGAGACTGCGGAAGATCGCCTGGCCGCCTGCCGTTTGCGCTTCAAGGTCTTCAATATCGAACTGGGCGAGGGGCTTGAAAGCTCCTATCAAACGGGGCTCGATACCGACCGTTTTGATCACGTCTGCGAGCATCTTCTGGTGGAGGACAAGCAGGAAGACAGTCCTGCGCGCCGCATTGTGGGCACCTACCGGATGCAATCTGGAACCACTGCCGAGCGCAACCTGGGCTACTACTCCGAGCAGGAGTTCAGCTTTGCACCCTATGAGCCACTGCGGGCCGGCATTCTGGAACTGGGCCGGGCCTCCATCGACCGCGAGCACCGCACTCCGGAAGTGCTGATGTTGTTGTGGAGGGGCATCGCACAGTATGCTACCGACATGGGGCTGCGTTACCTGATCGGCTGCTCTTCGTTGAACTCCAAAGACCCGGCAGAGGGTTGGCAGATGTATCGCCAGCTTGAGCAATATCGGGTTTCACCGGAGTTTCGAACCGAGCCGACCGCCGCGTACGCCTGCCCCATCGAGCACGAAGCCCGGTATGCGCAGCCGCCGGACCTGCAAGAAGATCAGACCCCACAAACTCCAGTCAAGGTCCCCAAGCTCTTGAAGACCTACCTGGCTATTGGCGCCCGTATTGGCGGTCCGCCGGCCTGGGACCGGGAGTTTGGCTCCATCGATTTCTTGACTCTGCTCGATCTCCAGTCGATATCGCCTTCGGCGCGGCATCGCTTTCTCGCTCCGCTCATACAATGAGCCTGCGCCGAATCCGGCGCGCTGTGGCGCTGGTCTTCACTCTACTTCTGGTCATTCTTCGCTATTGGCTGCTCCGCCTGCGTGGGCCGCTCACTTTGGAGCGGCGTGCCGTCTGGGTGCAGCAATCGGCCCGCATGGTGCTGGTTTCGCTCGGTGTTCAATACAGGATTGAAGGCCGGCCGCCCACGCACGGCCTGGTGGTTTCAAACCACCTCAGCTACATTGACATTCTTGTTCTTTCGGCGGCCATGCCTTGCTTCTTTGTTGCCAAGGTCGAAGTTGGTGGCTGGCCTTTCTTCGGCAAAGCGTCGCGCAGCGGTGGAACCATCTTTGTCGACCGTTCCAGTCTGGCCAGCGCCATGTCGGTGGCCGATCAGATGACCGAGCGGCTCAAGCTCTCCATTCCGATTCCGGTGCTGCTCTTTCCTGAGGGCACCAGCACCGACGGCAGTTCGGTTCTCCGCTTCCACTCCCGGCTCATTGACCCCGCCACGTCACTCGGAGCGCCCATCACCACAGCCTGTGTCCGCTATATCTTCGAGGACGGCACCCCGGAGATCGAGCTCTGCTGGTACGGCGACGAGACGTTCACGAACCACCTTTGGAAGGTGCTGGGCGTGGCCGGCTTCCACGCCGTTGTGCAGTTTGGTGAGCCGCGCGTCTATCCCGATCGCCGCACCGCCGCCGATCAGACGCACGATGAAATTGAGGCCATGCGCAGCAGTAGCGTTCTCGCTCTTCAATAAATCGTAACGGCTGCAGCAGAGAGCCGGCCTCCTTAGTTTTGTCAGCAAGCGCGCAGCTCCCGCACCTCGTGCTAATCTTCCTGTGCAACAATTTCTATCGATTTCATGGCTTGAGTTCGGCATCTGTGTGTGCCGGGCCTAGCGCATGTATAAGAACCTCGGAGACGACGATGAAAAAACTGCAATCGGGTTCCAGTCCGCTTTCGCATTTGAACCGGCGCGATTTTATCAAGGTAGCTGGAGCCGCGGCGATGCTGCCCTCCAGCGCATGGGGCACGGATCGCCCTTCCGCTTCCAATCGCATCACCCTGGGCGTTATCGGCTGGGGCATGATGGGTCCGGGCAACACCAAGGCATTTCTGGCCGAGAATGATTGCCAGGTGGTCGCGGCCTGCGATCTACACAAAGATCATCTGCAGGCTGCGGTGGACACCGTCAACGCCAAATATGGAAACAAAGATTGCAAAGCCTATCACGATTATCGCGAAATGCTGGCGCGCGACGATATTGACGCCATCATGATCGCGGTGCCCGATCACTGGCACGCGCTCATAGCCACTGCGGCGGCAAACCGAAAGAAGGATATTTACGGCGAAAAGCCGCTGGCCCGTACCGTCGCGGAGCAACAGGCCATTGTCAGAGCGGTTCAGAAGAACAACATCATCTGGCAAACCGGCTCATGGCAGCGTTCGCTTCCCAAATTTCACAAGGCGGCGGAGATTGTCCGCAATGGCCTGATCGGGAATGTGGTGCGCGTTGAGGTCGGCCTGCCCGGCGGCCATCACGATTTTCCCGGAACAGTTCCAGCGCTCATGCAGAGGCTCGCATCGTTGCCCAACAAAATTACCAGTCCGGCTCAGATTGTGCCCGGAACTCCCGCCTGGGACCTGGCCGTTACGGATCCTCCGCCGGAGCTCGATTACGATATGTGGCTCGGCCCGTCCAGGGCTGAACCCTATATCGATGCCCGCGTTTACCAGAATTGGCGATGGAATTACAACACCGGCGGCGGCCAGTTGCTGGATTGGCTCGGCCACCATGGCGATATTGCGCACTGGGGATTGGGGTTCGACACTACAGGTCCGTCCGAGATTGAAGGTCACGGCGAATTTCCAGCGGCCAATGCTGTCTGGAACACAGCAACCACATACATGGTCGAATGCAAGTATCACAAAGAGGTCACGCATTATCCCGTAGACGTCGGAGTCACGATTGCTGGCGGCCATTCGGCGATCGCGATGGGAACAAAATGGATCGGAACCGATGGCTGGGTGTGGGTGGATCGCGGCGGATTTGACGCATCTAATCCCGATTGGATCAAGGGCGATTCACTTCCTGAGGAACTCCGCAAAGTGAAGCTCTATGAGTCCCACGGCCACCAGCGCAATTTTCTTGACTGCGTGAAATCGCGCCAGCCTACCATCACTCCCGTCGAGACGGCCCATCACTCCTTGATTCCAGGGCATCTAGGCCTGATCTCCATGCTGACCGGACGTAAGATTCATTGGGATGTTGCAGAGGAGAAAATCCTGAACGACAGCGCCGCCAGCGAATTGCTGTCGCGCCCTTATCGCGCTCCCTGGCAACTGGCTTGAAGCGGAGAGCAAGTCGCGCCTGTAGCTGACCGGACCTAATCCGGTTCGGCAATCAACAGGCGCAGATCGCGCAGGTTGTGGCCGGTGGGGCCGGTCACAACGGCATCGCCCAATGCGGTGAACATGGGGCAGGCATTGAAGGCCGCGAGCGATTCCTTCAGATGGAATCCGAAGGTGTGTGCGCGGGCAACGGTGGTAGGGTCAGCGATGGCGCCGGCGGACCGGGTGTTGCCGTCGATGCCGTCGGACCCTGCACTGAGCACGGTTAGCCGTTCGCCCAGATGTTGCTCCAACTCCAGAGCGCATGCCATCACAAACTGCTGGTTGCGGCCTCCCGCGCCGGGCGTGCGGTCGATCTTCACCGTGACCTCGCCGACCGAGATCAGGCAGAGCCGCGGGTGAGCAGCGCGCAGGGAGTGAAAGCGCTCCATCAGGTAGCGGGCGGCGTCGGCATAGTCCCAGTCGTCGCAACTGTTATCCACCGCTGTGTAATAGCCGGCCTTCTCGGCCAGGGCGCGGGCGTTCTCTACCAGGTCGTGACTGGAGAGCAGAATTTCAAAGACCGAATCGCGAAAGGCCTCGTCTTCGCCGCTCATGGTGGCGGCCGCAGTTACGCGGCGCGCGAGGGCAGCCTCGGCCTTGGGCAGGCGGGGAAAAAAGGGCGAGTATGACGGAAGCCAGCCCTTATTGCCGGGCGATTCAGGCAAGTCTCCACGCTCAAAAAAAGCGCGAACGGAAGAAGGAAGCTTTTCGGCCAATTCGTATTTGGCCAGCAGTTCCCGCACCTCGGCCACGGTGGAGTGATCGGGTGAACTGGGGCCGGAGGAGAGCGCATCGAGCGAGCGCAGGGGCACATCGGGCAGCAGCAGGCTCACCTTGGCTGCCTCAGGCGCGGCCATCGCCAGGCGTCCGCCCTTCACCGCGGAGAAGTGCTTGCGCAGCGTATTGACCTCGCTGATAGGAGCACCTGAGCCCAGCAGCAACTGATGGAAGGCGACGGTGTCATCGAGCGTAATCTGCGGGTCCAGGGGCAGGTCGAACATCGCCGATCCGCCGCCTGAGATGAGGAAAAAGATCAGGGTATCTTTTTTTGCCTTCTTCAGCAGTGCCAGCGTTGCTCGGGCCGCCGCGAAGGAATCCTCATTGGGCACTGGGTGGCCACCCTCAAAGTATCGAATGCGCCAATTGCGGGACTTAGGCAACTGGTTCCAGCAGCAAACGCCCCGCAGTCCCTGGCGGCGCTTCATGCGGTTGAGCAGGGTCTCCAGCATCGGTCCGGCGGCTTTGCCCAGCGCGACTACAAAAATGCGCTTGTAGCTGGAGAGATTGATCGTAGCCGGGCCGCTGCCGTCGGGTATCAGACGGTGCATCGTATCGCCCTCAAAGCGAATGCGCCGGTCAAAGGCCGATTCAATGTTGCAGGCCGCCACGGCGCCGGTAAAGATTTTAGTAGCCGTCGAGTGCAGTGAATCCAGAACGATATCGCCGACCGGGGTCATAACAGTTGCTCCATCAGCCAACTGCAGAGCGCCTGCTGCATGGGCTCCAGTTGACCCGTAAAAAAGTGATCGGTGCCGGGAAGGAGCACCAGACTTTTGGGTTCGGCGGCGGATACAGCCACCTGCGCCAACTGCGCCGCCGGTGCAAATTGGTCAAGGTCTCCGCTCAAAAAGAGCTTGGGTATTGTGCAATCTTCAAGGAAGGCGTAGGGAAGATCGCCGCCATTCGTGTGGGCGGGAAGCCCCAAAGCCACCAGCGCGCGCACCTTTGCCCTGGTTCCTGCGCGGCCCTCGCCGCAACATGCCTTGAGCGCCGTCGCCGCTCCAAAGCTGAATCCCACCACCACCAGCGGAAGTTTGTATTCATGATCGAGCCAGTCGAGCGCAGCCAGCACATCGCCCGTCTCCGCATGGCCGTCGTGCGTTCCCTGGCTCAGGCCCGTGCCGCGAAAGTTGAAGCGCAGCACCGGCAGCGCGAGCCCCCATGCCGGATCGTTGAGGGCCTTCATGGCGTGGTAGACCACCTTGTTGTGCATCGTGCCGCCATAGAGCGGGTGGGGATGACAGACCAGTGCCGCAAACAGCGCATCAGGCGAACCCGGATTCAGCAGCGCCTCCAGGCGTCCTGCGGGACCAGCCAACTCAACGCTGCGCTGCATTGCGGCCTCTGGACTGGGGTTGCCCATATTTGGGCGTGGTAGGACGTGTGCGGCTGTGGATGTCATTCCACTCTTCATTTTACGCGCTGGAAGCGGGTTCCCATTCATCTCAGCGTCGTTCCTAAGGAGAGTTCCTGAAGCGCCGGCGGCCGGATTTTCGGGTGTGCGTAATCCCATTAAATGGAAGGCTTCGAGCGCCCGTGCGGTATTCTGGCATCATCATGATCGAACAGCCTCCCGCGAATTCTGCTTATTCTCTTGATCCCATCCGGTTTACCCGCCAGTTGTGTGAAATCGAGTCCACTACATACCACGAAGGCCTAGTAGGCGATTTTCTGGCTGACTTCCTGGCCGCGCGTGGCTGGGCCGTCGAAAAAACCCCCGTTGAGCAGCCGAAGGAGAATGCCGGCGGCGGTCCGCGCTGGAACGTTTATGCGGGAATCGCCGGCCAGATTCCCCATCTGGTTTTTTCCACGCACATGGATACCGTTCCGCCCTATATCCCTTTCAGCGAGGATGCGGAGTCGCCGAAGCGCTTCGTTCGGAGGGATTTCGGATTGGATTGCTAATTGTGAGTGGCGAGGAGCGCGATTCGGCCGGCGCCCGTGCCGCCAACCTGACACCCAAGGGCAGCCGCTTCTTCATCAACGGCGAGCCCACCGATAACCGCATCGCCCTGGCATCGAAGGGAGCCCTGCGCGCGGTATTCAAGTCCACCGGCAAGATGGCCCACTCCGCTTATCCCGAACTGGGCGAGAGCGCTATTCACAAGCTGGTCCAGGTGCTAGGGAAACTGCTCGCCATGCCGCTGCCGGAACTTGAAGGCATCGGCCCCAGCACGCTCAATATCGGTCAGATTCACGGCGGGCATGCACCCAACGTCATCGCCGATAATGCCGAGGCTCAGGTGCTGGTGCGCACGGTTACCGATTCAGCGCAAGTGCGTGCCGCGCTCACGGAAATCGCCGGTGACCAGGCCGAGGTGGAGTTTACACTCGATACTCCATTCGTCCGCCTGCGTGCTGTGGAAGGACTGCCGACGATGGTGGCCAAGTTCTCCACCGATATTCCGCAGCTCAGCAACTGGGGCGAGCCGCTGCTGCTCGGCCCAGGTTCAATCCTCATAGCTCACACGCCGAATGAAAAGCTGGCGAAAAAAGAATTGCTGGAGGCAGTCGAGTTATATATCAAGGTGGCGAAGCAACTGCTGGAGTAAGTGCTGATATGATTCGAACGTGTTGTAATATTTTACCGATCCAGTAGACTTTTCGTAATTACGAGGAGTGT
>JBEKUB010000014.1:0-131758 GCA_049515455.1 Occallatibacter sp.
ACTCACCCGTGCGCCACTTTACTCATGGTATTGCTACCACTTTCTCGTTCGACTTGCATGTGTTAGGCACGCCGCCAGCGTTGATTCTGAGCCAGGATCAAACTCTCGTTTGAAACTGTTTGTATCCACTCGTCTGACGGAGGTCAGACTCGCTTCAACTGTACCCGCGCTCGAAAGCAGCAGGTACTCTTACCTTGTGAGAATGATCAAGCCAAACCTGATCTTTTCTCACGACTGGCACGTTCAACCAATTTGTCAAAGATCCTTGAGGGTATCCGCCTGAGCGGGCCCTTTTAGGATCGAGGCCCAGGCTGTTACGCCTGGGTGTCCTCGAACTTATTGCGCACACCTCATGCGGCCTCTTACAGCCTCATCCGGCGATTTTGCGCGAACCCTCTAAAGTTATCAAAATTTCATCTTCATGTCAAGCTCAATCTGATCTTTCGACTGGCCGGGAAGAAGAAATTCCGTTCCAGAGCTTCGCACTGCGCAAAATATCAAAGAGCGACCGGCAAAAACGCACCCGAACCACTAGGGCTCACAGGAGTCCGTGCTCCTGGGTCTTGCAATGGCTTGTTCTCTCTAGGGATTCCCTACAGGGGTTTAGGGGCTTGCATCCTCACCTTACCCAACGAACTAGTTCCATTACTGGCTTCCCACTTCCCTCTACGGGGCAGGCCATACGGCCACCGGGAGGCTTCTACTACTCAATCTGCAACTTCACGAGATTAGCACACACCACCACTAATTGCAAACATCGGGTGAATAAGCGCAAACCACTTCTCTGCAACCGTTTGAGAATAGCAACCCATCCTTCCGAAAAGCAAACGCCCGGCCTGTGGAAAGCCCCGTGTTTCTGTGGGAAACCCGGCTTTAGTGCTTTGGAATCAGCCCTAAATCGGTCAGGCCATTCACGAAATACTGCATGGCCAGGGCCACCAGCAGCAAACCCATGATGCGGACCAGGATGCGGATGCCGGTTTCGCCCATCACCTGGCGGACGCGGCCGGCACTCGACAGAACGCCGTAGCTGACCAGGCAGGTGATCGTAATGGAGCCGAGAATCGCGCCCATCTCCCAGGCAAGCAGGTTGGGCACCTGTCCCACCAGGACCATGACCGAAGAAATAGCGCCCGGCCCGGCAAGCATCGGAATCCCCAACGGGACAATTCCGGCGTCCTCCTTGGCCGTAGCCTCCTCGGCTTCGCCATGGGTTTCCTGGGTAGGAGAGCGGCGCGCCTCCAGCATATCCAGGCCTATCAGCAATAGAATCAGTCCCCCAGCCACTTCAAAGGCGGGCAGGGTGATACCGAACATCTTGAAGATGAGCTGACCGGCGAAGGCAAAAGTGATGAGCACGATGAAGCAGGTGAGAGCGCCTTTGCGCGCCACGCGCCGCCGCTTGGCCTCGTCGGCATTGGCAGTAATCGCCAGAAACGACGGGATCGCGGCAAAGGGATCGACCAGAAAGAAGATCGAGCTGAGCGCCAGCACCGAGAAGCGGACGATTGGCGTGGTGCTCAACTCGTTCAACGCCAACTCAGCTGGATTCGTCCAGATCATCCCTTGAGGCTAGAACATTCTGCCTCAATCTGACCACCTGTAGGGCGCCGTTTTTCGGGCGAATGTGCGTGCGGCAATGCACACAATATCGAGCGTTTGGGACAATTGAGAAAATCGGGAGGGAGATTATTGTTCAAGTGACAGAAAATAAAAAGAATAGGTATTTCATGGATTACGAGCTTCTGCTTTCAGCCCAGAGCCGAGCGGCTTCCCCTGGCATGGGGTGGGCGATGAAATATCCCTGCGCCAAATCGCAACCCAGGGTATTGAGATAGTCAAGGGTTTGCTGATCTTCAACGCCTTCGGCTGAGACCAGCAGGCCCAAACTGTGACCCAAATCGATGATCGACTTGATGACGGTTCGCGCCTCCTGAGATTGCTGGGCGTGCATGACAAACGATTTATCTACCTTGATCTCAGAGAAGGGCAGCCGCACAAGCTGAACCATGGAGGAATAGCCGGTGCCGAAGTCGTCGATGGATAATTGAAAGCCCTTGACGCGGAAACGGGTCATTACATCGAGAGAGAGCGTGGCATCGACCATGGCGCTGCTCTCAGTGAGCTCGAGCACGATGCGCTCCGGAGCTATCTGGTAGAAGCGGCAAATTTTCGAAAGCTTGTCCGCCTGGTAAATATCCACCAGGCTGCGGGCGGAGATGTTCATCGAGAGCTTGCGATCAGAGCCGGGAAACGACTCAGAAAACCACTCGATACTTTGATAGAAGACCTGCTCGGTGAGGGCGTCGATAAGGCCGGCTTGCTCGGCGATGGGAATAAAACGGTCGGGCATGATCAGTTCTCCGCTGGGATGCTGCCAACGGGCGAGAGCCTCAAAGCCCGCCACCGCGCCGGACTTGCATTCGATCTTGGGCTGATAGGCAAGGACAAACTCGTACCGGTCGAGGGCGTTGAGGATATCCAACTTGGAAATCTCGAATTCTTTCTGCTCCGCGGAGGGATGTTTTTCCGATACCGGCTGGTTGAGCTCGCTGCCTTCACCGACGAGAGCGCGCAGGGCTTCCTTGGAGATCGGTTTGGAGATGACGCCGGCAATCCTCAGGTCGTGCTCGGCGGCCGAGCGCCGGGCGGCATCGAGCACGCGGGTGCCCATGCCGCTGGAGATGACGATTTTGGAGTGGCATTTGCGCTCGGCGAGGAGACGCATGATCTCAACGCCGTCGAGTTCGGGCATGATGAGATCGATGGTGATGATGTCAGGATTTATCCGTTCCAGTCGCTCAAAGAAATCGTCGGGGCGGGTTACGAACTCGGCAATGAAGCCGAGGCTCTCAGCGATCCACTGGATGGTCTGACCCACGGCCGCATCGTCATCGAGGATGAGAATACGTCGGGTTGACATTGCGCTCCTCCTCTCCCGTACGGGAGCTAGGACGCACCAAGCACCTCGCGGATTCTTGCCGCCAGTTGGCGTCGCGTATAAGGCTTGCTCAGAAACTGCACGTCCTTGTCCAGCAGCCCCTCGTGAAGAATTGCGTTTTCCGCATATCCGGAGCAGTAGAGAACTTTCAATTTTGGGTTGACCCGGCATGCCTCTGTTCCCAGTTCGCGGCCGTTGAGTCCGCCGGGCATGACGATATCAGTGAAGAGCAGTTGAACATCCGCGTGCTCGGAGAGGACCTTCAATGCATCCTTGCCGCTGGCAGCCTCTAATACCTGGTAACCGAGAGTTATCAACTGCGACCTGGCAAACTCGCGTACCGACTCATTGTCTTCAACTAGCAGAATGACTTCAGAACCTTGAAGGTCGACGACCGAGGTTTGATTTTCACCGGGCGACTCGCTTTCCTGTTTAGCCACTGGGAGATATAACTTGACCAAAGTTCCATGGCCGGCCTCAGAGTAGATCTTGACATGACCCTGGGATTGCTTGATAAAGCCATACACCATGCTGAGGCCAAGACCTGTACCTTTTCCAACGCCCTTGGTGGTAAAAAATGGATCGAAGACGCGGTCAAGGTATTCGTGGCAGATGCCGAAACCGTTGTCGGAGACTGCGATGAAAACATATTGGCCCGGAGTTACATCGGGATTTTGTTCCGCGTAGTCGGCGTCGAGCACCGCGTTCCCGGTCTCGATGGTGATTGTTCCCCCCTGGGGCAAGGCGTCGCGGGCATTGACGCACAAGTTCAGCAGCGCGCTCTCGAGCTGGGTGGGATCAACCAGGGCATCGCAATTCGCGCATCCTTTGATGAGATGCAATTCGATTTGCTCGCTCAGCGTGCGGCGCAGAAAGTTCTGCATGCCGTCAAGCAACTGATTGACGTTTACAGGCCTGGCCTGCAGGGGCTGAAGGCGGGCAAAGGCCAGCATGCGGTGAGTCAGTTCCGCTCCCCGCCGAGCCGCGTCTGCAATCAACTTCGCCATCTTGCTCAGGTGCGTGTTCTCTTTTACTTCTTCGCCAATGACCTCGGAACAGCCCAGAATCACGGTGAGCAGGTTATTGAAGTCGTGGGCGATCCCTCCGGTCAATTGGCCGATGGCCTCCATCTTCTGCGCCTGGCGGAACTCCCCTTCGAGTTGCCGCCGTTCCGTGATGTCGCGGAAAGTCCAGATTCTGCCATAATAATTACCGGCCTTATCCCTGACAGGAGACGAGTATCGATCGAGGATCGTGCCGTCAAGCAATTCAATCTCGTCGCGGCTGATCTCATCCGGATGGGAGTTCAGATAATTGACTTTTTCATTGAATTCATCGGGGTTCTTAACGATGGTTGAAACATATTGCCGCTGCCGAGCATCGTCGAGGCTCCCGGAAACATCATCGGGGATATTCATGATCTCGTTCAATCGATGATTTTGAAGTATTTTCTTCCCCTGACCGTCAACAACCAATATGCCGTCGAGAGCTGAATCTACCTGCGCTTCAAAGAAGGCCGTTCGCCAGCGCAACTCCTCTTCCGCCCGCCTTCGACCCTCTTCGAGCCGATTGAACTCCAATGCGAAGGAGATGTCCATCGCCATCTCATCCAGCAGGGCCAGTTCGTCTTCCGCGAAGAGCTTGGGGTCATTGGCATAAATGCTGAATACGCCGACAACATGACCATCGACCGCGAGCGGAAAGCCTGCCGACGAGCGATAGCCACGGCGTATTGCCTCGTCTCGCCAGGGCAGGTAAAAAGGGTCGTGCTCTATGTCGGCGCAAATGGCATGTTTTCCAGAAAGGATGCATTGCGCCGCCGGCCCGCCGGCAGTGTCCGGGTCAAGAAGATTAATCTTCAATTTATCGAGATAACCATCGACCATGCCGCTGGATGCGACCGGATTAAGCGCTTGCGTCGCGGGATCGATCATGCCGATCCATGCCATGTGGAATTTTCCCTTCTCCACGGCAATGCGGCATGCGGCTTCAAGCATTGCCTGAGAATCCTTTACCCGGACAATGGCCTGGTTGATGTCGCTCAATACGGCATAAACGCGGTTGAGTCGCTCGACATGTTTTTCCGCCTGCCTGCGTTCCGTAATGTCATGCAGCACTCCGATCAGGTTGGTGCAGACGCCCCGCGCGTCGAAAACAGGACTGACGAACACTTCCGCATACTTTTCTCCGGCCGGATAGGCTGAAATCTCTTCCCAGAAAATGGTTTTTCTTCCCAGCACGGCCTCTTTGTACTTTTTGAGAGCTTTGCCGCTGGACGGCTCGGGAATGACCTCCTGCGCCAATTTCCCAACAACCTGTGCCATCTCCAAACCAGTGGCATGAAGAAAAGCCGGATTGACTGAAATAAAGCGGAACTGGCCGCCTGGTTCCACGGCCAGATAAAAGATGACGTCGTGAATGTTCTGGTACATGAGCGAGAGGTCGCGCTCGCTATCGCGCAACTTCTGCTCGGCAACCTTCAAGTCAGTGATGTCGCGCGCCACCACCACGGAGCCGATAATCGCGTCTTGACTGTCTCGCAAGGGGCTGAAGCTGTAACTGCCAACCCAGCTTTCGCCCGTATCTTTGCGATGGAGGGTATATTCGATATTTGTGCCTGTCTCGCCGCGCAGCGCTCTTCGAACCGACCACATCTCCGGCGGCAGCAATTCCCCATCGGCCGTTTTTATCTCAAGGAAATCCTTACACTCGGAGAGCTTCCTGGGGCAGTCGGCCCTGTTTCTAAACTTGTGAAACGCGACAAAGGCGTCGTTGAATTGGATAAATTCGCCGGAGATATCGGTGATAAACACGGCATCGGTCATGCTGGCCAACGCCACCTCGAGTTTCTGGTTGCTGACCCACAGAGCCTGTTCCGCTTTGTAAGTTGCTATCGTCCGCTGGCTGCGCCTGTAGAGCTCGGCCAGCAGGCTCATGAGAGCGCCCATAGCAGCAAAGAGAGAAAGAGCAACGAAATCCGAGACCCTGGCGATGGCAAAATGCCCGACCGGCGGCAGAATCAGATAGTCCGTGCCAAGCACGATCAGCGCGGTGGCCAGCAAGCCGGGCCACAGGCCACCCAGAACGGCAACCAACATTACCGCCGGGAAGAACGTGATGAACGTCGGCATCTCCAGGCCGAGGCCCTGAACCAGGGCATATCGCAGCAAAAACGACACAGCAACAGCAACGATCGTTATTGCGTAACGAAGGAATGGTCTTTCTATCGCGGATCTGAATCTATCCGACATAAGGCCCAGTTGCGAATAAAATCTGCCCGTAGGTTATCACCGATTATATCACTCATAACGGCCGGCCGAGTTACTTTATTCGCGGCGTGGAAGCACGATCGTGATGCAATTCAAAGCTTTCAGCACTGATAACTCCCTGCCCTGGTGCAAAGCGTCGGTTTACCGCAGGTTACTAAGTCATGTTCTGACAAAAAGCTAGTGCATGAACGCGGTTCAGCGCTCGCGTTTCTTTTTATTTTGGAGACGGAGTGGGCGGCTTTACCGACCGCAGCGCAACCAATCCCAACAGTGCGATCACAGCAGCCAGTGCTATCCATAACAAAGCAGGATGCTTCTCTGTGAAGGGACGCGAATCGGGGCGGGGTTGGTATGCGGGATTCGGCTGCTCAGGGCCGACTGCGATGCGGGATGCGTTGGCTTCCGGATTGATGAGCGTAGTGAAAAGCGTGGCGTAGTCGTAGTGCGGGCTTTGAAGCGCCGGGTCGCCATAGTAGAGCGCATAGTGGGCATTTGGGTCACCCTCGAAACAGAGATTGCGCTCCAACATTTGCAGTTGGACGGATTCAAACCGCAGCGGCGCATCGTCTCCGTTGTCGATGCTGATCGTCCATTTTGTCGGCGTTCTAAAATCCATCCACCGGACGTCGATCTCCAGGCTCTCTTCGTCAATGCGGTGGCCATTATGTACGCTGTGGATACGCAGAAGACTTCCGTCCGAAACAACTGTATTCGAAGGCTGAACCGTATCCATTCCAGACGACCTAAAAATCGGCGCTACGCTGATCCTCACACTGCGACTGAACCAGGCCGGGGAGGCGTCGGGAACGAAGGATATTCGGTCCACTGGCACATGGGCGGGAAGGTTGAATTCGAATACCGAAGAATGACCCTCCCGCTTGTATTGCGCGGTCTCTCCGACCGTCACATACTTCGGCGGGATTGTCGACAGACGAACAACGGTGAGTCCTGTAAGGTTCTCTGGCGAAATCGGCCCGCTGATGCGGAAATGCAGGTAGCGAAAGTCCGACCCAGGTAGGTGAAGAACTGTGCTGCGGCCCAGTTTCTGGCTTGTTAGATCGAAAATGGTGTACGAACCTATCTTGGTCTCGACGCTCCCTGTTTCTGTCCAGCTGCCGCTGACCGCGACCGTGGCGATGAAATCCTTTTTCGTTAAGGCAAGCTGAAGATCGTTGTATTGCCCGTCGGGCATACTGGCGTCGAAAACGGTTTGACCACCGCGCACACCCATATTCAGTGGCGTAATGGACATCTCCACGCTCTCTGCCGCATCGGCCGTGCTGATTACAAAAGGAGTCTCCGTGCCGTCGTGATAGAGGCGAAGATCGGCAAGTAGTGGCGCGGCATGAGGAAAGATCAACGGATCAACAAGCAAGCAATTCTGCCCGGATCGATTCACAAGCCCCTGTATGGGCCGCTCATAGCGGAAATACCGTAGCTCCGGAGAGACAGCAACCGCGGCGATGAGAAGAACACCGGCAATCAACTTCATGGTTTTTCACCACTCTTTGCTCGCAGGTTGAGCCAGTCGCGCTGATAGACAAAGCTGACGGCCAGAAGCAATGCGCCCAGTCCCATGAAGCTGAGGATCCGGTATCCCTGGCTCAGTCCGCCCATATCGGAGAGAAAGACCTTCGCAATCGTGATGGCCAGAAGCACCAGCGCCTGCCAGCGGAGAAAGGCCGATCGCCGCCAGAATCCCGTGGCCAGCAGGATCGAGCCGAAAAGCATGAGCCATGCCGAATAAGTGAACTGCGCATGCATAAGATAGTCCTGCTCCTGATGCCAGTCGCCGGCCCAGCGCAGCACCCACCAGTAACTGTGAATCTCCCAACAAACGGCGAGCAGGATGAGAAAATTCACGGTAAGTACCGCAACGGCGGCGATGAGCGGCCAGGCGCCAGTTCCCTGCTCCTCCTCCCCGGACTTTTGCCGATAAGCGACCCACGCGGCAAATGCGAAGACTGCAATTCCAACCGAGAAGGTGCCGAATCGCTCATTGAAGATGGGCGTGGTCAATGCCGTAGGATTCACCGTCAGGAGCGCGACAAATCCGAGCGCCAGGCACAGCAGCGCCAATGCGCGCAGCAGTTGCAAACGCTGGCGGCTCGCCACCCATAGCAGCGCCGCGCCCTCCACCAGCCAGCCAATGGTGAGCCATCGGCCTTGCGTCTTGAGTGGAATGGCAAGAGTGAGAAAGACCACTGCCGCAGTAAGGTGCAGTGACGAAAGCAAAGGCGTGCTTGCCTGCAACCATCCCTGCGCGGGCAAACGGAGAAGTAACAAGTAGAATGCGGCGAAGCCCACTGCCAGCCAGGCGCCGGCCCAATCGCTCTTGAACCAGTCGAAGAGTGCGTAATAAGTCAGGAATCCCAGCGCTGCATTGGCGATAGGCAAAATAACCAGGGCCAGGTTATCCCATGCGGAGTGAGGCTCGCCGTCTTCCAGATCCACCCGCACCAAACGCGGTCCGAAGGCAAAGATCAGGAAGAAGCAGGTGAGAAAGAAAGCCGTGCGCGCAAACTGAGCGTCGGAGTAGTACTCCGTCCACCAGCCGGTAAAGATCAGCACGGTGCCCAAAAAGGCCGCAAAGAGCAGTCGCGACCAGGGACGCAGCGCCACCAGCACAAGCACCGCAATGTCCAGCACCAGCAGATAACTGAACAGGGTAACTTCGTGGTTCTCGCCCGTCGACAGCAGCAGCGGCGTGCTGAGGCCGCCCACAATCGCATACAGGGCAAGCAACTCCGCATCCTGCACCCACGCCATATATCCGTTGAACGCAGTTACCAGAATCATGGCCGCAAATGCCGCTGACGCCGGAATAAGGTGATAGAGCGAGAAAGCCGCCCACAGCGAAAGATAAAGCGTTCCGCTGCCCACCACCTTCAGCGAGTAGGAGAAAATCGCAAACCCGCCGTTACGAAAGCGCTCTGACCATGCGATCAGTCCCGCGCCCGCAACCAGCCCGATCATCACCCGGCCCAATGGGCCGATCCAATGATTGTCGAAGGCCAATTTCAGAAACCAGGCCACACCGATCAGCAATGCCAGAATGCCAATACGGTTAAACCATTGCGAACCGATCCGGCTCTCCAGCGACGGTTCGTCTTTCCCCTCCGCCGGCGCGTAGTAGCCGAAGTTCGGAGCCGCGACCGGCTCAACTCGATTTGCCTCCTGCGAAGATTCCGGTGCGGGAGTTGCGGCCGCTCTGCTTGCCGTTAGCCGCGCGACCTCATCCGTCCACGCGACCGCCGGCGCGCTGGTTTGCGGAGCAATGATGTGTTCCGTGGCAGCCGGTTTTGCCTCCGCGCTTTGCACAACAATCCCGTATTGATCAAGCGCTTCTTCCAGCCGAAGCACTCGCGAACGTAACTCGCCGACCTGCTCTTCAAGACTTCCAGAAGGTTTGGTATTCATTGCCGTACACTCTACAGCACAGATGGGAGGGTTTTCAATGAAATGATATTTATTACTTCCGCCGCTCTACAATCATCTCGTGCTTCCTGAAGACCAACGCGACCGCATAAGCGTGGTGCTTGTTTCGCCGCGCAACCCGCTCAATATTGGAGCGGCGGCGCGTGCCATGGCTAACTTCGGCTTTTCGCGGCTCGCAGTGGTGGCTGCCTATGCGCCGCACTGGAGGGAAGCTCGCTCGGCTGTGGGTGCGCCGGAACTGCTTGCCTTCGCCGTGGAGACTGAGACGCTGCCCGAGGCTGTGGCCGGATGCACCCTCGTGCTTGGAACCGGGACCCTGACTTATCGCAAGCCGGAACAGAAGGTGGTGCAACTGCCGGAATTGGGGCCGGTGGTAAGCCGGGAGTTGGAGCGCGGCGGGCGCGTTGGGGTAGTTTTTGGGCCGGAGAAGCACGGGCTTACGCGGGAGGATCTTTCCTATTGCCATTTGTTGGTGGAGATTCCTACCGATGCGCGGCAGCCCTCGATGAATTTGGGGCAGGCGGTGGCGGTTTGTTTGTATGAGCTGGCCACGCGCACAGAGGCGGCGGAATCAGGGGCGCGGGCTACAGAGAATAAACCACATCTTGCCGCGGCTGCTTCGGGCGAGTTGGAACGTTTGGCCGCGGTGGTTGAGGAGACCATGATCGCAGCCGGCTACTCGCCTTCGTCGATGCAGGAGGCGAACCGGCACGATCTTCGCCTGCTGCTGCGTCGGCTGGGTCCCGGCGGGCGGGATACACGCCGCATTCTGGGACTCTTCCGGCGGATTCTGTGGCGACTTAAACGCGTTTTCTAAAAGGATTTAGAGCGTAGGCGAATGGGCCAGGCACAGTTACGTTACTTTTTTGCGCCGTAGTAACAAAACCCTGCTAAAGTGGCTCCATAGGTCCCTATATATGGTTCAGCAATTGATTCGCCTTCCTTTCCGGTGGCTTTCAAGGATTTCCATGCGGCCCGTCGCCGTGGTCATGTTTGGCGCTTTAGCCCCGGCGCTGGTTTTCTCAGCTTCCGCGCAACAGGCGGATCAGCCTCAGCAGCCTGCGACGGCGGCTACGGCGCAAACGTCCGCGCCAACTCAGAATCCTGGTCCAAGTGATGCTTCGACTCAAGCATCCACTCCTAATGCGTCCCAGCAACCGGCTCCCGCGGCAACGCAACAGCCAGTTGCGCCGGAGAGCATGCAGCCAGCCCCGGCTTCGGCCGTCTCGCCCGCGCCGGCAACGGTGGCCAAGCCCGCGCCCGCGCAGGGAAGCGAGATCACCGAAGCGGAAGTCAAGCAACTGCTGGTGGGCAAGCAGCTCTTTCTGCTGGGCGGCTATCTGAACGACAATCTAAGCTTCAACGAACACGGTGTACTGATCGGCCGCTCGCCTGCCGGCTCCTACACGCTGAACGCAATTCAGATCGACAGGGTGAAGCTGACCAAGCACAAGGTGGAACTGGAAGGTTCGCGCTATGCACTCCGCTTTCTGGGCGCTTTGCCTTATGAGGAGATCGGCAAGTCAGTTGACCGGGTAAAGATCACACCCAACAAGAAGTTGATCAGAATCACCATCGACCGCGAGATGGTGGTGGTGCCGAAAAAGGCTAAGGAGGGTAAGTCTTTCTTTGGCAAGTCGGGCAAGTCTGCGCCTGCCACAAAACCCGCGACTGCGGCGGCAAAACCTGCTGCTCATGCCCAGGCTGAAGCGCCGCCGGCAGTGGCGGCAAATCCGGCCCCAGCGGAAACTGGCGCAACTCCCGCGGAACCGACAGCCGCAACAACCACAACCCCGACCCCATCGGCGGCAACGTCAACTCAGGCAGAGACTCCTGCTGTGTCCGCAGCAAATACCGCAGCGACAATCACTCCAACGGTGGACGAGCCCAGTGAGGCTGAGCAGTTGAAGGCGGCGATTGCGGCAGCTCCAGCCGCTGAGAAACCGGCCGATCCCAAGAGCGTTACCACCACCACCTCGCCTGCACACGCCAACAAAGTTTTCAAAGATGCTGTGGACAAAATCTTTGCGCAAGGCTTCGATGACCAGCTGATGGCCTCGCTGCCCGGCTTCTGGAAGCTCTACTACCAGGCCGTGGCGGCCAAAAGCGATTACCGTCCCAGCGACCCTGCGGTGATGCGGCAGAATACGGTGGATAAGAAGGCCCGCCTGCTGACGTTTACTGATCCCGTATCGAACGAGTACGCACAGGCCAATGGCGTAGCCGGAATGGCTCTTTATCACACCGTGGTAGGCGCCGACGGTAAAGCTGCGGATATCGCGGTGGGCAGGCCCATCGGATTCGGACTGGATGAAAACGCAGTGGATGCGATTCGAAAGGCTACCTTCGAGCCTGCGACTTATGACGGGAAACCGGTTCCAGTGCTGCTGGATATGGTGGTCGAGTTCCACATTTATTCGAAGGTGACCTCGGCGCCGGCAAAGCCCGGACAGAAGGATAAGCCGGAGGAGCCGTCGCTGCCGGGGCCTTATAGCAGGCAGGAGCAGCAGTAGGCGGGGGCTGGTCCTAAGAATTTCCGATTGAGCCGGTTCCGATCCCCTCCAGACGGAGGGAACAGGGGCCTTCAGGCCCCTGAAACCAAGCCTCGAATGAAAGTGGCTTCAACCACGGGCTTTTGGATTATGCCTTTTCGGCTTCACCCGCGCGTTCGCCTTTCTACTTCACCCGCACGTTCGGCTCAACTGAGAGGCCCGGCCTGAGCTGATGGTCGGGGTCCTCGCGGGCCAGATCGGTGAAATCGATTCGCACCGGAACGCGCTGCACGACCTTCACATAATTCCCAGTCGCGTTTTCTGGCGGAAAGAGCGAAAGCACTGAGCCGGTGGCGCCGCCGATCTGGGTTACCTTACCGTGATATTTCTTGCCTGTGGAGTCCACTGCGATTTCGACCGTCTGCCCGGCTTCCATGTGGCGCAACTGCGTCTCCTTGAAGTTGGCCGTGATCCACAAATCTTCCAGCGAAACCAGCGTGAGCAGGTTCTGCCCCGTGGAGACATTCTGGTTGATTTCCACGCTCTTGCGGGTGATGATGCCGGCCTCCGGAGCTACGATTTTTGTGTAGCTCAGGTTGAGTCTGGCCTGGTCCAGCTGTGCCTGCGCCTGCTCAACCTGCGCTTCAGCCTGGCGGGCGCGCGCATTCTGCGCCGCAACCTGCTGCGGGCCGGTCTGAGCGTACTTCAAACTGGCTTGTGCGCTCGCCTCGCGCTCCAGGGCAACCTTCACGCCGTCGACGGCAGCCTGTTCGCTGGCGCGGGCGTCTTCTACGGCCGCCTTGGTTGCGTCAGCCGAGGCCACAGCAGCATCGTACTGCTGCTTGCTGATCACGTCTTTTTCCACCAGCGGCTTATAGCGCGCCAGATCTTCCTGCGCCTTGGTGAAGTTAGCCTGGGCTTCGGTTACGCGAGCATGCGCGGCGTCCAGTTGCTTCTCCGCCTGCCCCACGCTGGCCTGCGTGCCGCTGACATCAGCTCCGGCGGAACGCAGATTGCTGCCTGTGTTCACGGCGGTGATGGGCACGTTGACGCTGGCGGCGGCGGCGTTGGCCTGCGCACTGGCCAGAGCAGCCTCAGCATTCTCCACCGCAACCTGGTAGTCGCGTGGGTCCAGCTCAGCGATGAGGTCGCCTGCCTTCACCACCTGGTTCTCTTCGACATCCACCTTGAGCACTTGGCCGCCGATGCGTGAGCTCACCTGGATGAGGTGGCCGTTGACCTGCGCGTCGTCGGTATCTTCGCTATAAGTGGAGTGCCACCAGATTCCCAGCGCAATCAGCGCCAGGACCGCGATCACAATAACGATGATGCCCCTCCGGCTTTTCTGCGGCGGCGGGATTTCGATCTCTGTCTCCGGCTCGTCTTGTGCAGGTATGGGTGTTGGGTCCGCCACGATTACTTTCCTCCCAGATAATTCTTGTAGTTCTCGCCCGCTCCCAGCGCGCGGGCCAGGCTGAGCTTGGCCACGTTGTGCCGGTAGAGGCTGACCACGTATTGATTATCAGCCTGGGCCACGGACTGCTGCGCCTGGCTCACGGCCAGATTGTCGCTTACACCGTTCTTATACCGTTCTTGCGCCTCGCTGAGCGCCTCTGACGCAAGATCCACGCTGGAGCGCGCCACCTCAACCTGCTTCTGTGCCGAAGCAATGTCAAGCAGCGCGTCGCGAATATCGGCATCCACCTGCGCACTGCTGTCGCTCAATTGGGCGCGCGCTGTATCCAGTTGCGCCTGGGCAGTCTCGGCCTCGCCGCGCAATGCAAATTCCTTGAAAAGCGGGACGCTCAGCGCGCCCGTCGCGTCGCCGGTGCCGTGCGAGTGCGAGAGAGTTGTGCCGATATCGCCGTAGTCCCCATTGAATGTGATCGTGGGCAGGCGGTCGGCGGTGGCTGCCTTGCGCTGTTCCTCGGCCGCCTTGGCCTGCTCCACCTTGGCCGCCAGGTCTTTGCGGTCCAAATGGCCTTGTTGAATAGCCGCGCCCACATCCAGTTGGTCGAAAGCCGCATAAGGTGCTTTGTCGGTCAAAGTGAAACTCTGCGCCAGCGGCAGCCCAATGGTGCGCGCCAGCGCGAGTTTATCTTTTTCGAGAGCATTCTGGGCCACAATCAACTGCTGCTGCAGAGTTTGATAATCCACACGCGCCCTCAATTCGTCGAGCAGCGGAGCTGTACCGGCCTGGTGATTTGCATCCGCCTGGTCGAGCGAAACTTTGGCCGTGGCCACTTGCGCTTCAACGCTTGCAACCTGGGTCTCATCGGCCAGCACTAGCAGGTAAGCATTGCCCACAGTCAGCACCACCAGCTCCCTCGCATCTTGTGCTGATAGTTCGGCGGCGGCAAAGTTGTGGCGCGCGGCGAGGTAGTTGTGCAGTGAGTTCAAGTTCACCAGCGACCAGCTCAGAGAAGCACGAACGTCGGTATATCCAAACGGCCCCAGAATGGTGGGAAAGCCCTTGATGCGTAACCCCTCCGCGGGCAGGTCAATCTGCGACACGGTTTCCTTGCCGCTTGCATCCACCGACGGCAGCAGGGATTGCAGCTGACTCAGCCGCTGGCCCCGCGCCGATGCTGTCTGTGTGCCGCTCAAGATGATGCCCAGGTTCGTTTTCAGTCCCCGTTGAATGGCTTCGTCAAGCGAAAGGCCAATGGGCTGGGAAGAAACCTCGCCTTCCGGCACGCTGCCCTGGTAAGGGTTGGCGGTCTGTGCGGTCGGCTGGTTGGGCAAAAGACCCACCGGAATCTGCGCCGCCAGCCGGCCTGTAACCAAAACACGGCCCAAAATTACCAGCCCCAGCACCATGGCGAAGACGCCGGGAGGGATCGAGCTCTGGCTTGAATTTTTTGATGAAATCAAGGTCTTCGACTCACAAAAATGCACTGCTCCCAAATATTCGCTACCCACTATGGATGCAAAAAAGGGCGGCAGGGTTCTTCTATGGATTGTATCGAACTACCGGGCCAGCCGCCGTGATGCTATCCAAACGCGACCTGACAGAGGGAATCATCCGCACAGGCATATTCATGAATACGGAGAAGAAAAGAGGTCGTGGTGAATCGCCACGAACGTTGTGGTCTCACGAATGAAGAAAGATACTCTCCATTCCCTAGTCCCTATTCCCTATTCCCTGTACTTTATCACCGCGCAGACGTAGCATGCAGCAACTGCGAAGCCAGCGAGCACAATCCTTCGCGAAAGACCGAGCGCACCGCTTCCGCGTTCCATCCAGCGGCTTCGGGGCCCCCGCGTTTCTCTAGCATCGCGGCAGTTTCAGCGGCGCTCAAACCGGCAACCGCGCGCAATACAAAGATGGTGCGCAGCGCCGTGGGCAGGCCGGCCAGCCAATCGCGCACGCGTTCCCGGTCCGGACCGGAGCTCATGCGTTCCAAATCCTCTCGCGCAATCTCCACCGCATCCAGATCGTCCTCATCGATGCAGTTGCCTGACGCCTTAAGCCCTTCCGGCGCAGCCAGGCCGCCGGCATTGTGCAGCCTGAGAATATCGAGCGCCCCCTCGCACAGCGATCGACGGCCGCTGATGCGTGCCTGGTCAGGATCCTCGCAAGCCGAAACATCGGTATTGGCAATCGCCGTCTCCACCAGCCGAACGCTATCATCGCCCTCGCCCACCAGCATGGAGGCCAGGTTATAAAGCCCGGCGGCAAGCCGGTCGACAACGCCGTCCATGACAAAGGCATCTGCAAGGATCGGCTCGGGTGAAATCACGCTGTCATTTGAAGGGGAATATTCACTGGCCATGCGATCGACTCCTTTCCGGGAGTGTTTCCGTGGTAAATCCAGTTTATATCCTCCAGCCTTTGGGCGAGTTGTTCAATCTGAGACGGTGGGGGCCGAGGCGCGAGAGGGGGCAGCTCTGTATCAGGGCATGACTTCAAACCCTGCCCTGAGCGCCGCCAACGGGTGCATAACACAAATGAAAACTAGGTAGGCTTACGCTTCTGAGGTTTTTCAGTTGTTTCAAAGGACCCACTACCGGGAATTCAGTATTTTCGCCCCGAGTTGTATGCTGTTTACTGGTTTTGAGGGACACGCGGATGCAGGCAGCAGAATATTCATTGGTTGGCGAGCTTCGTACGTTTGTGGAATTACGGAAACGGGCGCGCGAAATCGGCCCCAGGCGCGTGGGCGTGGTCCTGGCCGATGACGAAGTGGCCCTGGCCGCCATGGCCGATGCCCTGAAAAGCGGCATTGCCTTTCCCGTGCTGATCGGCGACGAAAAGAGCACCCGCGCCAAGGCCGAATCCCTGGGGCTGCACGAGCTGATCGCCAAGGCGGAGTTCGTCTCCGTCCACGAAAGCGCCGCGGCCCATGCGGTAAAAATGGCGCGCGAGGGCAGCATCGATATTTTGATGAAGGGCCACCTGCGCACCGACCAGTTGCTGCGTCCCGTGCTCGACAAAGAGCATGGACTGCGCAACGGCGGACTGCTCAGCGACGTAGCTTTTTTTGAAACCAGCCATACGGGCGAGACCAAACTGGTGGGCCTGACGGATGGCGGGCTCAATGTTGCTCCCACCCTCGAACAGAAAAAACAAATCATCCTCAACGCCATCAAGATGCTCCACTGCCTGGGAAACCTCCGTCCGAAGATTGCCGTAATGAGCGCCATTGAAGTGGTCTCGGAGGCGGTACCGTCCACGGTCGACGCCCACGCTCTGACAGAAATGGGTCTCGCCGGCCAGTTCGGCGAAGCGGAGGTCTTCGGCCCTCTGGCGCTCGACAATGCCCTGCTCCACTCGGCGGCCAAAACCAAGGGCATCCACAGCGGAGTGGCGGGCAATGCCGATTGCCTAGTGGTTCCCAGCGTGGAAGCCGGCAACCTGCTCGGCAAGGCGATTCACGTGCTCGCCGGCCTCGAGTTCGGCCACGTGGTGGTGGGCGCTACGGTCCCCATTCTCATCCCTTCCCGGGTTGAAGACGCTCAAACCAAGGTCAACACCATCGCCATGGGGGTTCTTTACGCAGGCTGCAGAGGCGGGAACGGGCGAGCATAGGGTTTCCTTTGTCCTATATCGACGGGAATAAAAAATGATTATTTAAATCATCTCCTCAACCCTGATCCCCAACAACGGGCCTTTACCAGGGCTGCTGATCCATGATATCTGCGTAATGCTGGAGCTCATCTTTGGTCAAATAAGCGATGTTCCATCCAGCGGGCGCCCGCGGTATGGCCATTTTCGGCATTAGCTGCCTGTAGTAGTTCCGTGACGCAATGTAGGGTTGAAGCAACGCACAATCCCTGCGTGAAATTAGTGACTGTAGCTTCTGCTGCGTATCCTCACTCAGCTTGGGAATTACGTCAATGTCCGGCTGCCCGATATTGCATTGTCCAGACAAAAACTGTACGTCGGCGGCGGTAAGACCCGAGGGCGGCGCCGCCTGCATCTTTCCCCCGTTTGCTCCTGCAAAGCAAACGACACTGGCCATCACAAACGACAGCATGGCCGCAAAAATCCAAAACCCTGTCTTCCTCATCATGGGAACCCTCCTTACTAAATTGTTTCTAGTGACTCCCCTTCAACGGACCTTTACCAGGGCGCTGAATCCAATATCTTCAGGTACTGCTGAAATTCCTCATCGGTCATGTAAGAAACATCCCATCCGAGGGGCGTTAGCGGTATGACTGAATTCGGCTTGAGCCCCTTGAAATAGTTCCTAGACGCGATGAAAGGTTGAAGCAGTGCGCAATTCCGCTTGGCAATTCGCGACTGTAGATCCTGCTGCGTCCTAGCACTCAGCTTGGGAATTATATTGATGTCCGCCTGCCCGATATTGCATTGTCCGGACAAAAACTGTATGTCGGCGGTGGTAAGACCCGAGGGCGGCGCCGCCTGCATCTTTCCCCCGTTGACTCCTGCAAAACAAACGACACTGGCCAAAGCGAGAATCAGTAATGGCACAAAAGATACGAATCCTGTCTTTCTCATCGATATAGCCCTCCAATCGAGCTGTCGTCCATAATCCACTTCATGATTCGATGGCCACCGTTTTGCAGCCATTGAAAAACTCCGGCGCAGACTGACGCCGTGATGAATTCCATTCTCTGTTCGGGCCGCGCCGTACCCCCCTCAACGGCTCTTTCACATTGGCGGTTCTCCTGTGATTTTCATGTATTGTTTGTACTCATCTTTGGTTAAGTAAGAGAGGGACCAGCCCTGGGGCGACCGCTTGAGAACGTTCTGAATGATCTGCCTGTAGTAATCCCGCGATGCCGTGAAGGGCTGAAGTAGCTTGCAATCCCGCATGCCGACTCGTGTCAGCAGCATTTGCCGCGTCTGGGCATCCAGATTGGGGATGACTTCAATGTCAGACTGCACGATCTTGCATTGTTCGGTCAGAAACTGGATGTCAGCACCCGTCATTCCCGCTACAGGCGCTTCTGGCATCTTTCCTCCGTTCGCACCGGCCTTGACCAGCACAGCGAGAACGCCCTGGTTGGCGTTGGTCTGGGCATAGTAGAAGGCAGTTTTGTCCTGATTGTCCTGGGCGTTTACATCGGCGCCTCTGGCAATTAGCAGCTGCGTGTTCTCGGGCGGGCAGTCTTTGCCAGCTGCGTAAAAAAGCGCGGTCCAGTCGTTATTTTTGTATTTGAAATTTACATCTGCCCGCCTGTCGAGTAAGAGTCGCAATAAATCGCTATAAGAAGTGGCAGCGACGAGCTGCAAGGAGGTGACGCCCCAGTTGGTTTGCTGGTCTACCGGAACGCCATGATCGAGCAATAGTTTCACCGTTTTGGTATGGCCGAGGGACGCAGCAATTGTCAAAGGCGTATGGCCCAGATTCGGGTCCATGACGTTGATATCGGCGCCCTTTGCAAGTAGCAGGCTAACGATATCCGTATCGCCTTTCATGGCCGCATCCGTTATGAGTGCGCCGCCACCTAACGGGTGCTTGAAGTTCACATCGGCACCCTTATCCAGCAGGAGCTTCACGATCTCCGTGTCGCCCTCACTCACCGCGTAGGACAACGGCGAGATATTTCCGATGCCTAAGAAGTTCTCCGCCAGCGCATTGACATTTGCTCCTGAGGCGAGCAGCATCCTTACGCGGTTAATATCCTTGGCCTTGATGGCCGCAAACAGATCGTCATTTTCGCCAGCAAAGCACACCGCACCGGCCATAGCAAGCGCCAGCAAGGCGGCAAATATCCAGATTCCCGTCTTCCTCATCGCGTCAGCCCTCCTTAAAGGCTCCGCGACCTC
Organism: Occallatibacter sp.; assembly: GCA_049515455.1. Classification (GTDB taxonomy): domain Bacteria; phylum Acidobacteriota; class Terriglobia; order Terriglobales; family Acidobacteriaceae; genus Telmatobacter. The sequence continues at coordinate 19,381 of JBEKUB010000014.1, forward strand.
CATGGGATTGATTGATCACCATTCTATGCTCAGTCCAAATTGTTCGCCTTATCTTTTTTTATGAAGCGATGAGTTCGCACATTCCCAAGCATTTTTTCTCTGTTTAACACTTGTGCCGGCCTTCGTCCTGTATTCATCCCATAAGAATGCCGGGATGGGAGAACCGGCGCGGAATGGGAAATTTCCGCCGATTGCCCCTCCCGGGGGTGCAATCCCCCGCCAAAAAGAGATAGACTGCCATATCGGCACTGGACGCATAAATGCCCCGAACTACAAACAAACAAAAGCTTTTTAACGGCCGCGACCACTCTTGGATGCAGTTCAACGGGCGTGTGCTTGAGGAAGCCGAGGACCCCACAAATCCCCTGCTCGAGCGCGTGAAATTCCTCGCCATCACCGGCAACAACCTCGACGAATATGTTGAAGTGCGTCAGGCCGGGCTCATGCAGCGCATTGAGGACGGCTACCGCCAGCCGGGTTTTGACGGCCTGCGCCCTGACGAATCCCTCTCCGTGCTCACCGCCGACATTCACAACTTTGTCTCCGCCCAATACCGCTGCTGGAACGATCAACTGATCCCCGAGCTGCGTAACCAGGGCGTGCGCCTGCTGGAGTGGAGCGAGCTGGGCATGGAAGCCCGCGTCTTTGCCCAGGGCTACTTTCAGCGCGAGGTCGATCCGCTGCTGACCCCCATCTCCATCGATCCCGCCCACCCCTTTCCGCGTGTGCTCAACAAGGCTCTCTGCCTGGCGCTGCTGCTCCGCGCCAAGCGCAAAAGCTCCGGCCCGCAGGTGCTGGGCGTAGTCACTGTGCCGCGCGCGCTGCCGCGCTTTGTTCGTCTGCCCTCCAAGGAAGGCTTTGTCGATTACCTGCTGCTCCAGGACCTGATCGCGCAGAACCTGGCCGGAATGTACCGCGGCTACGAGGTGCTGGCCCACTCCGCCTTTCGCGTCACCCGCAACTCCAACCTCTACTTTGAAGAGGAAGAAGCCCGCTCCCTGCTCGAGACCATCCGCGTCGAGCTCCACAATCGCCGCAAAGGCGATGCCGTTCGTCTGGAAATCGAGACCGGCGCCAACGAGGAAATCGTTGAGCGGCTGCGGGTGAACTTCGAGCTTGACGAAGATCAGGTCTTCCGCTGCGACGGGCCTGTGAACCTTTCGCGGCTGATGTTTTTATACGGCGACGTACAGCGGAAGGATCTCAAGTTTCCGCCCTTCACACCCAAGCCGCTCCACCTGAGCCGCAACTCGACCACCATCTTCGAAGAGCTCCGCCAGCGCGACGTTCTGCTCCACCACCCCTACGATTCCTACGAACCGGTGGTTGACTTCATCCAGCAAGGCGCTCAGGACCCAGCCGTGGTCAGCATGAAGCAGACCCTTTATCGCACCAGTGAAGATGCCCCCATGTTTGAGGCGCTCACTGAGGCGGCGGCTACCAAGGAAGCTACTCTGGTCGTCGAGCTGATGGCCCGCTTTGACGAAGCCTCCAACATCCGCTGGGCGCGTGAGATGGAAGACGCCGGTGTGCAGGTCTTCCATGGCGTCGTCGGACTCAAGACCCATTGCAAGCTGGCCATGTTAGTCCGCCGCGACGAGGACGGAGTGACCCGCCGCTACTGCCACCTGGGCACCGGCAACTACAACCCCATCACCGCCCGCTTCTACACCGACCTCAGCCTGCTCACCTCCGATCCGCAGATCACTGAAAAAGTACACATGGTTTTCAACTACCTCACCGCGCACGCCGAGATCGACGACTATAGCCCGCTGCTGGTGGCCCCTCTGACCATGGCCGAGAGTTTTCTCCGCCTCATCCGCCGCGAGCAGGAGCACGCCCAGGCCGGCCGTCCCGCCCACATCGTTGCCAAAATGAATGCCCTGCTCGAGCCTTCCGTCATTGAAGCTCTCTACCAGGCGTCGAAGGCCGGCGTCGAGATCGACCTCATCGTCCGCGGCCTTTGCATTTTGCGCCCCGGCCTCAAGGGGTTGTCTGACCGCATCCAGGTCCGCTCCATCGTCGGCCGTTTCCTTGAGCACTCGCGCATCTTCCACTTCGCCAACGGCGGCGACAACGAAATCTACATCGGCTCTGCCGACTGGATGCCGCGCAACCTCTTCGAGCGCTGCGAAGTAGTCTTCCCCGTCCGCGACCCCATCGCCCGCGCCCGCATCCACAACGAAATTCTCCCCGCCTACCTGGCCGACACCATCAAAGCGCGCCTGCAGCAGCCCGATGGCACCTACGCCCGCGCCAGCAAGGTCCTCAAGGATGCAAAACCCTTCAGCAGCCAGGATTTCTTAATGCAGTTAGCCGAGGGCAAAGTCGAGCTCGACGCGATCCCCAAACCCACCGCCGCCAAACCGCCGGCAAAATCCGCCGCAAAAAAAGCCCACGCCACCAACTAAGAACCAATCGCGGATACCTCACCTTCAAGAACCAGTCGCGGGTGCCCCAGGTCCGGGGTCCCCACGGACGCGTCTTCGTCCGTGGGGCGGAGATCTCGCGCTTGAGACCTGGGACATCACGAGCCCTGACTAGTCAATCACCGTAGCTCCCAGAGGGAGCAAATGAAAATAGCCCCGGGTGAAACCCGGGGAAGGGTATCGCCCAGAAGTTCTCGCCGTCCTGTAGGGACGGCATGATTCATCCCCACAAATAACGCGGTCAGTGCATATCCATGTGATCTGTCGTGCCGTCTGACCACTCGCCCACCGGAATCATGAAGATGGTCAACCGGTCTTCCGGAACGTCAGTTGCAAGAATCGGAGAGTCGGGCAGATTCGCGCCCCAGGTTGCGGAGTCCTTCAGCGGAACATAAAACATCAGGTGGGGATGCCAATGGCCGACCTTATCGTTCAGGTACCCTTGTTTCGACATCATGTAACACATCGCGCCAAGTTCCGGCACTGGCAATTCCTTCTTGTCAAGTCCGGCCTTGATCGCGGCGAGGATTTGCTCTTTCGACTTCCCGGCCTGTGCCAGTTCCGTCTTTTTGAAGACCAGCGGAAGATTGGATCGCGCGCCCGCCGGGTTGTAGCAGATGGGGCCCCGCAGTTTGGGATTCCAAAATGCGGGATTGGTGCTTTCGGCGGTCCACGATCGCTGCACAATGCATACGAATCCGTTCTTGCCTTTGACCGCGGTTTCGTACCCATGCGCTCCGAGCACCAGAACATCGGCATCGCGCGAGATGGAGTCTGGGGCCGCGCTCCGCGCCAGGGCGATCTCGGCATCCCGATCGGCCATCAAATACTGCTCCATCGGAGCCATGCTCGGATACGGCGTTTTCGCGTCCTGTGCCCGCCCAGGCCAAGCGGCGCTCAACACAACGGCCATTACGAAGATTGGAAGTGTCCTAACTGTCCCTAGCTTCATTCGTCTCTCCTCGGGTGGAAGCGTCCTCCCGTGTTTCTATCCGGCGAGTATAGCTGCCCCCAGGATTCGATTTGCAGATTACGTCCCCACTGGCTGTTACATTCGGTTAAAGTAACCCCAAACCAAAAAAGGTAACCCCAAGGCACAGAGTGCCGGGTGCTCAAGCCGGGCCGGGTGGCCCAGGTCTCGATTTTGAGACCTGGGATTCACATTATTCACGCGCAACAATCCTTCCATTAACTCCGCATTTCCAATAAGTCGGCCTCACACCCGTCCCATCACCACCGTATGCGGGCTCATCGGAATGGGGTGATCGGTAATCCCGTTGAATCCGGCCTCGAGATACATAGCCGTCAATTCGTTCAGCGTATAAGCGTCTCCGGCGGCGGTAGACGTCAGCATGGTCATGCTGAAGGCTGCAGGCATGGGCGGCGAGATGCGGTCTTCATTGGGCACAAACTCGAGCGTTGCCGCCCGTCCGCCGGGCTTGAGCGCATCCCCAACCTTCTTCAGCAATCCCACACAGGTCGGCACGTCAAAGTGATGCAGGAAGTTTGTAAGCAGCACGGCGTCGTAAGGACCGCCGAAGTCCACCTCGAAGGCGCTCCCTGGAAGCATATCGTAGCGATCCTCGACGCCGGCCTTGCGGGCGTTTTCAAGAGCTACCCGCAACACCGGCGCCCAATCGAGACCAGTGACTTTGGCCTCCGGGTTCTGCTTGGCGATTTCGATTCCGAAGAGCCCGTGCCCGGCGGCGATATCCAGCACCCGCATCGGCCCCGCATGCCCGTCAAGAACCACCGCTCCCAGCGGACCGGTCAGGGGAGCCATCATAGGCGCCATCTTCTCGGCAAACAGAACCCAGACTGGGTTCTCCGGCTCCACGGTGCCTGCGCCCTCAAGGATGGTGCGCCCCGTGCGCACAATTTCAGCCAAGTGGTCGTAGGGCGCGCGTAACTCCGGCGTGCTCAAGAACTGCGCGACGGAGGCCATGCACGCCGGAGAGCGCGGATCGAGAAACATGGCGCTGGTAGGCGTATGCCGGTAGCTGCCGTTTTCTTTCGCCAGCATGCCGTAGATGGCGAGAAAATCGCACAGGATGCGGATGCCGCGTTCTGAAGCGGAGCAATGACGCGCGATCGAGGCCACATCGCCCGGCCCATCGCCCACAGCGCTGAAAACATCCAGATCGATGGCCGCCTTCAGCGCAGCGGTGCGCTGATGCGCCTGCATCATGTCGAAGACAAGACCGGGGGTAAGCGGACCATCCGCAGGATTGCCAGAGTGCATTTGATCTCTCCTTATTTGTCTGTGCCGGGCGGGATGAATGGGTACGGGGGAAGTTGCCTTCGCGGAGGCAATCCGCGCCAGGTGAGGAGATACTATCACCCATCGCAAGGATTGGCTGCGAAGAAATATGAGGGTGGCTTCAGATGGTAATGCGCCTCAACTCGCCCTCTTGGAATGGGTGACCCCGTTTGCATAATATAGCCCGCAAAGGCGCACAATCATTTCACAGCGTCTTCCATAGAACCGGGAGAAACCGAGTAAGTGCCAGTAACTTCTTTGTTATCTGGAATCTGAGAATTAACTTCCTCAGAACAAAGGAGTTACAGCAGATCTCTCGCTCCATTCCCCTGAAAACAGGGAATTTCCCGCAAAATACCGGGGGGGGAGTGGGGGGTGGGTAGGGAAAGGAAAGTATTGGTACACAAGCGCCGTGCGTGGGTTTCATTTGCAGATTATTTCCCGTGAACTGCTACCTTCGATTCCAGTAGCCCAATCCACAAAAAGGAAACCCTCGTGCCACAGAGCGCGCCTCAGGTCTTCAGCGGCATCACGCCAGAAAATTACGCAACCCTGATTCAGAAAGCGCAGTCCGCCGGGCTCAACCTGGCCAGCAACAGCGGAACAGCCGCTAAGTTCGGCGTAGAAGTGGCATGGAATTACTCGCCCGAGACCCAGCAGCTCACCATCCAGTGCCTCGGCACTCCCTTCTTCGTCAAGCCCGAGCAGGTGAACGCCAAAATCCAAGCGCTGGTAAAGGAGTCTCTGGGGCAGGCTCCGCCCAGCGCGGGATAAGCCGGCGCGCGCAGCCCGTAAACCCTGCCATAAAACAGATTTAGCCCCTTTGCATCGATTGATCTGTGATAGTATCGAATGCTTAGGAAGCCGGGCAGGCCCCCATAACAAAGCCCCGCCAGAACGATCTCGATGATCCTTTACCTCATGCGCCATGCCAATGCCGGAGTGCCCAGAGGAAATCCCCTTCTGGACGCAAAGCGCTCCCTCATCAAGGAGGGCAAGGAGCAGTGCATGCTGATGGCTAGGGTGCTCAGCGCCCTGAAGGTGCAGGTGGATGTTGTGGTCTCAAGCCCGCTGAAGCGCGCCATGCAGACAGCGCAGTTCGTGGGTACCGAACTGGGCTACGACGGCAAAGTCGAGATCAGCCCCGCCCTGGCGCTGGACGCCAGCTACACCGATTTCCAAAAGCTGCTGGGAAAGTATGCTGACCGCGAGGGCGTGCTGGTCGTCGGCCACAATCCCAACCTGTTCCAATTCCTCGGCCGCCTCATCACCGTCAACGGCGGCGCCAGCATCCGCATGCGCAAGGGCTCGGTAGCCCGCATCGATCTCGATCGCCATCCGCCGTTGATGCAGTGGCTCATTGACCCGCGCACCGCCCGCTCCATCTACGCCAGCGTGCAGAAAAGCTCGCGCCCCAAGAACGCGCGGAAGTAACTCGTTCGCGTCGCAATCTTAAACTAACTTGTCGCAATAAGTCAGATGACTTCCGGCTTTAGCGCAAAATCACCTAAGGCACAGTTACGTAGATCGTCGTAGTTGTGCCTTGACCCAGCGGTGCTACGCCGCCTGATTCGTTATCTGCGGCAATTGTGTACTGATAGGTCCCGGGCGTTCCGTAGATGCTGCCGCTGGCGCTGCATGAGCTGATTCCGGCCACGACTGACAGAGAGCCGGCAATAATCAACACCAGGGTCAACCATCTCCGGACCCTCCGCCGCAGGCCAAATCCGAGCAACAACACGCCAGCCAGCGCCAAACCTCCTGCCGCATGGCCGTTGCGGCGCAGTCGGACAGGGACAGCGGAACCGGCAGGCAAAAAACCGATCATACCCGTAACTGCCTGGCCTGCATCCACTTGCATCGGAGCCGCGACGGGACCGTAGTTGCAGATGGGCGCATCCAGCCCTGGTCCCATGCCCACATACTCACAACTGACAGCCAATGTGCCGTTCATCGGGATCGCGGTCACCGTGTATTGGGAGAAACCACGACTGCCGTTCGCGGGCATGGTAACGTTGGTTGCCGTAATCGCGAACTCCGGCGTGGAGGCAAGCGCACCCACACTGAAAACGCTAATGCTGAAAGCAAAAATCAATCCGAAGAGAGCCAACGACAAACGACGGTTGCGCATCGCAAAACTCCTTTCGCAGGCAGGCTTACTTCCCGGCCAACGGGTTAGACGCGTTCCGCAAGCAAACCGTTTACCGGTAACTCAGAATTTTACTCCTGATTCCGCCGGCAATGATTAAGAATTTGACTTATCAACGGAGTTAGGTTCCAGCGCTAATTCACCGCGCCAGCTCAATCCACGCCTTCAGCAGAACCGCTCCAAATATCCATCATCCTGAACTGAGTCGAAAGCCCGCACCTATCTCCATCCTTCCGAAACCATTCTCGGCGGAAGGATGTTGAAGCACGTCGAACGAGTCCCAGGTAACTCCCGGCAACCGACCTTATCGGGCAACGCAGAAGCTATTTATCCGGTTGCTTTGCGCCTTCTTTGCCTCCATGCACCGCGCCTGTCGTCGTGTCCTTGGTCTTATGCCAGACTTTCTGAGTCCCATGTTTCGTCTTATCGACGGCCGTCGTCGTCCCCTTTTTCACATCGTGTCCGGTATCCTTGGCAACGACCTTAGTATCGTGACCCGTGGTCTTGGCCGCCGTCTTCGTATCGTGACCGGTTGCTTTCATATCGTGTTTGACGCCGCTATCCTGGTTCGATGCGGACTGTTGACTCCATCCAGGAACCGTTGCACACACGACTGCGGCTCCCAGCAAAAACGCCGAAAACGGATCTTTTGTCCTCATAGAGACGAAGATACCCTTCCGCCAGCCGATTTGGCCATCAGAAAAACTCGCGCAAGATGCAAAGTTGGCCTCCTGATCCTTGATCGCCGATCTCTGTTCCCTAAGCTCTAATCCCTGTCCTCCGCTGTTATCCTTGATGCGACGGTCTATCCCGCAATGACGAACGATTCGACGACACACATTCGCCCCCGGCAATCGCCTTCTACGCTGGCTACCTGGCTGCTTTTTTTGACCATCTATCTCGCCGTTTATTTTGCTTCTCTGTTTTCGCCGCCGCTGATGGACGACGTGGACTCATCGCACGCGCAGGCTGCCCAGCATATCGCCGAGACCGGCAACTGGATCACTTGCAAAATAAACGGGATACGCTATATTGAGAAGCCTCCGCTACCCTATTGGCTGGTCGCCGTCTCCTATCGCGTCTTTGGCCAGAACACCTTTGCTACCCACCTGCCCAATGCGTTGGGAATGCTGGGCCTCACCTGGCTGGCTTGGGTTTGGGCAAGGCGGGCCTGGGGTGCGCGCGCCGGGCTCTATGCCGGGCTGGGCGTGCTCACCTCGATTGGGCCATTTTTATTTACGCGATTCATTATTCCAGAGGCGATTCTCAGCCTGTTTCTGCTCATCTCGCTTTACGGGCTGGTTACGGGCCTGGAGTGGGGCCGGCCGGCGCGCATTTATATGATGTGGGCCACGCTGGCTCTGGCGTTGCTGACCAAGGGACTGATCGCGCCAACCTTTTTTGTGGGCGCGGCTGTTCCTTACCTGCTGCTGACCGGGCAATGGCGGCGCTGGCGAGAGTTGAAGCCGGTTACCGGGGTGCTCACGCTTCTGGCCATTGCCGCACCCTGGCACATCCTAGTGGGGCTGGCTAATCCCGACCAAGGGCACGCGGTGGGCAACCATCCGACCATCGGCAACGTGCACGGTTTCTGGTACTTCTACCTGGTCAACGAGCACTACCTGCGCTTTTTTGGCCTGCGCTATCCGCACGACTACAACAAGATGCCCGCTGCCGGCTATTGGCTGGCGCACCTGGTTTGGCTCTTCCCCTGGAGCTTGTTTCTGCCCGCGCTCGTGGCAGTGGCCTGGAAGACGCGCCGCCATTGGCTGCAGCATATACGCCCCGATTCCGGCACCACGGTGAATTTTCACCTCGATAATGCAGCCCGCGTGGCTGTCGCCAGCCATGATGCGCGGCTCAAGTTTCGCGTGCGCTCCACCTGGCTGCTGAGTTTGTTTACCGCCTGGACGCTGTTCTTCTTTTCGCTTTCGACCAACCAGGAGTACTACACGTTTCCGGTGTGGCCGCCGCTGTTTATCCTCATTGCCGCGGTGGTGGCGGGGATTGAAGAGAAGCGCGGGCTGGACGGAGGCGCGGGTACAGAACCGCGAAGCGCCCGGCCACTGCTCTCGACCGCATGGCTAACGGGCGCGCAGGCGGTCTTTGCCGTGGTGGGCGTGCTGGTGGCGGCTGTGTTGGGTTGGGGATTGTGTGAGTCGCGCAACCTGCCCTATGTGGCCGATATCGGCACCCTGCTGGCGCATCGCGCAGTGGGCAACTATACGCTCTCCATGTCCCACTTCTTCGACCTCACCTTTGCATCGTTTGCCGCGCTAAGGCTGCCTGCCGGGCTGGCCGCCGTGACTCTGCTGACGGGGCCGATTGTCGGTTGGATTCTGCGGCTCAAGGGCAAGCACCTGGCCGCGACCATCAGCCTGGCCCTGACTTCGGCGGTCTTTCTGATTGCCGCGCACATCGCCTTTGCCCGCTTCGATCCTATGCTGGGCTCAAAGACGCTGGCCGACGCAATCATGCAGAAAGGCTCACACGCCGACTCCTTTATCATCTTCGGCGAACAATCGGACGCTTCATCGGTCGTGTTCTACACCAACGACTTCTTCTTGGGCCGGCCGGCCTATATGGTGGTCCCGCGCTGCGGCCAGCATGGCGAGGGAACGCCGTTGCTGTGGGGCTCCTGCTATCCTGACGCGCCCAATATCTTTCTCAGCGAAGACGATCTCTCCAAGGTGTGGGGCAAGGGCGAACGCAAGTGGCTCTTTGCCCAGGACGTGAACCAGCAAAAAGCCGAGAGCCTGCTGGCCGGGCGGCTGTACCCCGTAAAATCGATCGCGGATAAGGCGCTGTGGACAGACAGGCCGCTCCAGTAACAAGAAAGGCGGGCACAAAAAAATGAAAATGCGCAGATTGGGATCGAACGGACCCACCGCCTCCGCCATCGGGCTGGGATGCATGGGGATGAGCGAGTTCTACGGCAGCCTCGACGAGAAAGAGTCGCTGGCCACTATCGACCGCGCACTGGAACTGGGCGTCAACCTCCTCGATACCGCCGACATCTACGGCCCGCATACGAACGAAGTCCTGGTGGGCAAGGCAATCAAGGGGCGGCGCGACGAGCTTCTTGTGGCCACCAAGTTCGGCATCGTGCGCGATCCAGCCAACCCGGAGCGGCGAGGAATCGACGGCAGCCCGGACTACGTGCGCAAGTCGGCAGAGGGCAGCTTGCGGCGGCTGGGCGTGGAGACGATCGATTTGTATTACCAGCACCGCGTGGATAAACATACGCCGATCGAAGAGACGGTCGGAGCGATGGCGCGGCTGGTTGAAGAGGGCAAAGTGCGGTACCTGGGCCTTTCAGAAGCCGCTCCGGCAACCATCGAGCGAGCCAATAATGTGCATCCCATCACGGCGGTGCAGACCGAGTACTCGCTCTGGTCCCGCGACCCCGAGCCGGAAATCATTCCAATTTGTAGGCGTTTAGGCATAGCTTTTGTCGCATATAGTCCGCTTGGACGTGGCTTTTTAACCGGCGCCTTCAGATCCCCAATAGATTTCGAAAAAGGCGACTACCGCCTCTCCTCTCCGCGTTTCCAAGGTGAGAACTTTGTGCGCAACCTCGAGCTGGTTGAGAAGGTGCGGCAACTTGCCGCGGAGAACGGGATAACTGCCAGCCAGCTAGCCTTGGCGTGGGTACTGGCGCAGGGAGAAGATATTATACCGATTCCTGGAACCAAGCGGCGTAAGTATGTTGAAGAGAATGCCGCGGCGGCGGAGTTATCGCTTGCTCCAGGATTAGTTGAGGAGTTACAGAAAATATTTCCGCAGGATGCGGCTGCCGGCGATCGCTATGCACAGACGATGATGGCTGCAGTAAACGGCTGACAGGACTCAAATGAATCCGGCGATCTCGTTGTCCTCGACGAAATCGCCGGATAGTTATATTGGTTTAGCAATTTTTCCTACTAACTATCAAGGTTCGGTTCGATTCGGGTTACTCATGGTTACATGTCGGTCATTGCCCCGCGGATGCTGTACTCGCAAGATCCAGTTCATAATGGTGCGCGAGTGGCCGTGCGTCGCCGTGCTGCCGCGCAACTGCAACTGAATAAGCATCGGCCAGCGCTTGCGCAGTCGCTGACTGTTCCGGGGTTGGAGGTCTACGGATTATCTCGAATCGCTGCGACTCAAGGAAATTTACTTTTTCCGTATCCAAGGCAACGAGGCGAGCCTGTTCGAGCATGGGTGTATCCATTGTCGAGAGATTGATGCCGCCAGCAAGCTGGGATGCAGTGAAGCTGCCGATCTTGCGGCCGTCGATAAGCACATCGTAGCTTCCCGCCGTGAGCGAGCTTACCTTCAGCGTTTCCTGGTCAAGCGCCGCGACGACATCAGAGTACTTGAGCACCAGTGCAAGTACGGGGTCGACCTCGGACGGCGGAAATGGCAACGGAAGCGCTTTGTCGTCTTGTGTCCAACTGATCTTCGTGGTGATCTTACCCTTCGTGCGGGTGAGATCAGTAACGGCGGTGTTCGCGACTTCGGAAGCCGGCTTGACGCCTGCATTGATTGCGACGGAGGTTACCAGCGACGGCGCCTGCCAACTCTTGAGCAGGCTCTCTGCCATGACCCAGTGGCCGCCCTGCTCCGGATGAACACGATCGGGAATCACCTGCGGCGCGAGAGCGGGAGATGCAGCGTTAATTGCCTTTAGTACATCCGTCACCGGGGTATTGAAGTTGGCCACTTGCGCGCCTTGCTCTTGAGCTAACTGCGCGACAAATGCGCTGTACTTGAGAAGGACCTCGTTGTTTCCGCTGGACGAGCGGGTGACATCGTCATAGGGTGAAGGCTCGATGAGCGTGATATGCACGCCGGAATCGTTCTTCTTGAGCGAGTCGACCAGGTGCCGGTAACCCGAGGTGAAAGTGGAATAGACGCCTGGCTCATCGGGCCGGTAATAGAAATCGTTCATGCCCAGCATAATGGAGACAACGTTTGGATGCCACGCGAAGACGTCGCGATCGAGGCGTAGATCGATGGGACCTGCGCCGCCGCCACTCACTCTGTCTCCGCCCACGCCGGCATTGTGAAAGCTTACTTTCCAGGACGGGAAGCGGGTGAGAACATACTCTTCAACGTCCTCAGTGTATTCGCGCTGATTGGTGATGCTGTCGCCGTAGAAAGTGACGCGGTCGCCGTCGTGCAGAGCAAAAGCGGACGCGGCGCCCTGGGCATTTGCGGCAAGCGGCAGGCTGCAGAGAGCAAGCAATAGAACTGTGGGCACGGCAAGATTTCTTGAACTCACGATTCCTCCTGATATTTATGTTTCCGATTATAATCAATGGATACAAAGAACAAATCCCGCTGCGTCCAATTACAGAAAGGTGCGCCAGGCACCCGCATGACGAATCCCTCGATTTCCGTTTCGAATGAAAGCGCAGACCGCGAAGGAAACTTTAGCTCAATCTATCTCTGGCTGGCTTGTTCAGCAGGCGCGTTAGGAGGATTGCTCTTCGGCTATGACTGGGTGGTCATTGGCGGAGCAAAGCCTTTCTATGAAATCTATTTTCATCTTGATTCGCCATCTATCGAAGGGTGGGCGATGAGCTGCGCGCTGATCGGTTGCCTGGTGGGGGCTATATCCTCAGGAGCATTGAGCAACCACCTGGGCAGAAAGCGGCTGCTGACTATGGCTGCACTGGTCTTCGCGATATCGTCGGTGGGAACCGGGCTGGCTGCGCATTTCACGGCCTTCGTTGCCTGGAGAATACTGGGTGGATATGCAATTGGACTGGCATCTGGGGTCTCGCCGATGTATATTGCAGAGATTTCTCCGGCGCATCTGCGCGGGCGACTGGTTTCGCTTAACCAGTTGGCAATCGTGGTTGGAATTTTGCTGGCGCAGGTGGTGAATTGGCTGATCGCAAGACCGGTGCCGGCAGGTGCGACTGCGCATGAAATTCTTATGTCGTGGAACGGGCAGTGGGGATGGCGTTGGATGTTTGCGATCACGGCTGTGCCTTCCCTGCTGTTCTTGGTGGCTTCGTTCCTCGTCCCCGAGAGTCCGCGATGGCTGGCGACGAAGGGTCGCAATAAGCAGGCACTCGCGGTGCTGGAGAGGCTCGGAGGACGCACTTACGCTGAGCAGGTGCTCAGGGATTTTGCTGCTGCGAGCGCTACGGAGACGAATAGCTCTTTCTATTCAGAGTTATCTTCTCCGGGTATGGCAAAGGTGCTTTTTCTCGGTGTCGCGCTGGCGGTGCTGCAGCAGTGGTGCGGCATCAACGTGATTTTCAACTATGCGCAGGAGGTCTTTGCGGCGGCTGGATACCAGATCTCCGGCATCCTATTCAACATCGTGACTACCGGCGTTGTCAGCCTAGCGTTCACGCTCGTTGCGCTGGCGACAGTTGACCGGTATGGCAGGCGCTTTCTTTTGATCAGCGGAGTTACAGGGCTGACTATCATCTACACGATATTGGGTGCTTTTTACCGCTTGCACGTGCAAGGCTTACCTATGCTGGTGTTGGTGCTTGCTGCCATGGCTTGCTACTCCATGTCACTGGCGCCGGTGGTGTGGGTGGTGATTGCGGAGATCTTTCCCAACCGCATCCGTGGCGGCGCAATGTCCATAGCGGTTACCGCGCTATGGATTGCTTGCTTCGTACTGACTTATACGTTTCCATCGATGAATGCGGCGCTGGGTACATCGGACGTGTTTTGGACTTATGCGGCAATCTGTTTGGCCGGCTTGCTGTTTCTTTATTTTTGCTTGCCGGAAACAAAGGGGAAATCGCTGGAAGAGATTGAGACCGGCTTGCGAAAAGGCAAGTCTTAGGAGGCGGAAGATGTATGCAAGGGATTTTAGATTCGCTCGCGTTGCGGCATTATTTTGTCTGGTGTTGAGCGTCGGAGCCGGGGCCACTTATGGCCAACAGACTAACGTCGTTTTGGATGGCAATGGTAAAGGCAGAGTCTTTGACGGCCTGGGAGCGGCGAGCGCGGGAGCTTCATCGCGACTGCTGATTGACTATCCGGAACCGCAACGCAGCCAGATTCTCGATTACCTTTTCAGGCCGGGTTATGGTGCGGCACTGCAACATTTGAAGGTGGAAATCGGCGCGGATGTGAACTCGACCGACGGCTCGGAGCCCAGCCACATGCGCTCAGCGTCGGATCATAACTCGCGGCGCGGGTACGAATGGTGGTTAATGGCGGAAGCGCATAAGCGAAATCCTAACATCATTCTGGAGATTCTTCCCTGGGGCGCGCCAGGATGGGTCGGCGCCAAGTCGAATGGTAAAGCTACGCTTTATACTCCAGCGATGGCCGGGTATGTGGCGGACTTTATCAAGACGGCGAAGCGCGATTACGAACTTGATATTGCTTATGCCGGGCTTTGGAACGAGAAGGTATTCGATCTTGGCTACCTCAGAGAACTTGATCGGCGACTTAAGTCCGAGCACCTGGCTACACAAATTATTTGCTGTGATGAGTATTCCGGCGAGGGCACAGGACCATGGGCCATCGCGGACGAGATGCTGAAGGACCCTGAAGTGAATGCGGCTGTTGCCGTGATCGGGGTGCATTATCCGCTGGTCGACGGAAAGATCATCACCGCAGAATCGGCTCGCAAGACAGGCAAGCCGCTTTGGTCCAGCGAAGATCAGCCTAACGGTGGAGGCGGGCCTTTTGTCAGCCGCGAGTGGGCTGTGGGAGGGCGCATTCTTGCGCATCGTTATAACCAGAATTACCTGGAGGGCTCGATGACAGCGACTGAGATATGGAGCCCGATAACTTCCTATTACGACAATCTGGCCGCCCCTAACTCTGGGTTGATGTATGCCAACACTCCTTGGTCCGGAAACTATAACGTGCAGGGAACGATTTGGGCCACGGCGCACACCACGCAGTTTGCGCAGCCGGGCTGGCAATATCTCGATTCCGCGTCTGGGTATTTGCCGGAAAAAGGGAGTTATGTTTCGCTTCGCTCTCCTGATAAGAAGAACTGGAGCGTGATTCTGGAGACGATTGATGCGAGGCACCCGCAGACCGTGAAGTTCCGGCTGACAGGTGGACTGGGCGAGGGCGAAGTTCATCTGTGGGAGACGAATAACTCGCGAACCTTTGAGAAGGTTGCCGACTTGAAGCCGGTGGATGGCGCATTCATTTATACCTTCGATCCGGATTCGCTTTATTCGCTGACTACTACTTCGGGACAGGGCAAAGGAACGGCGCAACCTCCGCCTGCCGCAAATTTTCCTATTCCTTATGCAGATGATTTTGAAAAGACGGAGTTGGAGCATACCCCAAAGTATTTAGCCGATCAGGATGGAGCTTTTGAGGTTCGGCCCTGCGTTGGGCGCACAGGCCGCTGTCTGGAACAGGTTATCACTAAGATACCGGTTTCGTGGGGTCCGTTGCCGGGCCCGTTTACGATGGCCGGCGATTCGGATTGGAAGGATTACAACGTGGCTGCCGATGTGCGTTTTCTTAGCACCGCGCCGGCAGCGATCATGGGACGCATTGACTCTGCGGATGTTTTCAAGGACTACCAAGCTCACGAACCTAGCGGATACGTGTTGCGATTGAATCCGAATGGGGCTTGGGAGCTTTCGTCGGCAGAGTTCAAGAAGCCTGTGGTTACGCTGGCGTCCGGTTCTGTCACAATCGATCGCAACAAGTGGCATCGGTTGGAACTGCGCTTCCGCGGCGGACAGATTGTTGCGGCGCTGGATGGTGCGGCGCTAGCTACTGTGGAGAATTCTGTTCATACACACGGAATGTTCGCGCTGGGAACGGAATGGGATCGGATTCAGTTCGATAATGTTGCGGTTACGCCGTAAGAACAACTTTCAGACACTCCCAGGTCCCAATATCGAGACCTGGGGCCCCCGCAATTCTTCACCAGTTACGCCGTAACCGTTTTCGCTACGTCCTGCAGGCCGCGGGCCTCGATTTCGAATTCGCGAATTTTGTATTTCTGGATTTTGCCGCTGAGGGTGGCTGGGAATTCGTTTACGAAACGGATGTGCGCGGGAATTTTGTAATAGGCGATCTGGCCTTCGCAGAAGCTGCGAATCTCTTCTTCGGTGGCTTCGACGCCGGGGCTCAGGCGGACCCAGGCTGCGACAACCTCGCCAAGACGAGCATTTGGGATGCCGACGACCTGGACTTCGTCTACTTTCGGGTGAGTGTAGAGGAACTCCTCAACCTCGCGGGGATAGATGTTCTCGCCGCCGCGGATAATGACATCGCGGGAACGGCCGGTGAGATGGATGCAGCCGTCCGGGCGCATGATGCCCAGGTCACCGGTGTGCAGCCAGCCATCAGTGTCAATCACTTTCGCCGTACCCTCCGGGTCGCCATCATAGCCCTTCATCACCACAAAGCCGCGGGTCAGTATTTCGCCTTGTTTGCCAGTGGGCACGGTCTCGTGTGTCTTGGGAGAGACGACTTTGATCTCAGTTTGAGGCATGGCGCGACCTACCGTGTGGACTCGTACCTCAATGGAATCGCCGGCGTCGCTCACGGTGCATACGGGCGAAGACTCAGTCTGACCGTACGCAATGATCAGTTCCTTACAGTGCATCTCATCGAGGACGCGCTTCATCAGTTCGATTGGGCAAGGCGCGCCGCTCATCATCCCGGTGCGCAGACTAGTGAGATCAAAGCTCTTGAAATCAGGCAGCGCCATCTCCGCGACGTACATGGCAGGAACCCCATAGACCGAGGTTCCATGCTCTTGCTGGACGGCCTGCAGAGTGGTTCGCGCCTCAAAGGTCCAGTTAGGAAGAATGAGGGCCGCGCCGGAGTTGAGCGCGGACATGGTGCCGATGACGCAGCCGTAGCAGTGAAAGAAAGGCATCGGCATTACGATTTTGTCGACTTCAGTGTAGTGGAAGGCCTGAGCGAGGTACTGGCCGTCGTTGACGATGTTGTGATGGGTGAGCAAGACGCCCTTGGGATGGCCGGTTGTCCCGCTGGTGTATTGGATATTGGCTACGTCATTTATTGCTACATAATCAGGCAGCTTGCCGTCTGCGTCCATGAGGGCCGGCCACTCGGGCGTATCGAAGTAGATGGTGTGCTCGAGCTCAAGCGAGAGTCCGTGGCATGCGCGGCCCAGAATCTCTTCGTAGTCGGCGTGCTTGTCTTTGTGCCAGAGGAAGAGAGCCTTCATGCGCGAGCGCTGGAGAGTGAACTGAAGTTCGTGAGAGCGGTAGGCGGGGTTCACGTTGACCAGCGATGCGCCGGCGCGGGCACAGCCCATGTGCATGACGACCCACTCGATGCAGTTGGTGGACCAGATGCCAACGCGATCGCCGCGACGAATGCCGAGCGACCAGAGACCACGCGCTGCGCGGTCGGCCTCAGCACTGAGTTCAGCCCACGAAATGCGCTGCGACTGATGGCAGGAGGCCACGGCAAGGCGATCAGGAAAGCGATCGGCGGTGCGGTGAAGCAGGTCGCCGATGGTCAGTTCAAGCAGCGGCCTGCTTGGACCACGGGAATAGCTCAACGTGCAAAGGTTATCTTCAACAGGCATGATTAAGAGACTCGAAATCTATTTCTTTGAACTAGAAAGGCAGTGTACACCATGAATGTAATGTGGGCCAGTGCTGCCGTCACGAAGGGAGAAGGGACATCACGGCAGTCCGCTCGATCCTTTACACTGCTGAGAATGCGGTAAGTCGCGCGAGGAAGCCTGCGAATGTCTCAACTCTACGTCGCTGTTCTGGCCTTTATTGTGATTGCGCTGCTTGGGGTTGCGGTGTATCAGGCCCTGAAGGTGAAGACCAAGGCCGACTACCTGGTGGCGGGGCGATCATTGCCGGCGACGGTGCTGGTGCTTACGCTGTTGACTTCGTGGATTGGCGCAGGCTCGCTGTTTGCTGGGGCAGAGAACGCTTACAAGAACGGATTTGCCGCGCTGTGGCAGCCGGCGGGTGGCTGGCTGGGATTGCTGCTTATCTTCTTTATTGCGCCGCGAGCGCGGAAATTTGCGCAGTTCACACTGCCCGATTTGTTGGAGGCGCGCTATAACCAGACGGCTCGGGTGCTGGGGACGATTGCGATTTTGTTTGCCTACGTTGGGATCACGAGTTACCAGTTCAAGGGCGGCGGAGACGTGCTGCACTTGATTTTTCCAGATACGGTCACGCCGGAGCTGGGAACTTATTTGATTGCCGCATTCGTCATTTTAACCACGGCGTTGGCGGGAATGTCGTCAGTGGCTTATATGGATGTGGCTATCGGATCAATGGTTACAGTGATCTGCTGCCTGGCCGCGCCGATGCTGTTTTTCAAGGCGGGAGGATGGGCGGGGCTGCACGCGACGCTGCCGGCTGAGTACTTTCAGGTGCTGGGCAACTACCGTTTGAGTCCGGAGCATGTGCGCCAATCGGCAGGGATGGGCGTGCTGCGCGGACTGGAGTTTATGGTGCCTGTGCTGCTGCTGATGCTGGGCAACCAGGTAATGTATCAGAAGTTTTTCTCAGCAAAATCGGAGAAGGACGCGCGCGTTTCAGTGGTCGGATGGATCCTGGGGACCATGCTGCTGGAGACGCTGATTGTGGCTATCGCCATCTTTGGGCGGGCGCTGTATCCTACGGGCGAAGTGGCGTTGCATCCACGGGAAATTATTCCTTACACGGCGCGGCACGGACTGCCCGCGATGATGGGAGCGCTGCTGTTGGGAGCGGTCTTTGCCAAGGTGATTTCGACGGCTTCAAATTATTTGTTCTCGCCAGCTACCAATTTGGTGGAGGATGTTTTTGTTCGCTACATTGCGCCGAGGGCCTCAAATAAGCGGATACTAATCGTCTCACGGCTGGCGGTCGTCATACTCGGATGCTGGGCGCTTTCGCAGGCAGTCTATGCGGAGAGCATTCTGAAAAAAATGATGTGGGCTTATACCATCTACTCCGCGGCGTTGACACCGGTGGTGCTGGCTGCGTTTTATTCAAAGCGCGTAACGGCGTGGGGAGCTGTTGCCGCGATCGGCGCGGGAACTGTGGTTACGCTGGCCTGGGATATTGATGCGGTCAGGACGATTTTTCCGCCCGTCGTGGCCGCGCGCGACGCTATTTTCCCGGCGCTCTTTGCGGCTGTTGCGGCTATGGTGGTGGTGAGTTTGTTTACGCGAAAGCCGGCTGCGGAACAATTGGCACGGTTTTCAGACTAAGCAGGGTTTCGTTTTTGCCGCAGGCGAATTGCAGCACTGAGCCAGGCAAATGTATCTAGTTAGCCCCCGCTCGCGCGGGGGATAGCTAGTTAGCAAGCTAGCATCGCTAACAGAGTTATTTCTCTTTGTGCGCTACGACAGCTGGGAACGCCTGACACGAATCAGTATTGTTCTCTTAAACTGGTCAGCTCTTCGATCGTTCGGCGACCAGCATGGATTCCAGGATCTGATCGGAGACTTCCTTGACGGCAGACGGCGTATGAGCCAGAAAGAGCGTGTTGGTTTTGTCGCTCTCACCGATGGACTTCAAGGTATCAAAGTACTGCGTGACCAGAACTAGCTGCATCACCTCTTTGGCGGAGGCACCTTCGACCGCTTTCTGGAACTGCTCGACCGAAGTCTGAAGGCCCTCAATGATCGCCCGGCGCTGATTGGCGATTCCCTGCCCTTGCAGCGCTTTGCTCTCCGCTTCGGCCTCGGCCTTTTTGACTACCAGGATCTTCTCAGCTTCGCCGCGCGCGTTGGCGGCTACCTGCTCGCGTTGGGCGGCGTTGATGTCATTCATGGCGGACTTGACCTTGGCGTCGGGAACGATATCGGTAACCAGCACGTTGACGATCTCGAAGCCGAATGTGGCCATATCGGCATCCAGTTCCTGCTTGACCGCCGCGGCGATGGAGGATTGAGAGGCAAAGACCTCATCGAGTGTCATGCCGGGAACATGGCCGAGAATCACCTGTTCAACATAGGACTGGATCTGCGCTGTCGGGTCAGACAACTTGTAGTAGGCATCAAAGACCTTTTCGGGGCGAACGCGATTCTGCACCGAAATCGGAATGGTGACGAAGACATTGTCCTTGGTCTTGGTTTCCATGGTGAGCGAAATCTGATTGACGCGCAGACTTACAACGCCGGAGACCGAATCAAAGTAGGGCATCTTCCAGTTCAAACCAGGATCGGCCACACGAAGAAACTTGCCGAAACGCGTGATAATAGCCACCTGGGCCGTGTTTACGGTAAAGAAGCTTCCCAGGATAAGAGTTAAAGCGATAATGGCGACCACTGCCAGCAAAACTACGAACACAACGTCCATTTCAGTCCTCCGCTGCTTCGCATGGAAGCAACGCCCGGATTATATCCGATTGCCGTGTAGGACGAATTACAAGGGGCGGAATGGCCAAGGGTTCTAATCTCATAAAAAAATAAATTGCGCCCGTCGGCTGCGAACGGCCTTACACTAGCGATGTAAATTCGGTGACTCCATGCCTGTCGCCCAATTGACGCTCGAAATCCGCATTGAGCATGCCCAGTCGCTAAAAGACCGGCGGCAGGTGGTGCGTTCAATGAAAGATCAACTGCGGCAGAGCTTCAACGTCTCAGTGGCGGAGATGGACGAGGCGGTGGTTTGGCAGTCGGCCACGCTGGGGGTGGTGGCCGTTTCCCGCTCCCGCGATTACCTGCACGGGTTGATTGAAGAAGTGGAACGAGCTGCGCTGCGGATGACCAACGAGCTGGGAGCAGAGCTGGCCGATAGCTTCTGGGAGTATCTGGAAAGCTGAAAAGCAGAGGTTACAGACTCGGCGCAGCCTGGCCCCTGTTTTTTGCATGGTCCAGTTTATTGATCAGTCCCTCAAGCGCCACGAGGCATGGGTTTTTCGTGGATGATCATCCATGACGTGCCGAACTTGTCTCGGAGCATGGCGAAGCGGTGAGCAAAAAAGGTCTCCTCCATCTTCATGAATATCTCGGCGCCTTCGGAGAGTATTGAATACAGGCGCTCGGCTTCTTCGTTGCTGTCGACCGAAAGTGCAAGATAGACGCTGCGCATGGGCTGATAACGATCCGGCGGAGCGTCGCTGGCCATGATCAGCGTGCCCGCGATTTCGATGCGGGCGTGCATTACCAACTTGGCCTGTTCAGGGGATTGTTCTTTCGCGCCCGGCATCTGGCCGTAGGTGGAAATGGTGAGGATTTTTCCGCCGAGATGCTGCTCGTAGAAGTGAAGCGCATCAGCGCAGTTGCCGCCGAAGTTCAGGTACGTGGTCAGTTCCATGGTTTTCGATCTTCCTTTCTGGGGATGGATTGGGGAGATTGACAGAATAAATGAAAGATCTCGCGGGCACCGCGGTAGGCCTACCGGCCACAAAAATAACGTACATATTTTATTTGCGTTTTGCAATCCCCCCATGATTAAAATCTGCCATGGACCGCAGTTCCCTCTCCGGGGTAAACGCGGTCGCACGAGCAATCTGCAAGGCCATCGGCAAAATAAATTCAAGGAGCCTTCAATGAGCGCTTTCGAAAACTTTCCCCGTATTACGCCTTTTCTCTGGTTCGACGCGAACGCTGAAGAGGCGGTCGATTTTTACCTGAGCGTATTCAAGAACTCGCGGCGGCTCGGCGAACTGCGCAACCCCGGTAACTCCCCCGGCCCCAAGGGCGGTATCATCACCATTTCTTTCGAGATAGACGGACAAAAGTTTACTGCACTCAACGGCGGTCCTGACCACAGATTCAACGAGGCCGTTTCGTTTCTCGTGCGGTGCGACTCGCAGCAGGAGGTGGACTACTACTGGGAGAAACTGACCGACGGAGGCAGCGAGATTCAGTGCGGCTGGCTCAGGGACAAATTCGGGCTTTGCTGGCAGATTGTTCCTGTTCAACTCTTCGAGCTCATCAAGGATTCAAGGGGCATGCAGGCCATGATGAAGATGAAGAAACTTGATATTGCGGAGCTGGAACGCGCCGTGCAGTCGTAGCGTGGATGTGCTCAAGAGTTGATTACTGAGCGGATAATTCTTGAACGGCGAGTTCCTCTAGGGCCGTTCGCAGACGTTCGATTACCGGTTGCCAGTCGCCCGAATTTTTCTGGCGGAAGAGGCGGGCGGTAGGATACCAGGGACTGTCTTCGCGGTCGAGCAGCCAGCGCCAGTCGGGCAGGCGGGTGAGCAGGACCCAGAGCGGCTTGCCCAGGGCGCCGGCCAGGTGGGCGATTGAGGTATCGATGGAGATGATCAGATCCATTTGGGCTATCTGCGCCGCGGTATCGGCCATATCGCAGGCGTGAGGGGCGAGGTCGGTGATGGCTGCCTGCACCTTTTTGAGTTCTCCGGCCGCTGGGCCCATTTGGAGCGAGTAAAAATGTACGCCTTGAAGCTTGAAGATTGGTGCGAGGAGTTCCAGGGGAATGGAGCGAAGACGATTCTTGGGGTGACTCGGATTTCCGGACCATGCCAAGCCGACACGCAGGCCGTGTGCGGGCCAAGACAGTGCGGCTGCTTTTTTGAGCGCTTCCGCGGGGACTGCGAGATAAGGAACCTGCGCAGGGATGGTTTCGAGGGTGGTGCCAAAGGCCAACGGCAGGCTAAGAAGTGGGGAGTGGAAGTCGAAGGCCGGCAGTGGAGTGCCTGCGCTGGCCAAAGTCGTGATGCCAGGAATAAGCGCGGCGATGCGGTGGAGATTGACAGGCACATCCAGGACAACAGCGCCTCCGGTATCAATGACCTTGGGCACATAGCGCAGAAATTGAAGCGAGTCGCCCAATCCCTGCTCGGCGTGGAGCAGGATGCGCGCGCCGCCAAGTGGCTGACCGCTCCACAAAGGCTGAGCAAAGAGCCGTGACTTATAGACCTTCCAACGGACTTCGTAGTTGCGCCAGCCGGAGGCATAATCGCCCTGAAGCAATTCGAGCAGGGACTTGTTCATTAACGCTTCGCCATAATCGGGCTTGATGGCCAGGGTGCGCTGATTCCAAGCGATGGACCGAGCCAGATCGCCCAGGTCAAAGCAGGCGTTGCAGAGGCAATTGCAGGCCTTGTATTGATCGGGCTTGAGGGCCAAGGCGCGCTCAAACAAGGGCACGGCCTGGCTGGGCTTTCCCTGGGTATGGAAAACGTCGGCCAGGTTGCAGATAAGATCCGTGCGGTCTGGAGCGACTGTGAGTGCATTTTTAAAGATGGAGGCGGCTTGGTCGAGTTTGTTTTGCAAACCGTAGACGATGCCCAGATTGCACATGGCATCGACGTAGCCGGGCTTGACGGCAAGCGCTCGTTGATAGCAGACCACGGCTTGGTCGTATTTCTTTTGCTCCCGCAACACGTTGCCGGGGTTAAACCTGGCCTCAGCGTAGTTGGGATCGATCTCTAACGCGTGCTCAAAACAAAGTAGGGCCTCATCGAGCTTGTCCTGAGCGCAAAGCGCGTTGCCCAGGTTGGAGTGATAGTAGGGCCGCCGGGGATTGACAGCGATTGCGCGACGAATCATGGAGACGGCGACCGGAATACGGCCCGTCTTGTAGGCGATCATGCCCAGCAAGTAGAGGGCGTCGGCATGGCGAACATCAATGGACAAAATTTGCAGGCACATGCGCTCCGCCTCCGCTGTTTGCCCTGCTTCGTAATGGCCGAGTGCGGTTAACAGCCACGCCTGAATGGCTGTGGGCGGAAAATCTTGCTGCTGCTCGAACGACAGCCGCTGGGTTTCATCCGGCTGGCAAGCTCGAAAGGAGGATCGGCTCATCGGATGAGAGCAGCAACTATGTGGCCAATGGGGATGTGATGGTCTTTGGAAACTCTGATCAAGTCAGCTTGTTCATGCGGAATCCGCGCCGTGGCTAAAGTCCACGTCCACTACGTTTGCTTAATGCGGGATAAAAGCCCCCCGCCATCTTCTTGCTCGAGCTCCTTGAGGAGTCTGCCTTCAAGAGCCTCGAGAGCGCGAACCACCTTAGTATGACGATGTCCCGAGGGTTTACTGCCGAACTCTCCGTTCCGCCTCTGTTATGCTGAATTGTTTAACCGGTATGGAGTGGTCGTTATGCCAGAGCACAGAGGACGAAAGCATCATCAGGACCGCGTGGCCGAGACGTTGCGAGTGGAGATCGCAACCATGATCGAGGGCGAACTCTCCGACCCCCGCATCAATTTCTGTTACGTGACGGAGGTGGCGCTTAACCCGGGGGGAAAATCTGCGCGTGTTTACGTGGCCGTTGACTGCGCGGTCAAGGATATTGCCCAGGCCGAAGTGGATACCATCGCCGGGCTGGAAGCGGCCAAGGGTTACATCCGCTTTCAGTTGAAGGAACGCATGGGCGTGCGCCACGTGCCGGAGCTGAGTTTTCTTGCAGACCGCTCCGGGCGCTACCAGGCGCGCATTGTGGAGTTGATGGATCGATCGCGCAAACGGCAAAAGAGTTCGGCGCAGGAGCAGCATGTAACAGAGGGACAAGCGGGCGGCGAGAGAACGCGCGAAAACGAAGCCGAAAACGCCGGCCCCCGCGTGATCAATAAAACCTCAGCCGAGCGAAGCTGAAAGACCGGACTGATTTAACTGAAGATAAAGGACTGATAGCCCTTGAGAATCGGCATGAATCTGTTAGCCTTGTCCCTGTCGAATCTTGTGCACCTGCGCTGCACTTTATTTGAGGCGTGGACCGCAAGCAGGCCGAGAGACTTAGACTGCCTGACTAAAGCCGGAATCGCCGGCGGGAGCGGAACGCGCTAAGCCCGCCCGGTGGAGAAAACCTGGAAGTGGAAACGACTCACGAAACCTCTGCACCCGATTCACCTTCAAGCGGACGCAAACGACTGCCAAAATGGATTCTTGGCTACCTGGGGCCTTTTCTGAAGCCGGCCGATCCGGACGCGCCGGATAAACTGTGCTGGCGAATGCCGTCGTGGACGGGCATCTGCGAAGCGCTGATCTTTCTTGTTTTCACCGTCTACTTTCTTTGCTATGGACTTACTCCGTATCTCGGCGGCGACGGATTGGGACTGGTGGGAGCAGACGAACCCCGCTACGCGCAGATTGCCCACGAGATGCTGGACAGGTTTGACGCCGCACAAACCCTAAAAGGCAAACTCAGCGCTTGCGTCACGCCCTATCTGTATGGACTGCCGTGGCTGGAGAAGCCGGCGCTCTACTACTGGCGCGCGATGTTCCTGTTCCGCGACTTCGGCGTGCACGATTGGAGCGCGCGGCTGCCCTCCACTACCTTCGCCTTCGTGATGATCGGCCTCATTTATCTGCATATGAGGCGCTTTCGTCCCGGCGGTCACCTGGATGCGGCACTGATTACCGTGGCCTGCGCCGGCATCATGGGATTTGCACGCGGCGCCTCCACCGATATGCAGATGGCGGCGCCCCTGGCCATCGGTCTGCTCGGGTGGTATGCGTGGTACGAGACCGATTCCAAGTTCTGGCTCTTCGATATTTATTTCTTTACCGGAGTCGCCACGCTGGCCAAGGGGCCGGTCGCACCGTTCCTGGCCGCGATCATCATCATCGCCTTCGCTTTTCTGCGCCGCGAGTGGTCCATCCTGCGCCGCACTCTGTGGTGGCCGGGCGTGGCGCTCTACTTCGCCATGGTGCTGCCCTGGTTTATTGCCGTGCAGCGTCAGAATCCCACATTCTTCCGCGAATTCTTTTTCGAGCATAATCTGCTGCGCTTTGCCACCGACCGCTATCAGCACGTACAGCCATTCTGGTACTACGTGCCGGTGGCGCTGCTGGCGATTATGCCTTGGACGGTGATTGCCGTTCGCGCGCTGGCAGATGGCATCCAGACCTCGGTGCGCGAGTGGCGGCTGCGCCACTCGAGCGTCTGCAAGCCCTGCGCTGGCGCCCCCGGCGATGCCTTTCCAGAGTTTCTGGTGCTCTGGGCGCTGATTCCCATTGTCTTTTTCTCCTTTTCGCGTTCCAAGCTGCCGGGCTATATTCTACCTTCAATTCCTCCCATCGCCATCCTCACCGGCGACTACCTTTTCCGCCGACGGCAGGCAGGGCTGAACCGCTGGGTGCTATTGGGCCATGTCATGCTTTGTGGCGTAACGACCATGGCCGTGCTGTTACTACCATGGTTTGTAGCCCACGGCTCGCAGATGCCACCCACGAACGCGATCGTTGCCGCTGCGCTGGCGGCGTGTGGCGCGGCACTGCTAATTTTAGTTGTGGTAAACGGCTTCGGCGTGGCGCGGCTGCGGCTGGTCACAACCGGCGTATTGGTGGTGCTGGTTTTTTTCCTTTATGGCGTGGGCCCGTTCTTCGGCAGTCCCGAGGTGGTCGCCACCAAGCGCGTAATTCACCTGCTTGATCGCTCCTACTCCGCGCGCCTTCTGGCCGACCGGCTGGCCGCTTATGCTTCAGCCAGTGAGACCATTGCGGTCTTTCGAGTGCGGCGCGACACCGAGTACGGACTTTCGTTTTACCGCAATCGGGAGGTTGTTAATTACGAAGAAAGTGGCGTTCCGGACGAACAACATTTGCTTGTGGTGCGCGTATCGGGGCGGGGAGGGGTGGACCTGCATACCCAGGAGGCGCTGGATGAGTACTTCGAGGGCCGCCATTTTGAGCAGCTATTTACCTGGCCGGAGCAGGGACTGGTGATTTATATGGTGGGTGGCCGGTAACTTTGAGTGATGAACTATGGCATCGGGCGTTTCCATTGAGATTCTCGACCTGCGGCACTTTACCTCGCCGATGCTGCGCCCGGTGCTGGAGGCCGAGGGTGAACTGTGGAAGCAGCGGCTGCACTGGGACTACAGGACTTCAGTCAAGCTGCTGATGCAGTACCTGGACAGCCACATGCTTCCTGGCTACGCGGCGGTGGAGGAAGGGCAGATTACCGGCTATGCCTTCTGCGTCTACGAGGAAACAAAGGCGGTGATTGGCGACGTGTTTGCGCTGCGGGGCCAGGCGGGCGAGGCCCAAGCGAGCGAGGCCCACGCAATTGAGGGGAAGCTGCTGCGGCATCTCTTTGAGCTGCTCCAGAACTCGCCGCAGGTGGATCGCATCGAATCGCAACTGCTGCTGCACCCATCAGGGACGCACGCTGGGGCCTTTAGCGATGCTGGATTTGGGGTCTTCCAAAGACTCTTTATGGTGCAACAAATCGATGGCTTTTGGGGCCCACCGCAGGTGGATTTGCCGGGAGATCTGGAGTTGCGCCCCTGGCGGGACGAAGATCTTTCGCAGGCCGGGCAGTTGATCACCGAGGCCTATCGCGATCATCCCGACAGCGCCATCAACGACCAATACCGCACCGCGCACGGATCGCAGCGCTTCCTCCACAACATTGTGCGCTACGCGGGGTGCGGGGCCTTCTCCGCGCAGGTTTCGCATGTGATAGTGGATAAACGAAGCAGGGCTTTTATCGCGCTGGTACTGGGATCGAGGGTAAGCCCGGAGAGCGGACACATTACTCAGGTCTGTGTGCATCCCGCCTACCGCCGTCAGGGGCTGGCGCGCAAATTGCTTTCCGTGGCCGCATTCAACTTCATGCGGATGGGAGCGAGCAAGATTTCGCTCACCGTTACCGAATCGAATACCCACGCAATTGAGCTTTATCTGGCTGAGGGATATAACTGCGCGCACCGGTTCGATGCGGCGGTCTGGCAGCGGGAGACGGTTGGATAGGGGTCAGGGATCAGAGATCAGAGATCAATTTTGAAAATCTTTTTACAGCCTGATTTTTTAGCGCGCGATCAGGAACATTACCCAGCTGAGCACAATTGCAGAGCCTACGAATAGTACAAAGCAGTAGATTCCGTAGCGGATCATGCTGCGCGGGGTCTCGCGTTGTGTGATGCCAAAGACTACTGACGCGAAGAGAGAGAAAAGCACAACCGCGGCAAAATGAGAGGGCTTAAACACTAGGACTTCCTCCCGGTGCGTAGATTGTGCGCATCGACGGCGGCGATTACGTTGAGCAGGCCGGCTACCACGATGAAGCGTGTGCCGTAGTCGGCGGTCGTCACCATCACCTGGTCCGCTCCCAGCCCCAGAAATCGGCTGACAAAGTAAAGCAGCCCATTGCCCAGGTCGCCGGCAAGGCCGAGCAGATCGAGAACGTCGTGCGCGCCGCCGTAGACCTTGCCTTGCATGGCCAGGCCGAGCACGAACATGCTGAGGATGGATGCGGCAAGCAGCGCTCCCCTGCCCCATTTATGGAGCAGAAAATGGCCCGCGCCAGGCACCAGCCAGCCGGCGATGAGGGGCAGATAGACGAAACCTTGGTTTGAGTCTTTTTTTCGAGAGGCGTTCTGTTCGGTTGCCATTCCTTTTTGACTATAACGCAGTGGGGCAGGGGTTAGGGGTTGGGGGTCAGGGATTAGGGGTTAGGGAGCTCGAATCCCGCGTGAGAATGCGGTTTTTAGGGGGAAGTTTGTTTGCATATAATTACACGTGATTCGCGCAGAATTGGACAAGTGTGGATTTTTTGAGGGGCTCTGAGGATGTGGATTGGCGTAAGTTGCTGATTCCAGATAGGGTGCCGGTAGAGAGTATCGACTTATAAGTATACTTCTTCGAGCTTTTGGCGATTCTCGGAACACGGGTTAACCTTTTTATTTTGACTGACATGCGAGGCATTTTGGGGAGATGTGCGCAAATGTGCGCTAAAACGAGTTATCTTTACGGTTTTTGCTATTTGTCTGGTGGGGGACGGAATGAAGGAATTTGAGCGGGAGAAGCTGCGGCGGGAGCTCGACGAGACCTTGCTGGCGTTTCGGTTGGCGAAGAGACGGAGGGTTGGCGGCGAGGGGTGGCTGAAAAACATACGGCAGGCGGTGGGACTGCCGGTGGATATGGTGGCTGGGCGGCTGGGGGTTTGCCGGTTTGAGGTTCACCGGATGGAGGAGGCGGAGAAGGATTCGCGGATCAAGCTGGAGACACTGAGACGGGCAGCGAAGGGATTGGGGTGCGAACTGGTTTATGCACTTGTGCCGATGGAGGGGACGCTCGAAGACCTGGCCGATGAACAAAATGATGTGCGGGAGAAGGTGCGGATTCGGAGGGAAGAGGAGCGGGAGGCGAAGAGGAAGCCGTGGCTGGAAGCGATCGGCTGGCGGGAGGTTTTTCTAATGAACTTGCGGACGTGGTTGCGGAAGGAGGGAGTAAGGGTTCGGCCTCGGAAGACAGAGCGGGGGGTGGCGGAACAGGAGGCTAATTTCAAAGTGATTTTTGAGCTGGCTAAGGTGGCGGAGAAGATGGGGCCGGTGATTGGGGAAAGACAGGGAATAGGGACTAGGGAATAGGGACTAGGGACTTGGGAATAGAGCGACCGGATCGAGATGATTAGCTAGTCAGCGAGTCAGCAAGTCGGTGCGTCTGCGGGGGGAGGATGAGGGGCATACCGGTATCCAAAACTGACGCAAAATAACGTAAATTGACACCCCGCGCCCCACTAGGGGGCGCGGGGTGTCAGTGGTGGGGCGTCTGGAGAACGCTAGGGCGCTTGAACTAAGTCGCTGGCGCGACTGACAAGCGCCCGTGATGAGCCCGATCACTTGAGATATTCTGAGCGGAGTGTACGATAGGCGGACATAAGGATTCGAATGCCGATCAAGGCCTACTACAGTGAGGCAGTATCTAATTTCCTCAAGGAAAACGACGAGCGTATCCTCGGCATTCTTACAACAGAGCATCATCACGCCCTGGATGAACCCCAGCGTTGGGCCTGGCTCCAGCAAATCTCGATTCTCAAGACTGCCTTGGCGGCCCGGTCAGGAGAAAGAATATTTTTAGAATTCTACATTCCAAGAATGGGCAAACGAGCGGATGCCGTTTTGGTTTCGGAAAACATCGTCTTCCTTCTTGAATTCAAGGTTGGAGCCACCGAGCATTCAACCAGTGCTCTTGATCAGGTTGTGGATTACGCTCTCGATTTGAAGAATTTCCATGAGGGCAGCCATTCAGTGGCGATTGTTCCGGTGTTGATCTCGACGAATGCAAAGCCCAATGAAATCTCCGGACTCAAATTTGCTGACGATTTGGTCGCTGAGCCCGTCCGAACTAACGCGGCGGGGCTCGCAGATCTTATGGAAGATATTTGCGCGAAGCAAACCTTCCCAATAATCGATGTAAAAGAGTGGATGGCCAAGGGATACAAACCTACCCCTACTATCATCCAGGCGGCTGAAATTCTCTATCAAACTCACAGCGTCATTGATATCTCACGATCTGATGCTAGCGCCGAGAATCTTCGAGAAACGAGTGCCAGCGTCGGTAGGGTAATCGATGAAGCCCGCTCAAACCAAAAGAAGGCCATTTGCTTCGTAACTGGCGTACCCGGTTCAGGGAAGACTCTCGCCGGACTGAATATCGCTACCCGGCGCTCGGATGAACACAGCGATGAACATGCTGTCTTCTTGTCCGGCAACGGCCCGCTCGTCGATGTGCTTCGTGAGGCGCTTGCCCGCGACAAAGTTCGGCGTGAGGAAGTCAAGAAGACAGTGGCTGAGCGTGAAGTGCGCAGCTTTATCCAGAATATCCATCATTTTCGGGATCAATATATTGGGAACGAAGAAATTCCCGTGGAAAAGGTGGCGGTATTTGATGAGGCTCAAAGAGCCTGGAACCGTGAACAGGCTTCTAGCTTCATGCAGCGGAAACGAGGGCGCCTCGACTTCGATATGTCAGAGCCGGAATTTCTCATCCGCGTGATGGATCGTCATCCAGATTGGTGCACGATCGTTTGCTTGGTTGGTAGCGGCCAGGAAATCAACACTGGAGAGGCTGGCATATCGGAATGGATCAGCGCACTTGAATCCAAGTTTCCCAATTGGGAAGTCCATTTGTCGCCTCGCATTACACTAGCTGAGTACGGTTCGCGATGCAGGTTGGAGCAGTTCCTGACGTCTCCAAGAGTTCGCTTAAGTGAACATCTTCACCTCGCAGTTTCGATGCGCTCCTATAGGGCGGAATCTCTTTCCGGATTCATAGGCCATGTCATCGACAATGAGCCCGAGGCTGCGCGAAACACATACAAGAGCATACAAGCCGACTACCCAATCTATTTGACTCGTGACCTTCACAAGGCAAAGCAGTGGCTCCGTGATCGCGCTCGCGGAACAGAGCGGTTCGGGTTAGTTGCGTCCTCAGGGGCGCAACGCCTTCGCCCAGAAGGGATCTACATTAAGGCGGCGATAGAACCAGTGAATTGGTTTTTGAACGACAAAGCAGATGTCAGATCCTCCTATTACCTTGAAGATGTTGCCAGCGAGTTTGCAGTCCAAGGTCTTGAGCTGGATTGGGTCGGCGTATGTTGGGACGGAGACTTCCATCATAGGGACGGGATCTGGATTTCTTAGACCTTCAAGGGAACAAGATGGCAATCCGTAAATGATGAGTCTAAGCGTCTTTATCTCAAGAACGCATATCGAGTGATTCTGACACGAGCGCGGCAGGGGATGGCCATCTTCGTCCCCAATGGGGACCGGTCGGACCCCACCCGTCCCCCATCTTTTTACGATGGCACATCCGAATATCTCCGCTCCTGCGGCGTTCCAACGTTGTAGGCGATATCGAATCCTAATAAGTAATCTTAAGTCGGCATCTCGGAATCGATCAGAAGGTGCATCGCCAGAGGCTAAGGCCTCGTTCATTTTTTGAGGAGTTTCTGTGCGAACTAAGGCCAGTACTCTTCACTTCAGCGCGGCCCTACGGGGCGCGAGGG
The DNA here is from genome assembly GCA_049515455.1 of Occallatibacter sp. Classification (GTDB taxonomy): domain Bacteria; phylum Acidobacteriota; class Terriglobia; order Terriglobales; family Acidobacteriaceae; genus Telmatobacter. Next base: position 50,818 of record JBEKUB010000014.1, read on the forward strand.
GTTGATGGGAATGCTTTCCCCGGGTTTCACCCGGGGCTATTTTCACGTCTTCCCCACGGGAAGAGGATGCGTTGGGGGATAATGCGCACGTTCATTTTGGTGGATTTTGTGGGTGAGAAAAACCGCTGGTCCTTCGACTCCCTACGCCGCGCTTCGGTCTCTCAGGATGACAGATTTGTGGTGAGGGATCTTGCATCTCTTCAGAACTATTGGTTCGTTCATGAACAGCGTCTTTGCGCCGTCCCTACGGGACTCCGTAACGAACTTATGGAATTCCTTTTCCCCACGCTTCCGCCCCAAGAAACAAAGACCGTTTCTTGGGGACCCCGGTGAAGCGCGGGGCTAACGAACTCTGCGCCTACGGCGCGTTTGATGTCCTTTACCTCTGTGCCTACGGTGCGTTTGCTTATTTTGACATTCTTTATATGCGCACTAACTCTTGCTGGATTTTGCCGGTTACCCAGGCTTTGTTGGGGGCGGTTAGCATGTTGATCTCGCTGCGGACGCCGAATTCCGACAAGTAGATGCCGGGCTCTACGGAGAAGCAGGTGTGGGGGAGGATGAAGCGGTCGTCGTGGGTTTCGAGGTTGTCAAGGTGGGCGCCAGCGCCGTGTATGTCCTGGGCGATGTTGTGGCCGGTTCGATGGGTGAACTGGTCAGCGAATCCGGCGGCGCGGATTACGGAGCGGGCTGCGTCGTCGGCCTCAAAGCCGCAAATGGGGCGGTTGGCCGCGAAGGCTTGCTGGACGGCGGTGATGGCGGCGTCGCGGGCGGTGCAGACTACTTCAAAGACGTGCTGCTCGCGGGGGGTGGGCTCGCGGCCTATGACGCCGGTCCAGGTGACGTCATAAAAGATGCTGGCGGGCTGGTTGAGACGGGCCCAGATGTCGATGAGGAGGAAGTCGCCGTTGCGGATGGGGTCGGATTGGGTGGGGGTGGGCTCGTAGTGGGAGTCAGACGAGTTGGCGTTGATGCTGACGTTGGGGCCATCGTCGAAGGTGAGGCCTGCGCGGCGCATGGCTTCGGCTAGCCAGGTTTGGAGTTCGTATTCGGTGAGGGTGGTGGGGGTGGCGGTGGCGTCTGCGGGGCGGATGGTTTGAGCTATGTGCCGCCAGGCTTCGGCGAGGATGGAGTCAATGGCTATCTGGGCAGCGGTGTGGGTGGCGACTTGATCGGCAGTCAGGACGGCTTCAAATTGACTGACCAGATCGGCGGAGGTGACGATTTGCTTGCCGAGGGAGCGGAGGAATTCGACGGTTCCGGCATCGACGAGGGAGACGGAGGGGAGGGCGTTATTGGGGGAATATTGCATGGCCAGGCGATGGGTGGAGGCGAGCATGGCATCGAGGGCGGCGGCTAGCTCAGTCCAACTGGAGTAGACGGCGCGGGAGCCGGGGAGCGAGTCGAGACGGGACTGCTCAATGCGATGGAGCAGCTTGCGGGGCTCGCCGTGGGCGGGGATGAGGTAGTACCAACGGCGAGTAATGAGGGTCTGGGGATCGAGGCCGAGGATATGGCCGGCGATGGGGTCGCGATGGTGATGGTCGTAAAAGAGCCAGCCGTCAAGCGAGGAGGCGCGGAGGGCGGATTGGATTGCGTCGAGATCCATATGGGTGATGATACTCGTGGCGGGGTGGGGGAATCACGGATTGAATGCGGGGGGATGATGGATACTTTTGGTGTGCGCGGCGCGACTCTTATTTTGATTGCTATTTGGTTGGCGGGGGCCGGGTGTGGGCTGGCGCAAGGTGCCGCTGGCTGGGCTGGGGCTGTGGGGCGCGGGGGACGGATGGCGCCGGAGGCTCGAATTGTGGTGGTGGACGAGGCAAGTGGACGGGTGCTGGCGGCGAGGCACATGGATGAGGCGGCGATGACGCTGGCGGCGCCGGGGTCGACGCTGAAGCCGCTGGTGCTTTATGGGCTGGTGAGCGGGGGAAGATGGGATCCGGGACGGCGGGTGGCTTGCACGCGGAAGCTGACGGTGGCGGGTCGGGAGCTGAACTGCTCGCATCCGGAGATGAACCCCATGGATGCACGGGAGGCGCTGACGTGGTCTTGCAATAGCTACTTTGCGGCAGTGGGGGCGACGCTGCGACCGGGGGAGTTGCGGGGGCTGCTGGCACCGACGGGGTTGTTGGGAGAGACGGGGCTGGCGGCGGAAGAGGCTACGGCTGCGATGCGCGAGCCGGAGAGCGTGGACGATGAACGACTGGCGGTGTTGGGGGTGGAGAGAGTGAGGGTGACTCCGCTGGAGCTGGCGGCGGCTTATCGGTGGCTGGGTTTGCAATTGGCGGCACATGAGGGGACTGAGGCGGCGCGGGTGGTGAAGGCGGGAATGGGGGATTCGGCGAGCTTTGGAATGGCCGGGGCGGCTGGGTTGGGAGGGGTTCCGGTGGCGGGAAAGACTGGGACGGCCAGCGCGACTGGGGGCGGACAAACGCATGGGTGGTTTGCGGGGGTTGCTCCGGCGGATGCTGCGCGGGTGGTCATTGTGGTTTATCTGCCGGCTGGTCATGGGGCGGATGCTGCGCGCGTGGCTGCCGAGGTGCTGGCGCATTCTCCGCTGAGGCGGACGGCGCGATGAAGGCGGGATTGGTGAGTCGATGGGGCGCTGTTTTGGCGATGGCTCTGGTTGCTGTTGGCTTGGCCGGCGGACAGGGTTCGATTGCGAAGCCGGCAGCGCACTCTTCTGCAACTTTGCGCGTGGGGTTGTGGACGCTTTGGCACGATAAGGAGGTTACTGTATCGCCGGCAGCGGAGGGCGGCGCGGTGATGCGGGAGTGCGATGGGTGCGCGGCGGTTGCGATTGTACGGCCGGTGGTGATTCGCGCTGTTGGCGCTCGGCTGGAGATCAAGGGAAAAGACGAGGGGGCGTCGGTCCGGCTGACTGGGGCTTTTTCGTTGGCTGCTCACGACGAAAGAATTACGCTGCGCAACCCCGTGCGCATCGGGGCTCGCAACGGAGAGCTAGTGCTGGCTGCCACCTTACCGGTGGAGAGCTACGTGGAGCGCGTGGTTGCCAGCGAGAGCGGAGCCGGAGACAGCGCGGAGAGCCTGAAGGCTCTGGCGATTGTGGTGCGGTCGTTTGCGTTGCACCAGGCGCACGGTCACGCCGATTACGATCTGTGCGATTCGACGCACTGCCAACTGCTGCACTGGGGCGGGAATGCGGGACGGCAATCCGCGGCGCACGCTGCAACGCTGTCTACCGCGGGCGAGACGCTGTGGTTTCATGGGCAGCGGGCTGAGGCGTGGTTCCATCAGAATTGCGGAGGGCGCACCGCTTCGCCGGCCGAGGTTTGGCCTGGAAATGGGGTGGGCAGGAAGGCGATGCCGTGGCTATCTTCGCGTTCTGATAGATATTGCACGGCTGGCGGCGCGCGGGAGTGGGCGGCGGATTTGTCTTTGACGGAGTTGACGTCAGCGCTGGCCGCGGCCGGACTGGCACGGCCTGGGTGGAAGAGCCTGACGGTTGCTCAGAGAGGCGAATCGGGTAGGGCGGTTGCGCTGCTGGCGGATTCGAAGGAGATTTCAGCGGAAGATTTTCGGCTGGCGGTGGGGCGCGCGCTGGGTTGGAACAAAATTTTGAGCAACTGGTTTGAGGTCTCGGGGCAGGGCGATCGCTTTTACTTTCATGGACGAGGGTCGGGGCACGGGGTGGGACTTTGCCAGGCAGGTGCAGCGGCGATGGGCGCGAGCGGGCACGATGTTACCGAGATTTTGGGACAGTATTTTCCTGGGGCTACAGCTGCCGACGAAGGGACCAGGCTGAGCTGGCAGAGGGTGAGCGGGCAGGGATTCGATCTGGAAACTCTCGACCCCGCTGATGCGGTTTATCTGCCCCGATTGAGCCAGGCGCTGGCTGAGGCTGAGAGCCGCTCCGGATTGCAGCCGGCGGAGACGATTACTGTGCGCGCCTTTCATTCGACGACGGCGTTTCGCGATGGGACGCTGGCTCCGGGGTGGGTTGCGGCGTTTACCGAGGGGAACTGGATTGGGACACAGCCGTTGCGCACGCTGATGGGGCGTGGGCTGCTGGTCTCTGTCTTGCGCCACGAGTTTTTGCACGCTTTGGTCGAGGGCGAGGCTTCGGGTGGGACTCCGCTTTGGCTGCGCGAGGGGCTGGTGGAGGCCTGGAGTGATGAGGTCAAACCGAATGGTGCGGCGCCGGCGTTGAAGATCGATGAGATCGATCGGGCGCTGGTTCATGCAGAGAGCGAGGCACAGTCGCAGGCTGCGCATCGGGCCGCGGGGTGGTACGCGGCAAAGTTGATCGAGCGCTTTGGACGCGGGCAGGTGATTGGATGGTTGCGGACCGGTTTGCCTGCGAGCGCTGTGGCGGCGCATGATCGTTGAAACGGGCTGACTGGGATTGAATGCGAATCCCACCCTAGATCACCCCATGAACGAGGACCTGTCCATGGGGACCCCGATGCCGCAAAAACAAAAACGCGGCGAGGATGGGGCACCCGCATTTTTCATAGCGTAGGCCTGCTGGTTTATTCTTCCATCGATGCGTAAGACACTTTCTGTTGCCATGATTGCGATGAATGAAGAGGCAAATTTGCCTCGGACGCTGGAGAGCGTGCGCTGGGCAGACGAAATTATTGTCGTCGACTCGGGATCGAAGGACCGCACGCTGGAAGTTGCTCAATCGTTCGGCGCAAAGACCAGTTACCACGACTTCGGCGGGCACGGGGAACAGAAAAACGTGGCGCTGGATCTTTGCACATCGGATTGGATTCTGCTGCTGGATGCCGATGAGGTGCTCACGCCGGGGTTGCAGGAGGAGATTCGCAAGGTGCTTTCTGGCAAGCCTGAGTACGGGGCTTACTGGATTCCTCGACTGAACTATATCTTCGGGCGATGGATGCGGCACGGAGGGTTTTATCCTGACCGCAAATTGCGGCTTTTCCGGCGCGGGGCGGCGCGGCTGAGCGAGGGAGTGGGGCCGCACTCTACGCCGCAGTTTGAGGGGCCGAGGGGTAAGTTGAAGCACGATATGCTGCACTATGCTTATCCGGATTTAAATATCTATCTGGAGCATATGAACCGCTATAGCTCGGAGATTGCCCAGTTACTCTATGACAAAGGGCGCACGAGTAAGTCATTGCCAGTATTTATCTGGAACGCGATTCTGAATCCGGTGGCTACTTTTGTTTATAACTACTTTTTCCGGCTGGGATTTCTGGACGGGCGCGAAGGGCTGCTGCTGCACTGGAATCACTCCGTCTATATTCACTGGAAGTTTATCAAGGCTTGGTGGATTGGGCTGGGTAAGTAACAGGTAGAGCGTGATTCATCATTAGTCCTCGTGTCCCTCTTGTGGTCCCTCAGGGGTTAAAACTCCTTGTTTTTCGGACCATTTCCGGCACGACTAAAATCGTGCCCTGATACAAAGCGTGTTTATGAAACACACTCCAGTAACCCACATTCTCCATTCCTATGCGTTCGGAGTCTCATCAGGCGGCAGAATCTCTACCGTTGCGGAACGTGATGCCTCGGGTGGTTGCTGGCGCTCAAACAAAGTTGCCTCCCACGCCAGCAGCAGAACCCAACTGGTGACGGCGAGCAGGTACGCTGAAGCCAGCTTCAGGCCTACGCACCATACCTGCGCGGTTACCGAACCGTGAGGCGTTTCAGTAAATGACTTGGCTGGAAGCCAGACGGCGAGAAACGATGCCAGCACAACGGCCGGCCACCAGCGCCAGTTCCACAAGATTCGCAGAACACGACGCAAGGGTATGCGCCAGCCCAATTGGGAGGTTGCGGCGGCATAAGGAATGATCTTGGCCGGCATGACGATCCAGCGCAAAATCCATTCGAAGATGGTGAGCCAGCGCTGAATGTGGTCATAGGTGAAGATCCTGGCGCGGGCGTGAGACGAAGATTGGGAGTTGAGGTAACCGGCCCACTGCGGAATCTGGTCGTCGCACCAGTCGAGCAAAATCCAGAAGGCCCAGGCAATGGCGATCCAGACGATGAGAGTTACAGCGCCCCAGACCAGTTTGACGTGTTTTTCGTCGTCGACTGCGAAACAGCGCATGGTGCCGGCTTGTAACTCTAGCATTGAGATCGCTAGAAGGATTGGGATCACCAGAGTTAGAGCTACCTGCCAGACGTGTTTGTCGGGAAGGCGCGTCCAGGCCAGGCCGAGGAGGATCAACAGCATCGTGAGAACGTACTGGGCCGCAACCCAGCGCCAACCTTGACGCAGACGATGAAAAATATCTTTGAATAAACTCACTGCTGCACCTCCAGGGTTGCGGGATCGGTGGTGGTCTGAATGCCGGGCTGATACATGGGACCGGCTTGCGCGGGGCTGATGGCGAACTTGCCGGGGTTGACTACCTTGAGCAGGTAGACGTACTCGCGGCGGCCGTTGAAGTTGGTATTGAAGAAGGCTGCGCGGTCGTCGTGGAATTCCTTGCGCGTGAACCAGTCGGCCCACCAGTCGGGCTTGTTGTTGAGGGTATAGAGGCCGGTGTTGGGCAGGAACTCAGTGCCTGCTGGAATGGGGTCCTCGGCCAGCAGATATTTCCAACTGGTGCCGTTGACGGCCAGTTTTACGGCCACTATATCGCCTACGTGGACCGGGCCCTTGAGCGGAGCCAGGTCGTAGGTGATGGGGTCGGTGGGTTTGGGTTGGTTCTTCTGGAGAACGTAGTAGTCGCGGGTGATATTGAGCGCGAGTTTCTCCTGCTGGTAGAGTTTCTTGTCCGCCGAGTACCACGCACTCTCCGCGGACCAGTAGGTGATGCCGTTGCCACTCTTGCGAATGGTGACCTGGCCGCCGCCGCCCGACTGGGCAGCGGGGATGGTGACGCGCCAGGGCGGTGAGAAACCGTCGCTGGGGCCGAAGTGACGCCTGGCTACGCTTGTATAATTGATAAGTACTTCGACATCGGAGGAGTTAGCTAACTCGCCGCTGAGAGCGAGATAGTCAGTAAGTCCCTGAATAACCATTGCAGTTTGCTTGGTTGAGTACCAGTAATCGCCGTCGCGGTGCTTGCCCAGCCATATGGCCGCCTTGGGCAGCAGGCCGTTGGAGCGGTCCTGGCGGACGAGTAACTTGAGCGCAAAGGCCGTGGTCTCCGGCGAAGTATCATCCCAGTAATCGAGCAGGCCGTCATATTTACCCGGCCAGTTAGCGTCGCTGCCCGCTGCATTGGCTTTCTTTTCTAGTAACTGCGTGGCATCTTTGGCGCGGCTGTCTCCGGCGGCATCGAGAGCCAGGCCGGTCAAGGCCAAGCCTTCGTCACTCAGGCTATTGCGATTGTCCCAGGCTTTATCGAGGACATCTTTGGGTGCGCCGCCGGTGGTGGCAAGGGAATAGACGGTGTAGGCACGCAGGTCGGGGATCATATCGGGATGGGCAGCGAGCATGGATTGGAGCCAGGCGCGGCCTTTCTTGAGGCGGTCGTTCTCGATTGCGTAGCCGACATCTTTGGCCTGGCCCATTCCGCTGACTACGTAGGCGGTCATGAAGACCATACTCTGATCGTCAGGCCACCAGCCCCAGCCGCCGTCGTCATGCTGGAAGGTTGCAAGACGTTCAAGGCCCGCCTTGACCATATCGTTGAGAGTGGCGCGGTCGATGGGGGACTTGAGGTGGAGTTTGTCCACCGCCTGGGCAACGATGAGGTCGGGCAGGAAACTGGACATGGTTTGTTCGGTGCATCCCCAGGGATAACTGGTAAGGTAATCGAGCGCATCGAAGACCGTTCCGGCTACACTGGGCGCAATGGTAACCGTGAGGGTGCGAGTGCCGCCGTCGGAGTTAGATGGATAGTTATAACTCCACTGATTCTGGGCGGAGCCGGAGAAGACTACTCCGGAGCCGGCGGAGCGCTGCTTTACGCCGTAGGGCAGCACCGGGAGGGTCATCTCCAACGCGTCGGACTCCTCGTTGGTGAGAGCTTTGGCGGTGAGGACCGCATTGCCGGTCGAGTGAGCGCGGATTCGCCAGTCAACATAGCCTTCGCCCTTGGCGGGGATGGTTACCTTTTGAGTTTGTCCGCCGAATACTTCGAGGCCATTTATGTCGAGGGCGAAGGTTACGTCTTTGGCGGTTTCGAGGTAGTTATGGGCGATTACCCGGAGAGTTACTTCGTCGCCCTGACGGAAGAAGCGGGGAGCTGCGAGGCGGACGATGAGATTCTTGCGCACCAAAACTCGTGTAATTACGCCGCCGGCTTTGTCGTCGTCGGTCATGGCGCGTATGGTTGTGCGCCAGGTGGTGAGCGCGTCAGGGAAGTTGAACGAGACGCGGGCGTGGCCGTCAGAGCCGGTGTGCACATTGGGATTCCAGTAGGCGGTGTCGGGGAAGGCCTTGCGGACCTTGGGAACCACAAGGTCAGAGCCGGGTTTTACCTGCGCCAGGCGGGGGTGGTAGAGGCCATCGCCCAGGCGGGCCAGCAGCGGGCTTTTGGTTCCCGCCGAGCCAGAGAAGAAGAACTCGAAGGAGGTTTGCGGATCAAGGTAGACGGAGCGCTTGGGATAGAAGTAGTTGACGATATTGCCGGTTTCGTCGGGGCGCACGGAATAGAGGGCTTCATCGACTTCGCCGAAGCTGAGGTCGGCTTCAACGGGCTTGCCCTGGTAATCGACGGCGAGCACGTCGAAGCTGCCTTTTTCGCCGGGGAGATACTTTAGTTTGCTGGGTGTGGCTGTTACGGTGAGCGTGCGCTCGATGAGCGGGACTTTGAGGCTTTTTTGCGCGGTGATCAACTGGTTTTCGTGGATGATCAGTGCGGAAACCACCAGATTGGGCTGGGCCAGTTTGGTGATGGGCAGATCGAAGGCAAAACTCGCCCCGGTTGCGTGAATGAGCTGCCGAGATTGCACACTGTTGCCCTCGGCTGTGACTACCGCCCAGCACTCAGGCAGGCCGGTGACCAGCAGCAAATGGGCGGTATCGCCTACCTGGTAGGTTTTTTTGTCGGCCACTATCTGGGCTTGCGTGTTCTGGTTGTACCACTCCCCGGCGTTGTTCCAGATCCAGGCCCAGGTTTTGCCTTCGACGGTGCGGTTCTCGGGGGTTTGGGCGGTCGCAGTCACTTCAAAGTCGCCACTGCCGGTTACGGGTAATTCGGCTAGCGCTGTGCCGTCGGCTGCGGTGGTAACATCGCGGGCGGCTGATGTTGCCTCTACCCATTTGTGGATATCTGAATTCCATTGATGCACTGCCAGATGGACCTGCGTTTGCACGGGCTTGCTGTCGTAGTCCTGGGCCGTGACTTTTATCTTGGGCGTTTGGCCGGGGGAATACACATAGCTGGTTGGTTCCACGCTAACTCGGAAGGAGCCATAGGTGGCCAGGACGGTGGAGTGGCCGGCTACTTCGCGATTTGCCGCGTCGGTTACTCGCGCTTCAATGCGGTAGTCCTGATCGTTTTGCTTGCCGTCGATTGCTGTGGGAAGCGTGACGGTAAGACGGCCATTTACATCGAGAACGCCTTCCTGCTCCTGCTGCTCGGACTCGCCGTACGAATAGTCTGAGTCGGCGGAGTCTTCGCTGGAGTTGTCGGTTTCGACGTCGTCGCTGTCGGCTTCGTCTTCATCCCACCAATAATGTTGCGAGGTGTGGACTACGTACTTCACTTTGGCGTTGGCTACCGGCTCTCCGAAGAAGTAGCGCGCTTCGATGGTTGCCTGCAGGGAGTTGCTCTGGAGGACGCGTGGAACTGCGGGTTTCACTGTGACCTGGTACTCAGGCTTTTTGTACTCTTCGACGTAGAAGCTGCCGCTGCCGGCTCCGCTCCATCGCTCGCCGCCGACCGCAACGTCGTAAAAGCCCAAGGACGCAGTCGAATCGAGCGTGAGATCGGCAGTTACCGTTCCATGCGCGGAGACGGGCAGATCTTGTTTGAAGACGGCTTTGTTATCGGCGTCCGTGACAGTGAGCGTGACGGTGTTAGCGTCGGGCAGGTCGAGCGCGTCACCGACTTTTTTGCGGATTACGGCTTTGATGTGGACGGTGTGGCCGGGGCGATAGACGGGACGGTCGGTATAGACAAAGGCTGTGAGATCGGTGCTGCGATCGGCTCCAAAAGCATAGCCATAGGGAGTGATAATGGCGGTATCGGCACCGTGGCGGGCGAGAATCCAGACATCCTCATGAGTGGCTCCCTGCGCTTCTCCACGCACCTTCATCGTGAGCGAAGCGAGGCCGTCCGCGCCGGTTTTGCCCGTGGACTGAAGCTGCTTGTCAGACCACAGAGCGACGTCCGCCATCTGGACCGGCGCGCCTGTCTTGCGGTCGGCTACATAGAGGTCGGCTTTCCCGGTTGACGCCCGCTCCAAAATGGCAATGCTGGTGACGATGGCCACGGTGTAAGCTTTGTAGGCGCCATCAGTGGCTTCAATGAGGTAAACGCCAGCGCCCAGGCCGTCAATGGGCAACTGCTCGGTCTCGCTGACCAGAGCCGGGGGCGTTTTGAGCTTCCAGCGGGCTACGAGTTGGCTTTGATTCAAAATCGGGATGCGCGCGAACTGGGCTTGGCCTACCACCTGGCTGCGCTTGCCCAGTTTGCCCTGTTGTTCGCGAAAGCTGTCGCGGGCTTCGTCAGTGAATTGGCCACGGAAGAAACTGCGCACCAGCCACCAGAGGTGGGCTTTGAAGTCGTGCATGCGCTCGATCAAGGTACGCCGGTCAATCTGCTCGGAGGGAGAATAGTTCTGAATGCCGAAGCTGTGCAGGTCTTTGAGACCGGCGAAGAATTTTTGCGGGTCGCGGACCTGGTAGACGCGGAACTCGAACTCGGGCACGTTTCTTGAGTAAAGCTGGATTTTTACGCTTTCGCCGGGGGAGAAAGTTTGCGTCGTGGAGAGCGAAAAGGAGCGCGGCGCATCCTTGGCGGCGAGCGGCTGTGCGGCGAATAAGGCAAGAACGAGTAATGCGAACAGCAGCGAATTACGGAGCTTCATAAAGTTCCTCGCAGAATATTCCAGCGGTAAACGCCGAGAAAGTTTGGGTTGGAGGGCAACGGCCTCCATTGGGGCTGGGGATGGTCGAGCAGCTCGGAGAGAGCTACGCGGCGCAGTTCGCCTGGCTTACCGTGATCGGGGCCGGTATCGTAGACAACCGCGGGCTGAGAGCCGGTACGGGTGACGACCATGGAGTGCCAGGGGGAGGATTGGCCGAATTGGCGGTAGAAGAGCAGGTCTCCGGGTTGGGCCTGGTGGACGTCGCGGGTGAGGAAGTATGCGTTGCGCTGGACCAGGGTTTTGGCGTCGGCAAACTGGGCGAAGGCGCCGTTTGTGGGATCGGACGGCTCGAAGCTGCCGGGACGGATGCGGAAGAGGGATGCGCCGAGAGGAGAGATTGGGTAATGCCAGGCGTGGATCTCGCCGGGAAGAGCGGGGACCTCGATGCCGGTGGAGAGGAACCAGGAATCGTCGTGCCGTTTAAGGGCTTCGCGGTAGGAGTAGCGCAAGAGGCCGGCGCAGTCGGTGATTTCGGCTGGAATTTCAGATTTGGGACGAATGGCCTGGTAGTCGGCGATGAGCGTGAACCACTGGCGGAAGGCGGCTTGATCGGCTGGGTCGGTTAGGCGGAGGAAATCGGGGGTGCCGTCGTGGAAGCTGTCGGTCCAGGCGGGGGTGGGGTGGTTTGCTTCAGGGCTGTATGCGGCGATGGAGAGGCTGGTTGGTTTTGCGGTGCGGAAGGTGCGGCGACTGTGGCCGTGAACGAATACAAAGAGGCGCAGAAGAAGGACGAAAATGGCGAGCACGACAAAGCACGCTACGAGCAGGTTCTGCTTGCGCGGCTTTGACTGGGGAGTCATTGGTAACTCCGATGAGAGGCGAAACAATCTTACAGCAAATCTGGTGAGGCTTGTGGGGATAACTTGAAAGGATATTTTGTTTGTTAGTGGAGTGGTTAAGTGTTGAGGTATCCCACCCTTTCGCCAAGAAGACCGCGAAAGGATGGGGCACCCGAATTTGGTGGGACGCCTGGCGATAAGTTCGGAGAGATTACCAAGGTTGCGGGGGGCTGATGCGGCCGCCTTTGGTTTCATGCCAGGCTTGATGCAGCAGGCGGGTTAGATGCCTGGCTTCTTCAGCGCGGGGCCGGCGGGCGGGGTTGGAGTTCCGGACGTTGCGCAACCAGCGGAGTTTCAAGAGCGTGAGTTCGAGCCAGTAAGCTAAATCGACCTTTGCGCCGTGGTGCTTGCGGTAGTAGAGGAGGGTGGAACGCATGCGCCAGAGAACTACCTGCTGGTCGGATTCAGAAAGCTTGAGCGAAGGCAACTGGCGGGTAGATTCGCCGCCGATGTGGGTCACGACGATATCGGGCCAGTAGTAGACCCGGAAGCCGGCGGCCCGGATTCGGCGGCAGAGGTCTACCTCTTCAAAGTAGAAAAAGAAGGCGGGGTCGAAGAGGCCGGTTTTGAGGAGGGCTTCGCGGCGGAGGATGAAGAAGGACCCGGGGACCCAATCGGTTTCAGCGGGTTGGAGGGGGTCGGCCCAAGTGCGGTCGGGTACGCCGAAGATGCGGGAATGACGGAAGCGGGCGGAGAGACCGGTGAGGACAATTGCGGCGTTCCAGATGGAGGGGAAGGAGCGGGCCGAGGGTTGCCAGGAGCCGTCCCGGCTGACCTGGCGGGCTCCGGCGGCGCCGGCTTCGGGGGTCACATTCATGTGTTCGATGGCGAGCGAAAGGGCGCCGGAATGGAGGAAGGCGTCAGAGTTGAGCAGGATGGGGTACTGGCCCTGGGCTTTGTTGAGGGCTAAATTGTTGGCTGCGCCGAAGCCTAGATTCACATCGCTGCGGATGAGGCGTACGGGGATGTGGGAGGTGGAGAACTCGCGGGTGACCATCTCTGGTGAGCCGTCGGTGGAGGCGTTATCGACTACGAGGACTTCGGCGGGTTGATTGTGAGGCAGACGAGCGCATTCGGCTAGAAGGGATTTCATGCAGTCGCGCAGTAGGTCGCGGGTATTGTAGGAGACGACGATGATAGAGACCGCGTAGGGATAGGAGGTGCGGAGGTTCATCGGAGTGCCTCAAGTATATGCGGGGCGGGCGGTGGAGGTGGGGGATTTGAAGCGTTGTGTGCTGGCGCGGGCGAGGACGCCCCCACTACAGCCGGCCGGGAGGCCGGCGCTACACCGTTTGTCTGGAGTCTGGCGGTACACCGTATCCTTGGGAGAGACACCCTTATCTTTGTTTGAAACTACCGGTAACTGACTAAAGGACGGTCATGAGGATTAGAAGCAAGGGATGGAAGTTGCGCGTGGCTCAGGGGGGAGTGGCTCTCGCGGCGATCTTGCTGCTGGGGGTGTCGATGGTTGCGCCGTTTTGGCTGGCGCGGAGCGTGGAGGGAGCTGAAGGCGGAGTTACTCATCTGAAAGTGACCAGAGAGGTGGTCTTGCCGGGAGTTACTCGGCTGGGGATCAATTTGGGGGAACAGAATTTTTATGACTCGGGGCAGATGATGAAGAACCTGCTCTATCGTAATCCTGGATTTGAGGGGATGAGTTACCGCAGCATTCTTCATTGCTCGATGGGTGGACTGGGGCGGTGCGTGGATACTCGGCAAGGGTTCGAGTGGCCGGCGGGGTTCTGGGACGGGGCGAGTTTTGAAGTGCTGGATGGTGTGGCGGCGGGACAGAGGGGGAGCGTGAAAGCGAGTGGGGCTGGCGTTGGAGGATATGGGCTGACGCTGGACGGCGGGGTGATTGGGAGCGGGGATTGGCTGGCTGTCGAGAAGGAATTTGCGGGAGATGCGGCGTCGGGGTGGTGGCCTGTGCTGAAGGGCGGGGCGCAGCTCGAAGCTGAGCGCGTGGATCTTTCGCCGGAAACCGAGGGGCGGCAGGCGCTGCGGATGGAGGCAGCGAATGCGGGGCAGTCGGCAGAGTTGCGATCTTATTTTGATTCGACGGAGGGGTTTACGTTTGTGCGGCTGCGAGGGCGGTTCCGGCTGAGCTTCAGGGCCAAGGGGCTGGCTGGGAATCGGATGGTGCAGGTGCACGTCAGGCGGAATGCGGCGGGGATGCACGATTACCTGGAGCAGGACGTGCGGCTGACTTCGCAGTGGGCGGATTATCGCGCGGAGTTTGCAGCGAATGAGAATGCGGGGACGGTGGGAGCGGTGGAGGCTGGTTTCAGCGTGGCGGGAGGGTCGCTGCTGCTGGACGATGTGGTGCTGGAACAAATTGATGGGGACGCTACGAATCGGACGGCCTTTCGGGATGAGGTGGTGAGGACGCTGAAGGAGCTACGGCCGGGAGTATTGCGGCTTATGTCGAGCCACGCGCAACTCGGCAGCACGGTGGACAATTTGCTTGCCCCGCCGATGGCGAGGGTGCGGTCGGGTTATTCGATCAGGGCGACGACGATGGAAGACATTCCGGTGGGGATTCCGGAGTTTCTTGAGCTTTGCAAGGAGGTGGGTGCGGAGCCTTGGATTGTTGCGCCGACGGCGATGAGCGAGCAGGAGGCACGGAAGCTGGCGGAGTATTTGGCCGGAGGGACGGAAACTGCGGGCGGGGCGATGCGGATTGCGGAGGGAAGACGCGAGCCGTGGACGCGGGCTTTCAGGACGATTCATATCGAGTTCGGGAACGAGACTTGGAATGGGATTTTTGCGGGCGAGACGATGGAGGATGCGGCTGCTTATGGAAGGCGGGCTAATCGGGTTTTTAGTGTTATGCGCGCCGCGGCGGGGGCGGATGCGAGGCAGTTCGATCTAGTTGTGGGGACTTTTATCTCGATGCCGGAGAGAAACCAAGCGCTGCTGGGGGCGGCGAAGCAGGCTAATTCGCTGGCGATTGCGCCCTATTTGATGCATAGCGTGACGGAGTGGGGGAATGACGATGAGCTTTATGGACCGCTGATGGCGCAGCCGGAAGAGATGTCGCGCGGGGGCCGGGTGAAAGCGACGCAGACGTCGGCCGGGGGACGGCAACTGGCGGTCTACGAGGTGAATTTGCATACGACCGAGGGAACGGCGCCGCAGACGGTGCTGGATCAGCTGACTCCGTCGGCGGCGGCAGGAGTGGCGGTTACGGGACACATGCTGCGCATGATGCGGGATCACGGGGTGCGCGATGAGATGCTCTTCAGCTTGCCGCAGCTCCGGTTCAAGAGGTCGGATGGAACGCTGGTGAGGCTGTGGGGGAGCGTAGTGGAGATGGGAGGTCGCGAGCGGCCGCAGCTGCTCGCCGAAAGCCTGGCCAATCGCGTGATGGGCGGGAATATGGTGCGCGTGGAGGTTGGCGGCGAGGATCCTACGCACAACCAACCGGCGGGAAACGATGGGGTGAGACTGAATGGGGTTCATGAGATTGATGCTTATGCGTTTGAGGAAGGCAGAGGGCATGGGGTGATCGTCTTCAACTATGGATTGCACCAGACGAGACGGGTTAGTTTGGAGGGACCGGGGCTGAAGGCTGGAGCTGATTTATGGAGGTTGGTGAGTTCGGGACCGGGCGCCAGCAATGAAGAGACGCCCCAGGTGGCCCTCCGGAAGGAGCGGTTTGAGGGTGGGGAGTTGGAGATGCCTGCTTGCTCGATGGCGGTTTTGGAGTGGCAGGAATAGAGCAGCGAGTCAGCACAGCTTCGCGGGTTAGCAAGTTAGCTTGCTGGCGGATTGGCGGTACCTCACGCTTAAGAAAGCGAGTCTCGCGGAACGTAAAGGACGGAGAAATTGGTAGAGATTTCAGGTAACTTATTCTTGGTTACTTTGATGGGGCGTTCTTGAAACGAATGGGGGAGGGGATCTAATTCTTGAGTTCCACCTATTCGCTATTGTTCTTAGACAATCATCCAGATAACTTCTATATCATCAGTGCAGCCACCGTTCACAGTGGATCGATATCGTGTGTCGATGAAGAAAAACTGTAGCCAAAACGCTCAAAATGGCTTTAGCAAAGAGCCGGAGGGAAGCGGGCGCCAGGGGAAATGCGCGTTGAGGCATCGCTCAGGGCATGCGGGCTGGGAAGGCTCTGTCGAGCGGGAAGTGGAAGTTGAGATGATGCGGAAATCGAAGCATCCGATTGCTGTATTGGGGTTGCCTCTTGATAGTTTGACGGCCAGTGAGGCTGTGGATGCTATTGAAGGACTGATTCTGTCGGGCGGAATGCACCAGGTGGCTACGGCCAACCTTGACTTCTGGCTGAACTCTCTGGCCGACCAGCATCTGCACAGGATTATTGCGGGATGCAGCCTGGTGCTGCCGGACGGAATGCCGTTGGTGTGGGCCTCGGGACTGCTGGGCTGCCCACTGGCCGAGCGCGTGACGGGCGTTGATCTTGTTCCGCGGCTGGCAGAGCTTTCCGCGCGCAAGGGATATGGAATTTTTCTGCTGGGCGGCAAAGGGGATGTGGCCGAGCGGGCTGCGAAACTTCTGGGGAGAAACTATCCCGGGGTGCGCATCGTGGGCACGTATTCACCCACTGAGGAGCACATTGCACGGCTGGATCACAGCGATATTCTGGGCCGGATTCATGCGGCCAAGCCGGATATATTATTGGTTGCGCTGGGAAATCCCAAGCAGGAAAAGTGGATTTGGATTCATCGCAAGCGTTTGGGCGTGCCGGTGGCGATGGGCGTGGGCGGGAGCTTTGAGATTCTGGTGGGCGATGTGCAGCGCGCTCCCAAATTGATTCAGCGATGCGGCCTGGAATGGCTGATGCGACTGATGCAGGAGCCGTCGCGGCTGGGGCCGAGGTACCTGCGCGATTTTCTTGGATTGGCAAGACGGCTGCCGATGACGCTGGTCTCGGCGTGGCTGCAACGGCCTTACCTGGGAAAAACGTACGTGATGACCGCAACCACCCCGCAGGCGCTGCACGTGTATGTGCACGGCAAACTGTCGGCGGGAATCGGGCCGGAACTGCAAGCGGCCACCAACGCCACCATCGCCAGCGGGCAGGTGATGGTTGTGCACTTGCAGACCACGAGGCAGGTGACGGCGGCCGGACTGGGGATTCTGATGGATGCGCGGAGGCAACTGCTGGACAGCGGGCTTTCACTGTCGCTGGCGGGACTGAATTTCAAGATGCGTTTGCTGCTTCATGCCTGGTGCGCACAGCCGCTGTTCGACGAGTGGCAGCCTGCCATCGCTTATGGCCGATCGATGGCCCCGGGGACTATGACAGCCGCCCGCATGGATATAAATGAAGAGCGAGACGCGCTGGTGGCACAGAATCGTGCTCGTGGATAAATTCGAGCAGCCCTTCGCACGGGTGGGGCCAAAATGAATCTGATCATCCTGATCCCGGCGCTGGCCTGCTGGGCGGTATTGGCGCGAGCCTCCGCGCAAAAGGCCATGGTCAGCGTCTACCTGCCTGTGCTTCTTCTTTTTCCTGTATATTTCAATCTGCGTTTTCCGCATCTTCCTCCTTTGACTTTTGCCGACGCGGCGATTTTGCCGCTGGGCGCGGCCATGCTGTTGACCCAGATGCATCGCTGGCGGTGGAGTTGGATGGACCTGTGGGTGGTGCTGTTTGCATTGAGCGCCTCACTCTCAGAGGGACTGAACACGGTTGTGGCCAATGGAGGATTGCAGTTATTTGCCGAGATTACGACTATCATTCTGCCGTACATGGCGGGCAAACTGCTGATTGAACAGCTGAGGATTGGGCATCAACCGGTGAGAAAGCTGCTGGTGGAGCGGATGGTTGTACTGCTGGCGATTGTGACCTGCATCAGCATCTTCGACTTTGTGACCGGATGGAGTAGCTGGCAGATTGCGTTCAGGAATTTCTTCCCCGCGGACCAGTTGGCGGAAGTGGCGACTCAGTGGCCGATGCAGATGCGCTGGGGATTCGGACGCATTGCCGGGCCTTTTGCGCACGCCATTCTGGCAGGAATGATTTTTCTGATGGGATTGATTTATTGCATGTGGCTGCGCAGGTTTGCGCCGGGCTGGGGGAGCAGGAGACTGGTGGAGGGATTGCCGGTGACCGGGCGGGGACTGGCGCTGACGGCGATGGTTGGCGGGTTGCTGATGACGCAATCGCGCGGGCCGTGGGTGGGGGTTGGACTGGCGCTCATGTTTGCGCTGCTGGTGAGAGTGCTTTCATGGGGCAAGGCGGCAATGGTTTTTGCGGTGCTGATGGCGCTTCTGTCAGTGGTTGCCTACAATTACGGCAGCAAGTACACGGAAAAAGATATCTCCCAGGCCAGCAACGAAGAACAGAGAGACGCGATCTACCGGCGCGATCTTCTGAAGAACTATCTGCCGCTGGTGATGGAACACAAGGCTTTCGGATGGGGCGTCAGCAACTACCCGGCGGCGAATGGACAGAAGTCCATCGATAACCAGTTTTTGATGCTGGCGGTTACGCAGGGATTTACGGGGCTGGTGGTTTTTCTGGCGATTGTGGCGGGGACGGTGGGGCGGCTATTCAGATTGGCGGGGCAACCGCTGCGGGCCGAAGATCGGGGACTAGTTTTTGCGCAACTGGCGATTATGACGGGGCTGCTGACGACGATCCTTACGGTCTTTCTGGGCGAGCAGGCGCTGACGCTGTTTTTTCTGATTGCGGGCTGGGTGCAGGCAATGAATCCGGTTCTGGCGGGAGCCGGAGATGGGGATTCGCTTGCGCCGTACAAGTTTCAACGGGTTTTGACTTAGTGGGGAATGGAAAGTGATCTGGGGTCATTGATGCAGCAAGGGACAATATTGGCGTTGGCAGTGGCGATGGTGGTTTTCGCGACGCCGCTGTTCTTTGACCTGGGGCTTTCGATCGTGGGGAATCTGCTCCGGGCGCGGGAGCCGCATGCGGCGGAGCGGCGGACGATCCGCCTGGCCGTGGTGGTGCCGGCACACGACGAGGAGATGATGATTGCGCGGACAGTGGGGTCGCTGAAGGCGGCCGACGCTGCGACGCAGATTTACGTGGTGGCGCACAACTGCTCCGATGCGACGGAGGAGGTGGCGGCGAAGGCCGGAGCCGTGGTTGTGGAGCTGAAGAACCCGAAGCTCCGCGGCAAGGGAGCGGCGCTGCGGCATGGATTTGCGGCGGCTCTGGAGGCGGGGGCCAATGCGGTTCTGGTGATTGATGCCGATTCAGTGGTGAGCTCGAATTTGATTCGGGCTACGCGGGCGAAGTTGGAAGAGGGCGCTGAAGTTACGCAGTGCCGTTATGAGCTGGAATTGCCGGCCGATGGATGGGGGCGGCCGATGGCGCGATTGCGGGCACTGGCGTTTCGCGGCATGAACGTGCTGAGGGCGCGAGGACGCGCGGGACTGGGTTTTTCAACGGGATTGTTTGGAAACGGCTTCGCACTGACGGCAAGAACGCTGGCGCACGTACCGTTCAGCGCCAACAGCATTGCGGAGGACGTGGAATACCACACCAAACTGGCCTGCGAAGGGGTGCGGGTTTATTGGGTCGGGGATGCATTTGTCCACGCGCATATGGCCGCAACAGGACGGGCGCAGGCGACGCAGGAAGGACGCTGGGAAGGCGGACGGTTGAGGGTGGGCAGCCGCGCCACGGGGCAGTTGATGAGGGCGGCGCTGACGGGAAGGTGGCGCGCCATGGAGACGCTGGCCGACGTTTGGAGTCTCCCGCTTTCGCGCGGCATTCTCACTTTGCTGCTTACCGCTATGCTGCCGCTGCACTGGCTGCACGTCTTTGCCGGAGTGTGCGCGGGAATTGCGTTGGTTTATGTGCTGGAGGCTGCACTGCTGGGCCCGCAACCAATGCGAGATCTGGCTTCGCTGGCGGCTGCACCGCTGTACCTGGTTTGGAAGGTGGCCATTACGCCGATCGTGCTGTTGCAGTCCCGCAGCCGCGCTGAGTGGGCACGGACCAAGCGGGAGGCGCCGCAGCCATGAGTGGTCCCACCGAAATCCCCGATTCGCAGGAAATTGAAGTCAATTGGGCGCAGGAATACGAAACCGGCGTGGAGAAAGCAGCCGCCGGTGAAGAGCCGCTGCACGAGGTCAATCGCCAGTTTGGGCGCAACGTGGTGGCGACCATTGCAGCGCGCATCGTGAACATGGCCAGGGGAGTTTGCCTGGTTCCCTTCCTTCTGGCACGGATTGGGCTGGAGGCCTACGGCATCTGGACCACGATTTTTATCCTGGTGCTTTACGTGGGCCTGACCACGCTGGGAATCTCCAATGTCTATATAAAATATGTCGCCGAGTTCAACGCGCGCCGGGCGTATGACAAGGCCAATTCCCTGCTCTCGACCGGCCTCGCGGTCACCATTCCGTTGTGCGGGGCGATCTTTCTGATATTTTGGCTGGGCTGGAGATGGATTGCTCCGTACCTGCAACTACCCCCGGCGCACGCCTCCGACGGCAAGGAAGCAGTGCTGATTGTGTTGGGAGTCTTTCTGTCGAGCATTGCGTTGAGCGCATTTGCCTGCACGCTTTACGGAACCCACCAGATTGCCTCCACCCAGGTTTTTGAGACGGTGAGCATTGTGGTGGAGTGCGCACTGATCGTGTGGCTGGTGTGCGCCGGTCGGGGAGTACGCGGGCTGGCTGAGGCTTACCTGGCGCGAACGGTGATCAATGACGGATTGACCATCTGGTGGGCCTTCAGAAAACTGAAGTGGCTCCGGCTTTCGCCGCGGCTGGTGAGCCGTAAGTCACTGAAATACGTAGTACATTTCGGTGGGCTGGTGCAGTTCCAGAGCATGCTCTCGACGTTTTTGAACTCGGTGGAGCGGCTGGTTGCGATCGAATTCATTGGAGTTTCAGCCGCCGGGCTGCTGGATGTGGCCAAGAAATGGCCGACCGCGCTTTCGTCGATTCCGACGGCGTTTTTTGCCACGCTGCTGCCGGCGGCTTCGCACGTGGACGCTGCTTCAGGTCGCAAGGACTGGTTGGGAAATCTGCAGGGGCTTTATTTGAACGGGGCCCGGTACTCCAACCTGTGCACGGCCACTTTTGCGGCGGCTATGGCCCTTTGGGCATCACCGGTAATGCACGTTTGGTTAGGTCCGAGGTTACCTATGAGGGAGTCGCTCATCCCCCTATTCGTGGTATTCAGTTTGGCGATGCAGTTCCATATGCTGACAGGGCCGGGAACTTCGATATTTCGCGGGATGGGAAGAGTGTATGAAGAGTTCAATTACTCTGTTCCTAATTTACTGTTGCTTGGAATCACTCTTCCTCTGTCTCGGTGGATCATTGGGAGCTGGACGCCGCTAGGCATTGGCATCGCGGTAGCGACAGCTACGGCCGGATCAGCCTGTGTATTGATGGGCAGGGTCCTTTTTGTACTTGATTTGCCGCTGGAGCGTTTTCTGCGGGTGGTGATCTTGCCGGGATTGGGGCCGTATATTGCCGCCGGCTTGCTGGCGTGGCCCGTTGCGCGGCTAGTGGCGCAGACGAACCGCTGGCAGGGTGCGGGAGTGATTGCGGCGGTGGGCATGGTTTATGCGGCTGCGGTTACGGCAACATTGCACTACTGGATTTTGACGGAAGAGGAAAAACAAAAGGGAATCAAACTGCTACGCCAGGTTCTGGGCGGTTTCCGTAGCCAGGGGGCAACGGCATGAAGCATCGAATCGGGGCCAATTTCGCCTTTCTGCTGCTGGCGGGAAGCTGTGTCCCCGGAATGCTTTTCTCACAAGCTGTGGAAGCTCCGAAACAGAACCCAGCCCAGGCACTGAATTTGCAAACTCAGGGGCAGCCGGCAGGCCAAGTGCAGGATTTGCAATCGCCGGGACAGCAGAACGGCAAGGAACCGCCCGACCCGCAATTAAAGCCTAATCCGCTGGAGGTGCTGCGCAACTTTGAGCCGGCCGCCGACGAAGAATACAGGCTGGGCAAGGGCGACGAGATTGCCGTGGACTTTGTGGGGCGGCCGGATTTGGCGACCAGGCTAGTGATCGGCCCTGATGGGCGCATTACCCTGCCGCTGGCGGGGGACCTGGTGCTATCAGGGCAGACGCGCGGCGAGGCTGCGCGGGCCATTGAAGCTGCTCTTTCAAGTTATTACTCCAACCTGTCGGCCGAGGTGTCTGTTACTAAATACACGGCCAACCGGGTTCTGCTGCTGGGCGCCGTTTCGCATCCGGGCATGATTACGTTTGACGGCACGCCGACTTTGCTGGAAGCGCTGAGCCGCGGGGGCCTCGAGACCGGGACAAATAACGGAACCACAACAACGCCCGCCAAGCCCGCACAGATTCCCGAGCGTTGCGCTATTTATCGCGGACGCGACCAGGTGGTGTGGGTGGAGCTGAAGTCGCTGATCGAGTCAGGGAACGCGCTGGCCGATTTGCGCCTGCGCCGCGATGACGTGATCTATGTGCCCAATGGGGCCGAGCGCTTTATTTCGATTCTGGGCGAAGTGCAGCATCCGGGCGCTGTTCCGCTGACGAATAATTCCACGCTGGCCAGCGTACTGGCTGAGGCGGGCGGATTTACGGGAAAGGCCGGGAACAAGCCGCACATCCAGATTGTGGATCCGGCCAAGAGCACTTCGCGCGTGATCTCATTCAACGATGTGCTGAACCCAACGACAACGCTGGAGATTACGCTGAAACCGGGCGAGATCATTTTTGTTCCGCAGAGTGGTTTCTATCGCGCCACTTATTTTCTTGAGCGGATTAACCCGATGACCTCAGTGGCGACAATGGCGATGGTGGTGGCTTACTGATGACGCCGATGCACTTGCAACCCGAACCCCCGGACCGGCTGCTGGCCGGCGATGGGGGGACTGCGACGAAGAACGCTGGCCGCGCTGTGCCGGTGGGGAACGGTTCTCAGGCGGTCTTTCGCCTTGATCTCGTACGCAGCCTGCAATTGCATCGCAAACTTGCGCTGGGATTTGCGATTGCCGGAGCAGTGCTGGGGGTGGCCTACTGGTTTTATGTGGGGCAGGTTTACCAGGCCGAAAGCATTGTTTATATTCAGCCGTCGCCGCCCAGGGTGATGCCGCAGGGACCGAGCTGGCCTTACTCGCAGCGCTGGCCTTACGACTCGAATACTTACGAGTCGTACATCACGCAGCAGATGCAGAACGTGACGCGTGCGGACGTGCTTGCTGGGGCGGTGCACAAGCTGCAGTCCAGCAGTTGGCTCAAAAACGGAGAGAGCGACCAGGCCGCGGCGGATCGGCTGAAGTCGGCGATCAAGGTAACGCGCCAGGCAACCAGCTATCAATTCACAATTGGCGCCCACGCCAACGATGGGCAGGCGGCCGCCGATGCGGCCAATGCCGTCGCAGCGAGTTTTATTGAGAGCGCTTCACATGAGCAGAAGGCCGGCGATATGCAGCGGCTGGCCATATTGGCCGAGGAGCGGGCGCGGGTGCAGACGGCGCTGGACGACGACCGCACCGAGCAGAAGACTCTGAACATGCAACTGGGCGTGGCTTCAATCGTAGCTGCCCCGGATGTGTACGACGAAGATATTGGCAGGATTCGCGGGGAGCTGGTGACGGCGCGCACCGCACACGACGAAGCCGCGGCGCACTTGACTTCAATGGACGCCAACCACGGGACTTCTTCGGCGCTGGATGCGACGGCTGACGAAATTGTGGCTAGCGACTCCGGCTTGCAGAGCATGAAGACCTCGCTGAATCAGCGGCGAGCCGCGTTGATTTCGCAGATGGCCAACTTGACGCCGAGTCATCCGCAGTACAAGCAGGACGCGGCGGAGCTGACGCAGATCAATAGCAGTCTCGACGGGATGATGACAGATTTGCGCTCGAAGGCAGCCGAGCGTATTCAGGTAAAACTGCGTTCCGATTTGGAGCGGACCGCAGGCGTGGAAGCGCGGTTAAATTCGCAACTGGCGCAACTGACCGTGGCTGCGGGGGACGCGACTTCAAAGATGCAACGGGCCAGCGATCTTGCTATCGACATCAATCGTTTGCAGAACCGCTTTACGACGGTGGACGAGGAGTGGCGCAACCTGACGCTGGAGGAAAGCGCGCCGGGATCAGCGTTCCTGAGCGCACCGGCGACGCCGCCGACGAATCCCGCAGTGATGGGCAAATTGCGCATTACAGCGCTGCTGGCTTTCGCAGGATTGTTTTTAGGGTTACTGGCCGCGGTGGTTGCTCACAAGATGGACCCCAGGGTTTATATCGCCTCCGATGTGGAGCGGGTTCTGGGCTATGCGCCAATGGCGCAACTGCCAAACTTCTACGAGGTTCCAGTGGGAGTTTCAGAGGAACATGCGCTGCGGCTGGCAGCGTCGATTGAGCATGCGCGCAAGCAGGGCAACCTGAAGAGCTACATCTTTACTGGAACCGGGCCAGGAACCGGCGTTTCAACTCTGATTGGCAAGGTACGTGATCTTCTGGAGGCCATGGGCAGGCCGACGATGCTTGTGGACGCAACAGGAACTGCGGCCAGCGTTGCTCAGGATAGCGCGAACGAACTGCCCGGCACGCAAGCGCTGGTTACGCAGCAGCGCGGCAGCCGCCAGAGTGCGCTGCTCAAACAAATGGCCGATGAGAGCAAGACGCACGGAGAGGGCCTGGTGCTGACCGATACCGCGCCACTGGTACTTTCCGCGGAGACCGAGTACCTGGCGCGCTTTGTGGATTGCGCCGTCGTCGTGGTTCAGTCCGGAGTGACCACGCGTGCGCAACTTCGCGATGTGGCCTCCACTTTGCAGAAGCTGGATGTGGCAGCAGTGGGATTTGTGTTGAACCGCGTGGGACTGGAAAAGGCCGACCCGGCATTTCGTCTTTCCGTGAAAGCAATCGAGGAGCATCTGGATAGTCAGAGCGGTTCGATGGCCAGACGGGCGCCGAGAAATCGTCCTGTAGCGGAGGAAACAGAGGCTAAAGAGAATATTTACTCGAGGGAAGCGGCGGCGCTGCCGGAAAATGCGGCTGTGGTAGCGGAGCCTGTGCCCGTACCTGCAGCACGACTCAAGCCTCCGGCTAATCCGCAGGTGGCCCCACTGCAGCAGTATGCGCCGTTAGTTCCTGAGCATGCATCCGTAGCACGACTGGCGCCTTTGGCTACCCGACAGGCGGCCGCTCCGCTCGCAGCGCCGGCTGCCGTCGCGCAGGCCGTTGCACCTCCTCCTCCGCCGCCCATTCCTGACCTGACAAAATTATCGACTCAGAAACCGCGGCGCGAACAATGGCCGCATGCGCAGGAAGCAACTCAGCATATGACAACTCAAAATTCCAACTTGCCCTGGTGGCTTGCGGACCTGTACCCGCAGTCCGATGAGAGCCGCCCCGCCGCAAACCCGGAACGGGCGGCAGTTCGCGGGGCGCAAGAGGTTGTGGACGAACTGCGGCCGGCTGGCGTGGCGGCGAATCACCGACTGAAGCCTACGGCGGTTCAGTCCTGGGAACGGTTGCCACGAGTCCCCGTGGCCGCGCCGGATTCTTCGGCGGATTGGAAGCCCAGGGTTCTTGCGGCAATAGCGGCTGATTCGTCCGCAGCGTATAAGCCCGTAACAGTTCCGGAAGAGACTCGCGAAGCTGAACTGGAAGAGAATTCGACCGGTTTGGCAACGCGGCTGAGCGGGCTGAGGAGCCTGCTCTCGATCATGGGAGTGAAGGAGCGGCAGCAGGCGGCAGAGGCGGTGGCGAAAGAAGCCGAAGTTGCGCGGGCCGCCGATCCAGCGATTGGGCGCGCAGCCTATGCGGGGAACATCGCGACGACGCTGGAACTGGCAATCCAAAGCGGAAAAGGCGCAGGCAAAACTTCGGGACCGGTAACCGCTGCGCCGGAATTTCTTCCTCCCAAATCTGTGGTTGAAGAGGAAGAGAACTCTCAACCGAGGCGCTTCAGAAATCGCCGCGAGCGCGAGATTAATTTCGACGATGTGCAGATCCTTCCATCCTGGAGAGGACAGTACAGAAAATAAATGACCGTCGAGCGCGATTTGATGGAAACTGAGGTTCAAAGCCCAGCGCTCCCGGCGTTCGTTGAGGCGCGAAGTTTGCATTCGCTTGTTTTGCTGGGCTTCTCTACCTACCTGCTGGCCTTTGCGCGACGCGTTTCAAGCGCCAGCATTCGCGTTTACGTCATCGACCTGGTGAGCAATCCACGAGGATTTGTGCGACGCTCGAATGCGGTTGAGCCAGACGGCATCACGCTGAACTGGTCCGCAGTGGGAACCCCGGCCGGCCTCGAGACGATTCACCACTTTGTGAATAGAGTGCACGCGGATGCGCTGCTGACTACGGACGATTTCTCATTGACCTGGCTGGGTAAGAATCGCGCTCGATTTGAACCTGCCTGCAGGCTGATGATTCCGCAACCGGAGATCCTAGAACCGCTGCTGGACAAAGCTCACCAGATTGAGCTGGCACGCGAGTGCGGCTTCGACCTGCTGCCCACCTGGACGCTCGCGTCGGCTGAGGCGATCGCCGCCATTCCCAACGTGGCCTTTCCGGTGGTCGTCCGCCCCAGCCTGAACGACTCTGCACGGCCGGTCTTCAAGGCGTTGGTGATGAATACTCGCGAGGATCTGGACCGACTGTGTGCCCAGACCCAATGGAGCCGCGCACCGATTGCGCAGCCATTTCGCCTGGGTCCGAATTACGTGCTTCACGGCATGCGGTCGGAATCAGGCGAGATGCTCGCTCTTCGGCTCTTCAAGGCCTATCGCAAGTACCGCGGTTTTACTACTTCAATGGCGCCCGTTCATTTGTCTTCCGGCATGGAAAAATCGGCGCGGCGGTTTGTGGAGGCGGCAGGACTTACCGGGCCTTTCCACTTCGAACTGCTCGGCTCCGATGCGGATGATCGCTTGTATTTTTTAGAGATCAACTGTCGGCTGGGCGGAACGACGGCCAAGGCGATGCAGTTGGGCTACGACGAACCCGGGCTGCTGCTGGAAGCCTTCAATCTTCACGGACCGGAGCCGCTGCCTCTTCTGCGGGTCTATCCACGGGCGACAACCATCAGTCTGAACCTGGTGCAGGCACTTGATGCCCTGCGCAACCGGCGCGATCCACTCGCCTATCCTCAGCCGTCACGGATGCGGACATTTTTTGCAGCAATCAAGGAAGCGCTGACGGTTCACGACGGACTGGTGGATCTGCGCGACCTCTATAGCTGGCTGTGGCTGTTGAAGGTGCGAAAGGGTTCGAGGATTTAGAGCGGTAATTATGTCGCCGGGAGCGTCTTTCGCGCATGGGGCGCATCGTATATAAACTGGATTCACACGGGGAATTTGCACCAATGGTGTGATAGTTCTGGTGCGTACACCGATTTTAGTCATCCATTCACATAGCTTGGTGCACAATGGAGTATTGGGGGAAATCGCGTGCCGCGAATCCATTTTCAACAACAACTCGCCGAACTCAAGGACCAGCTCCTTGCCATGGCTGCGCTGGCGCAGCAGTCGGTGGAGTCCGCGGTAGACGCCTACCTGCAGCGGGACAAGGGACTTTGCCAATATGTAAAGCGGAATGAGGCAGCCATCAACACCGCGCAGCGGGAGCTGGACGAGATGGCGTATGAACTGCTGGCCAAAGAACAGCCAATGGCCATCGATCTGCGTTTCATCCTGGCGGTGATCAAGATCAACGGCGACCTGGAGCGGGTCGGCGATCAGGCAATGGGCGTTGTGCGGCGGACCAAGGACGTGCTGAAGACCGAAGAGGTGGATCTGCCGGTTGATTTTGCGGCCATGGGAGAGTTTGCAGGGCGCATGATTCGCTCGGCTGTGCAGGCGCTGCTGGAAGGCGACGCGAGACTGGCCGAAGCGGTGCGGGAGATGGACGACGAGATCGATCGCATGAACCGGCGCGCTCACCATGACCTGCTGCAGCTTATCCAGGAAAAACCGGAGTACACACAGCAGGCGCTGATCGGCATTCTGGTATCGCGCAACCTGGAGCGGATTGCGGACCACGCTTCGAATATTGCGACCGATGTGATTTTCTGGATTCGTGGCGCTGACGTAAGGCACCAGTTGAGCGTTTCGATGGATTGATAAAAACAGGGAATAGGGAATAGAAAAGCAGCGAGTCCGCCGGAATTTGCTTCAGAAAGTAGATTAATTTTTTCATTCGGGACTGTCGGATGATCCCATTCCCTCTTCCCTAGTCCCAGTCCCTGCTTTTATCCGGCTACGGGGACTATGAAGGCTGAGGGGCTTAGCCATTGCCTCTCGAAGGCTTCAAGGGGGATGGCGCGGCTGAAGAGGAAACCCTGGAAGGCATGGCAGCCGATGCTGCTGAGAAGAGCGCGCTGCTCCTCGGTTTCAACGCACTCTGCGATCACTGAAAGGCCCAGCGCACGGCCCAGTGAAATTACGGATTGAGCGATGGCGCGGCTGCCCACATCGGCCAGAATGTCGCGGACAAATGAGCTGTCTATCTTCAACTGGTCGAGCGGCAAACGCTTGAGGTAGGCCAACGAGGAGTAGCCGGTACCAAAATCATCCAGGGAAAATTTCAAACCATGAGACTTTAATACCGTCATTTTGGCGATGACGTCCTCAATGTTATCCACCAGCATGCTTTCGGTGAGTTCGAGCTTGATGTTCTGCGGATTAACGCCGGTTCGGTCGATCGTCGCCAGAACCTTGTCAACGAAGCTGGTCTGGCGGAACTGGCGGGCGCTGATATTGATGG
Source organism: Occallatibacter sp. (assembly GCA_049515455.1). Taxonomy (GTDB): domain Bacteria; phylum Acidobacteriota; class Terriglobia; order Terriglobales; family Acidobacteriaceae; genus Telmatobacter. Next base: position 79,309 of record JBEKUB010000014.1, read on the forward strand.
CGAGCGATATACGGGAAGTATCCGGCCGCCCGGCCCAGGCTGCAACCTGGGCGAAGGCATTCTCAAGCACCCAGTCGCCCAGAGGGATGATCAGGCCGGTCTCCTCGGAGAGGTGAATGAACTCACCCGGGAGCAAAAGCCCGCGACGAGGATGGTTCCAGCGGATCAGGGCCTCAGCGCCCACTAGCCCGATGCTATCAAATTGCGGCTGATAGTAGAGTTCGAACTGGCTGAACTTGATGGCCTGGCGAATATCTTCTTCGAGTGCTGCGCGGGCGTTGACGGCAGCCTGCAGGGCAGGGGCGAAAAAGCGCATGGTATTGCGGCCGGCGGTCTTGGCCTGGTACATGGCAATATCGGCCTGCTGCAAAACCTCGTCGGTGTTTTCGCGCTTATCTCCAAAGACGGTGATGCCGATGCTGCAGGTGCTGAGGCACTCGCGGCTGGAGAGCCAGAATGGTTGATCAATAGCAGCCAGTATTTTTTCGCCGACCAGTTCGGCCTGGGACGCCGCTTCTTCGGGAATGTCGCTGAGGTCCTCAAGCATGACGACAAACTCGTCCCCGCCCAATCGCGCCACGGTGTCGGACTCACGGATGCAGGCGGCAAGACGCACGCCAACCTCCTGCAGCAAGAGGTCGCCGGTCTTATGGCCAAGGGTATCGTTGAGGGTCTTGAAATTATCGAGGTCGACAAAGAGGAGAGCCCGCTTGCGGTTGGTGCGAGAGCTTGCGACCAGGGACTGGCGCAGCCGCTCCATGAGCAGGCGGCGGTTGGGCAGATGCGTCAGGGGGTCATAAAAAGCGAGATCCCTGATCTGCTCTTCGGCGGCCTTGGCGGCGGAGATATTTCTGGTGACAGAGAGAATGCATGAAACTCCGTCAATCTCAAGGATCGACTCCGACGCTTGTCCCCAGACGATCTCCCCGTTCTTTCTTCTGAACCGGGCTTCCAAATCGCGGCAGCTTTCGCCGCGGCTCAGAGTCTCGACCATTTGCTGCCGGACTCCGGGGTCAACCCAGAAATTTAGATCCTGCGAGGTGCGGCCAATCACCTCTTCGCGCTCGAAGCCCACGAAGTGAAGAAACGCCTCATTGACATCCACAAATACGCCATCGCTTAAACGGTTGATATTGATGGCATCGATACTCAACTGGAATGTGGCGCGGTAACGCTCTTCGCTGGCCCGCAGCGCTTCAGTTGCGGCGGCCAGGCGCTCTTCAGCGGCCTTGGCGTCGGAGATATCGCGTGCGGCAATGAACAGGCAGGCAACGCCGTCAATCGCAATGATCGATGCCTCCAGTTGAGCCCAGAGTGTCTGTCCATTTTTCCTGCGGAATCTGGCCTCATAATTCTTGAACATTGAGTCACGGCGAAGGATCTGAAGCAGATTTTCTCTATCGCTTTCATCCATCCAGAATTTCAGTTCGGCGGGGGTGTGGCCAATAACCTCCTGGCGTTCGAATCCCATGGAATCGAGGAACCTCTGATTCACATCGATGCACGCCCCATTGTCAGTCCTGGTAATGATGATGCCCTCGAAACAGGATTCGAATACCTTCCGGTATCGTTCTTCGCTTGAGCGCAGGGCTTCAGCAGCGATGGTCAGCCGTTCCTCGGTGGCTTTTGCTTCAGTGATATCGCGGGTGACGGAGAGGATGCAAGGGACCCCGTCCAGCTCAACTGCAGACACCGAAAGCAAACCCCAGCGCAAGGATCCATCCTTGGTAAGATACTGAGCCTCCAGGTTCCGGCACGAACCATCCCTGCGAATGATTTCGAGCAGTTGATTGCGGTCGCCGGGATTGGCCCAGATGCCAAGTTCCAGGGCTGTGCGGCCAATAGCTTCATCGCGCTTGAAGCCGGTGCAGGTGACGAATGCGTCGTTGACGTCGATGAACCGGCCGTCTTCAAGGTGGCAGATATCGACGGCATCGCTATTCATGAGGAAGACGGTGCGGTAGCGTTGTTCGCTGGCCTGCAGCGCATTGGCAGCTTCAGCCAGGCGCTGCTCAGCAGCCTTAGTGGCGGAGATATCCTGAATGACACTGAGAATGCAGGGAACGCCTTCAATCTCGATCACCGTTGCCGATACCACAATCCAGATGATCTCCCCATTCTTCCTTACATAACGGGTCTGCATGCCGCGGAAGGTTGAATGTTCATGCAGTGCGGCAACCATCTTTTGTCGAACTTCCGGATCGACCCAGAGATTTAGTTCAAGCGAAGTGTGGCCGATGACTTCATCGCGCTCGTACCCCATCAAACGGAGAAACGCCTCGTTGGCATCGACGTATTTTCCATCGCTCATCTGGCTCACTGCGATCCCATCAACGCTGGTCTGGAAGACGGTGCGGTAGTGAGCTTCGCTTTTCCTGAGTGCGTCCGCAGCTTCGGCAAGGCGCTCCTCGGCGATCTTGGCTTCAGTTATATCCTTGGCGAAGGTAATGGTGCATTGGGCGCCTCCGATCTCAATCAGGGAGGCAGACAAGCGCATCCAGAATATTTCCCCGTCCTTTCTTCTGGAGCGGACATTCAAATCGCGGCACTCGCCGGTACGGGCCAAGGCATCGTGCAGCGTTTGCCTGTCAGAGGGATCGACCCATATGCCGAGATCCAGCGAGGTGCGCCCGATGACTTCTCTGCGCTTGAAGCGGGACGAATCGAGGAAAGCCTGATTGGCGTCGATGATGGTGCCATCGGCCACACGGGCAATGATGATGGCATCGGGGGTGGTCTGGAAGACGGTGCGGTAGTGGGTTTCACTCAACCGCAGCGCCTCCATCGCATTGGCCAGGCGCTGCTCGGCGATCTTACGGTCGTTGATGTCCTCGACTACGGCGATGAATCGAAGAGCGCGGCCCTCGGCGTCACGTTGAAGGGAAAGCGTTATCTTTACCCACAACATGCTGCCGTCCTTGCGAAGATAGCGCTTTTCCAGGCTCTCCTTGTCAGTAGCGCAGCTCAGGATTCGCTGCATGGTCTCGAGGCTTACGGCGCGATCCTCTGGCGCCGTGATCTGCTGAACATTGATTCCGTAAAGCTCCCCGGCGGTGTAACCAAGGATAGCGGCAAAGCGTGCGTTGTAATGGAGAATCAAGCCTGCGAATGTGGCATGAACGATGCCGACGGCGGCTTGCTCGAAGGTGGAACGGTAACTCGCTTCACTATCGCGGAGTTGCATCTCCGCGAGCTTGCGATCTGTAATGTCCTTGATGATGCCATGCATCTCCAAGGGCTGGCCCTGGGGATCGAATTCGAGCCTGCCGGTACCGTGCACCCAGCGTTCGGCATGGTCTGATGCGCGAACGATGCGATATTCCTTATCGAAGTCCTTGCGCCGGCCGACGACTTCATTGATGAAATAATCCGTCATTATGGCGCGTTCATCGGGGTGGATGAGGGCCGTCCAGCCCTCCAGAGTATGGGGATAATTCTTTTCGATTCCGAAGATGTAATCCATTGCTTCGGAAGCCGTCCACACACCCGAGAAAATGTCGAGAACGTAGTAGCCGAGGTTGCCAAACTTCTGTGCTTCCTTAAGAAAATCCCCGCTCTCGCGCAGCGATTCCTCTGCTTGCTTTCGCTGGGTGATGTCGACGAGGAAGCCTTCGTTGTAGAGCGGCTTTCCATCGGGCGCGCAGACGATCCGGCTGTTGAGAGAGACCCAGACAACCGACCCGTCCTTGCGCTTGAAGCGGCACTCGTAGCCCAGTACGGGCCCGGCGCCCTGCTCTTTCACCAATTGCACATACCTGTCGCGCTCCTCCGGATCTAACCAGACCTCCCGCCTTATAGATTTGACTGAAGACAGGAGCTCCTGCGGGGAGCCGTACCCCAGAATTCTGGCGATTGCCGGGTTAGCGGCCAGGGGTTTGCTTTCGAGAGACGTCCGAAAGATGCCTTCAAGAGCACCGTCGAAAATGGCACGATATTTTTCTTCGGCCTGCCTGAGAGCGCTCTCCGCGTTCTTTCGTTCCGTAATGTCCTTGCCAAAGACGGAGATGCCGGTGTTTACCCCATCGGTCACGATGGGGTTGAAGGCCAGCTCCACGGTCCGACCATCACTGAGAATGTATTCGGTTCGAAAAGGACCTTCCGACAGCGCGCGCAGATACAGCGGAGGGAAGAGCGCTGCTCTTTCCGGAGGAAGAAAATTTCTTGGGGTCATCCCTGGCTCTATCTTGACTCCATAGCCAACTTCAAACGCCCGTTGGAGAGCTTGATTGAATGTGATCAGGCGATAGTCGAGGTCCACCGACCAGATGAGGTCATCTGTGCTTTCGATCAAGGCCGTTAGATTGGCTTTGGCTTGATAGGGCATTTCGACCTTTCCCGCCGGGGTGCCTCGCCAAGCGAGGCAGAGGCTCCCCTTGAGGGCGGTAACGGGCGGACGCAGAATGACGGGTGCCGGCCCGAAACTACTCAAGATGCGAGTCTCGCAAAACACCGGTATCCCATTCTTATCGGAAAAAGGCGAAACGACCTTTAAGAATCTGGCAAGACCCGGGTGGATTGCCTAGAATTTTACTCCGAACGCGGGTAAAGTCCATCCCCTTTTCGTTTGAGAGAGCTATCGTGCGCTATTTCAGCGAATTTGGGAGGAAGGTAAGACGAGGGCGGGCACATCTGCCGGGGTAGCGGCGATGGCGTCGGCTTGTGCATTCTCCTGGGGCGAGCCGTATCCCCATCCGGCGGCCAGGCAACGGATTTGGTTAGCGCGGGCGGCCTGGTAATCGTAGATCCGGTCGCCAATCATCCAGACCGCACCCGGCTCGAGGCTGGAGTCGCGCAGCAGGTTGGCGAGCAGGCCTGCTTTGCCGTGGTTGGCGAATTCGGCTTTGTCGCCGTAGATGGCTCGAAACAGATGGGCCAGTTCAAAGGCCTCAAGAATGCGCAAGGCAAAGTGCTGCTGCTTTGAGGTGCAGACGTAGAGAGGAAATCCCTGCTGGTGAAGAAGGGCGAGCATCTCGCGGACGCCGGGAAAGACGGAGTTGTTCTTCCAGCCTTCGCGGTCGTAACAGGCGCGGTAGTCACGGGCCAGTGCGACGCGGGCTTCATGGGTTGCGTGCGGCATCAGTTCTACGGTCCACTCCTCGACGGGAGGGCCGACGAAACGGTCCAGAGAGCCGGAATCGCTGATCTTGTAGGCTTCGATTACCTTGCGGAGACAACCGACAATGCCGGGTTTGGAGTCAGTGAGGGTTCCATCGAGATCGAAGATGAGGGCTGGAAGTGGGGTGGGCACGGATTTAGTTTCTCAGAGTGTTGCGGGAAGGGACAAATGGAGCGAGTCAGCGGATTTTTTCTCCGCTGACTCGGTTGCTCCGGGGTTCACTCTAGACTTTGACTCGCGGGTGGGTGGCATAGTGCAGGAGCACAGCCACTGCGCAACTGGTGAGGCGGGTTTCGGCTGAGTCGGCGCGGCTGGTGAGGATGGTGGGTACGCGCGCGCCGAGGACAATGCCGGCCAGTTGCGCTCCGCCTAGATATTCGAGTTGCTTGGCCAGCATGTTGCCGCTTTCGAGATCGGGAACCACCAGAATGTCGGCCTGACCGGTGACCGGTGAGACCAGACCCTTGATCTTGGCGGCCTTTACGCTGACGGCGGTATCGAAGGCCAACGGGCCGTCGAGGATTCCGCCGGTGATCTGGCCGCGATCGGCCATCTTGCAGAGGGCGGCTGCGTCGAGAGTGGACTTGATCTTGGGGTTGACCGTTTCAACGGCCGAGAGCAGCGCAACCTTGGGCTCTGGGATGCCGAGAGCATGTGCCAAATCGATGGCGTTCTGGACGATGTGGATTTTGTCTTCAAGCTCGGGGGTGATGTTGATGGCGGCATCGGTGATGAGCAGGGTGCGTACCTTCATCAGCTCGTCGGTGTGCAGGCTGCCCTTCATCATAGCCAGGGCATTGCCGGAGCGGCACATGGCCACGCCCAACTCGGCGGCTTTAGTTTCCGTTTCGGCGTGGAGGATGGGGTAGGGGGTTATATCCAGGCCGGTTTTGGCGGCCAGCGCCTTCATGGCGGCTTCGTCGCCGATGAGTGTGGGCTCGATGAGGCCCTCAACCGCGGCTTCGACGGTTCCCTTCAGGGCTACCTCAGAGAGGGGCCATACGACGGCGGTTGAGAGGGCGGGAAGGTCTTTGCAGCGCTGGATGAACTTGTGAAAGACGTGATAGTCGGCGGGGTGGCCGACCAGCGGGTCAAGGGCCACGGCTTCAGCCAGTTGGGCGAGGTCGCTCATGGGTATTTTCTCCTGGCCGGCCGGGTGGAAAAGACGGGCTGGCCTAACAGATCTATTGTCGGCCAGGAGGGGGCGAAAGCCTGTGCCATTGATCACAGTCCGGGGCTTTGTCCCGCATGATGAGATGAGGTTAGGCGGCGATGGATACGAATGCGGGCGTTAACGCCCGCACTACAGCCGGTCCGGAGACCTGCGCCACTCCCCTATCTGGAGACATCATTGGCTATCTCTTGACGATTTTTGCCAGGCGGGGGTCATTCCATAGAGCGGTGAAGTCAGGATCGGTGTAGACCTTGTTGATTTCGGAGTAATTCTCTTCTTTAGCCCGGCGCAAATACTCCAAGGCGCCGTCGAGGTTGCCGCGCTTCATATACATCTTTGCAATGATGTAGGAGACGCGAGCGTACTGCTCCGGAGTGCTGAGCTGGGCCAGAAGTCCCTCGGTACTGCTGTTGAGCACATCGGCGTCCAGTTCGAGGGCGCGAGTGTACTCGGTCATGGCGCGATCAATTTGCTCCAGCCCTACCCAGGCCTCGGCAAGATTGACGTGGATGGGGGCGTTGGACTCTTCAAGGGCGAGTGCCTGCTTGAAATAATTGATGGAAGTCTTGTATTTCTTGTCGAGCAAGGCTACGACGCCCAGATTGTTGATAGCCGCGACGTAGGTGGGGTTGTATCGGATGGCCTGAAGAAAGTATTTGCGCGCAGTTCCCTTCTGGCCCTCGAGAAGATGGGCGACGCCGATTTTGTCATAGAGCACAGCGTTGTGGCGGTTGAGGCGCAGGGCTGCCTGGTAGGAGGAAATTGCCAGCCCATATTGCTTATGGATGCGCGCCAGGTCTCCGCTTTCTTCAGCCATTTTGGCGCCCTCCATATTGTCAGTGGCGGCCGCGGCTTGAAAAGGGTCCGGACTTGCGTTGGATGCTGCGGAAACCACCAGGCTTGCGGCAACGAGCACAATTGCGAGTTTTCCCATGAGTCACCTCTGCTGCTTACGGGCATCCGGATCGAAGCGGCCCTTCGGGCTAACGACTTCTCCAGGAGATTCCCCGCATCGATACCCATTAGAAATCGGGCTGCGGGAGGCCACAATGCTACACCTGCTACCTGCAGGTTGCGCGGGGGGTTAAATATGGGTTGCGACGGGCGGAACTGCCATTGCTGCTGGCACTTAGACCGATTGGGAAACTGCCCGAAACGGTCCAGAGCGCTGCAGGCGCAGGGGTTACATGCCGTTACACGACCAATTTTCCGTCGCTCCTACACCGTTAACGGCTATGCAAATTTGAAAGGAGGACTACATTACAATCAGTCCGAGGATGGGCGGGGATGGAAGCGATGGCGGCAGAAAGCCAAATATCGGCCGGTCTCGACGCACAGCGCGCGGAATTGGAGGCGGTGCTTCAGTCGAAGTACTTTACGCGCGCGCCCACATTGGCTAATTTGCTCTCTTATTTGTGCGAAAAGCTCTTTGCCGGGGAGGCTCACCAGATAAAGGAATATTCCGTGGGAGTGGAAGTTTTCCACCGCGGACCTTCTTTCGACCAGGATTCCGATTCGATTGTGCGCGTGGAGGCCAACCGGCTGCGCAAGCGGCTGGCCGAGTATTACGCGGAAGAGGGAGCTTCACACCGGCTGAGGATTGTGATCCCGCTAGGGCAATATGTTCCCGATTTTGAATCCGTGACTCCGGTGGCGGAGGAGAGTGAGGCGGCGGAGCAGGTCGCGCCTGGCGCTGGCTCGACTGGAATTGGAAGTGCCGCTCAAACGCTGGCCGAGCGCTGGGGTCGCCGGCCCAGTAGCCGGACCCGGTGGATGGTTGCGGTAATCGCGCTCATGCTGCTGATTCCCAGTCTTGTTTTGCTTTATCTCGAGAAAAGGGCTGCGCCGGCTGCGGCAAATCAACCTGCCGCACAAACGGCAGAATCGCAAGTGGGGCCGCCGACGGGCGAGGAGATCCGCATTCTGGCCGGCTCAAGCCGCAGCTTTGTGGATCATGCGGGCAAGCTGTGGAATGCCGATGCATGGTTTGCGGGGGGCACGGCTGTGAAAAACACCGTTGTGCAAATCTGGCGGACGCAGAATCCTGATTTCTACCGCACTAGCCGGCAGGGAAACTTCAGCTATGCGATTCCGCTTAAGAATGGCCTTTATGAATTGCACCTGCATTTTGCGGAGACGGTCTATGGACCAGATGCCGCGGAGGCGGGCGGAGAAGGCAGCCGCATTCTGAGCGTGCACGCCAACGGTAAAACGCTGTTGAACCGATTCGATATTGTGGCCGATGCGGGAGCGAATCGCACTGCGGACGTGAAGGTATTCACCGATATTTCGCCGGCGGCGGACGGACTGCTGCATCTGGAGTTTGCCGGCGAAGACGGGAAGCAGGCGCTGCTTTCAGCGATCGAAATTCTGCCCGGATTCAAAGGGCACATGCGCCCGGTGCGCGTACTGCCTCGGCAAATGCCTTATTACTCCAACGACAGCCATTGGTGGAGTCCGGATAATTACTTTGAAGGCGGGCAGATGGCGGCTTATGCGGCGCCGGTAAACGGAACCGACGATCCTGAGCTTTACGAAACTGAGCGCTGGGGAAATTTCACATATGCGATTCCGGTTTCGCCAGGGAAGTATACCGTCACGCTTTATTTTGCGGCGCGGCACGGAGAGTGGGATCAGTCTTCATCTCCCGACGGTGACAAGGTTCCAGTCGCTCATATTTTTAATGTGTTCTCAAATGGAAGTACGCTGCTGAATAACTTCAACCTAGCCTTTGAGGCGCGCCGGACCGACGTGGTGATTCGCAAGGCTCCCGGCCTCGAGCCGAATGCGCAGGGGAAGTTGCTGCTGAGTTTCGTTCCGGTGCAGGGGTATGCGACTGTTTCCGGGATTGAAGTGCTGCCGCAGTAGTCTCTTCGTTTGTTCAATCCGATTCAAATTGACCCGCGCTGGTTCCCTGTCTTCGCAATGGCTTGGAATGATATTCTTGCGTGCGCTGGAAAAAGCGATTTAAACATGAGGGCAAACCGGTATGTGGTTTCTGGGAATGGACGTGGGAACGGGTGGAACGCGGGCGGCGGTGGTGGACGGCGACGGGAAACTGATTGCTGGGGCATCGAGCGAACATGCTGCGTTCAGGACCGAGCACCCGGGATGGGCGGAGCAGGATCCGGAGGATTGGTGGCGTGCGGCGCAGGAGGCGATTCGTGGGGCGCTCAAGAGCGCACCTGAACCGCGGCAGCCGATTGCGGCCATCGGGTTGACCGGGCAGATGCACGGGGCGGTGATGCTGGACGAGGCAGGACAAGTTCTGCGGCCGGCGCTGATCTGGTGCGACACGCGGACGCAGCCGCAGTGCGACTGGTTGACGGAGAAGATCGGCTACGAGCGGCTGATCGAGCTGACCTGCAATCCGGCGCTGCCTAACTTTACCGTGACCAAGATTCTGTGGGTGAAGGAACACGAGCCGGAGATTTTTGCGAAGATTCGGCACATCATGTGCCCAAAGGATTATGTGCGCTACAGGCTGACGGGCGAATTTGCTATCGATGTGCAGGAGGCATCGGGGACGCTGCTGCTGGACGTGACGCACCGGCGGTGGTCAAAAGAAGTGGCCGATGCGGCGGGGATCAAGGAAAGCTGGCTGCCGGAGGTCTATGAGTCGCCGGAGGTTTGCGCCCGCATCAGTGAGAGCGCGGCGGGACTGACAGGACTGGCTGCGGGGACGCCGGTGGTGGCCGGCGCGGGCGACCAGGGCGCGGGTGCGGTGGGCATGGGGATTCTGCAGCCGGGTTCGGTCTCGGCAACCATCGGAACTTCAGGGGTGGTTTTTGCCGCGACGGCTGCGCCGACCAAGGATCCGAAAGGACGGCTGCATACGTTTTGCCATGCTGTTCCGGGGCTGTGGCACGTGATGGGAGTGACGCAGTCGGCGGGACTGAGCTTGAACTGGCTGAGGAAGACTTTTTTCCCCAGCCATGATTATGATGAGCTGAGTGCGGCGGCGGAGAAAATTCCGGCGGGCAGCGAGGGGCTGGAGTGGGCGCCTTATCTGCTGGGCGAGCGGACTCCACACCTGGACCCCGAGGTGAGGGCGGCGTTTGCGGGGATTTCGACGGCGCATACAGCGGCGCATTTTGTGCGCGCGGTGCTGGAGGGAGTGGCTTACTCGCTTGAAGATACGTTTACGCTGTTTGCCGAGCTGGGCATTCCGGTGAGCGGGATTCGGCTGGGCGGCGGTGGGGCGCGCGGACCGCTGTGGAGGAAGATTCAGGCGGGGATTTATGGGCACGCGGTTGAGGTGCTGACAGCGGAAGAAGGCGGAGCGTTTGGCTCGGCGCTGATGGCCGGAGTGGGCGCGGGATACTGGGCCAACCTAGACGAGGCTTGCGGGCAGGCGATCGAGGTTGCGGAGCGGATCGAGCCGGATGCGGAGGATTTGAAGGCTTACAAGGCCGGTTACGCAAAGTGGAGAAAGCTTTACCCGGCGCTGAAGAGTTTGCGGTAGCCACCTCCGCCACCTGCGGTGGGGCCAACTGCCTTCGGCAAGCACTTGCTGTGAATGCAGGAGCGGAGAAGTAGTGTCAAAAAATCCGAGAGGCGCTAGCCTCACTGGCAATTCGAGAGGATAAGATATGCGGATTCATTTTTCTGTTGTGACATTGATTCTGTTGTGTGCGGGAGTTGGCGCGGACGGGCAAACGACCAAGGCGGGCTCGTATACTTGCGCGGACCTGCATATGGTGCCTGCGCCGCGGGAGTGCGTAACGGTGAAGGTGATACCCACCGGCTGTTTTTTTGCCGTGGCGGAAAATGAAAAAGATAAAGAGGATCAGTTTGCCGCCAACGATTTAAATCAGGTGGTTGGGGCGGAGCCGGGATGCCTTCCGATGAACGGCAGATTTCCGATGGTTGGGCTGGAGCGGCCCGCGAACACTACGTATGCGAAGGAGCTTCTGGCGCACAATCACTTAACCTTTGACCCGGCGATGCATGACGAAGGGTACGTGATTACGACCGACGTGCATGGAAATCTGTTTGTGATTGCGGATACTTCGGCTGGGCTTTTCTATGGCGCGCAGACGGTGAAGCAGTTGATTCGCGGCAGCGGGAAGAGTGGCGTGCTGCTGGCGCCTACGCTCAGGGATTGGCCGGCGATGGCGCATCGCGGAATCTCTGACGACTGGTCGCGCGGGCCGCTGCCCAATATGGATTTTCTGAAGCGCGAGATTCGGACGCTGGCGGCTTATAAGTACAACATTTTTTCGCCTTACTTTGAGCACACATTTGCTTATGCGAGTTCGCCGGTTGCGGCTTATCCAGGCGGGGCGATGACGCCGGATGAGGCACGCGAAATGGTGGAGTACGCAGCCAAGTACCACATCACCATCGTTCCGGAGCAGGAGTCGTTTGGGCACCTGCACAACGTGCTGAAGTTCGAGCAGTTTTCCCCACTGGGTGAGAGTGCGCACGGGGCTGTTCTCGCGCCGGGGGACGCTGGTTCCCTGCCCCTGATCGGCGGATGGTTTAAGGAGTTGGCTGAAATTTTCCCGGGGCCGTGGGCGCACGTGGGAGCCGACGAGACCTTCGAGCTAGGACTGGGAAGGACGCGGGAGGAGGTCGATCAGCAAGGGCTGGCCAAGGTCTATCTCGAATTTCTGACGAAGATCCACTCGACGCTCGAGCCGAATCACAAGCAACTGCTTTTCTGGGGCGATATTGCGCTGAAAGCGCCGGAACTGGTGAGCACGCTGCAGAAGGATATGATTGCGGTGCCCTGGATCTACGACGCCAGGCCGGACTTTACGCCGGCGATTCTTCCCTTTACCAAGGCGGGGTTGGAGACCTGGGTTGCGCCGGGGGTGAGCAACTGGAACCGGCTGTATCCGGATAACAATGTGGCGCTGGGAAACATTCGCGGGTTTGTGCGCGATGGGCAAAAGCTGGGATCGACGGGCGAGCTGAATACAGTTTGGAACGACGACGGCGAGGGGATCTTCGACGAGAACTGGTTTGGCGTGCTGTTTGGCGCAGCGGCGGGCTGGCAACCGGGTGAGAGCTCTGAAGACGCATTTACTGATTCGTACGGGCTGGTGTTTCACCATGACCAGACGGGCAAGATCAGCCAGGCGCAGCGGGAGCTGATGGCGGCACACGCGGTGCTTATGAAAGCCGGGCTTGGGGATGCGAATGACAGCTACTTCTGGGTCGATCCGTTTTCAGCGGACGGGCAGCAACTGGCCGTGAAGCTGCGACCAGCGGCGAGCGAACTGCGCCTGCACGCAGAGCGAGCGATTACGCTGCTGGCCGAGGCGCGGGCGGCAGGGAAGCTGGATAATCAGGAGGCGCTGGAAGCGATGGAACTGGGCGCGCGGCGGATCGATTTTGTGGGACTCAAAGTGCAGGCGGCCGACGAATCGATTGCGCTCTATCAACAGGCACAGGCTGCGGCCGGCGACAAAAACCGGCAGGCTGAAGTGGAACGGATTCTGTGGAGCATCGGGCTGGACAACGGAAGATTTCTTGATCTTCGCGACGGATATGCGCTGACACGCGAGCTCTATAAGCAAGCGTGGCTCCGCGACAACCGACCTTATTGGCTGGAGAACAATTTGGCACGCTACGACCAATCGACGCAACTCTGGATTGAACGCAGCGACCGCTTTCGGTCAAAGGTAGTGCAGCAGTGGTGGACTACGCATACGGTGCCTTCGCTGACGGAAGCTGGGTTGCCTGAAGCGGCGAAGTAAGCGAAGGAGAGATCATGCAATATCGCCGCCTGGGCTGCGGACCGTTGGAGGTTTCAGATCTGAGCTTTGGCACCTGGCTGACGGTGGCGGGGGGGATCGGGCGTGAGCAGGCGATCCGCTGCATCCATGCGGCGGTGGACCACGGGATTACGCTCTTCGATACGGCCAACCAGTATGGGGCGGGCGAGGCGGAGCGGGTACTTGGCGAGGGACTGAAGGCCTATCAGCGTGACCGGTATCTGATTGCCACCAAGCTGTATTTTCCGGTGGGCGAGGAGACGGATCACGGGCTTTCAGCGGCGCAGATTGAGAAGCAGTTGGACCGCTCGCTGAAACGGTTGGGCGTGGACGAGATTGATCTTTACCAGTGCCATCGGTTCGATAAGGAGACGCCGCTCGAAGAGACGATGCGCGCACTTGATCGGGCTGTGCAGGCGGGCAAGGTGTGGGCGATTGGGTTCAGTGAGTGGACGGCGGGGCAGATTGATGCGGCCGCAGCGATTGTGGGCGAGAGTGGGTTGACGGCGTTCTCGTCGAGCCAGCCGCAATACTCGATGCTGTGGAGAAAGCCGGAGAAGTCAGTTTTTGCGGCTTGCTCGCGGCACGGGATTGGGAATCTGGCCTTTTCTCCGCTGGCGCATGGAGTGCTGACTGGAAAGTATGTGCCGGGGCAGCCGCCTCCGCCGGGCAGCCGCGCGGCAAACGATGAGATGAATTTGTTCATGGAGACGGCGGGACGGCATTACCGGTCGGATTTTTTGCTGGAGGCGGTGAAGGAGTTGAAGCCGATTGCGGCGGATCTGGGGCTGACGATGGCGCAGATGGCGCTGGCCTGGGTGCTGCGGCGGCCGGAGGTAAGTTCGGCGATCATCGGGGCTTCGCGGCCGGAACAAATTGCGGATAATGTGAAAGCCTCGGGTGTGAAACTTCCGGCGGAGGTGCTGGAACGGATCGATAAAGCAGTGGGTGAGGTTGTGGTTTGGGAGTGATTGCTTGCTGCGGATTTCGTACGGTTTCGAAAAGCTATAAAAGAACCTTAGTTATATAAGAACTGTAATTATAGGTATCCCACCCAGTCACTTTTGGTTATTCAACGCTCGTGTTATCAATATCCAACTCTATAAGTTCCGGACTTACTTTGAGCCGATCAGTCGGATGCGGGCTGTTAGCGCTCTGCCCTGAAATTCACTGAAGGTACCGTATTGTGGCGAATCTACATCGTTGATCACCTCGGCGGGGTTTTCGCTATTGGTGATGTTTTCAATGACCCCGCGCAGACCAAAGTAGGCGCCACGGAAATGGAAGCGCCATTCGAGGCCGGGATTGATGCTGACGTAGTTTGGGTAGCGGTGCGAGCCCGGCAACCCGACAACCTGCTGATTATCGTCGATGGAGGTAAATGGGAAGCCTGTGCGCCAGTCCAGAGCGTAGACGAAGTCCCAGTTATGCTTGAGCTTTGGCAGTAACATGGGCAGCCAGCCTCGTGAGATAACGCGGTTCGGAGTATCCCAAGACAGAGGACCGGCCTGCTGCGGGCCTAACAGTGACAGGGTGGGGTTATAGTCGATGGCTGAGTTGGTGCGCGCCGAAGAACGAGTATAGGAAACAAACAGCGGGTATGCATTGGCAAAGGTGTGGCGGGCTTCGAACTCCACGGAGTTATAGTGGTCTTGCCTGCCATTGGTTAATAGATCGTTACCCGACAGAGCGGCGGGGCCGCTTTGATTCGCGTAGACGAATTCATTTGATATGCGCTTCTGAAGAAAATTGGCAGCGGCAAAGATTGAATGAGGGAGTTTTTGCTCTACGCCCAGGCTCCAGTTGAGGGCGCGGGCCTCCTCAAGGGAACTAAAGTTAGCTGTGAAATCGGTTTCCTGCGACGGGCCTGAGGGAGTTGTACCGTCTGTATCGTACATCGTGTCATAGCGGATGCCGGCCAACGCGCGGGTAAGGTATTCGAGTTGCGTGTGCTCGTAGTAAAGGCCGATGCCTGCGGTGATTTTGGTTGAGCCCGCGGCGCGTGGCGGCGAGTACGAGGCGGCAATGCGCGGGGCGACGAGCGGGCTGCGAATGATCTCGTCCCAATCGAAGCGCAGGCCGGGCTCGACCAGAAGGCCAGGGCGCATCAGCCAGCGGTCCTGCGCGTATGCGCCTAATTCTGCGTTATGGAGAGTGAAGGGAGTTATGGTTGGAAAGATGCTCTGGCGCAGGAGCGTTCCATCTTCGCGTAGATAACTGATAGGCGCGCGGCTTACGTTTTCGTCGTAGCCGACATGGTCGAGATCGGCGCCTAGCTTGAAGTCGTGACGACCCGCCCAGTGGAGTGGAGGCAGATAAAGGCCCGCGGTTCCCTCAGTGCGTTGAGAAGTACCGACCAGATTCTCAAAATAACTTCCGTTGGGTAGTTCGGGGGTGATCTGGTAATGCGAGTCTCCATGCGGTTCGTACCCATCGCGAATACGGACGAAGCCGGCGGCAACATCGAGCAGCGCGCCACGGCCAAAGCTCCACTGATCGCGCAAATAAGGGAGCCAGGCGATGGTATTGCGTTTGACGGTGCTCTGTTGGGGGTTGACTGAGGAGATGCCGTCGTAGGGCGAGTGGTAATCGTTGAAGAGCACTGCGCCGGTGAGTATATTTTTGGGGTTTAAGTTGACCTGAAACTTTGACAGGTTGCTGCCACGCACTAACTCGTCAGTATCGGCATTGGCGGGTAACTCAACGATATAGATATTGTCGTATTCGAATTCAATTCCGTCATAGAACCAAGCGCGATCTTTCACCAGCGGGCCGGAAAAGGTGACGCGGGGAACGAACTGATCGAAGCGAATGCCGTTGAGGTCACGGAAGGAAGGAACGAAGTTGGTGGCATTGAAGCGGAACTTGTTATCGCCCATGCCGGTAAAAAACGCGATCACGCCACCGGTGGTTCGTCCGTATTGGACCGGATAGCGGGTGGTTTCAGCATCGATGGAGCGAACCGCGTCAGCGCTGATCCGCATGCTGAGCACGCCATTGAGCGGAGAGCGCATATCCAGTCCATCGATCAGGTCGAGGGTGCCCCATGTTTCAGAGCCGGCCACATGAACCTGGCCGGTGGGGTCCTGCACGATGCCAGGATAAAAGGGTAGAAGATTGCGGATATCGCGAGAGGTTATGTAGGGAATGTTCACAATATCCGGTGTGTCCATGGTGCTTTTGTCGGAGATCTGTTCGATGTCAATGCCGGGAACTGAGTCAGTTACATTTATCTGTTCTCTGACGATCTGCTCGTGGTTAAGTACGATGCGGACACTGTTGAGGCTGGGGTCAAGATCGTTCTCGGCGGCCCGATAAAAGTTGGGCTTATCGACGCGAAGCTGGTAGGGCACGGCCTCCTGAAGGATGTGGGAACAATGGCCAGCGTAATCGGTCCAGTGGCTAACTGCGGAAAGCGAAGGCTCAAGAATCGTAACTTCGGCGCCGGGAACGGCCTGGCCATTTTCATCGACGACCGTGAAGATGATGGGAGCGTGTGCGGCGGAAGATTGGGCACGCACCAAGCCAAGGGAGAAAAGGAAAAGCAGGACAAGGATGAAGCATTTCACAGTGAGGCTGCGGCGAATGAAGAAGAATCGTAATTTCCGCTTTGTCTCCCAACAGACCATGTGAATACCCTCGTGGCGAAGGGTGAACGAACTCAAATCTCATGGTAACGCTGAGCCGCTAACCGTGGCAGAGATGCTGGGCCCATTTGCGAGCGGACTCGGGAGTGATGGGACTGCCGTTGGAGCCAGCCGCGGCTAACTGAACGGCGAAGCTGCCGATCGTGGCGCTTTCCGACTGGCCAGTTTCTACGGGCAGACCGGTGCGCTGCTCGGTGAGTTCAGTCAGCAGTTTGTTGCGGCTGGCTCCGCCGAGGACGTGGATGCGCTCAAGCTTGCGAGCCAGCATGTGTTCCAGGCTGCCGATGGCCGAGGCGTAGCGGTCTGCGAGGCTCTCGAAGATCAGCCGGGCAAAGACGGGCTCGTTTCCAGGAAGGTCGGGAATGGGGTCCATGCGGAGACGCCACAGTTCGTGGTTGATGCGCTCGGGCATATTGGAGTCGAGCAGCAGAGGCTCGGCGTCAACATCTATGACTCCCGGAGCCGTCTTGCAGACGGCAGCCTGTTGTACGAGAGCTTCGATGGTCCAACTGCGGCCCTCATCGCTCCAGGAATCCATGCATTGCTTGATGAGCCACATGCCGTTGACCAGGGTGTGGAAGCAGAGGCCACCGGTAGCCGCGCCGAGGTTGGTATAGCGTGCGTCAAAGGATTCTGCGGTAGTGACGGGCGCGGAGGTGAGCGTACCCACCAGAGACCAGGTTCCGGAGCTGATGTAGGCGGTGGAGGTGAGGCTGACAGGAATTCCGGCGATGGCCGAGGCGGTATCGTGGGTTGCGGGAGCGATGAGATGGGTTTCGCGATAGGCCTCGAGGGCAGCCAGCGGACCCCGCACGCAGCCGAGAATTTCTCCGGCGTGAACAATGGGCGGAGCGGCGTCGAGGGGGAGATCAAGAAGGCGGAAGAGATCGTGGTCCCAGTCGCCTGTTTTCAGGCTTACGAGCCCGGTGTGGCTGGCGTTTGTGTATTCGGCGACGCGACGGCCACCCAGCCAGTAAAGGATGTACTCGGGAAGCATGACCCAGGGAGCGTGGGGATCAATGCGATCTTTGTGGCTGGCGACAGGATCGGCGAGTAGCTGGTAGACGGTGTTGAGGCGAAGCGGCTGCGCGCCGGTGCGCTCAAAGATCTCCATGGGAGAGATCTTGTCATCGGCGGCTTCCTTGGAGGCGACGGTGCGCTCATCGCGATAGCAGAAGGGCTCGTGCAAGGGACGGCCATCGGGGTCGAGGCGAACGTAGTCCACCGACCAGCCGTCGACGCCGATGGAAGCGATGCCTTCAGGAGCAGCGGCCGCGGCTTTGCGCAGTCCCTCTTCAAGGCCGGCAAGGAGAGCGTCGAGCGGCCAGCAGAGCCAGCGGCCGCGATGGACGGGACCGTTGGGAATGCGATGAACGACTTCGATTTGCGGCTCTCCGTTAATCCAGTGGAGCAGGGAGACGCGGCAGCTTTCTGCGCCAAGGTCTATGGCTATACGAGCGGGTTCCTGCATATGTTCAGGCCGATCTTGGTTTCAGTTTACCGCAATTTTGCTTGCAAACGAACACCGACAAGAAATCGGCAAGAGAGAAAAATTGAGCAATTCCCTGCTCTATTCATAAGCCAAGTTTCCTATTTGGCGACCAGGGTTTCCGGTGTTACTACGCGATGGCGGACGTAGTTATATGGAGGGACCGCGTAGCCGCGCAAGAGTGAGATGCCGAGTTGAATGAGGCGCGGGCCATAGGTTTCCGCTTCATGGGAGATGGAGCCGATGATGGCGCTTTTTCCGGAGCGCATCTCGTCGAGCACTTCGGGAATGCAGTCCTGGCCAGCGATGGCGAAGTCCCGTTCGCGGCCGGCGTGGCGGGTGGCGTCGAGGACGCCGAGGGCGCTGGAATCGGTGGCGGCGGCGACCAGGACGTGCTCATCATTGTGATGGCGGCGGAGGAACTCCTTCACCGCTTGCCGGCTTGGCTGGCGCATGCCTCGGCCCTCGATCTGAATGAAGCGATCCTCGGGCAGATCGGCGATGCGTTCGCGAATCGCGTCGAATGCGCCGGTGACGCGGCTCTGGACAAAACTGCCGGCCTCAGAGAGGCCGATGCCGAGAACCCAGTCTACCTTGCCCTTCCACTTGTGCTGGGCATGCTTGGCCAGGACCACGCCGGCTTCGTAGCCCACTTCAAAGTTATCCACTCCGAAGTAAGTGGCGTTGGGATGGGGGACGTCAATGGCCACGAGGGGGATCTCGGCCTTCTTGAAGATGTGGGCCACGCGCGGAGCCATGTTCTCAGTGACCTCGAATTCGAGCACCAGGTCAACCTGCTTGGCGACGAGCTCCTCGGCGTTCTGAATGGCGACGGCGGCGTCATATCGGTTATCGAGAGTGATCAGTTCAACACCGGATGCTGCAGCGGCGGCGGTGACACTCTGGGCGACAGCAACCGAGAAGGGCAGCTCCATGTTCTGGACAGCGAAACCGAAGCGGAGGCGGCGAGGGCGCGATACCAGGCGATAAAGACCATTCTGCGCCTGGGCCACATATCCGCGGTGCACCAGAGTCTTGAGGATGCGGTAAACGCTGGTCTTGGAAATTTTGGTTCGCTGGAAAACATCTTCGAGCGACACTGGGGCGTGGCTCTCCTCAAGGAGCTCGATGACGTCGAGCGCCTTGGAGAGAATCGGAATCAGATAAAGCCGCTTGATTTTTGCCTTGGGCAACGGAGTGCCCCTCCTGTGAGTCGATCAATCATATGACCTGATAAATAACCGGAAAATTATAGATCAGGAAAACTTAATTTCATGCATAACTGTTTACGGTTGATTGACGGCTGCCGCGCTCCCGGGCGATGCGCTCGACGTAACCGCCAGAGCGCAACGCTGTGAGGGGATCAGCGGACAGGCCACGAGATTCGCGCCAGGCAGCTGCCATGGGGCGCACATCGCGCCAGAATGCGCCGCGGAAGAGTTCCTCGGCGGCCACCAGATCGCAGGACTGCTGATAGACGGCCAATTGCTCGCGATCGACGAGCGCGGCCTTCAGATACAACTCCTGGGCGGTGACGACGGTTTGCACCATCGCTTCAATCTTGCCTTTCAGGTTGTGGCTCTGGTCAACCATGTAGGCCACTTCGTGGGGCAGGGCTTCGCTTTGGGCGCAGTGCAGTTCATGGAAGATGCGGAAGATCTGGTAGGGATCAATGGAGCCGAGGGTAAGATCGTCGTCGGCGTAGCGGCGGTCGTTGAAGTGGAAGCCGCCGAGCAGGCCGGTGTGGAGAAGCCAGGCGACGATCTGCTCGATATTCTGCGCGTTGTAATGGTGGCCGGTATCGACCAGAACGCGGGACTGCGGCCCGGAGATGCGCGCAAGGTGAGAGGCCATGCCCCAGTCGGCAATATCGGTGTGATAGAAGGCGGGCTCGAAGGGTTTGTATTCAATGAGCAAGCGCTGGTTGGGTGCAAGGTTGTCATGAGAGATGCGCAGGGCTTCCTCGATCCAGCCGATGCGCTTGCGCATGCTCTGGGTGCCGGGATAGTTAGAGCCGTCGGCCACCCACATTGAGATATCGCGCGAGTCGAGCGCCTTGGCGATCTCGATTGAGTCAAGAACATGATCGATGGCCTGGCGGCGAATCTGCGCGGATGGATTGCATAGCGATCCGAATTTGTACTCCTGGTCCTGGAAGAGATTGGGATTGATGGAGCCGGAACGGACGCCGAAGCGGGACTCAAGCTGCTTGACGGCGGGGGTGTCTTGAACGCCGTTGGGCAGATCCCACAGTACGTGGAGTGCCAGCGTGGGCGTTGCTCCGGTAAGGCGATTGACCTCGGCAGCGTCGGCAAACTTCTCTTCGATGGTGGAAGCGGCGGCGGCCTGCGTAAATTTGCCGAAGCGGGTGCCGGTGTTGGCGAAACCCCAGGAGGGGATTTCGATCTGGAAAGAATCCAGCACTCGTGCCGCCAGATCATAGGTTGCAGATTCGGATTGCATCATGTCCAATTGCCTTTTTGGGCTGATTGCCCTGTTGAATTACGAAATGTCGCGAACAAGAATTACATGGAGAAAGCGTGGCCCGTGGACGCCTTTGATGCGCGTCATTTCAATATCCGCCGTGGCACTGGGACCGGAGATCCAGGTGACAATCGGGGGGGCGTGCTCAAAAAGTGTGAAGTACTCGGGCAAGGTTTCCACCACCTGACTGGCCTTCAGGATGCAGAGGTGCCAATCGGGCAGCAGGGTGAGCACGCGGCGGCCTTCAGTGGGTGAGTGGTGGAGGACGATGGTTCCTGAATCGGCGATGCCGCAGGAGGAAGCAGTGAGGACGCCTTCGGCCTGCTCGATTTCAGAGGTAGGGAGGCCGTGGTCGATTTTCCAGTCGAATCCGGCGACCTGCCAGGCGGATGGGATTCCGGACGGGGATAAGAATTTATGCTTGCCGCTGGCGGCGAGCTGTTTGGCAATGGCGGCGGGGAGTTCAGCCGGAAAGCACTCAACTACTTCTGCGTCGTATTCACGCAGGCGCTCGATCATCAGATCGATGCTAGCTTCGGGAGTGAGTTTGCCTTGACGGACATAGGCGCGGGACAAAGTGGAGTAAGCGGTCGTGAGCACATCTGGAGCGTTGGCCACAGTTTGCGTAGCGGCGCGGATGCGGCCGAGGATTTTTTCACGCGATTCGGCTGGGGCAGTCATTTTGCCTCCTTGTGTCGCGCCGCCCACCAGCCGTGGAAGGTTTGGTCTGGAAGGCCGCGGAGGTCGCGGGTCTGGGTCCATTTGGCGCCGATGCCGGGAAGTGAATGAATCCATCCGTCTTTGCGTGTAAAGACGCGAAGTCCGATGCGGCCAATGAACTGCGCGGTGTGAAAGAGCCAGGCCCGGGCGAAGAGAAGATTGGCGATGCGCAGGCCTATATACATTGGGTCAAAGAAGCGGCCTAAATCGTGGCGCTCCTGGTCGGTTACCTGGGCGCGCAGGTCGAGGAGGACCTCGGGAATATTGATTTTGACCGGGCAAACCTCATAGCATGCGCCGCAAAGAGAGGATGCGTAGGGCAGCGATTGCGCGTGTTGCATCTGTATCAACTGCGGAGTGAGAATGGCGCCGATCGGTCCGGGATAGACGGAGCCGTAAGCGTGACCGCCGGTCTGACGATAGACGGGGCAGGCGTTCATACAGGCGGCGCAACGGATGCACTTGAGGGTTTGGCGCTCGCGGGGACGGGCAAGGATGGAAGAGCGCCCGTTATCGAGCAGCACGATGTGGAAGCGCTCAGGGCCGTCGCCGGGGGTTACACCGGTCCACAGCGAGGTATAGGGGTTCATGCGCTCTCCCGTTGCGGAGCGGGCCAGCATTTGCAGCATGACCTCAAGGTCCTGAAAGCGCGGAATGACTTTTTCAATGCCGGCCAGAGTGATGAGGGCGCGCGGCAAGGTGAGGCACATGCGGCCGTTGCCTTCCGACTCGACGATGGCAACGGAGCCGGTTTCAGCGATGAGGAAGTTTGCGCCGCTGATGGCGGTGGGAATGGAAAGAAACTTTCCGCGGAGCCAGGTGCGGGCAGCGTTGGTCAGGTCTTTGGGGTCGTCAGAGAGGTTTTCGAGTCCCATGCGGCGGGCGAAGATTTCGCGCACCTGGCTGCGGTTGATGTGCAGCGCGGGAACGACGATGTGGGAGGGTTCTTCGTCGCCGAGTTGCAAGATGATTTCCGCCAGGTCGGTTTCATAGGCGTTGATGCCCGCTTTCTCGAGGAAGGGGTTCAACTGAATTTCGGCCGAGGTCATAGTCTTGATCTTGATGACTTCGGTGGCGTTCTCCTGGCGCAGCAGATCGAGGATGATTTGGCGTGCTTCGGCGGCGTCGGCGGCCCAGTGGACCTGGCCTCCGGCGGCAGTGCAGCGGGACTCAAATAGTTCGAGATAATAGTCGAGATTTTCGAGGGTGTGGGCGCGAGTGGCCGAGGCCGAGGAACGAAGCTCTTGCCAGTCGGTTTTTTCGGCGACGAGCTTGGCGCGCTTGGACTGGATCACGTCAATGGCATGGGCTACGTTCTTGCGCAGTTGGGGATTGCGCAGGACGGTCAGAGCGGCCTGGGGGAATGGAGGCGCAAACACGGGGTCGAGCACGGGATGTGTCTGGGCTGGTTGGCTCATGCGGTCGCCTCCGCCGGACAGGCTGCGGTGCTGGCCAGAATTTGGGCCATGTGGATGGTCTTCATGCTTACGTATTGGCGGTGCATGGCTCCGCCCAGATGCATAAGGCAACTGTTATCGAGAGCGGTGCAATATTCGGCCCCGGTTGCAGCCACATCCTGAAGCTTGACGGCCAACATGGCGGAGGAGACCTCGGCGTTTTTCACCGAGAAAGTTCCGCCGAAGCCGCAGCAGCGGTCGAGGTTCGCAAGCGGCACGTGGGTGAGACCGCGAACTTTTTGGAGCAGGCGGAAGGGACGGTCGCCAAGATGCAGAGCGCGCAGGCCGTGGCAACTGGCGTGGTAGGTGACGCGATGAGGGAAGGATGCGCCCACATCTTCCACGCCGAGACGGTCGATGAGGAATTCACTTAGCTCGTAGACCCTGGGCAGGAGGGCGGCGAAATCGTTGCGGAGAGATTCATTTCCCAGTTCGGCGAAGAGCGTGGGGTATTGATCGCGGATCATGGCCACGCAGGACGATGAGGGAATAACGACCGTCTCGGCGCCCTGGTAGAGGCGGACGAACCGCTTGGCCTGGGTATAGGCTTCGCCGCGAAAACCGGTGTTGGCGTGCATCTGGCCGCAGCAGGTTTGGCGGGGGTGAAAGTCCAGCTCAACACCCAGCCTTTCAAGCAGGCTGACGACTGCACGGCCCGTTTCAGGGTAGAGCGTGTCATTATAGCATGTGATAAAAAGTGAAGCGCGCATGCGTGATACCGTTCATCAAAAAAGTAACCGGAAAACGTATATTATTCGATAGAGATACCGATTGTCTATTGCACTTTAATGTTTTTTATGATGTGCGAGGCTGCGGAGATGCCGTTTTTATGCGGGTTCTGCGCGCGGTCAACCTTCCCGGCCAGATCCCGTCTATAGCTAACCGGGCAATATTCTCGTTTTTAAGACCGGCGGGGGATTGAGGCCTGCTTTCTCGTATCGCATTCAGCATCTATCTCCGCGCGGCGCTGGGATTCGGATCATTCCTGCACTTTTCCGGGCTGGAAGGTCTAATTCAGCACGCGTGAGAGCAAGGCTTCGGTCTATCATGGTGTAAGATTTCGCGCTCATGGCAGGATTACAGGTCGGTTGACATCCATCCCTGGTTTTTTGATCGGGAGAGCAACTTATTGGTTTTTCGGGGGTTTACTCCCGAGAAAGGTCCGGGTTAGCCTTTATGCGTACCAGGTCGCCCCTCTCGTTCCAAGCGATAGCCGGCGTTTTTTTTAGTTCGGCGATCCTGCTTTCGAGTTCAACACTGCCGGCCCAGAATTCCGCGGTTGCGCCCCGAATTACCGCCAATGTGGATGAGTCGTTGCTGACGACGCTGAAAGGCAATGTTCCACAACGCGCACGGGCGGAGTATGACCAGGGCGAGGCGCCGGGCTCGACGCAAATGACCCACGTGCGCCTGGTGCTGCAACGCTCAAGCCAACAACAGGCGGCGCTGGATGCTTACCTCGCCGAGTTACAGGACAAGTCGTCACCGAACTACCACGAGTGGCTTATGCCGGCAGAGTTCGGCAAGCTCTATGGACCCGCCGACTCAGATGTGGCGGCGCTGGTAGCGTGGCTTGAGTCGCACGGACTGAAGCTGGAGGCGGTTTCGCAGGGGCGCACGAATATCGCATTCAGCGGAATGGTGAGCCAGGTGGAAGAGGCGTTTCATACAACGATTCACTCGTTTACAGTGAACGGGAGCCAGTTTTTTTCAAATACCACTGACCCGCAAATTCCCCAGGCGCTCGCCGCCGTGGTGAAGGGCGTTGCAAACCTGAACACGATTCGTCCGAAGCCGCAGTTTGTGCGCGGAAGCGAGGGCAAGTTCAATCCGCAGAGCAAGCGGCTGGAGCCGGCGGCCGGAGCAAATCCCAGCCTTACCAGCGGCGGCAACAATCTCTATATCGTTCCTGGAGATGCGGCGACCATTTACGACACGCCTAATTCCTATAATGCGAATTTTTCAGGCGGTACAAGCTACAACGGTGCGGGCGTATACATCGGGATTGGAGGCGATGCCGCGATCAATGCGAGCATTGTGGAATCATACCGGGTTATGTTCATCGGCGATTCAACCCAGCCCACCCTCAACTATTGCACCAATGCCAGCGCAAGCAGCTGCACCAACAGTCCAGGTTCCGGATACGACGCGAACGATGCCGACGAAGCATACATCGATACCGAACTCGCGGGAGGCATGGCGCCGGGGGCGATAATAATCTATTACGCTTCTCCAGACCTGACCACTGCCATCGATGCGGCGATTACCCAGAATCAGGTGGACATCTTCAGCCTGAGCTTCGGCGATTGCGAATCGGATATGGGCACCAGCGGCAACGCACAGATCAACAGCTTTTGGGAGCAAGCAGCGGCGCAGGGGATCGCGGTGACAGTTTCGAGCGGCGACGACGGTTCAGCTGGCTGCGACAACGACAACACGCAGACAACGGCTAAGGGCGGGTTGCAAGTAAGCGGCTTTGCCTCGACGCCGTACAACATCGCAGTGGGCGGAACAGATTTTTATCCGCTGACCAATTCGTTCTCGACTTATGTGAGCACTTCGCAGGGTAGTTCCTCCACCTACTACCGAACGGCCCTGAAGTATATTCCGGAGTCAACCTGGAACGATTCATCGAAGACGGACGATTTTATCAGCACAAATGTCCCCGTGACCGGCACTTCTGACGGTATGAACCTGGCCAATATTGTTGCCGGCTCGGGCGGGGTGAGTTCGGTTTACAGCAAACCTTCATGGCAGACCGGGACCGGCGTGCCGGCGGATGGAAAACGCGATTTGCCGGACGTGTCTTTGATGTCAGGCAATGGGTACGACGCCGCAACGTGGGCGATATGCGACGACGATACTACCACCTACAATGGCCAGACAGTAACGATGGATTGCGAGACGCAGCCGGACGGCTATTGGTTCACCGACGGTTTTGGCGGAACCTCTACTGCTGCGCCGTCGTTTGCGGGAATCCTCGCGCTGGTGGAGCAGAAAACAGGTGGACGGCTGGGACAGGCGACTTCAGCGCTTTATGCGCTGTATAACAGCGCCCCGGCGAGCACAATCTTTCACGATATAACGGTGGGCAATAACTCTGTGCCGTGCGACGAGGGCTCCCAAGACTGCACAGACGACTCGATGGGGTACTACTTTGAGAGCGGGTACAACACGACTGCCGATTACGATCTGGCAACCGGAATGGGCAGCGTGGATGCGACGCAACTGGTGGACAATTGGAGTTCGGGAACCGGCTGGTTGACGCCGACTGTGACGGTAGCCCCGACGCCCAACCCAATCAACTCAAGCCAGAGCCTGAGTGTGAAGGTAACGGTCACCGGCTCCAGCAATCAGGAGGCGTCACCGAGCGGAACGGTTACACTCTCAGCCGCGGCGACCAACTCCAGTACGGCAATCTATAGCGCTTCAGCGGAGGTGCTGTCGGGCGGCACCTATACCTTCGCCGTTCCCGCCAACACCTTCGCCTCAGGCGGGAGTTACACGATCACCGCGATCTATAGCGGAGACATGGACTATTCCCAAGGCGTGGGAGCGGATACTGTGACTGTGTCAGTACCCACGTTTACGCTGGCGGCAACAAGTCCAGCCAGTTCAATCGGACCTGGAGGTTCCGCGAGCTCGACGGTTACAGCGACCGCGGTGGACGGGTATGCAGGAAGCGTGACGCTCAGTTGTGCGATGACGCAAGGCCCGACAAATACGACCGGGGATGCACCCACCTGCTCCTTCCTTAACGGTTCGACTATAACGCTGAGCGGCACAACGACGAGCGGAAGTGTAACCGCTACGGTGAACACAACGGCGGCTACCAGCGAACTGATTTATCCGAAGCTGCCCGGCGGAGGATGGGCCGGCGCGGGCAGCGGAGCAATTCTGGCGTTGCTGGTGTTCCTTGGAATTCCGTCGCGGCGGCGGAGTTGGCGGCAGATGCTGGGCATTGTGGTGCTGATGACGGCGATCGGCAGTCTGGCCAGTTGCGGCGGTGTAAGTGTCGGCGGGGGCGGTGGTGGAGGCAATCTGCAACCCACAATCTCCAGTCTGAGTCCGAATTCAGCTACTGCCGGCGGCTCGGGATTCACGCTGACTGTTAACGGAACGAATTTTACTTCGGGCGCAACAGCGTACTGGGGCTCCACGTCGCTGACGACAACCTACGTGAGCTCCACCCAGCTTACTGCAACCGTTCCCGCCAATCTGATTGCCACCGCAGGCACGGCCAGTGTAACGGTCGTCGCCGCAGGAGGAACGTCCTCAGGAGCCACATTCACAGTCGGTAATCCGAGTAATCCGGGCACGACTGCAGGAACCTATACTTTCACGGTGACTGGAACCGGAAACCCCTCAATTACGCCTGCGCCCACAATCACATTTACGGTGACTGTGAATTAGCTCTCTCATCTCGTTCCGGGACAAGCTGAATCGTGCTCGTGATCAGGTCCGCGCCCCAATCGTTCGCCGTCGGATTGGCGAATGGTTGGGAGGCATGGGCCGTTGGGCAGCTCCAAGGCTGACACAGCCCCACACCCGCGAAGGGAAATAATCTTTGTTCCGGCGTGCAAACACTTGCAAATTCGCTCCGGTGCGCCCAGTGTCCCCACTGATACTAAAGAACTTACAGGCATAGCTTTTGGGCATTCAATTGCTAAGAATACTTCAGCCGCGACGGGATCCCCTTTCTGGTTGTTTCTTCAGGCACTCCAAGACCGATTATCTCCGTCCGGGCCAAAGGAGATCCATATGAACCTGCGTACTTCTGCGGTCAAACCATATCTTGCTTTCAGGTCGGCAGGACGGCTTGCGTTCGTGCTCGGCGCACTGTCGCTCTCAGCCCTTCACCTCTCTGCTTCTCCAGAGACCTTCACCGCGTACGACCTCAACGCCGGTCCGGGCGGCCCGTTCCCTAACTCCAACGCGGCCTATTCCTCGTTCGCCGCTGCGGCTGGCACCCTGGGCACCATCACGTTCGAAAGCTCTCCTGTCGGAACTTTCTCCTCGCTCACCGTCGCTCCCGGGGTAACGGTTACAGGGGCAGACGCAAGTGGCAACAACCTGTTTATCAACGACAAGCCTAATCTCCCGTCGGCCCCCTCATTGGACGGTTTCAACACCACCCCCGGTGGCGCAAATTACATTGAAGACCTTGCCGGGTATGCGACCTTCAGCTTCGCCACTCCCATAGACGCCTTCGGGGTTTATCTTTCGGGCGTCCAACTTGACTTCTACCAGGACACGGTTTCCTTCTCTGACGGCAGCAGTCAGGTGATTGATGTCCCCGGGGTCGCGACTGGGGCGGGTTCGGTTGCCTTTGTCGGATTCATTGATCCAGGCAAATCGATTTCGAGCGTCACGATCACCTCAGGCGCTGATGGTTATGGTGATTACATCGGTATCGACGATGTCAGCTACAACCTTCCGGGCACAGTTACGCCAGAGCCCAGCACCGAGGTGTTGATGCTCACCGGCTGCCTGGCGCTTGGCCTGCTGATGTGGAAGCGCCGCGCGGCTCAGGTGTTCTAACCACGCACTGCGCAGACTTGGAAAAGACAGAGGGCGGCAAAGGGTACCCCCTTTGCCGCCTTTTCTGCTTGAGTGCGAAATCCGCCCAGCGCCGGCAGGTCTTGATTTTGAAATTCGAGATCGCGCGCGTGCCGGGCGCCCCGGGTCTTGCCTAGGAAATCTGGGAAAGCTCGAACCACGCACCGCGACAGGTTACTTTGCCAGCTTATCGAGGTCGATGTTCAGTTCGAGGACGTTGACGCGGGGTTCGCCGAGGATGCCTAGCTGGCGGCTGGCGGTGTGCTGCGCGACCAGTTGGCGGATGCGGTCTTCAGAGATGCCGCGGGCTTTGGCTACGCGGGGAACCTGAAAATCGGCGGCGTCGGGAGTGATGTCTGGATCGAGGCCGGAGCCGGAGGTGGTCACCAGGTCAATGGGAACGGGCTTGCCGGGGTTCTCTTTGGAGAGCTTGTCAATGGAGGCCTGGATGCGGTCAACAAGAGCTTTGTTCGATTGAGCCAGGTTTGATCCGCCGGAAGATGTGGCGTCATAGCCGTTGCCGGCGGCGGATGGGCGGGGATGGAAATATTTATCGGAAGTGAAGCTCTGGGCCAGCAGCGATGAGCCGATGACGGTACCATCCTGGAGCTGGATGAGGCTTCCATTGGCCTGATGGGGGAAGATCACGGCGGCGATGCCGGTGACGAAGAGCGGATAGCCCAGGCCCAGCAGGATGGCGGTCACGATGGTGAAGCGAATCGAGGTCTTCCAGACGGAATGCATTTTCGTACTCCTTGTTGCTTTACCGCAGGGGCTAAAGCCCCGATTTTTATCTGCCGGGTGAATGTACGGGCCAAAGCCCGTGCCCTTCAACCGGACAGGTCATTACGCCAGGTGCAGCGCTACCAGAATCACATCGATAAGCTTGATGCCTCCGAAGGGCACGATGATGCCGCCTACGCCGTAGATCAGCAGGTTATTGCGCAACAAAATGTCGGCTGCCTTGGGTTCGTATTTCACGCCTTTGAGAGCCAGCGGGATGAGCGCCACGATGATCAGCGCATTGAAGATGACCGCCGAGAGAATGGCGGATTCGCGCGAGTGCAGATCCATGATGTTGAGCGCGTTCAGCACCGGGAAGACACCGGCGAACATGGCGGGGATGATGGCGAAGTACTTGGCCACGTCGTTGGCGATGGAGAAGGTGGTGAGTGCGCCGCGGGTCATGAGGAGCTGTTTGCCGATTTCTACAATTTCAATCAGCTTGGTGGGGTTGGAGTCGAGATCCACCATATTGCCGGCTTCCTTGGCTGCTTGCGTCCCGGAGTTCATGGCCACGCCTACGTCAGCCTGCGCCAGGGCGGGTGCGTCGTTGGTGCCGTCGCCGGTCATGGCGACGAGCTTGCCCTTGGCCTGTTCGCGCTTGATCAGGTCCATCTTGTCCTTGGGCTTGGCTTCGGCGAGGAAATCGTCGACGCCCGCCTCGCGGGCGATGACGGCGGCGGTGAGCGGATTGTCGCCGGTGATCATGATGGTGCGAATGCCCATGGCGCGCAGGCGGGTGAGTCGATCCTTGAGGCCGCCCTTGACGATGTCCTTGAGATAGATGACGCCCAGGGCCGAAGCGTTTTCCGCGACAACCAGCGGCGTGCCGCCGAGGCGGGCGATCTCTTCAACCTGCTCGCGGACTTTCTGGGGCAATTGCGCCCCCTGCTCCTCGAGGAAGCGGGCGATGGCGTCGGCGGAGCCCTTGCGGATGCGAGTGCCGGGAAGGTTGACGCCACTCATGCGGGTCTGCGCGGTGAAAGGGACAAACTCGGCGTGAATGCCGCTAAGGTCGCGTCCGCGGAGATTGTACTTCTCCTTCGCCAGCACAACGATGGAGCGGCCTTCGGGTGTTTCATCTGAAAGCGATGCAAGTTGCGCGGCGTTGGCCATGCGCTCCTGGCTGACATCGGGGGCGGGATAAAACTCGGCGGCCTGGCGGTTGCCCAGGGTGATGGTGCCTGTTTTGTCGAGCAGCAGCGTGTTTACGTCGCCGGCGGCTTCAACAGCGCGGCCGCTCATGGCCAGAACGTTGTACTGGACGAGGCGGTCCATGCCGGCGATGCCGATGGCCGAGAGCAGGCCACCGATGGTGGTGGGGATGAGACAGACGAGGAGCGAGACCAGCACGAAAACCGTTTGCGGGGCCTTGGAGTACATGGCGAAGGGCTGCAGCGTGACGACGGCGAGCAGAAAGACAATGGTGAGGCCGGAGAGCAGGATGCTGAGGGCGATTTCGTTGGGAGTCTTCTGGCGGGTTGCGCCTTCAACCAGTGCGATCATGCGGTCGAGGAAGGTTTCGCCAGGGTTGGAGGTGATGCGGACCTTGATCCAATCCGACAAGACCTTTGTGCCTCCGGTTACTGCGGAGCGGTCGCCGCCGGCTTCGCGGATGACGGGAGCGGACTCGCCCGTGATGGCGGACTCGTCGACAGAAGCGACGCCTTCAATCACTTCGCCGTCGCCGGCGATATAGTGGCCGGCCTCTACGTAGATTACGTCGCCCAAGCGGAGCAGGCCACTGGCGATCTCTTCCAAGCTGCCATCGTCCTTGTACCTTTTGGCGATGGTCTCACCCTTGGCCTTACGCAGAGTATCGGCCTGGGCCTTGCCGCGGCCTTCAGCCATGGCCTCAGCAAAATTGGCGAAGAGCACCGTGAACCACAGCCAGAGAGTGATCTGGAGGTTGAATCCGAAGCCGGACCGGTGGTTGACGATGTTGTCAATGAGCAGCGCCGTGGTGAGCACGCTGCCAACCTCGACGACAAACATCACCGGGTTTTTGACCATTCCGCGGGGATCGAGCTTGCGCACAGAGTCAAGGAGCGCCTGAACAATGATTTTCGTGTTCCAAAGACTTTTCTTGGTAGTCATATTTGTTCGTTTCGCCTTATTCCGATGCGATGGTGTTCGCGGGTTAGAAAAGCTGGCCAGCCTTCAGCACCAGGTGTTCCAAAATTGGTCCCAGGCTCAGGGCCGGGAAGAAAGTGAGCGCGCTGAGAATCAAAATTACACCGACCAGCAGCACGGTGAAGAGCGCCGAGTTGACGGGGAATGTTCCGGGCGAGGGAGGGATGCTCTTTTTCATAGCCAGGTTGCCGGCCAAAGCCAGGACCGGAATCTGCATGAGGAAGCGGCCGATGAGCATATCCCATCCCAGGGCCACGTTGTACCACCAGAATGTGGAGGTATTTGCGGCAAGGTTAAGGCCGGCAAAAGCGGAGCCGTTGTTGCCTGCTCCGGAGGTATAGGCGTAGAGAATCTCGGTAAGTCCGTGCGGCCCCAGGTTGGTGAGCGCGGGCAACCCAATGCTGGGCCAGAGCACAAAGACGGCGGTGAGCGACAAGATGACGAAGGGGAAGATGAGCACGTACAGCATGGACATCTTCACATCGTAAGCTTCGATCTTTTTGCCCAGGTACTCGGGGGTGCGGCCCACCATGAGGCCGGCAATAAAGACCGATAGCACCACCATGATGAGTATCCCGTATAAGCCCGAGCCGACACCGCCAAAGACCACCTCGCCCATCATGATATTGATGAGAACCACCATGCCTCCCAGGGGCGTGAAGCTGTCGTGGACGCCGTTGACGGCGCCGCAGCTTGCATCGGTGGTGATGGTGGCGAAGAGTGAGCTTTCGGCGATGCCGTTGCGGACCTCTTTGCCCTCCATGTTGCCGCCGGGGGCGGTGAGAGTGCGGGCCTGCGCAACGCCGTGGATAAGTGGATGGGGCTGCGACTCTGCCCAGTAGACGGTCGCGAACCCAGCTGCGAAGAGCACGAACATGGCGGCCAGCACGGCCCATCCATGGCCGGGCGAGCCGGTCATGCGGCCCAGAGTGAAAGTGAGGCCGGCGGGAATGATGAAGATGGAAAGGATCTGGAGGAAGTTAGAGAATGGCGTGGGGTTCTCAAATGGGTGGGCGCTGTTGGCGTTGAAGAAACCGCCGCCGTTGGTGCCCAGCATCTTGATGGCTTCCTGCGAGGCTACCGGGCCCTGCGCGATGGTCTGCGTCTGGGCCGGTTGCTCCAGTGGATGGGCGACCGTGTATGGGTGAAAATTCTGCGGGACGCCCTGGGCGATTAGCAACAACGCATAGATCAGTGATGCCGGACCGAGCACGTAAAGCAACGTGCGGGTCATATCGACCCAGAAGTTGCCGATAGTTCCAGAAGAGGTGCGCTTGATTCCTCGAATCAGGGCCACGGCCACTGCTATGCCCGCCGCCGCCGACCAGAAGTTGTGGGTTGCGAGTCCGGCC
Source organism: Occallatibacter sp. (assembly GCA_049515455.1). GTDB lineage: Bacteria > Acidobacteriota > Terriglobia > Terriglobales > Acidobacteriaceae > Telmatobacter. The sequence continues at coordinate 111,948 of JBEKUB010000014.1, forward strand.
ATCTGGGTGAGATAGCCCATGGTGGACTCGGGCGTGTAGGACTGCCAGTTGGTGTTGGTGGTAAAGCTGGCGGCAGTGTTCCAGGCCAGGTCAGGTCCGACGGCAGCCAGATGCTGGGGATTGCCGTAGGGGATAAGGTTTTGCAAGCGTTCGAGGGCGTAGGTGACCAGCAGAGAGATGGCGGAGAAGCCCAGCATGGCAAAGGCATACTCGCGCCAGTTCATTTCTTCTGCGGCGTTGATGCCGGAGAGCTTGTAGATGAGCCGCTCGATGGGACGGAGGACGGGATCGAGCCAGGTGCGCTCCCCTTCAAGCACGCGGGCCAGATAGGTGCCCACGGGACGAACGGTTGCAAGCAGAACAAGAGAGTAGAGGACAAACTGCAACCAGCCGTTGACGGACATGCTAAAACTTCTCCGGGAAAAGCAGTGTGAGGGTCAGGTAACCGAGCAACAAGACAGACAGAATCAGCGCAATGATGGAGATGACGTCAATGTGCATGGGGGTTACCTCAACTTCTGGCAGGCCTTGACGTAGAGGAACGCCAGTGCGAAGAAGACTACGGTGAACAGCAACATGACTAGATCTTGCATAGCAGGGATCTCGATTTCCAGCCGGAATTCCGCCGACCAGGTTTAGCAGGGTGGGGGGGATGATGACTTGCGAATCGCCGTTTTCAGTTTAAATCAGACTCCCAACCTGAGAATCATTGTGGCTCAAGCCAGATACGAGTATAGAAAATGTTTCCTAAATAAAGCGTAAGGATGGAGAAGAAAATGAAATGCGCCCAAAATCTCGATTTGCGCACTGAACCCTATAGCCATTTTCTCAAGGAATGAAAGACGGCATGGCCGACCATCGCGGCAGCGAGCGCAATGGCGAAGTTGGTCAGCGTAAAAATATCGCGGAGGGCGAAGGCGAGGGTTTTTCCGTGGGCATTGGAGGCGGTGAATTCGCCCATCAGGAGATTGGAGTAGAACAAAAAGACGATGAACGCCACCTCGATGAGGACGCGGCGTATGCGGGCGATGGGACGGCGGTCTTTGGGGGCCGGTTGCATGGGTGGATGATACCAGCAGGCCCATAAAGAATTATGAGGAAGCGGGCATTTACTCCGCCGGGCTGCCAGCCCAGCCTTCGGGGACGAAACGGTAGCCTACCCAGGGTTCGGTTTGGATATATTGCTTGCCGGTCTGGGCTTCGAGCTTTTTGCGCAACTGGCCGATAAAGACGCGCAGATACTCGGGCTGGTGGGCCGACTGCGCTCCCCAGACGGCGGTGAGCAGGGCACGATGGGTGATGACTTTGCCGGCGTTCCGGGCCAGGTGGAGCAGCAGGTCAAATTCCTTGGGGGTGAGGTGGATGGGCTTTCCCTGGACGAGGATCGAGTGGGCGGAGGAGTCGATGACAAAATCGCCTTCCTCGATGGCGGCCGTGGTGCGCTCCGGGGCGCGGCGCAGATGGGCGCGGACGCGGGCCAGCAGCTCCTGAATGCTGAAGGGCTTGGTCACGTAGTCGTCGGCGCCTGCGTCAAGGGCCTCCACCTTGGAGCGCTCGTGGTCACGGACGGAGAGGATGAGAACCGGGGTTTGAGCGCGGGCGCGAATGGCGCGGGTAACTTCAACGCCGCTCATTCCGGGCATCATCAGGTCGGTAACAATCAGGTCGGGGGTCCAATCATTGAAGACCTGCAGCCCCTCCTCAGGCTCGTTGGCGGTGCGCACGTCGTAGCCTTGCGCAGAGAGCGCGGCGCGCAGCACTCTAGTGATCTGCGGTTCGTCGTCAATTACCAGAATTCTTCCGGGCATAACTTTCTTCTTTCTTTCTTCTTTCATCGAAAGAGTACATCATTGGGGCTCCCCCGGTATGATGCACGGTGGAGGAAATATGGAAGGGCTTTCCGATTCACGGGGGGTGATTCACTGGGTTGTGGGCGCTCTGATGGCGGTGGCGACCACGATTTTCCTGGTCTGGTCGGGGGCTGATTCGACGGCCGCGGGGATGGTGTTTCTGGTGCTGGTGGTGTGGGCCTCGACGCAGGCCGGGATTTCGCTTTCGCTGTTCGTAGCAGTGCTTTGCGCGCTCTCGTTCGACTACTATTTCCTGCCGCCGTTTCGCACGCTTCGGTTGGCGGGCGTGCAGGAATGGCTTGCAATGATTTCTTTCCTTGCCTGCTGCATTGTGGTGAATCGGGTGGCGGAACGGGCGCGACGCCAGACCCGGAAGGCCCATCAGCGCAGGGAGGACGTGGAGCGGCTTTACGAGCTGAGCCAAGAAATGATGCTGCATGAGGACGCCGAAGGACTGCTTCGCGATCTGCCGCGGCTGATCAACCGCATCTTTGCGCTGGATGGGGTGGTTCTGTACGTTCGCGATCAGGACCAGTTCTACTCTTCGGCCGCCGAGTTGCCGATGAGCATCCGCGCCAGCATGATCGCCATGACCCAGGGGCAGAACCCGACGCAGGTGATTCCAGGCAGCTTTACCGTGAGGACGCTGATGCTTGGATTGCGGCCGGTGGGCGCCCTGGGCTGGCGGCCGGCGATGCGTTCGCACGAGGTGGCCACGGCGGTGAGCGCACAGGTGGCGATTGTGCTGGCGCGGTCGATTGCACTTGAAGCGACGGCGCGAATGGAGGCAGCGCGCGAGGGAGAAAGGCTGCGCACGGCATTGATCGACTCACTGACGCACGAGTTGCGCACACCGCTGACGTCGATTCGGGTCGCGGCTACCACGCTGCTTGAATCGAAAGGGTTGGACGAGGCAGCGCGGATGGATTTGGCTGCGGTTGTGGACGAGGAGGCCGCACGTCTGGATTCGCTGATCGGCGAAGCGGTGGAGATGGCGGAGATCGACGCCAACGTGGTTAAGGTGCATCTGACGCCGCAGAATCCCCGGGCGCTGCTGGAGTTGACAGTGGAAGAGTCGCGGAAGATTCTCGCCCTCCACAGGGTTACGATTGCCGCCGAGGACGGGCAGGAGGCTGTGGACAAGCCGGCGTGGTTTGATGCGCATCTGCTGGGACGGGTTTTGCGGCATTTGCTCGAAAATGCGGCCAGTTATACACCGGCGGGGAGCAGCATTACGCTGAGCAGCCGTCGAGCCGGCGACCGGCTGGAGTTTCGCGTGGAGGACAATGGGCCGGGCATCGATGCGCTCGATCTGCCGCTGATCTTTGAGAAGTTTTATCGCGGCAAGCGGGGCGCGATTACGGGAAAAGGATCGGGGATGGGGCTGGCGATTATCCGCGCCATTCTTACGGCGCACGGCGGAGGGATTGAGGCTACCAGCCAGCCGGGGCAAGGAAGCTGCTTCCGCTTCTGGGTGCCGCTGGTGGAGAAGGAGCCGGTGGGCAGGGAGTAACAGCCAGATTTTTCTCAACACGGCTGATGAATCAGTCTACTTCGGTTCCCCGCTCCAGTCGCAGGGGATTTCGCGGCGCTTTGCGGAGCTTTCTACGGCCCACTCGAGCAGGCGGGCTACGCGCCATGCGTCGATTGCTGTCACCGGAACTGGCGCTTTGCAGAGAAGCGCGTCGCGGACGGCTGCGTAGTAGAGGCGGTAGTCGCCCGGAATGGTCTCGACGGGCCGGGTGACCATGCCGCCTTCCACGTCCACGCTTAGCGTGCCCCAATTTGCGGAAGGTTCCTCGCCCCAGGATTTGCTGTCGATGCGGGTGATCTTGGAGAGCGCGGACTCCTGCAGGTCGAGACCAAACTTCCAGTAGTTACCCCTGGTGCCGCGCAGGTAATAGAACGGCCGGGCCAGCGAGGCGAGGCAGTTGCCGCTGAGCGTGACGGAAAGATCGGGATAGCGCAGGCGCAGAGTGAAGGAATCGTCGGAGCCGTTGCCTGCGCGCTCGCGAAGCACCTCGGCACCCACGGCCTGGGGTTTGCCGAAGAGAATGAGGGCCTGGTCGACGAGATGGGTTCCAATATCGAGCAGCAGGCCGCCGCCCTCGGATGGATCTTCTTTCCAGGCTGCTCTCGTGACTGGCCGCCAGCGATCGTAATTGGTTTCAAAGTGAACCAGGCGGCCCAGGGCGCCATCGCTCAGTAGCTTTTGAAGGGTGCGAAAGTCTCCATCCCAGCGGCGCTCGTGGAAGGGAGCAAAGAGAAGATTTTTCTTTGTGGCCAAATGCATCAGCTCGGCTACTTCGGCGGAGGTGACGGCTGCCGGTTTGTCGACCACCAAGTTTTTTCCGGCGTTGAGCACCTGGCGGGCCAAGTCGAAGTGAGTGCCGCTGGGAGTGCTAACCACGATCAGGTTGAGCGAGGGGTCGGCCAGCATGGCTTCGAGGGTGCGGTAGGTAGTGATGCCGGGGTAGCGCCCGGCGGCATGGTCGGTAGTACGTTCGACTACGGCGGAAAGTTCTAGTCCTTCAACGGAGGAGATCAGCGGGGCGTGAAAGACGCGCCCGCCTAAACCGAAGCCTACCAAGCCAACACGAATCATCCTTCGAGTTTATAATGCGTTTCGGCGAGGCGGTAGAGGCGGCGCCAGACCAGGCGGTTCATGGTGACTACCATGAGGGAGATCATGATGGTGGCCAGCAGCAGAATGGGGAAACGCCCGCTGGCTGTGGCGGCGTCGATCTGTGCGCCGAGGCCGATGGTTTCAAGCGTGTGGCCCCTTACCTGCGAGTACTCAGCCATTACGGAAGCGTTCCATGCTCCGCCGGAGGCCGTGATCATGCCGGTGATGAGGTAAGGGAAGATTCCGGGGAGGATGAGGCGGGTCCATCGCTGCCAGCGGGTGAAGTGAAAGAGCGAAGCGACTTCGCGGAGATCGGTAGGGATGGAGATGGCTCCCGCGATGACGTTGAAGAGAATGTACCACTGCGTACCGAGAAGCATGAGAGCGACGGAGCCGATTCCCAGTCCGCCACCGATCTTGATGAGGCCGATGAGCAGGATGGGAAAGAAGGCCGTGGCCGGAACCGAGGCCAGTATCTGCGCGACGGGCTGAACGATGCGGGCGAGGCGGGGATTGAGCCCGATGGCGACGCCGACGGGGATGGTCCACGCGGCAGAGATGAGCAGCGCGGCGTTAACCCGGAGGAAGGTTGCACCCGCGCCTTCAAGCAGGAGACGCATGTCAGGCCAGGTGACGGTCCGGAGCATGAGGACGGCCTGCGTTGCTCCCCAGCCGGCAACCACGATTGCGGCTGTGGCGAGTGCCCAAAGCGCGGGAGAATACTTGCGGTCTGGCTCTTCGTCCAGCGGCTTGATAGTGCGGCATTCGCTGGAGTTCGCCATGCGGCGGCAGATGGGTTCGTCCACATCGCTCCAAACGCGGCCGGGAACAGAACTAAAGAGAGAGGAGTGACGCAGCAGCTCAAGGACGGGCGAAGTCACGCGGTCGGCGGACTCGGTTTGCTCGAATTTGAATTTGTCGCTCCAGGCAATGAGCGGACGCCAGACGAGCTGATCGGTTGCGACGACGATGAGGACCACAGCGGCGATGCCGCTGATGAGGGCGCGGACGTCGCCGGAATAAGTGGCCGTTTGAATATAGCTGCCGAGGCCGGGCAATTGGAAGTTGCGATCGCCCATGGTGAAGGTTTCGCAGAAGATGAGTGCGAACCATCCGCCGGCTACAGAGACGATGGAATTCCAGACCAGGCCAATGGCGGAGTAGGGCATTTCAAGTTGCCAAAAGCGCTGCCAGGCGGAATAGCGGTAGACGCGCGAGGCCTCGATCATCTCCTTCGGAATGGACTTGAGCGAAGTGTAAAAGCTGAAGGCGAGGTTCCACACCTGGCCAGTGAAGATGAGCAGGATAACGCCCATTTCGATACCCATCTGGTGGCCCGGAACGAGGGCGACCATGGCCAGGACCACGGGAGGCAGAAAGCTGAGCACGGGAATGGATTGCAGAATATCGAGGACCGCGATCATCCATGGTTCAACGCGGGGATTGTAGGCGGCGATGTAGCCATAGCTGATGGCGAAGACCAGGCTGATGAAGTACGCAATTGCCATGCGTACGATGGAGTAGAAAGCGTAAAGCGGCAGAGCAGAGATGGAGTTGGAGATGGGAACAACGGGGATGGGTTTTCCCATCCAGTAAGCGCCGGTGCTTACGATGGAGAAGAAGATGGTGAGACCACAGGCGGCCACGGCCAGATCGATGAGAAATGGCCACGTGCGAACGGTAACCAGAGTTCGTGCCAGGGGGTGCTGAATCTTCACTCGGCTTCCTCGCTGGCGGCAATTTCTTCCTCCTGCGCATCGGGCAACACAAAACGGCGGCGGCTGGCATCGTAGTCGAACAGCTCGGCGTAACGGCCCCAGGCGACGGCGGTCTCCATCTGGCGCAAGCACTCCTCATCGGTGAACTGTTCGTCAAGCATATCGAGGAAAAAGTCCTCGGGAATGGTGTGGTCGCTCTTGGATTCCAGAGCGCGGCGAATCTGGCGCAGCAGCAGGACATGCTCGAGAGCTGCGTCGCGAAAGAGTTCCTTCTGACGGAGAATCTCGGAGTTTGCGAATTCAGCGCCGCTGGGAGTGATGACCGCGTCGCCTTCTTCGATGGTGAGGAAGCCCAGCAACTGGGCTGCATCGACGATTGGCAGCAGGTCATCGATTTCGAAGGCCAGATCATCTGCGAGGCGGTAGATATCGTCGCGGCCGCCTTTGTCGAGCAGCAATTCGAGCAGGCCAGCCATGCCACCGGGACGTGCGTGGGGCAGCATCTGGTAGTGCATCTGGCGCTGGTCGCGAACCTTCGGGCCGGCTTGCTGATCGGGAGCTTCGGCGGGGACGACGTCAGGCTTGGTGAGAACTTTATAGATGTAATCGACGAGTTGGGTGAAGGCTTCGGATTTGCGGTCGCGGGGTTGCGGAATCTGCACGCGAAAGTCGGTGCGAATGTGACCGGGGTTGCGACCCAGCACGATAATGCGGTCGGCCAACAGAACAGCTTCCTCGATGTTGTGGGTGACCAGGAAGACGGCCTTGGTGTGCATCTTTTTGTTAGCCCAGAGCTCGAGCAGTTCGCTGCGCAGGTTCTCGGCGGTGAGCACGTCGAGCGCGCTGAATGGCTCGTCCATGAACAGGACTTCGGGTTCGACGACGAGGGCGCGGGCAAAACCAACCCGCTGCTTCATTCCGCCGGAGAGTTCTTTGGGATAGGCGCCCTCAAAGCCGTCGAGGCCGACCGTATCGAGCATCTTCATGCTGCGTTCGCGGCGCTCGCCGGGAGCGATGCCGCGGGCCTGCAGCGGAGCCTCGACGTTTTCAAGAACCGTGAGCCAGGGAAAAAGAGCAAAGCTCTGAAAGACGATGGAGACGTTGATCTCGGCGCCGGCGATGGGCTTCTCGTGCCAGTAGACCTGGCCGGCCGAGGGCGTGGAGAGCCCGCTGAGCATGCGCAGCATCGTCGACTTTCCTGAGCCGGAGGGGCCGAGCAGAGCGAGAATCTCCCCGGGTACGATCTCAAGGTCAGTGGCGGAGATCACCTGAATCCGGTTCTGGCTTGGCTGCGCGTAGTACTTCTCAATTTTTTCAGCGCGAATGATGGGTTCCGCGGCGTGGATTTCGGACTGGGTGGGGTAAACCGCTTCCTGCATGCAAGGTTCTCCGGTTGGGGTCAGCGCTCTTATGAGCGGTAGCCGGCTTCTATTGCAAGTGTATGACGGCACGGTTGCAATTAAATAAATAGACGCAGGTCGCGGGGGCTGGGACGCATGAAGTGAGAGTGAACGCTAGTTGCTCTCCGGCCTCTTATATGGCTGTTGCAGCCATTGTTGGGCTTCATTGACAGCGCCCTGAGAGTTGTCGTTGGTCTGCACGGCCAGTCGATATTCGTTTACTGCACGATCGCGCTGGCCGGTAAGGTCGTAGATTTTGCCGATCTGAATGTGGCTCCAGACTTCGGTCCAGTGCGGCTCGCCATCGCCGCGCAGCGCATCGCGGTAGTAGTTCACACTGGCCTGATAGTTGCGCTGGGCATAGAGTAGATCGCCCATGCGGTAGTTGGCCAGCGAGCTCTGGGAGTCGGCCTGCAATGCTTTTTGAAATTCAGCCGCCGCACCGGCCAGGTCGCCCTTCGCAACCAATTGCTGGCCCTTGAGAATGGCGGTGCGCAACTGCTGATCAGGGGTGGTCTTGAGCACCCAGTTCTGGGGATCGATGGCGATGTGCCGCGGACGGCCAAAAGTATCCACCGTGAACTGAGTATCCGCGCCGACGACTTCAATCTTTTTGGTTTCGGTTTTGCCGTCGGTCTCGATGCGCAGTTCCACCGGCATGCGGAAGAGGTCGAGGTCCTGTTGAATTTCGCCCACGGTGCGGAAGCCCTTGTTGTTGCCCAGGCGATAGACCGCGTACTTATCGGTGAACTGCGGTGCGCCGGTGCCGTCAATCCATTGCATAAAGAAGGCTGTCAACGGCTGATGGCTTTCGGCCTCGGCCAACTTTTCGAGATCCATTGCGCTGATGGAACTACCGGAGTGCTGGCTGAGTGCACTCTTCAGTGTAGATAGAAAAGCCTGATCGCCCATAACCCAGCGCAACATATGGAAGACCATTGCGCCCTTTTCGAGAGTCATGAACTGGAACTCGGTCGAGAACGGGTTGAGGCGGGCGGCGCTCGACAGGGGAATTGAGTCGTAGGCCATAGCTCCAGCCGCCACGTCCTGAATCGCCGTCTCGAATGCGCTGCTGCCGCTCTCGTTCTCTAGGAACATCAGCTCGCTATAGCGAGCCATGCCGTTGGTAATCCAGGCATCGTTGAGGGAGCGCGAGCTGACTTCAGAGCCCCACCACTGGCGAGCGATGGTATTGGCCAGCAGGCGGATTCCGGATTTATCGCCAACGCGAGAGCCGGAAATCGCCGCCAGTTCGGGAGCCCAGACTGAAGGGACAGTGTTGTCGGCCAGTTCGACGACGTTTAAGCGAGTGACCTCCGGCGCGCCGAAGCTGGCGGTAAAAAAGTCGTACTCCTTGGCTGCAGTCTGCGCGAATTCGTTGAGGAATTGCTGATGAGCGGCGGTCAGATAAATCTTCACGTTGCCCGCGCCGGCGGAGACCGGATCAAGATAGCGACCGGCAATCACTGTGCCGGGGAAACCCGGCTTGGTCCAACTGAAATCGTATTGGTCGCCATCGTTGCCGTTGGCCAGCTTTACCGGGTGCGACGGGCCTTGAGCGCCGCTTGCGAAGACCATTATCCCCTGCGGCACGCGAATGTGCATCTCGACGGTGAAGCGGTTGGTCAGGTAACCAGCGGTGGGAAACCAGCGCGCTGCGTAAAGCAGGTAAGTGATCGGCTCCTGGATAGCGGCTAGTTTTTGGCCTTCAGCGGGACCATCTTCTTTGCCCGTGATCGTGCCGTCGTATTCGAAGGTCCAATGCGATGGGTGGCTTTTGGCCAAGGGAACGGCGAGGGCTACGCGGACAGTTCCATCGGTCAATCGATCACTGACGAGCAGCTTACCGGTTTCGTCGATGATTTTTCTTATCTTCAGCGCGGGATGAAAACCGAAAATAACTTCGTCGGCGTTCTCCGGCGCGGTAAAGCTGACGATTGCTTTCGCGGAGATGTGGTGCGTGGCCGGGTCGAGTTCGGCATCGATGACGTAACCGGCGATTACAGGAGCGGGCTGCTCGGGTTCCTGCGCGAGAAGTGGAAATGCAATCAATGGGATCAGTGCAAATAAGCACGTGAGCGAAAGACGAACTGCGCACAGAAGGTGCAACTTCATGGGTCGCGAATTCTTGCCTTGTATCCGCATAATTCAATTTCAGACTGATTCCTGGTTTCGCGCAGGAGAATCTGCTCGAATCTCTTTAAGCGTAATCGATGCAACTCGCTCGATTGCACCGGTTTGTCCGTCACGGCCTGCTGGCCGACTGTTCAGCCTGCCGCGAATCTGTGCCAGGTCCTTCATCATTGACTCGCGAGGGGCGCCGTCGGGTAGTAGCAGTTCGATCTGGCGGACCACATTTGAAGCCGTGAAGTCGTGCTGGATCAGCTCCGGAACGATTCGCCCGCCGGCAATCAGATTGACCATGGCTACGTGGTCCACCTTGACCACCCGTCTGGCGATGGCATATGTGAGCGGTGAAACACGGTAGACCACGACAAAAGGATTGCCAATCAGCGCCGCCTCCACCGTGGCCGTGCCACTGGCTACCACCGAGGCGCGGGCGTGGAAGAGCGCGGCGCGGGCATCGTCGACCATCCTGAAATGCAAATACGGCGGCCAGGCTGCGACGATCCTCTCTACCTCGGCACGCTGGGCAGCGGAAAGCGTTGGTGCAAGTGGCAGAACAAACTCCGGCTCAGGGTGGCCGTGTTCCAGGCAGTAGCCGTGGAAATGGAAGTCAGCCGCTTGCAGCATCTCCGGCAAGTTATGGCGAATTTCTTTTGGACGGCTGCCGGGAAGGAGAGCGATCCACGTCTTGGTCGGGTCAAGACCGTTGGCCTTGGCGAACTCTTCGCGGCTGATGGAGGGCGGCGGCAACTCCGCCAGCGGATGGCCAACGAACTCCGCCTGAACGCCGTGCTCGCGGTAAAACGGCTCTTCGAAGGGGAAGATCACCAGCATGCGGCGGACATATTTTTTGACCAGCTTGATGCGGTGCTTCTTCCAGGCCCACAACTGCGGGCTGACGAAATAAATGACCGGAATGCCGAGCCGGTAGAATTCTTTGGCCAGCCGGAAGTGTATCTCAGGAAAATCAATCAGCACGGCTACATTGGGGTGGCGGGCGCGAATGGCTCTTTTCAGCTTGCGAAACTCTCGGTAGATGCGAGGCAGGTGGAGGACCACTTCAGTCAGCCCCATCACGGCCATATCTTCGGAGCGGACGATGCGCTCGAGGCCGGCGGCGGCCATGCGATCGCCTCCCATGCCGATGAAATTTGCAGTCTGTCCGGACTCGGCTAGCTTCGTTTTCAGCGCCTCAATGAGCAGTGCGCCGTAGTGCTCGCCGCTGGCCTCGCCTGCCGAGATGAAGATGATGGGGGGCATGGACGCGCTTTGCGCCACCTTTCATGCGCTGCACACCATCATACTGGTTTGGCGTTTTGGTGGCTCCCCAATGGTGTTTCGGAGCCGGGCTCAGGCCGATGACTGGGCTGAAGGTGATCTTCAATCCGGCGGGCAAAAGCCACGAAAATTCTCGAAATTTCAATATAGATTTCGATATAATCAGCACCTGGATTTTCAAATCCGGAGGAGGTTAACGATGAAAAAATTGTTCTTCACCTTTGCTTTCGCGGCCCTGCTGATCCCCACAGCTGTTGCAGCACAAAGCGCATTCGACGGCACATGGAAAGTCAACATGAACAACGTCAATTTCCCCAAGAAGCCCGACGTGTTCGTGGTGCAGAACGGCACTTACGATTGCAAGACGTGCGTTCCGCCTTACAAGATCAAAGCGGACGGAACAGATCAACCCGTCAGCGGACATCCCTACTTCGACAGCGCGGCCATTACGGTGGTGAACGACCACCAGATCAAGGAAACGGACAAGAAAGACGGCAAGACTGTTGCAACCGCGGCCACGACCCTCTCGCCGGACGGCAACACTTTGACAGTTGAATTCAGCGACAGCAGCAACACGAACGGTGGCCCTCCAGTCACGGGCAACGGCGAATCGACACGCGTAGCGAAAGGCCCGGCGGGTTCGCATGCAATTTCCGGTTCGTGGCGAACCACCAAGATAGAGAGCATGTCAGACAATGCGACTGTCTTTTCCTACAAGGTAAATGGCGACGAAATCACTATGACCAACCCGACCGGCCAGTCTTATACAGCTAAGGTGAATGGCCCCGAGGCTCCGATGAAGGGCGATCCGGGCATCTCCAGCGTAATTGTGAAGATGATGGGCAAGAACACGCTGATAGAGACCGATAAGCGCGGCGACAAGGTGATAGGCGTCTTCAAGATGACGGTCGCGGGCGACGGAAAGACCGCCAAAGCCAGCTTTGACGACAAACTGCAAAACAGAACTATGGAATTCGACGCAATGAAGCAGTAGGCTCACGGCTGCCGTTCCCAGGCGCGTCGAGCGGCGCGCCTGGGATAAATCGCCCACGGGATTCCTAAGCGCGGAGTCGCACTGGTTGGGCACCTCCGATTCTCAAAATCGAGAAATGACCTACGTGTAATACGTCAGCCTTTCACCGCGCGTTTCAGCGCTTCAAGATAGCTGTATCCCCAATAGGAGTCTGGGAGCAGGACGTTATCCTCTGTCCATTCATTCCAGGCATTGATGTAGATCAGCTTGCTACGCGAGGCCTCCGCGATGAAGTGGCGAGCGGCTCGCATGAGGCGTTCAAACTGGTCGGGAGTGCGGTCGATGGCAATCGAAGAGGCTTCACCGAAGCGCGGACTGTCATCCCAACCGATCGTGCAACAGGGAAAGAAGGGGACGTTCACTTGATCGCGTTTCGCCTTCCAGGATGCGATCGCTTCGAAGGCCCCGACGCCATAAGGTAGGCGTGAGCCTGGAGTGCTGGTATAGGTCCACGCGAAGGTGCCATAGGTTGTGGCGCTATCGAAACCCAGTTCTTTAAGCTGGGTCTCGTACCGATCGTAGGTGTGACTGGCTTGCAGGTGCAGTTTTGCGAAGCCCAGTTTCTGTGCGCGGTCGCGCATCAGTTGCAGAGCGCGGCGCAATCCATCCATGCCCAGTTGTTCAACTACTTTTTTCACATCGAATAGGGCAAAAACTGGAACGCCGTCAATTTGCAGATAGTTAGGCTGGCTGAAGTAATGCTCCGCGCAATAGTTCAGCACATTCTCGAAATCGATAAAGGTGTGAACCTGGGGCAGAAGTATGGCCGCTTCCCTGTTGGAACGGGCGGGGTAGACATTTTTCCAATCATGATTAGCCCACATCACGGCGAATTTGAGTTTTGAGCGGTTATCTGCTTTCAGGAAGCCCCGTTCAAGCTGCTCGTGATAGAACTGCGTGCCCTCGTGCCAATACCAGTCGATCATCCATGCATCGACTCCATGAGCCGCGGCGAGATCGATCTCTTTTGCGGCCCAGGCTGGATCGGATTCGTCAAAATATCCCCACAGCGGGTAATGCGGCATGGAGTGACCGGGAAATAGCGTGCGCGCATTGCGCAGAGTATCAAACTCTGTCCACCCCTTGCCGAAGATGCCCTCCATATATTCGGAGGGATGCCAACTGGGAAAGTTATAGGCGACTACCTGCACATCTGTTGGCTTTTGCAACTGATCGGTTCCCAATGCCTCATGGAGGCGCTGTTCAGTGAAGTAGCTGTCCGTTGCAGCTTTGCCGATCATGTTGGCTGGAGGAGCATTTGAATCTTGCAGCGGGCGGGCCATGTTCTCCGCTGACTGTGCAGCCGCGGTTGCCGCGACGCCTGCCGTCAATCCTGCCTGAATGGATGATTTAAGAAAACTGCGACGATTCATGAGGGTCTCCTTGCATTCCCTTTCGATCAGGTGCCCATTTGCACTAACAATACCGCATCGTCTAAGCGTCGCGACGGGCGCGGGCGGCGGCTGCCAGTTCGGCGAGCATCGCGTGGGTCTCATTCCAGTCGATGCAGGCATCGGTGATGCTTTGACCGTAAATCAGAGGTTGGCCGGGAATGAGCTTCTGCGCGCCGGCTACCAGGTTGCTCTCAATCATTGCGCCAATAATTTTCTTATTTCCAGCGGCGATTTGGGCGGCTACATCGTGGCAGACTATCGACTGGCGGCGGTAGTCCTTGTTGCTGTTGGCGTGGCTGAAGTCGATCATGATGCGCGGCTCAAGTCCGGCTTTTTCCATTTGGGCGGCGGTATCGGCGACATAATCCGCGGTGTAGTTCACCATTTTGCGGCCGCCGCGAAGGATCATGTGGCAGTCGGGATTTCCGTTGGTGACGAAGATGGCGGATTGGCCGTGCTTGGTGTGGCCAAGAAAAGTGTGGGAGTGGGCGGCGGAAAGAATGGCGTCAATGGCGATCTGCACGTCGCCCGAGGTTCCGTTTTTGAAGCCGACCGGGCAGGAGAGCCCGGAGACGAGTTGGCGGTGAATCTGGCTCTCGGTGGTGCGGGCTCCGATGGCGCCCCAGCCGACAAGGCCGGCAAGGTACTGGGGCAGGATCATATCTAGGAATTCGGTTCCAGCGGGGACGCCCATTTCAGCCAGGTCGAGCAGAAGATTACGTGCGAGGCGCAGGCCATCGTTGATCTTGAAGGATTCGTCGAGATAAGGATCGTTGATGAGTCCCTTCCAGCCGACAATGGTGCGGGGCTTCTCAAAATAAACGCGCATGACGATACGGAGGTCGGCGGAAAACTCCGCGATGGCGGATTTGAGTAGGGCGGCATATTCGCGCGCGGCTTTTGTGTCGTGGATGGAGCATGGGCCTGCAAGGACCAGCAGGCGCGGGTCGCGGCGGTTGAGAATTTCAGTAATATCGCTGCGGGCGTCGAAGATGGTGGTCGAAGCGGCCTCAGAGACCGGTCGTTCTTCCTCAAGAAAAACGGGGGGAAGAACGACCTTGATCCATTTAAGGCGAATGTCTTCAGTGGCGTGGAGCATGGTTCGCTTTCCTTGCGGCACATTTTTCGGTTTCGCATCTCCGCCGGCGCGCACAGACGCGGAAGTCGAGACGGGAAACCCTACTTCAAAATCTACCAGCCCGAGGCTTAGCGCTGCCTCGGTTGGCCGACGCTCGTGTTGACACCTCACTTGTTGCTGCCTAGAATTAAGAGGGGCTACCGTATTCTTTCCCCGGCATAAGCGCTAGATAAACAAGCGCTTACCATGCACTTATCCGGCAGGGACTAAGCCGGAAAGCGAATTATTTTTTTGAGAACTGCCGGAGCGAAAAGGACGGAGGACAGAGACGATGCCTGAAGCGCGCGTCAGTCCGCGAGAGCGGCTGGTGCTTACGGCCATCATCGAGCTTTACATCGCTACCGGCGAGCCCGTAGCATCGCAGGCGGTTGCGCATTATTTCGCAAACAAGGAGGGGCTGAGCTCCGCCACTGTGCGCAACGTGATGGCCACCCTGGGCGACGCGGGATTGCTGGAGCAGCCGCACACCTCAGCTGGCCGGGTTCCCACCGCGGCGGCCTTCAGATATTACGTGGAGCAGATTATCCGGCAGGATGGGCCAGCAGGCCGCATGAGCGGCGCGCAAAGCGGGACGATACAGCAAGGCGCTTCGAGTCTGAGTGAGGCGCGGCGCGGGCAGATCGAGGAGAGCTTCAGCGGCGTGGCCAGCTCGAACGAATATCTGGAGCGCACCTCGCACGTCCTGGCGCTGATATCGAGCGGGTTGGGCGTGGCGCTGGCCAGCTCCACCGCCGGCCAGGTGCTGGAGCACATTCATTTTTCCCGGCTATCGCAGGGGCGCGTACTGGCGGTGCTGGTTACGCAGGCCGGCACGGTGCTCGATCGCGTGCTGACGCTGGACCGCGATCTGACGCACCTGGAGCTTGAGACGGCAGGACGCTATCTGAACGAGAACTTCCGCGGTTGGGCGATTGAGCGGATCAGATCAGAAGTTGAGCGGCGCGTGGAGACGGAACGCGAGGCCTACCGCCAGATGCTGGCCTCAGTGGAGGAGCTCTGCAGCAAGGGTGCTTTGACCGGCGGCGAGGCCGGGCCCGCAATTTTTGTGGACGGAATGGCCAACCTGATTGCCGCGGAGGTGGATCGCGAGCGGTTGCGGCAGATGCTTCTTGCCTTGGAGGCTAAACAGCGTCTGGTGGAGTTGCTGACCGCTTACGTGGACGGACGGCAGCAGGAGGTACGCGTGGTGGTGGGGCTGGATGAGGCTTCGCCCGCTATGCAGGACCTGGTGCTGATTGGCTCGCCAGTCCGGCTGGGCGGCGACAATAAAGGCGCCGTAGCCGTTATCGCGCCCACGCGCATCCAATATCAGGAGATGATTCAAGCGGTGCGATACATAGCAAGGCTTTCAGAGCGCATTCTGGAAGTTCCCTCCGATCAGAAAATTCATTAGAGCGGCGGCCGTTCCGGTACCGGGACTGGCGGAAACAAGAAGCTCAAGCCGCGCGAATTATCATGGAATAAAGGCAACGCAAGATTCTTCAGGAGAAGGCAGAGACTTATGCCGGAAAAGAAAACAGAGTCGCCCAAGCCGGAGCCGGTGGAAATTACGGCCGGCACAGCAGGGGAAGGACCTGCTGACGTCGCAGCAGCGAGCGGCGAGGTGCCCGCGGGCTCTACGGAGCTTGAGCAGTTGAAGGCGGAGCGCGACCAGTTGCTGGACCGCCTGGCGCGATTGCAGGCTGAGTTTGAAAATGCCCGCAAGCGGGGCGAGCGCGAACGGCACGATTTTCGCGAGTATGCGGCCGGCAACGTGGTGGAGCAGTTTCTGCCCGTAGTAGATAACTTCGAATTGGCGCTCAAGTCCAGCGGCTCGGCGCAACAGTTGCGCCACGGCGTGGAATTAATCGTGAAACAGATGGAAGAGATTTTGCACAAGCTGCACGTGAAGCCCATTCCAGCCGTGGGCGAGGCATTTGATCCACGGCTCCACGAGGCACTGGGCGCGGTGGATCGCGACGATTTGCCTGACCAGCATGTGGCCGAGGAGATTCGTCGTGGCTACCAAATACGCGAGCGGCTTTTGCGACCGGCACTGGTGCGTGTGGCACATAACCCTAATCAGAAAAGTGAATGAGTTCAAGAGTGAGTAAAGCCGATTTCTATGAAGTCCTGGGAGTTTCGCGGGATGCTGACGACCAGGAGCTGAAAAGCGCCTATCGCAAGCTGGCGCTCAAATACCATCCTGACCGCAATCCCGGCGATAAAGTGTCAGAAGAAAAATTCAAACAGGCAAGCGAGGCCTACCAGGTGCTTTGCGACGCGGACAAGCGCGCCGCTTATGACCGCTACGGGCATGCCGGTCTGGGCGGTCAGGGCTTTGGCTCGGGGCCGTTTGCCGGCGGCGTGGACATTGGCGACATTTTCGGCGATCTGTTTGGCGAAATGTTCAACGTGGGCGGAGGCGGACAGCGCACTTCGCGCCAGCGGCGCGGTGACGATCTGCGCTTCGATCTGGCCATCGACTTTGAGGATGCGTTTTTCGGCGCCGAGACCGAAGTGCGGATTCGGCGGTTGGAGACCTGCACTGTCTGCAAAGGCCGGGGCAGCGCATCCGGGCGCGGACCGAGCGTTTGCCCGCAGTGCCAGGGCCGGGGACAGATTCGCTATCAACAGGGATTTTTCTCCGTGGCGCGCACTTGCGGAGCTTGCAGCGGCACCGGTTCAGTGATCGGTGATCCGTGCACCACCTGCCGCGGCGAAACGCGTGTGGCCAAGGAACTGAAGCTCACCGTGAAGGTGCCGCCGGGAGTGGAGGAAGGCACCCGCATCCGTTACGCGGGCGAAGGCGACGCAGGCCGCTCGGGCGGAGCCAAAGGCGACCTTTATGTTGTGCTCTCGATCAGGCCACACGATTTCTTTGAGCGCCACGGCCACGACCTGCACTGCGTGATTCCCATCAGCTTTCCGCAGGCGACGCTGGGAGCGGAGTTTGAGATTCCCGGCATCGACGGTCCGGTGAACGTGAAGATTCCCGAGGGCACGCAGAGCGGACGGGAGTTGCGCATTCGCGGGCGAGGCGTTCCCTATCTCAACGAAAAAGGCCATGGCGACCTGATTGTGAAACTGATGGTGCAGATTCCCAGAAAGCTGAATCGCGCACAGCGGGAGTTGGTCGCCAAACTCTCCGAGTCGCTGACGGTGGACAATAAGCCCGCTTCTCCTGGGCTGATTGAGAAGATGAAGGATTTGTTTAATTAGGGAACGGGGAATAGGGATTTGCCTGCTCGGGAAAATCCAACTGGACGCCCCATCATTCGCCTTTTTCCGGCGGAAGGATGGGGAACCCATCTAATGTCTGGAGCAAGCGTGAGCAACTGGCTACGCCGTGATTGAGGTGTCGAACTCTGCGTAATTGTCGAGGTGATCTTTGATGATCAGATAGCACTCGCAAGAGGCCTTCGTGAGCCCAGGGACGTCGAGGATGCGAATTTCTCCGCGACTGTATTCGATAAGTCCTTTTCGCTTGAGAATCCCGGCTGTCGTAGAAATGGTGGGCCGGCGCCCCCCCAGCATGTTGGCGAGAAACTCATGCGAAATCTTGAACGTGTCGATGTGCGCGCGGTCCGCACAGAGAAGCAGCCAGCGGGCCAGCCGCTGTTCGAAGTTGTGCTTCGCATTGCACCCGGCGGATTGCATAGCCTGAACGAGTTGCGCCTGAACATAGCGCAGCGTCAGAAAATGAAATACCCCGTTAAGACGAAACTCGTTTCTCGCGTCCTCCACGCGGCATCTATAGCCATGGCCGGCAATCTGGGTGTAGACGCGATTCAGACTCTTTTTTGTTCCCATCAGAGCTGAGACGCCGACGACCGACTCATAACCGAACATCCCTACCTCAACCTGAGACCCATCCTTGAATGTGGTCGTCATCGACGCCATACCCTCTTCGAGAAAATAGAGGTGATCGATCGGGTCGCCCGGGTTTTCGATTTCGTGTTTGAGCTCGAATTTGACCGGTTGCAAACGGAGGCGTTCAATGATGTCCGCGTCCAGAGCCTTCAAAAGAGTGTTCTTAAAGCCGCTCGTGCGCAAGTATTCCTCACTTTCAGACAAATAAAAACCCTATCATAGTTAGTATGCGTAAAGCTCAGGATGCCTGACAAAGTTCCAGTTATGTCAGGAACCGTACATATATCTTTCTGGTTATGTCAGATAGCGTACATATATCTTTCTGGTTATGTCGGATACCGTACAGAGACCGCGAGACTAATCGAGTAGGCTATACTTAGCAGACTCGTCAATCTTCTCTAACTTTCAATCACGGACCTCCCGATGAAAGCTCTCCTGGTTAGCATCGCATCCTTCTTTGTTACCCCTTCTCGCCGCCTCCGAGGGACGAGGAGCAATGGAGGCTTATCGCAACAAATACCCTTCCGAACTTCTCTCGTGAAAACAGCATCCGTGACGGGTCATTTGAATAACTGAGGTAAGAAGCATGACCTTTGACCTAGCCATCTTTCTGGAACAAGCAGGGGTGGGGCGACAACTCGTCCACCTGCATCCCAAGCAGACCTTTTTTTCGCAGGGAGATTCGGCTGACTCCATCTTCTATCTTCGGACGGGCCGCGCAAAACTCACTGTTGTTTCGCAAAACGGCAAGGAAGCCACAATCGCGCTGCTCTCCGCCGGAGAATTCATTGGAGAGGAGTCGCTGGCGAGCGTGGGCGGGATGCATTTGGCTACTGCCTCCGCAATTGATGTCTGTTCGGCGCTCAAGATAGCGCGGCAGGAGATGATCCGCGTGATGCACCAAGAGCATTCCCTCTCCGAGATGTATTTGAAATTTCTACTGGCCCGGAGCATGCGCACCCAGGCCGATCTGGTCGATCAGCTTTTCAACTCCAGTGAGAGGCGTCTGGCAAGAATTCTATTATTGATGGCCGAATATGGCGAGGCGGGGAAGCCGGAACCCTTTATCCCTCCGATCACGCAGGAAACTCTCGCAGAGATGATCGGCACCACCCGGTCCCGCGTCAGCTTCTTCATGAATCGCTTTCGCAAGCTAGGCCTTATCGAATACAACGGCCGCATCCGGGTCAACAAGTCACTGCTCAATGTGGTTCTGCACGATCAATTTACTCAGCGTAATCCCGAGAGACCGCCCGGTTCGGCCACCCCGCGCATTCGATCGAGGCCGGCCACGCGCCGCTAGAGCGGTTACGGGGTTGCCGGTAATTTCAATTCTGTCAGAGTACGGGTATCCAGGCCTTCACAAATCAAACCGATATGAGTGGGGTTCAGAGA
>JBEKUB010000015.1:0-82509 GCA_049515455.1 Occallatibacter sp.
AGTTTAACAGTCCGCGTTGCAAGTAGTTACATGTCTTTGAGCCACGAACTCCATATAGAAACCGACATGTATCTGCATACACCCGCATACTCGGAAGCAATTCAAATACCAAAGCGAAATGATTTGCTCCTAGTACACTCTTCGATAATTCCCTTGCGGCATGAAACCGTTTTCCTCGGCGAGGTGAAATGTTTTTCCACTTTCTGTGGAAACCAAGGCCAATATTTTTCCTTATTGGGAGACAACGGCTGCCCTGATTCGGCCCGTTCTACCTCAAATGCTCCCAAAGACGAATATCCGTAGCAGATGAGCATTTTCCGCCCTGGGTCCCGGGTTTGGAACGTATATTGCAACTGCAAGGGCGCGGCCACAGAGCCCTCCAGAATGATACGATGAAAGCCGCTTGTCGCTATTCAAGAACTTGAAAGTATCACTTTATGCCACTGGTTTCGATCATCACTCCGGTCTATAACGCCGCTCGCTGGTTGCCGGAAACTTTCGCTACGGTTCGCGCGCAGACATTCTCCGATTGGGAGCAGATCCTCGTCAATGACGGCTCGACGGATGCTTCGCCAGAACTCATTGACGCCGCAGCGGCTGAAGACCCGCGATTTCGTTCGATGCATACTTCGGGCCGCGAAGGCCCCTCCGCGGCGCGCAATCTCGGGCTAAAGGCCGCCCGAGGCCGGTTCGTCGCCTTCCTTGACGCCGACGATCTGTGGCTTCCGGAGAAACTTGCCCGCTCTGTGGACTGGATGACTACGCACGGCTACGGCTTTATCTATCACGATTACCGGCACATGTCCCATGATGGCGCTTATGTGGGCCCACTTATCACGGGTCCCGAGGTTCTGGATTTCCGGACCTTGCACACGAGGCGCGGAACCGGTGGTTGCCTGAGCATCGTAATCGATCGCGAACGCGTGCCGGGGTTTCACTTTCCAATCGGTTATCGCTATACCCATGAGGATTTCATTGGCTGGATGAGCATCATCCAGCGGGGCGAAAACGGACACCGGCTTCCTGTCGATCTGGGCCGTTATAGGCTTTCGGCTCACAGCCGCTCCTCAAACAAGCGCAGGGCTGTGGCAGACACGTGGATGATCTATCGCAAGTACTCCAGGTTGTCCCTTACGCGAGCCGCGCTGTGGTGGTCGATCTATGTCTGGAATTCCTTCTGGCTCTACCGATATGCGCGCCCTCGCTGAAGCTGAATGACCAATGATTATGCTTTTTCAACTGCCTTTGCTTCGACAAGCTCGAATAACTGACGCGAACGTGTATAGATCCAGGCAATCCTTCGGCCCTCGAAGGCTACAGCTGGATCAGGGCCACTGACGACGACGCAGCCGCACTTCCTGGCGTGAGACAACGCACCTTCAATGTCACTGGTTTCAAAGCAGAGATGATAAGCTCCCCCGCCATCCTTCGCCAGCATGGATCGTATGGGAGAGTCCTCGCCGAGCGGCGCGATCAACTCGATATCCGCAACATCTTCGCCAGATTTCTTGAGAAAATTGACAGTGACCTTTTGAATGGGGTCATCAAATGGGCCAGATGCAACTTTGTATCCAAACAACGTTGATAGCAACTCGGTGGTTGGACCTAACGATGGGACTGCGACGCCAACATGCAGAAGCTTGAAGTCGAAGTTGCCAGGCGGCTCACCCGTCAAAGCGCAACTCCCTTCTTCTCCAATTCTGCCTGGAGCAAGGACACGCTTGTGAGCTCAGGTATTCGCTGCGGATCGAATTGCACCCCATATTCTCCTTCCAGCGCCAGAATCGCCTGGAGGTGTCTGAAGGAGTCCCAATTGCTCACCGTTTCGGTACTCAGCTCGGGTTTGACCTCTTCCGGTGGAATCTCGAGTACATCCGCGAGAATATTACGAAGAGAAGACGGCACTTCTTGATGGCTCATTCGATTCAACTCCTTCCAGCGTTATCCACTTGGGGCTCATGGGGGGTGAAGCGATCAGATCGAGCTCATAAAAGACAGAGTCGGAATCCGCCGCTTCCGCTTGAACCCGTTTGACGAAGCCGTGTTCAGGGTAGAAGTTTGCGCAAGGTGCGTTTTTCGGGGTTGCGATAAATTCGCCTGTGAGTCGTTTGGCGCCGTCTTTCAACGCGGTTTCTCCAATATGGGCCAGAAGCGCCGTTTCGATGCCTCGGCCGATCACCCGGCACGACAATAACAGCGAGTCGATGATGCAGGACTCCCCCTGCTTGCAGGCCAGGGCCAACCCTACTACCCCCGCATCCCCGAAGCGGTCGCGCACTCGAACCACTACAGCCTGCCCCCCTGCCGTCGAAGCAAATTCCTCAATCTTCGCAGCCGAATGACGCCTGGTCGTCAGGTTGAATTGATTGGTCTTGGCCAGCAACTGCACGGCTCGTGAGAGCGGAGCCTGCAGCGCGCTTTGAAACGTACATACAATTCCCAACGAACCGAGAAACTCATCGCGGCTGCTTGCGCCGCCGGCCAGCTCAGCTCTCTGCGCCTGTGCTTTGTACTCATTCACCCGGTTTATATCATCGTCCGTGATAGCAAACGTATCGAATAATGGCAATTCTGACAGGACGCCGGCCAGCTTCCAGGGTTCCAGACCAGGCGCCTCTACAACAGTGACCTCAGGCAGCTGTTGCCGAATTGCCTCACATTCCACCGGGTTGTCATCAACAAAGACGATGGAATCAAGCCCCAAAGATAGCTCCTTTGCAAGCTCTTGAATCGAATCCGACTTATCGTTCCACCCAATCTTGACCGCAACAAAGTTGTCCAGACTTAATGCAAGATCGGCAGACCGTGTGCGAAACGCATCTCGAACGTCTGCCTCATTATTCTTTGAGACGATCGCCAGCAGAATCCCTCGAGAGGACAACTGCCTCAGATATTTCTGGTATTCGAGATAGCAGTTCCCAGGAAACGAGTTTCCGGTAACAATCCCATCGGTCCCATCTTCTCCCAGTACACCCCCCCACAGGGTGTTATCGAGGTCAGTGCACAGAACTTTCCGAGATGCTCGAAACATTGCGGAGAATGCTCGAACCAGTCCGCGTGAATAAGAGCTGAAGAAATTAGCGGAAACAGACAGTCTGGAAGCGAGAAACATTCGCACATCGTGCCACTGAGCCCGTCCGTACCGGGCAGCAAGCTGGTCAACATCGAAGAAAACGCAGTCAGAAACGGTGCGGCAAAGCGCTGCCAGCTTCTGGTTCAACTGACGTACGGCACTTGGCAGGCTGTGCGGGAGATTCGCATTTCCAACATCGCCAAGCGATGTTAAGTCGGGGACAACCAGGCCCTGAAGAAGCACCCGCGCGGAGTTTCCCGAGCGAAAACCCCTAAGCAGTTTTGCCATCCGCCCCACGCACTCCTCGACCTCCTCCTCTACCCCGACGCCCCTTCCATCCGCGCATAAATCCGGCAGCCGACCCGCAATCTCTTCCAGATCAAGCAGGATCAAAACCAGGTCGGGCTTGAAATCTGCGAGCGCGCTCTGGGGGTTCAGCAGCTCATCGGCATACGAGCCGTACCCGCCCACCTTCAAATCAAGCACGTAATTCGATAGCACCGCCTCTACTGTCAAAAAAGGGAGAATGGGCTCGACTGTCACTGAGCGAACCACATAGGTTTTTAGAGTCCTTGCGCCCGGCTGGCATTGAATAAACTCGGCAATGCCGGCAAACACAGAGGCGCAAAACATCACATCCGCTGGCTTATTCACCGTGGCAACAAGCGTCCGGGCGCACCTGACTGCCGTGCCTGCATCCCGGCTTGAAGCGGCGTCTTTGATTTGGCGCCGCAGGGCAAGCCGCTCTGAGTCACTCTGCATTTGCCAACTCCCTCGCGACCGCTGCCGGCGGCTGAACTGCTTTAGGTGGCCTCATAATGATGCGTCCCGGAACACCCATCACCGTAGCCCCTTCGGGAACATTGCTCATCACCAGTGTATTGGCGGCGATCTTGGCGCCGCTTCCAATTCTAATTTTTCCTACTATCGTCGCACCGGTGCCAATATAGACGTTGTCACCGATCACAGGCGCATCCGGCCGCCCCATGGCCGATGTCCCGATCGTCACTCGATGCGCAATGTCGCAGTTTTTTCCAATAACCGCCTGCGGATTGATGTGAACCCCTCCAATGTGATTGATGCAAAGTCCACCTCCGATGGTAGCCTGCGCATCAATGCACATCTCCATGAATACTTCGCAGAACTTGTACCCAACGAAAAAGACCAGCTTCACGGGTATGCGAATCGGCCAAGGTGGTCTTTTCACATTCAGCCAGTTGCCCAGCCTGTAGAACGCAATTGCCCATACCGCCGGGTTCAACCACAGTTCCCTTCCCCCGGCGCCCTTGGATTTGTAGCGCGCAATATCCGCAGCAAACTTATTCATTCAAAACGTCCTGAAGTGGTTCCCAATCTTGACAATTCACTCTTCACTCATAAGAGAGGAACGGAATTCATCAATCCTGTCCATTGAACTCGCTGCACGGTTGATCCGAGCGCAACCTCAATCCCCTCCTAGTACGCTAACTCGCATGCACTCGTTTCGCATAGCCCTTAATGTTCAGGGCTGCAAAGAACACTTATCTTCCCACCAGGAGCAATCAAGCGTTCATTTCTTTCTAACTCTGTCCTAGTCTTTGCAGAGCCGTCGTGGCATCCTTTGCTGTCGGCGAGTTTGGCGCCATTGACAAGGCTTTCTTAAGGTGAATCGTTGCATTGTTCTTATCCCGAAGTTTGGCGTAAACCATTCCCAGGTGGTACTGCATCGAAGCGCTGTCTTGATCTGCCTTAAGCGCGTCTTCCAGAAGATCGCGAGCAAAGGAATAGGTTCCCTTGTAATAATAGGCCCACGCAAGCGTGTCCGCGGTACTCGGTGAATTCGGCATGCCTCGCCGGGCCGTTTGCGCCAGACTCAATGCAACATCCACGTTTTCGCCGTTCTCTAACATCCGATAGGCAAGATTGTTGGCTGCTAAAGGCTGCTGCGGCTGAATTTGAAGAGCTTTCTTGTAGTAGGCCTCAGCCTTGCCAGTATCTCCGCGCGATTCCTCCAAAACTCCGAGAGTTGCATAAGCTCCGGCGTCGTTGGGATGCGCATTTGCCCACTGCTCCCACGTCCCTATGGCACTGGCTGTCTGTCCGCGCGCAACTTGGACCCGGGCGAACAGCACCACCGCCTCGCCGTCCCCGGGATTTAGTTGAATGGCCTTTTGCGCAGTAGCTGCTGCCTGATCCAATTTCTTATCGTGAATCTGCAACTGCGTCAGAAGATCGTAATAACCGCTAATCTTCGGGCTCTTGTTAATTTGAGCATTCAAGCGAGCCACTGCTTTTTCCGGTTGCTTCTCTTGGATGTAGTAATTGATCAGAACCAGCATGGCTTCAACGGAATCGGGATCGCGCTGCAGAGTCTGCTCCATCAGCGAGACTCCCTCGGGATAACGCTTCTGTGAAAACCGTAGCTTGCCGAGTAGGAGATAGGCCTGGGGGCTTTGCGGAGCCTTGTTTATTGCGGTCTGCAGATCGGCTTCAGCCTTGTCCGGTGTGTTATGTTTCATCTCCACCATGGCGCGCCACACATAGCCTCCAGGAAATTGCGGCGCCGCTGCAATCGTCTTGTTGGCAACATCGGACAGAGTAAGCATGTCACCGCGTTGAGCGGCTATCAGTGCCAATTCCTCCTCTGCGTTCAACCTC
The DNA here is from genome assembly GCA_049515455.1 of Occallatibacter sp. Lineage (GTDB taxonomy): Bacteria > Acidobacteriota > Terriglobia > Terriglobales > Acidobacteriaceae > Telmatobacter. The sequence goes on from JBEKUB010000015.1 coordinate 5,711, forward strand.
GACGGATTCAGAGTTACAGCCTCACGCATACTTTTTTCGGCCAGATCAATATCGCCCTTGGCTAGCGCAGCCTTGCCCAGCCAGTACTGCAAAAGGCCGTCCTTGGGGGACTCCTTGACTGCATTCTGAAGAGCATTTACGGCGTCACTCGGTTTGCCACTATTGAGCAAAACGATTCCGTTCAACCCCGCGACTTCGGGATCCTTGGCGTTTTTCTTCATCAGTTCGGCAACCACTTTTTGCGCCGTCCAGTAATCCTTTTGCTCAAGAAGGACGCGAACGTATCCCTTTTGTACGGAAACACTCTTGGGATACTTGGCAGCAAGGCTCGAGAACTCCGTCCTGGCCTTGTCTATCTGTCCTGAGCCGGCATAGTAATCCGCCAGGATGCGAACACCCTGCGGGTTGTCGGCAAGATCCTGCGACGCCTGACGAAACACTTCCTCGGCCTTTGCCTGGTTGCCCTCCTTCAGAAAAACCTCAGCAAGACGGACCCTGGCAGGAAGGCTCTTGGGGTCCGTAGCTATGGCATCCCGGCTCGCCTGCTCGGCCTCGGGCCAGCGGCTGTTCTTCGCATAGAAAGCCGCGAGCAACAGCTTGGCGTTTACCGATTTCGGATCGAGTGCTACGGATTTCTTCAGCTCATCTTCCACAGCGGACGTCTTATCTGAATCACTCGACTCAAGAATGGCCAGATCCTCGTGAAATGCCGCCCGGTTCGGATCAAGCGCCAGAGCACGGTGAAGCTCTTCCAAGGCTATATCCATATTCCCTCGCCTGCGCGCTATGGCGGAGAATAGAGCGTGAACGTCAGGATTGTTCGGTTCTGCTGCCACCACGACAAAGCCCTGCTTTTCTGCATCGTCGGTCTTGCCACCCGCAAGCAACAGGTTGCCAAGGTCGATTCGCGCCTTGTAGTTCGTAGGCTGCAAGCTCACGGTACGTGACAGTTCGGCATACGCTCCGTTAAATTGGCCCAAATGCGCATAGGCCTGGGACAACTCATAATGCGCATCGGGATAGTTCTTGTCGACCTTCAGAGCATTTGAGAACTGAATGACAGCTTCCCGGTATTTGCCCTCGGCGCTGTACCGCTTTCCGCTCTCCAGATACTTCTGTTTGCGGACGTTCGGGTCGCCGTGACATCCGGCCAATACAACGGCCGCGATAAAGAGCGTGAGCAGTCCACGAGTGCCGCTCTGATTCATTCCTCTCCACATGTCCTTGAAACCAAATTGACCTGAACTGAATGAGATTTTCATTTTTTCCCCATCCTTGCTGACTGTCCATCGCACGAGCACAGCCCGTCTTAGTTGCTGAAGCGCACTGATTTCCCTGTTCCTTTGAATCCACCTAGTTCGGGATGAAGCGAGGAAGAATGGGATCAAGCTGCGCAGTAAATGCCTCCCCCCGGGACCTTGCCGCCGAAGCGTCTTCTCCAGCTTCGATCGGCGTAGTCACCCGGACCAGTGCTCCATCGGTACGATCCAAACGTATTGCATCGGTAACCAGGTAGATTTTGGCCAGGTATTCATTGGCGACGCTGCGTCCGTGCGCCTGATACCAATAAAGAACGAACTGCCTGGCCGCCCCGTTACTAATGATGTACTCGCCCACGCGGTGCACCTTGCCATCAGCATCGCTCAAATCGACGTACTGAGACGATTCAAAAAACCAACCTGCTCCCGGCAGGCAATTCTTGGGTGAATGAATGGTCACGCCAGTCCTCTGGGTGGGAAAATAACCAATAAATAGCCCGATTGGCGGCGATTGTCCCTCATGGACGTAGACGCGCGACAAAAAGTCTCCGGCTCCAAGAACATCAAGCGTATCCTTGTCGATCGGCTGGTCGCTGCCCGTCCATCCCGCGATCGTGCCCGGAACTTGCCACAAGGGCTCGCTCACGGGAATCAGATCAGAATTACCGCGAAAAGCCAGCAGAAGCAACGTTCCAGTCAGCAGCGCGACAACCGTCCAGAAGCGAGAGCTCTTCACGCCTGCCTCCCTTTTGCCGGCAGCAATTGCATGGCACGATGAACGACTAAAAGGCACCCCAGAGACACCAGAAACATAACCCATCCTGAAAACTCATGAAAAAAGCCCAGGGCTTTATCGGGATCCCAGTACTGGACGCACAACCCAGTACCGATGATACGCACCGCATTGGCCGCAATCGCAATCGGAATACTCGCCAATGCAAGAACCATTCGCCGCAGATTGGACTTCTCAAGGAAATAGCCATAGAAGATCGAGAGCGTGAAAAGGCTCATCAGCGAGCGGATTCCACTACAAGCCTCCGCCACCTCGAGCTTCATGGCCGGGAGTTCAATCACGTTGCCTTCGCGTAGAACCGGTACGTTAAACAGGGGAAGTAAAGCGCTTGCAAGTTTTGAAGCCAATATCTGCAGTGGGAAAGTTATCTCATTGAAAACGATAGCAGGAATCGGGATTGCCAGCAGCAGAACCAGCAATGCAAAACGCAACTCTTTGAGCAGCTGCCAACCGCCAAAACAGAGTACCAGTCCCGCAAGCAGGATCACCAGTGAAACCCTCGACAGGAATAGCTCAGCTCCATATACTCCCAACAGCAGAACCAGGAGCCCCAGGGCAACAACTGCAATTCCGCTCCAGGTGGGGGCGATTTTCGTATCCAGGAGGGTCTTTCTCTTTACCCATACCAGGTACGCCGCAAAGATGGGGACCAGAAAGCCGTGTGAAAAATCAGGGATCTGCCACCAGTCGGTCACCAGTTTTGCCAGGACATGGCAGTAAATCGCTGCCATGAGCGCGCCGATCAGAACCGAACCCCATACAAAATGAGCGTTTTGCAAAGACCAGGGTGTCTTGCGAATCGCCTGCGTCTGAATTTCCTGTGCCATATTCTTCCTAGAACGGCATTAGAATCCGATATACTTCCCCTAGCAATTGGAATGCCGAAAGTGGAACGTTTCAATCCGATGGGATTCCCCGTAAATTGGCCGGCGTCGGGAACCAACCTTCCCGGGAAAGTGGAAAACTCTTTCCACTTCTCTGGGCAATCAGTGTCTCATTTCTTTCCACTCCATGGGAACATTTTTTCCTTCTTCTTAGCCGGTCGCCACTTCACGGAGTGCGCAAAAGCAGATATACCACGTGGAACGGCAGTTCCAACTTCTGCCTCCCAGGTTTGGAACCCGCATTGCTAATGCAGGGGTGTAATAACCAGGACCTTTCATGACCGGAAGTGCAATCATCCAAGGTGTTAAAGGACAGACTAAACCGTTTGCCCCTATTGAAGCGCAGATTCAACGCGCCATTGCCCGCATTGCCGTGTGCGACTGCCCGGTCCTGATCGTGGGTGAGCGGGGCGTTGGAAAACGTGCCGTTGCCGCGCAGATCCATGCTCTATCGCATCGTTCTCGCAACACTTTCACCGAGATTCACAGCGCTCATGCCGACGTTCAAGTTCTACAGTCGGCTTTTTCCACCAAGGGAACTGTCTATCTGGCAGAGATCGGGGACTTGAGCCTTGCCCTGCAGGAACTTATTATTGACACCTATTTTCACTCCGAGCAAGCGCAGAGCGGTCGCCTCGTTTTCGGTACGAGCCGCGAGCTATTGGAAGAAGTCAAATCCTGGCGCATGAGGGAGGATTTCTACTATCTGGTCTCGCCAGTTACGCTCCGGATTTCCCCTCTGCGGTGTAGAAAGTCCGAAATTCTCTCCATCGCCGATGAGCTATTAACGCAGTACTCCAAACAGTTTGACCGCCCCAAGCCGATCCTGCGTGAGGAGATCATCGAGTTCTTGATGGAGCACACCTGGCCAGACAATTTGTCTGAACTTCAGACTGCGATAAAGACGTTTGTCGCCATCGGCAACCAGTCCATCTCCCTCGCCGCGCTCAAGGCAGCTGCCTTAACGATCAAGCCGGATGGGCATCGCAAGCCTCTATCCCTGAAGGCAGCCACAAGGGCCGCATCCACTCAGATCGAGCGTCAGTTGATCTCTGAAGTTCTAATCACGACCGGTGGCAATCGCAAGCGCGCCGCGGACGAACTTGGGATCAGTTATAAGGCCCTGCTCTACAAGCTCAAGCAAGTGGGTGCGGAATACCAACCTGCATCCAACAGAAACGGAGTTGCAGTATGAAACCGGAGAAACTCTTGATTTTGGCTTTTCTTCTGCCATGCCTCTCAAGCCATGCTCAAGACAACACCACCCCCGCCCAGCCTCATCTGACGACCGCGCCTGGACGGGCAGCAGGAGCCGCGACCAATAATGTCAAGCCTACCCTGACAACCGCGCCAGAGCCAGCAGATGAAACCGCGACCGAAAGTTCCAGGCCTCCTCAGACAACCGCGCCTGGCCAAGCAGCCGGGGCTGTTTCCGATAGTTATGTGATCGGCCCATCCGACGTACTGGCTGTCACAGTCTGGAAGGAGCCTACCCTCTCAAGTAGCCTTCTCGTCCGGCCTGACGGCATGATTTCCCTTCCGCTTCTCGGCGATGTTCGAGCCACGGGCCTGACGCCCCTTCAGTTGGCGGATCAGATCACAACTAAACTCAAGAAGTACGTTCAGGATCCCAACGTCTCCGTTGTGATCAGCCAGATTCACAGCAAAGTTGTTTACCTTCTCGGCGAGGTTGCAAGAAAGGGTCCGATCGAAATGACGTCCGGCATGACCTTGCTGGAGGCCATTTCCAGTGCCGGTGGGCTCACGGATTATGCCAACACAAAGAAAATCTATATCCTGCGCGACATATCCGGAACCCAACAGAAAATCCAAGTGCATTACAAAGAAGCGTTGAAAGGTAACGGCACGCTCAATTTGGTTCTCAAACCTGGCGATACGATTGTCGTTCCTTGAGGCGCTGCAAATGAAAAGTACTCTTATACTTCTGGCGTTTGTTCTTGCTGTTGGCGCCACGGTCGATGCGCAAGTTGCTCCTGCAGCTACGGGTGGGGCGGCTACCCTTAGCTATGTTTTTCGCCTTTCGCAAACTGATGTGTTCGGCCCCCTCGGTAACTGGCAAACGATCGTTCCCTCTGCTTCTGTGGACTATTCGAATGGCGGAACGCGATATCCATTCAACCTCAACTATGGCGGCGGCTACACCGCGACCATTAATGGCCCGACCTACGAGACTGGACTCTTTCAGCATCTGTTGCTTTCGCAGGGAATCGATTGGCACAAATGGAGGGTTACCGTCAACGATGACGTAAGCTATACGCCACAGGCGCCGACTACGGGATTTACAGGCATCCCCGGAATAGGGGAACCGGTTGGGGGAGAGCCGCCGTCCGACCAGTCGATACTGACGCTGAAAACCCACGTTGTCAATAATCTTGCAGGCGTAAATGTCAACCACCCTTTCAACTATGCGACGACTTTCAACGCCGGCATGACTTCTGAATTGCGGCGCTACCCGGACGGGAATGGCTTGAATATCAACCAGTTGATGGCCAACGCATCGGTTTCAAGACGCCTCGATGCCAGAAATTCGCTCACGGGAAACTTTACGTTTTCTCAATTCAGCTACCCCGATGCCGACTTCTCTTTTCACAGCGATGCTGTGGAATTTGGTTTCACACGCGCGTGGAATGCAAAGATTTCCTCATCCATTTCGGCTGGACCAGAGTGGAAGGGCAGTTCCGACAGCGCAGTCGTGCCCTCTTCAATGACGGTTGCAGCAAATGCTGATGTAATCTATCAGTATCGGTTCGTAACAGCAAGCCTCACATACGCCCGTGGAGCTAGTAATGGGGGCGGATATCTGTTCGGGGCGGAAACGGATACAGTCAGCGCAAACTATACGCAGAAATTCGGTAGGAAGCTGACTATCGGGTTAACAGGGGATTTCCGGCGTACTGCTGGATTGATCAATGACGGCGAAACAAACTCCAAGTATGGAGCCGTCCAGGTTACCAGATCATTTGGCCGGCATTACTCTGCATTTGCAAGTTACACGGCCATCGACCAGTCGTCGAGCTTGAACTTATCGCCGGGCCTGACATTACCGCCTCAGGCCAACATCCTCACCAACCTGCTGCAGGTGGTCGGCTTTGGCGTCAGTTATACACCCCAAAGAACCCACCTCGTGAATTAAGCATCTAAGGAGTCATATGCTCGGGCACCGTGAAATGACAATGGAAGACTACGCTGGGATTTTCAAGCGCCGCTTCTGGCTGATTCTGGCTTCCTCGATCCTTCTGCTCGGGGTTGGCCTCGGCCTGAGTTATGTCCTGACTCCCCAGTACATATCGCAGACGCTTGTGCTTATCGAGCAGCAAAAGGTCCCGGAAGAGTACGTGAAGCCCGTCGTCACTGAAGATCTGGGCGCGCGGCTGGCATCAATGAAGGAACAGATCCTGAGTCGCTCTCGGCTCGAGCCGATCATCACGAAATTCAACCTGTATGCCGGCGGAAACAACACCATGGACAATCGTGTCGATCAGGTACGAAAGGACATCGCGATCGCCCCCATTCGGTCTGACCAGTCAAAGATGACCGGCGGCATGCCCGGCTTTTTTATATCATTCAAGGCGCAGGACGCGCGCACCGCCCAACAGGTTTGCGGCGAAATTACTTCCCTCTTTGTCAGCGAAAACCTGAGTGCGCGCGAGCAATCAGCGGTAGGCACCACCGATTTCCTTAAGCAGCAACTCGCCGACTCAAAGAGGGATCTGGACGACCAGGAAGCCAAGCTCGCTACTTTCCAGCAAAAATATTTCGGTAGTCTCCCCGAACAGGAAACGTCGAATGCGAACACGCTCCAGGCCCTCACAACACAGCTTGATGCCGTGACGCAGTCGCTGGGCCGCATGCACGAAAATGAAACATTTCTCCAGGCGATGATCTCTCAACAAGCTGGTGAGGATCAGGACCCTGAAACAGGCTCCGGCCTTTCAGCGGATGATCGCCAGAAAGAGCTAAAAGCGCTGCTCGCACAGGAAAAGGAGTTGGAGGCCCTCTATACTCCGGACCATCCTGACGTGCTCGCCATGAAGCGTAGAATCGCCGATCTGCGCGCCGAGATCGCGCATCCGCAGACAGAAACGGCAACGAGCGCAGCTCCCGGCACTGCGAGCCATCATGACCCACCGCAACTCTTAAAGCTCAAGGCTGAACTGAACTCTCTGCGCCCGGCCATGGATGCCGCAAAACGAGAGCAGACTCAACTGCAGCAAAAGATTCGCGCTTATGAATCAAGGATTGAGTCTAGTCCGGCGGTTGAGGAAGAGTATAAGCAGATCACTCGCGATCACGAGTCGGCTTTGGAGTTCTACAACTCGCTGCTGAAAAAGATGAACGAATCGTCCATGGCAACAGCTCTTGAACAACGCCAGCAGGGCGAACAGTTCTTCGTGATGGATCCTCCAAATCTTCCCGACGCGCCCACCTTTCCAAATCCTTTCATCTTTGCCGGTGGCGGCTTTGCAGTTGGCCTGTTTCTGGGTTTGCTGATTGCAGGGCTGCTCGAATATCGCGATACCTCGCTGCGCAATGAAAGGGATATATGGGCCTTCACGAATCTCTCGACTCTGGCCATCATCTCTCACATTGATGGGCTTCCGAAGCCGGCCAAGCCTCCGAGCCGCTGGAAGCTGTTTTCCAGACAGAAGAAGCTCATCGAAAGCGCGGGCATTTAGCCATGTACAGATCCTACTTCAACCTACAGTTCCTCCCATTCGGATCCAGCCCGGATCCGCGGTTTCTTTACAAGATGCCGCATATACGAGAGGCGCTCGCCTGCCTGCAATACGGTATTACGGCACGCAAGGGCTTTGTCGTCCTGACGGGAGAAGTGGGAACGGGAAAAACCACTCTGCTCAGGACCGTCCTTGGCACGTTCGCCAAGGATCGCGTTTCGACGGCATTCGTCTTCAATCCTTGTCTCGATGTGCTCGATTTTCTTGAGTTCGTGCTCAACGACTTCGGCGTTATCCCCGATGCGCGGACGAAGTCCGGCATGCTGTTGCAGCTCAATCGCTGGCTTATCGAACGCTTTCGCAATGATGGGTTGTGCGCCATTGTGGTCGATGAAGCGCAGAATCTTTCCTGGGAACTCATGGAAGAGATTCGTTTGCTGACCAATCTCGAGACTTCATCTGAGAAATTAGTGCAGATAGTTCTTTCCGGCCAGCCTGAACTTGAAGAAAAGCTGCGCAACCCCAGGGTGCGCCAGCTTCGTCAGCGCGTTGCGTTATGGAGCAGAACCAGGCCGCTGACCGGCGAGCAAACGCGGGCTTACATCACTGAAAGATTGCGTATCGCCGGCGCCAGAGAAGCAATATTCACTCCCGAAGCGGTGCAGCTTGTTCATCAGTACGCGAAAGGAATTCCTCGCGTCATCAATTTAATCTGCGAGCATGCCCTGATCAGCGCATTTGTCGAGGAGACCAAGCCCATTCCGGCGCGCACTGTTGATGCGGTCTGTGCAGAACTCATTCTTGACGACCAACCCTTTGTGATTTCGTCCATGGGATTATCATCTTCACCCGTGGATGCCTTACCAACAGTTCCATCCAGAATCATCAACCCAGTCGCTGATTCCACTGACTTCATGAAGGACAGAGAACTATGAGCCGCATTTACGAAGCACTTCAAAAAGCATCTGTCGCGCATCATGCCGCGCAAGAATTAACGGCAGAACAGGTTGCTGAGCCGGTTCTCGTCACTGCGATCCAGCCGCCGCCGCCGGCCAAGGTTGATGTTGTCCTCGAGAATATTCCCCAGCATTCGTGGAAGCCCTCTGTCGCTTCCTTTCCTACGCTCGCGGATTACGGCGCGGGAGTCGAGCAGTTTCGCCGCCTCCGTTCACGTATTTACCAGGCCCACTATGAGGCCCCGATGAAGACGATCCTCATCGCCAGCGGTATGCCTTCAGAAGGCAAGAGCTTCATCGCGGCAAATCTGGCCATGAGCCTGGCACGCAACACTGTCAACAACATTTTGCTCATTGACGGCGATCTGCGCCGCCCCACGCTTCACAGTCTGCTGGGCACTTCAGCTGCGCCAGGGTTATCGGAATATTTGGCGGGCGAAGCGGAATTGATTGATATCATGCAGCGCGATCCCAGTCTCCAGGCAACAGGGAACGCCAACGAGGGTAACGTCTCAAATCTCACGTTTATCCCCTCCGGCGTATGCGGGGACAACTCGTCTGAATTGGTCGCCAATCACCGTATCGAAGAACTGATCGCGGCTGCCTCACCACATTTTAACTGGATACTGATCGACTCACCACCGGTGTTGGCGGTTACAGATGCCGTTGAGCTCGGCCGCGCCGCCGATGCAGTGTTGCTCATTGCACGCGGAGCAAGCACGCCCTACGATGCCGCACAACGTGCACAGGCCACTTTTAGCGGCATGCGCATCCTTGGCTTTGTGCTCAATGACGCTAAAGAGAGTCCACACAGCGGGTCATACTATTCCACCTACTACGGTGGAAAAGAAGCACCGGCAAAGACAAGAACTTAGAAAGTTGGCACGGATGGTCAGGCTTTTCAATGTTTACTACTCGACCCGTACCCTGGTGCTGCTTCTTTGCGAGGTGCTCCTCGTAGGTGGCTCATTTCTGCTGGCCACCGCCTTCATCGTGGGGCCGGATACATACATAGCTTTGATATACGAGAACGGAATACTAAAGATAGTGGGCATCACTATTCTTACCTTGCTCCTCTCATACTACTTTGACCTGTATGAGCCGCAACGCATCTCAGAACGATGGGAGATCTACTTCCGGCTTCTTCTGGTTCTCAGCGTTCTGTCTTTTATTCTCGCAGGTCTCGTTTATCTCTTCCCTGAGACATTCATTGCCCCTAATGTCTTTGTGGCCGGCATCTCAATTCTTGCTGTTTTTTATGTCATTTGGCGATCGGCCTATGAATGGATTATCGGCCTTCCGATATTCCGAGAGCGTGTATACGTGCTTGGGAGCGGCGCGCGGGCGCGCACCCTGATTGAGACCTTGCGCGCCAGGCGTGACGCTGGGATGGAAGTAGTCGAAGGAATGGTCGAAGGAGATTTCGGAAGCCACGCAGAACGCTTTGCCGCGGACCTTCGCGCCTTCAACAAACCAAAGACCGGGGTTGACCGCGTCCTCGTTGCCATGGAAGAGCGCCGCGGATCGATGCCGGTTCGTGAACTTCTTGACCTTCGGCTTAAGGGTGTTGTTATCGAGGATTCCGGCTCACTCATCGAACGACTCTCAGGCAAGCTGTTACTGGAAGGGCTAAATCCAAGCTCACTTATTTTCACTAACGACGGTTTCAACGGGAGTGCGTTGCAGCACACTGTCCGGCGCTTGATCTCAATCGCTCTCGCCTTCATTGGGCTGGCGATATGCCTGCCCTTTATACCCTTTATCATTCTGGCCGTGCGCCTATCTTCGCCGGGCCCAATCTTTTTTCGCCAGACTCGCGTCGGACTGCGTGGACGGCCCTTTGTTGTGCTCAAGTTCCGGACCATGCAGCAGGACGCCGAAAAAAATGGTGCTGTATGGGCGGTCAAGAACGACGCCCGTGTCACTCCGCTTGGCAAATTCATGCGAACTACACGCCTCGATGAGATTCCACAGCTCTGGAATGTCCTTCGAGGAGACATGGCATTTGTCGGGCCGCGCCCTGAACGCCCTGAGTTTGTGCAATGGCTCACCAACGAGATTCCCTACTACCACGTGCGACATATCATCCGCCCCGGAATCACGGGATGGGCACAAGTGCGCTACCAATATGGCGCAAGCCTCGAAGAGACAAAGCGGAAACTCGAATACGATCTTTACTACATCAAACACCTTTCGATCGGACTCGACCTGCTCATCATATTTGAGACAGTTAAGACGATCATTTTGCGGAGGGGGGCCCAATAGCAATGTTACGCGGAGACCGGCATTCCACACTTGATCTGTTCATAGCAAACCATCGTTTTTGAAAGGATGAAATGGACACCTACTTAGTCACCGGCGCTGCTGGCTTCATCGGCAGGTCTATCGCCGCCGAACTGCTTGTGCGAGGCAAGAAAGTTCGAGGCATCGACAACTTTGTCACTGGAAAGCGCGAAAATCTACGCGGATTAGAGGCCATGGACCTCATTGAGGCTGATATCAACGATGCCAAAGCGGTGTCCAAAGCATGTCAGGGCGTCGATTGTATCTTTCACGAAGCGGCAATCCCATCAGTTCCACGCTCAATAGAAGATCCGGTGGCCTCAAACTACGCCGGTGTCTCTGGGACTGTTCAGTTGCTGGTTGCGGCGAAGAACGCAAATGTGCGCCGTGTCTTATATGCCGGCTCGTCGTCCGTATATGGGAATACACCCACCTTGCCCAAATCCGAGCAGATGCAGCCGAATCCGATTTCCCCATACGCAGTATCCAAACTAGCCAGCGAATTCTATATGCAGTCCTTCACCAGGGTTTACGGGTTGGAGACTGTGACCATTCGCTATTTCAACGTATTCGGCCCCTACCAGGACCCTACCTCTCAATACTCCGGCGTTCTGGCGTCCTTTTCGCTCAAGATGCTTGCTGGAGAAACTCCCACTATTTATGGAGATGGAGAGCAGAGTCGCGACTTCACTTTTATTCAGAACGTGGTGCATGGCAATCTGTTAGCTTCAGAAGCTCCGGCCGAACGTGTTTCAGGTAAGGTATTCAATGTGGCTACAAGCAATCGAATCACTCTGAATCAGGCGGTTGAAATACTGCGGCACGCCACCGGCTATCGCGGCGAAGTGCGGCATGCCGCAGACCGCAGTGGAGATGTAAAGCATTCGCTCGCTGATATTAACCAGGCAAAACAATGTTTCGGCTACGAGCCACTCGTCGATTTCCGCGAGGGGATCGAACGCACGGTTGCCTGGTACAAAACACTCGCCAATTCCCAATATGCTCAAACCAGGAGTGCCCTGTGACAATTTCCCTTTCGGATAGAACGGCAGTTACCAGGAATAAAATCGAAACTCGAGAAGCCCGCATCGGCATTATCGGCATGGGTTATGTGGGTCTGCCCCTCGCTCTGCTGTTCAGCGAGGAACGCTTTTCAATCACCGGATTTGACATCGATTCCAGCAAAGTGGGCACGCTCAACCGGGGAGAATCATATATAGTGCGCATCCCCGGCGCAGAGATTCAGTCAGCCAAGAAGCACGGATTCATCGCCACCTCCGATTACAGCCGGATAGCTCAGATGGACGTCGTCATCATTTGTGTGCCAACACCTTTAAGCAAGTATCACGAACCCGACCTGAGTTATGTAACCAGCACAGTAAGCAGCATCGCGCCCCACCTCAAGGACGGGCAGCTCGTAATCCTTGAGAGCACTACCTATCCGGGCACTACGGAAGAAGTCGTTGTCCCGCTATTGGAGCAGGGCAATCCCTCTGGCCTGCAGGTGGCGCGCGACGAAGTCAGTCCAGGTTTCTATGTCGCCTTCTCCCCCGAGCGCGAAGATCCGGGCAACACCGATGTCGCGCGGCGCGATATTCCCAAAGTAGTTGGTGGCTGCGGACCCGCTGCGCGCGATCTGGCTTCCACGCTTTACGCAACCATCTTCAACCGCACCGTGCCCGTCTCTTCGCCCGCCGTCGCGGAGATGACCAAACTGCTTGAAAACATCTACCGTTGTGTCAACATCGCACTGGTCAACGAACTGAAGCAGCTTTGCATGCGCATGGGCATCGACATCTTTGAAGTCATTGATGCCGCAAAAACCAAGCCATTCGGCTTCCAGGCTTTCTATCCCGGTCCTGGCCTCGGCGGACACTGCATCCCGATCGACCCTTTCTATCTATCCTGGAAGGCCAGGGAGTTCGACTTCCACACGCAATTCATCGAGCTCGCAGGACAGGTTAACCTCGCCATGCCTTACTTCGTGGTCGAAAACATTGTTGAAGCCATGAGCCAGCAAGGTAAATCCCTGCATGGTTCGCGCGTTCTTGTGCTTGGGGTGGCTTACAAGCGCGACAACGACGACCTGCGCGAGTCGCCATCGCTCACCATTATCGAGCTGCTACAAAAGCGGGGTGCTCAGGTCGAATACAACGATCCGTTTTTCCCCGTTGTCGGCCATGGACGTAAATACGCGCTCGATATGACTTGCACGCCGCTGGAACAAATTCCTGAATTCGACTGCGTGGTGATTGCCACCGACCATTCCCAGTACGATTACGCCGATATTGTGGAAAGGGCGAAGCTCGTCGTTGACACTCGCAATGCTACCAAGGGCATCGCCGCCCCTCACATCGTGAGGTGCTGATCAATCGGCATTGGCGCAGGCGGAGGGGACCGCCACGAGAGTTGTGCTTCTTTTTAATCGCTCCTTAGTCAGCGTGACTTGGCTTTAAGATCAGTCCTTCAGAGGCCAGCCCGGAAGTGCGCTAACGTACATCTCTTGGAGCTTATAAAGGAGCGACCGGTAGCTTATTTTGAGATGCTTGGCCGTCTTCTGACGATTCCAACCATTCGCCTGCAGCACCTTAAGAATGATCTCTCTCTCCAAATTTCGCGTGGCGGTCTTGGTTATATCTTTCAATGAGAGAGGATTGGCTAGATCGATCTCGGGCACTACACCGGCCGGTACAGTCTGAGCCAGCTCCGCCGCCAGGTCCTCTTCGCTGCCGATCAGAATGTAGCTGCGAATCATATTCTCCAGCTGACGTATGTTCCCCGGCCAGTTGTAGCGTTGCATCATGCTCACGATTTCGCGTGAAAGCGGCCTCGGCCTGAGACTATATGCCTTCGAGTGCCGATCAAAAAAGTAGTCGATCAGGATTGGCAAGTCCGCAGCTCGCTGACGGAGCGGCAGCAGGTCGATGGTCACAGCGTTAATGCGGAAGAAAAGGTCCACCCGGAAGCTTCCATCTCCTGTCCGCTTCTGCAGATTTCCGTTGGCTGCACAGACAAGGCGCGCATTGACCCTCTTAGACTCTTGACCTCCCACACGCGTAAAGTTGCCATTCTGTAAAACTTCCAGCAATTTAGCCTGAATGGAAATATCCAGGCTCCCTACTTCATCTAGAAATAGTGTCCCCATATGAGCTTGTTCCAGCCGGCCGCGCTTGGTTGTATATGCCCCGGTGAACGCACCTTTTTCATACCCAAATAGCTCTGACTCGATCAGAGAGTGCGGGATAGCAGCGCAAGTTACCTTCACCCAGGCGCCGTTCGAGCGATGGGAGTTCGCATGCAGCAGTTTGGCTAGTATCTCTTTGCCCGTTCCGCTCTCGCCCTGCAGCAGCACCGGGAGGGTCGTCTCGGCTGTCCGTTCCAGTTTCTCCCGGGCAATGCTCATGCCCGGCGAATGCCCGAAGACCACATCCATCGGAGGCAGATCGCGAATATCGAATGACTCAGTTGCACGCATCAGAGAAATTCCTGACCCAGAGACACATCTAACTACAAGCTATCTGTATGCAACTCATTGGCCAGATACCATACAACATAAATAATCAATTTATAGGTTACCCTAGTAACATTTAACGTACCCTAACGGATTACAGGCCGTTTGGTGATTGAAATAGTGTGAAACTATTTGCACTGGTAGCGAATAAATTACCACTCGACCTGCTCAGGCGCCCCTCTACTTCAGGCCGCTGCCGCAATCAAATATGAGCTATATTGACCAGACTCAGCAAGCAACGTACACTTACCTTACTCGTGCAATGACGATTTCTTAGGCATTCATCTTGAACAATTTGAGTGGACAAATTGCGCCATATTGCGTCAAAATATGACACGACCCTTTATTGGGTGTTGTGTTATTTCAATTCCCATGTAACATGATGTTCAGTTCGAAGAGACGGACGAAGATCTCAAACAGTTAGTCCACGGTTCCCCGTTACTCAATACATGTCAGGTCATTTTTTACCCGTTTACGCGGTTAGGGCATTCTAGCTCTGGCCAAATTGTGGACTGAAAAGCTGCCATGAACTGAGATGGCGGCATTCTGTGAGGAGCTTCTATGAAGGCCATTGGCAAGTGCGGTCATAACATTGCGATTCTTGATTCAGATCCTGCTGTCATGGATTACGTACGCCGTATTCTCACCGAACAGTACAACGTCAGTACCTTTACCGAAACTCGAAATTTCCTCAATAAGCTGGGGGAATCTCCTTCACCCGACCTGCTCCTCATGGACTGGCATATCGATGAGGATGGCACTGAGGAAAATGCGTTCGACCTGTTGGCAAGAATTCACACCGCCAGGCCGTCTCTTCCGATCATTTTGTTCGCTTGCACTTTCGGACTGAATGACGCCGTGGCGGCCACGCGCATGGGCGTTGCCAGAATAATCCTCAAGCCTTTCAAATGCGAGGATATAGAGCAGTCTGTCCAGGAGTGCCTCAAGGAACGGGGCAGGCAGCTGGCCGACGACGACGTTAGCGAAGTCCCTCTGGATGAGAACACATCCTTTGTCAGAGCCAGCAAGCGCATGCGGGAGATCGAATCGCAGTGCACGCTGGTTGCGCGCGCCGATATCCCCGTTCTCATCCTCGGAGAAAGCGGCACCGGCAAGGAAGTCGCAGCCATGTTAATCCACAAGATGTCTGCCCGCAGCCAGCGCAGCTTCTTGAAGGTGAATTGCGCAGCGATGCCCGCCGACCTGCTGGAGAGTGAACTCTTCGGATATGAGCAGGGCGCCTTTACCGGCGCGGTCAAATCCAAGCCCGGCAAGTTTGAAATCTGCAATGGCGGCACCATCTTGTTGGACGAGATCGGTGAAATGCCGACCAGTTTGCAATGCAAGCTCTTACAGGTTCTTCAGGACGGGACTTTTGCACGTTTGGGCGGCCGCTCCACCGTCAAAGTGAATGTGCGCGTGATTGCCGCAACAAACATCGACATGAAAGCGGCCATATCTCAGAAGACGTTTCGAGAGGATCTCTTCTACCGCCTGAACGGTTTCACCCTGAACATGCCCCCGCTGCGCGACCGCACTGAGGAGATTCCTATCCTTGCCCATCACTTCATGCGCAAGGTGGCCGCGAAGTACGACTGCAATCCCCTGCCCATTTCCCCGGCCCTCATGCAGGCTTTGACCAGTCACCCGTGGCCAGGCAATCTTCGTGAATTGGAGAACATGATCAAGCGTTACCTCGTTCTTGGCGGAGAAAAGGCAATCATCGAAGAGCTGAGTCCTTGGCAAACCACAACTTCGTTTGTGCCTTTCGAGGAAGACGCCGGCGTAAATGGAGGACTTAAGCACCTCGTGCGAAATTTGAAGGGCGGCGCTGAATCCGCCGCTATCGCTCAAACCCTCGAGGGTAAGGGATGGAATCGTAAGGCGGCGGCAAGTGACCTGCAGATAAGCTACAAGGCCCTGCTCTACAAAATCAAACAGTACAATCTCAGTCCTCCGAACAAGCGGCAGGCATTCAATCAGCCACAGAGTGCATAACCCTGGTTGCGGATGAGCGTTATTCTTCCAAGGTGGGAAAATTAAGATCCAGCTCAGAGCCTGCGCCACTGAGAGTCGCCCGTACCCTCACCTGGACCGAAACAAATGCTGCGAGGCAGAGTTACTCACCAGCAACCTGGAGCGGAGACGAGTTGTTCTGCTTTTAGATCTGATCGATTTTCCCCCCAGGCGTTTACATACTTAGTACTCTGACGCGGGTTACCAACGCGCCCATGCACTAGCACGAAACTGGGACTACCCTTATTGCATCCTGCATGAGATCATAACGACGAGGTTTCGCCGCTCGTCGAATTTGACTGTTGAGGCTTCATAAGGAAGTTCCCCATTATGATCGAGACAAGTGCGACCAGGTCGGAGAAGGTAGTCATCCAGTTTGGCAACAGGGTGATCAAAGGCTACCTTGAATCCCCAGCTTGGAACACAATCGATGAGCTTCTAAGCAATGCTCCGACAAAGGCTCCTGATACATTTCGGATTCGGCGTCTCGAAACGGATGTTGTCGAGGAGGTTTCAACTGCGGATGTCAAGGCTGTCTTCTATGTGAACTGTTTCGATGGAAACTCGGAGCACAAAGAGCTGAATTTTTATAACCGGGCGCCCATCATTCATGGCATATGGGTGCGCTGCCAGTTTCGCGATGGCGAAGTGATGGAGGGTATGGTATACAACTCTATTCGCTATCTGGTTGACTCGGGATTTTTCCTGCTCCCAACCGCTCCCGGCAGTAACAACAAGCTTGTTTATGTGTTGAAGAGCTGGCTCGCTGATTATCGCGTTCTCGGCGTGCGTAAAATTTAATTGATAGCCATGGGCTCACTGCGAATCGAATAATCCAGAATCTGCGCGGCTACACCCGCAAAATCGATTGAGGCTTCCTCCTTGCGGATCACACGCCCCCTGCATCGAATCCTGCAACAGGTCGAAAGTGTAATCTCGGCAGGCAATTCAACTATAAATTCAAAATCGCGATCAATCAATTTAGAGTCGGACACGGCCAGGTAGAAATACACTCCCCGATCGCTCAGATCCCGGGTATAGCCTGGAATCTCTCGCTCTCCAATCAATATAGTGAGGGGGGCATTGATGCGAAAGCGTTGCATGCACCTTCGGTCGATTTCCGTTTCCAGATTATGGCTGGTCTGCACCATTTCAAAATCCCACCGTCCGTCGTGAACTATGATATCCGGCATAATGGCATTCGCTGCGAAATCTCGACGTTCTTCCGAGCCGTTGCGTGAATCCTGTCAGGGCTTAACGCCAAAAACTCTGGATGCTTGATCGACATTAATGCTGTAGCAATCTCAGGGCCGAACAGTTTTTTTGAAAAACGCCGTGAAATTGTGCTTTTTCGAATTGAAAAGTGCAACTTTATGCACTGTATGTGGACAGAATTTGGACATTCGGTGCGAATTTCATCGTCGCAACTTCTCCCCTCTGACGAGTCCGGCTAAGCAGTTGCCGTGGGAATTGGACTTCATCGGCGGCGCGATCGCCTAAAAATGTGGCCACAGAAGCGTGAAAAGCAAGGTATGCTTCCCACTCTCCCGTGGCCCCTTGACCCTGATTGGGTCTTATCTTTTGTCCGCCACGATACCCGAATCATTCAATTGATTCAATTCTTCGAGCGTGGCCGCTTCGCGAACGAGCAAAGCGTCTTACGAGTGCGAGAACAGACCGGTCTTGAACGTGATCAGTGCCAACCCCAGGAGTCCGGTGCCGAGAAGCAAGAGGCTGCTGGGTTCAGGGGTAGAAACGACAGCGTCGATCCCCAGGGTGGTGTGAACGGCGCCCCCGGCATCCGTACTGGTAAGGGTCCAGTCTACTGGAGTCACGTCGTAGCCGTTTTCCCAAATCCAGCCGGTACCTTCAAGATTCAAAAACTTCTTGCCCTCTCCATCGATGATGAGGGTGGAGATTTCCATATAGACGCCGTCGCCGGTAGAGAACAGGTTTTCCCCGTCGGCGGTGGAAAACGTCAAGGGGTTGTTGGGAAATGACACGTCGTCGCCAATAACCGCGGACAGCGTACCGGATGTTGACGGGGAACCTGCGACAGTCGCATTGCCCGCTTTCGTGTCAAATGTGATTTCGGTCGAGCTCCATGTATCAGCTGAGCCTGTGATTCCGATTGACCCGGTGATCGAAGTAGCTGAGACACACGGAGTAATCGCAAGGGCCGTCGCCATTGCGAGTAATGCGAGAACATACTTCTTCATCGATTACCTCCTTGTATCGCCCTCGTGGGCATTTGCCGTACATGCACACCCCCCAGAAAGACTATCCAAAGGGTTGGCCTAGGGTTTCAATGGTTCGTTCGACGAATCTCGTAAAACCAGAGATGCCTGGGCAGGCATTTGAACTGAGACCCTGCTTACTTTGCCCTTGGCGCATCGGCCCAAAGTTGAAAAACTTGGGGAACCCTGGGCCACGCTTTCGTCGGGGATGCCATACAGCCCAGCCGTACGCCTCAACAGCGCTTGTCTACTGATCTGCAACTTTCGGGCCAAACTACTGTCATGTATTTTCAATAATTTACGGAATGAAAAACTGGCGATGCGCAATTCATTGCATACAGATGGTCAAATTTTGTTCTCTTTTCGGTCAAAGGAGCCCCAAGCTGCTCCTGCCTATTGCATCCCCTCGCTGGACGCTCTGCGGCTGGCCCGGTCGGCGGATCGATTTGAGCCGGCTCGAGGCGCCGTGCGTTCGAAGCACAGCGGCCTGAAAACAAAGTGGGGCCACGGGAGCGCGAAAACAAACAACTGTCTCCCCCTCCCCCATGACCCCGGGTCCGGGGCGTCCAGAATTATTGGGGATGCGTCAATGGGCGGCAGCTGTGACGCAGAAAGACCATCTGCTTGGCCGGGTCGGGGTTGTACCCGCGCAGTTGCTCCTCAAAATCCTTGCCTTTGATCGATCCTCCATACTCATAGACATTTCCAGAGCACTCCAGGTCGCCGTCAACTGAAAACAGCGCGTAAGTGCCCACAGAGCCGCCGCTGTAAGAAACCTTGGTCCCGAGAACGTTGCTGTATCTGGTAACAGAGCCCCCGGATTCCAGTGCCTTGACGAGCAGAATATGTAACGCCGCCGAATCTTCAGGCGACAGGGTGCCGGTGTCCGGATCGACGCCAAGCTTGGCTGCCAAACCGTCCGCCAATAGAACAGCGGTGAGGTGTGACGACCAGGGCGGGACAGAAGTGACTTCGGGGCTCTGCGTCGGTTCTGGACTCCCCGCCGCATCAGTGCCCGGAGGCGGTGGGACTACGCCAGTTGCCTTGGCTCCCGGCGATTTTCCGCCTTTCGCCGCCGAAGCATCGTTCTCGTTGAGCGTTCCTAGAAAAGCGTCGATATCCGAGATCAATCGTTGGATAATGTAAGCCTTGGCGCCGTCCGTTGTTTCAGTAACCGCTTTTTCCTTTGCTTCAAGAGCTGCAAGCAAACCACGTGCGGTTAGAGTCCTGGCCAGGCTGCTGAGAAATGGCGAATCAGATTCCTTGAGCGAGGTCAATGAGAACGGAGTGTAAGCGGAAGGCATAACCACTGGCACACTCAGCCCTTCCAATTCCCGGCCTACGCCGTCCATGAATGCCTGATCATGAATGGTGCCGCCGACCGACATGGTGGACTCTTCCTTGGCCAACATTGCAAGGACTCCCTGCGCCACGGCGAGCGGAGGGCCAGCCGGCGTAAGGCTGAGCGCACTACTCGCAGCACTCGCAGCGGTGGTCGCTCCTTTTGAACTCGCGCCTGGCTTTGTCGGGCAACCGAGACTATCGGCTTTGTTCTGAAGCCTGTCCATGGTTGCCATATCCGCGCGCCAGATCTGGAAGTCAGCAAATTCACTGGAATCGAAAGGAAGAACGACGACGGTGGCCTTCTTGCTGCCCGCCTTCACATCGCAAACTTCGCCTTCAGGGTGAGTTTTAAAGTCCGCATTGGTTCCGTTCACATACGCGGCAATGTCGCACGCGATGGCCTCACTGTTGGCCTGCAATGCGCGATAGGTCAGCATCTCCGATTCGATGGAAAATCCAGTCGCTGCCGAGGAGGTGTCAGCGCTCCCCTTCGCCGGTGCAGTTTGTGCTTGCACGCAGCCCAGCGAGAGAGCTACGAACGCCATTCCAACAACCATCCTGCAAACCGAAGCAATGGATGGCTCGAACGTCGCGATACTTTCAAAAACCCGCATTAATTCACCTCGAGCTACTGCCTTTGTGGGTGAGTATACATTGATCATGTATGGGTGCTCACAATTAAGTTCGACGATATTTCAGCTTGAAAGTTGAGCCCGTCGAACTTTATTCCGGTCTGTTGGGTTACCCCTCCGGTTCGCATGTGTTCTTCTTTGTTGCCCCGAAAATGCTAATCCTCAGCCTCGATTCGTCCGTCAAAGTTAGAGAAGGGCCTCTGTGCATGCGCTAAATTGCTTGACTTCCGCTTGCAGCTTCTTTACCTTTTGTCCAACTTATCGATCTTCCCGGAAGAGGAGTGCAATCGTGCAATTCTCCAAGGTCCGCTTTCTGCTTCAAGTGGTATGCGTTTTGTTTTGCTGCCAAATTTTGGCTCAGGCGCCCGCCGGCTCGCCGGCAGCTCCCACCAAGAGAGCGCTGCTTATCGGCATCAACAGCTACTCGCATTCCACGAATGACGTAACTGTGCCCGACGGCACTCCGCGCACCGGACGCTATGAGCCGCTGTTGATCTATAAAGACCTCAAAGGCCCATCGCACGACGTTGCCGCGATGCGCGAACTGCTGACCAGCGAGAAGTTCGGCTTTCCCAACGACGACCAGCATATTCACATTCTGATAGATCAGGCCGCAACCCGCGACGCCATCCTCAAGGCCATGCAGCAGTATCTGGTCAAGGATCCCAGCCCGGGCGATACCGTGGTGCTGTTCATTTCCTCGCACGGTTCGCTCCGCGCTGACCCCAAAGCGAAAGGCCAGAAATACGACCTCGACGGCACCGGCAAAAACCCCTCGGCGGTGCAGAACACCATCGTGCCTTACGATTGGTATCTCGGCCAGGATGACATCTTCAGCCGCGACCTCCGCCATGTCTTTAATCAAGCCGCCGACCGCGGCATCCACCTCACAGCTATCTTTGACTCCTGCCACTCCGGGTCGTTGGCGCGTGGCGCAGAGAGCACGGCGTATGTAGCCCGTGATTTCGACTTTGACCCGCGCCCCATGCCGGATGATCCATATTTTGCGGAAGCAGCCACAACCCCTCCGGAGATCCGTACGGACAATCCCGTGCTGGTCCTCTCCGCGGCCCAGAAAGACCAGTCGGCGATCGATGTCCAGAACAGCGACCCGCCCCATGGCCTTTTCACCGATGCGCTCATCGAGACACTTCAGGCCCTGCCTGCCAACCGGCCCGCAAGCGAAGTGTTCAGGCGGTTGTCGGTGGCCATGGAGATGGCTCCCGGAGCTGCTAGTCAGCAACCTGAACTGGACACTTCGTCCACCCGCAAGGAGCAGCCGCTTTTGGGTGGAAAGGCGGGCAGCGGACCGCCCACGGCTGCCATTGTCTCGGCCGATTCCAGGGGCGTCGTCCTCGATATCGGCACCATTGCTGACATCGGCAAGGGCAGCGAATTCACTGAACTCAAAGAAACCAGTGGCGTCCGTGCTGTGCTCCAGGTAACCGATTCCGTCGGTCTGGCGCGTTCCAGGGCCGCTGTGATCTCCCCAGCAGGCGCCAAGGTGCAAGCCAAGGACATCGTTCAGTTGACCAAATGGGTGCCCGCGCAAAGACCCACATTGAACTTCTACGCGGGTGCGTCGAATCCCTCATTTGAAGAAATTCAGGACGCCCTCAAGGAGTTGCAGGCGGCCAATGTCAAGTTCGTAGCCGACCCCTCCACCGATCCCTGGACTCACCGCCTGGCCTGGGACGGCGCGCACTGGATACTCTACGCACATTCCAGAAAGACCGATGTTGGACAGGTCCAGAAGGAGAATTCCATCTCCCTCGGCGCCAAGTTGTCTTCAGGATCGCTAAAGAAGCTGCCAACCAACGGCATCGCCTGGTTTGATGCCCCGCTGCCCAGGGAGTCCGTAGAGGGTCTGCTGGCGCCGCCGGCGGAAGGCATGCCTCCCAATGCCGCCCAGCTCACCACGGATCGCAGCCAGGCAATGTATGTGATCGCGGGTGCACCCAACGACGCCGGAATCGAATATGCATGGTTCAAGCGCGACGACATGGACGCCGAAGTTCAAACGCCGAAGGACACCGGCGCGGGTTGTTCGCCGAACTCGCCCTATCCTCTGCGCACGGATTGGGTCGTCCAGAATTACCCTGTTCCGTCTGAAGCAGCCCCGCTCGAGAGTACCCTCACAGATTCCGCGATACAGTTGGCCAGGCTCAATGGCTGGTTGCATCTGGATTCGTCAGCGCTTGGCGGACAAGCAGCTTTTCCTTACCGGCTTGCCTTGCGGCGCAAGTCAGAGGAGAAGTACCTTGGCGATGGCGGCAAAACCTACAAAGGGGATTACGAACTCTGGCTCGTCGGCAATGCCAAAACCGCAGTCTCGCCACGCTGGGTCTATGTTCTTGGCATCGACTGCCAGGGCAAAGGCACGCTCCTGTGGCCATTCGATGCGCCTTCCGAACAATTCCCCTCCCCGGACAAAGGGAGGCTCAACGAGATTCCCCTGCCGGGGGATCCATTCCCAGTGGGCGATCCTCTGGGGACTGACACCTATGTGCTGTTGACCACGTCTTCGCCGCTGGCGGAACCATTGGCTCTCGAGTTCAAGGGAGTGGTCACGCGGGGCGCGAAATCCGCGGCCATAATGGACCCGCTTGAGGACCTTCTTGATAACACCAGCGCCGGAACCCGCGGTGCCAGCAGGCCCACTCCCACCAACTGGAGCGTCCAGTCGCTGAAGACACAAAGCCTTGCCGAGGCGCCTTCAACCCCGTGAAAGACAAACCGCAACTGGCACTTCTGACGGTTAAATAAAAGGTGGTTCCCTGCTGGCATTTCGCCGTTCGCGCATTACGATCCGCGGCGGACGCGACCCGCGGCAACCCTATTAAAAAATGCAGCATCCAACGGAAAAGGCAGATACTGGCGGCTTCCGCCTGTCCAATTCTGTGAACGGACATATCCCCGACCCCCCATGTCCCGTTCATTCGAAACAGCAAGCGCAATTTCTGGAGGACACCATGCAAGTCATTGATTCAAAATCCCCTTTGAACCAGATACAGACGAGCACCAAGCCCCTTTCCTCGCGCATCGCCAAGTGGACGCCGGCAATTCTGCTGGTCGTCTTTCTGGCTGCTCCGGCTCTTGCCCAATTCCGGACTTCCATCCAGGGCACTGTGACCGATACCACGGGCGCGGTGATTCCAGGCGCAACCCTTACCCTGACAAACCTGGCAACCAATGAGACGGTGGTCAGGACAAGCAACGAAGATGGCGTCTTCAACTTCAACGCTCTTCCCGCCGATCACTTCAATCTGGTTGTGGAAAGGCAAGGATTCAAGAAAAAGGTTCTCAGTGACCTGCAATTGATTCCCGAGCAGCCCAACGCATTGAACGTCCAACTGGAGGTTGGCGCCTCTACGCAGACGGTTATCGTGAATGCCTCTCTCGCGCCGGCCATGGATACTGAAACTGCGAACAACGGGCGCACCATTACGGACAATGAAGTCCAGCACATGCCGTCCTTCCAGCGCAACGTGCTAACTCTCATGGAGTTGACTCCCGGTGTCCAGTCAGACGGAGCGCAGGGTGCCGGTGGGGGCGGATTTGCGGCGCCCGGTACACAATCCGGCGCCAGCTTTGGCGGTGGTGGAAACCTCGGAGCTGCGAGCAGCGTCTTTGCCACGGAAAGTGGCGCTTCGGCCAATACCAACGGCCAGCAGTTTGAAAACAACGGCTACACCGTCGACGGCATCGGCACTGAAAGTGCCGTTTGGGGTGGAGCGACGATCATTACGCCCAGCCAGGATTCGATTGGCAATGTCAGGATCGTCAGCAATGCATACGACGCTGAATATGGCCGGTTCGCAGGTGCGATGACCGAAATCACTTCCAAGAGCGGAACCAACCAGCTTCACGGAAGTTTTTTCTTCCAGGTCTATCGCCCAGGATTGAACGCTTTCCAGCGTTGGAACGGTCCCCAGTCGGTTGCGCCTGGCAGACCTGGAGTGTTAAGGGCAACAGACCGCTACAATCAGCTTGGCGGCAGCATTGGCGGGCCGATTTGGAAAAACAAAATCTTTGCCTTCTTCAACTATGAAGGACAAAACCAGAACACCACCTCTACGGGCACGGGATGGTACCCGACTTCGCAGCTTGCGTCACTGGCTCCTTCCGGAAGCATTGCCTCAACATATCTGAATTTCCCTGAGGCTGGCGTTCTCGGCACGCTCATTTCCACCGCAAACTGCGATACCGCCGGACTGTTACCGGCATATTGCGCGAATGTCGCTGGGGGTGGTATCAACATCGGCTCCCCCCTCACAACTGGACTGGGCACCCAGGACCTCACCTATATTGACGGCGCCAACCCCGGCGTTGGCAGCGGACTCTCGACCGTCGCTGATATCGCCGAATACCAGACCAGCAGCCCATTCAATAGTGATTTCAAACAGTACAACGGGCGTCTCGATGCCGATGTAACCAGCAAGGATCACGCCGCGTTTGCAATTTACTGGGTCCCAGCCACCACAACAAGGTACAACGGTGGATTGGGCTATGACCTCTTCAATCACTCGCAGATTAACGACGCCTTCACCCTCATCTGGAACCACACCTTCTCGCCGACCTTCCTGAATGAAGCCCGCGCCAACGCCGCCGGGTGGCGTTACAACGAACTGGCGAGCAATCCTCAGGCTCCCTTCGGCCTGCCCCAGGATTTTGTCTCCGGGATTGGAAGTATAACCATCGGCCAGTTTGGCCCAGGTTACCCGGCTCATCTTGACCAATGGACCTACGGTTACAAAGATGTCGCAACCAAGGTTCTACGCGCGCAAACCATGAAGTTCGGCTTCGATTTCACCCGGCTTTACTATTTGAACGCGCCCATCACTGTGCCGCAGTACACCTTCTACAATCTCTGGGACTTCCTGAACGACGCTCCAGAGGCGGAAGGCGGTGCGTTCCAGGCAACCACCGGCTTTCCCGGGGGCTACCGCAATGACAACCGCGAGGATCTTGTGGGAATCTTCTTCCAGGATGACTGGAAGTTCCGTCCCAACCTGACCTTAAGCGCCGGACTGCGCTACTCCTACTTCGGATCGCTCACCGATAAGGACGACCACATGGGTGTGCTTGTTTTCGGCAGCGGCACAAGCCTGTTGACAGGAATTACCCTCAAGACCGGTATCGGCGAGTGGGTTCCTCAAAAGCTGAACTTTGGACCGCAGCTTGGCTTTAACTGGGCCCCGGGTATGTTCAAGAGCAAAGCGGTTCTTCGCGGTGGTTTCGGCTTGAACTATAACGGCCAGCAAATCGCAACCGCAAACAACGACGACGGCAACCCGCCCGGAACGGTCGGTATCCCCGGTACCAGCAAAAACCCCTTCGAGATCAACCCGAATATCATCTACGCGGTCTCGAGCAGCCCGCACAACTACTACGGTTACCCGGCAAATCCCAACGCCATTACGACGTTTACCTCCGCCGGCCTGCCCACCGTTGGCAACGCTAACCTGGGTGGCTTTCCCAACAATATGCCCACCGAGTACGTTGAACACTACTCGCTCGATATCGAGTACGATCTGGGTCACGATGTGGTCGCGGATGTCGGCTATACGGGCAGTGTTGGCCGTCATCTCGTTTACAACTATGACGCCAATGCCTATGGAGAAATTCAGGGCGCTCCGCTGAACCCTCTAATCAACAGCATCAACACCTTTGGCAGCCAGGGAAAGTCGAGTAACAACATGATGCTCGCCGGCCTCAAGCATCAGTTCTCCCATACCTTCTCTGCCGAAGGACAGTTTACATGGGGCCACAGCGAGGATACAGACTCCGGTCCGTATCAGCGGAGTGCCTATCTGTACGACACCAGATACTCCTACAGCCGGTCGGACTTTGACATCAACAGATCCTTCAAGGCCTTTGGCGTGTGGCAGCCGATTATCTTTCACAACCCCCATAGTTGGGGAGAGAAGGTCGCAGGTGGATGGTCGCTCAGCGGCATCTTTACCTTCCACACAGGATATGGGTGGACGCCGACCTATACAGCGCCACACCAGATCTACTGCAATAGCTGCAACTATGGGTACCAGAGTCTGAGGCCCATCTATCTTGGCGGAGGCGGCAAGAACACCAGCAACGCTGCCTTTGAAACCGGAAGCAACTTCCCCAATCCAGGCGCTATGATCACTGGCGCTCCGATTCCCAGTCCGTGCGGCGGAACGATCACCAACTATGAATTCTCTGACAGCTACTTCGAAGTTCCAAACTATTCCAACGCCATCACAGACTGTCCTGGGCAGTCGACAACTAACTTCATCCCCGCGCCGGGAATCGGTAAAAACTCCTTCCCCGGCCCCCGTTACAGGGATGCCGATATCACCATCGCCAAAAGTTTCGGATTGCCCAACATGCGAGTCTTGGGCGACAATGCGGCGATCGAAATCAAGGCCGATATGCTCAACGTCTTCAACATAACGAACCTTAACCCCGGCATCTCGAGCAACATCACGAGTTCGAACTTTGGGCAGGCAACGAGCGCGCTCGGATCGAGAATCATCGATTTCCAGGCTCGCTTCAACTTCTAGCCGTTGCTCCGTCCCTAACTGGAAAAGGGTGCACATAGTGCACCCTTTCTTTTTGCTCTGGATATGGAAACAATACTATTGCAGCTGCATTTCGCGGCTTGCGGTGTTCAGAAGCGTCATGTCAAACAGAGCCTCTATGCCTTGAGCGCCACCTGGAATCCCGATTCGCGTTTCGTCTTCCTCAAGCATGAACCCGGTTGTACCCGGTGTCATTGCGATGGCATAGCTGACGAGTGTGGCATGATCGACGACTATCTCCGCATCATCGTGCGCTGTGCTCTCGGCAGGCAGCATATATGCGATCGCATTCAGTAGATCGAGAAGATTCGGGGGTTTCGAAATGAAACTGCACTCCATGCGCTTGGGCACATCCTTCAGCAGATCTCCCGTCGAGGCGTGGCCGGAGAGAAAAAGTACCCTGCAGTGGGGCAGCTTTGCCGTGATCCGGATTGCTGCCTGGACCCCATTCATTGCGCCTATATGAACGTCGGACAACAGTAAATCGGGGAAAAACTCTGCCGCTAATGCGATCGCTTGCTTGCCGTTGAAAGCTGCGGCGACTTCGTATCCCTGCTCTTGAAGAATTGCAGTCAGTGTAAGTGCTATCAATTCGTCGTCGTCCACTACAAGGATTCTCGCTGTTTTACTCATCCTGATTCCGTTGTCCTTCATTGCGATTTCTCTTTCTCGAATGCCAGGGCCGCAAATCCGCGGGCTGTCCAACACTGTCAATCGCGCCGGTGTTCCTGCAATGAATATCGGGGAAACGACTCGCGATTGGAATCAGCGAAAGTCGGATTTCATGTAAGTTTTTCCGTGTAAGTCCGGTAAGGTAATTCCTACGTCAGCCAGTTCACTTGTGGATGACTTCTTCGAGTTCGGCAGCCTCGGACTCCGCGATGCACGCTCTTCTGGAGTTCGCGCCGCTCAAAACCTTCTTGACCGCCAGCCCCAACTCTTCGGGAGCACGGTTTTTGTTGAAATAAGCGGCTGCGCCGACTTGCAAACAGCGCGTTGCATATTGGTCTTCCGGCTGGACGCTCACAATGATTACCGGTAATTGTGGGTAATTGCGCTTCACATCCCTGAGCACATCCAGCCCACTGCTACCAGGCATATTGATATCGAGCGTCAGGAGGGCATATTCAGATGCGGCCAGGAGGCTGAGCGCCTCGCCCCCGCTACCGGCCTCGGAAACAACCGCGTCGGGAAGCGCGTCAGTCAGAATCTCTCTCAGCCCGCGACGAACTTCGGTGTGATCGTCCGCAATCAAAATCTTCATAATTGTTCACACTTTGATAGGCTCATCAATTTGGCATCCAAACACAGTAAAAGCACCGAAGCGGCAATATCACCGTTGCCGCTTCGGCGCTTACGCAGGAAAGGGGAAACATCTTGAGCCAAACATCACGAAGGTCTTGAACCGCCTATCAGACCTACGCGTCTTCTGAAACCGTGCTACAACCACCAGCGTTTCTAAGTATTCGTGGGAGGCCGCGAACAGCTGGAATCACTGTGCTATTGAGAAATATACCGGAGTAGAAACTGGCGTACAGTCAGCATTAACCTGTCATCTTGTGGGATTTTTCCTACAACCGCCGGTCGATCTAATCGATCATCTGGTGCGTCATGGCATAGCGGGTCATCTCCGCATTGCTCTTCATCTCCATCTTTTCCATGATGCGAGTTCGGTAGGTGCTTATAGTTTTTACGCTGACGTTAAGCCGGCCGCCAATTTCCTTTAACGGCACACCGGAGGCGATCATGATCATCACCTCCAGTTCCCTGTCTGAGAGCACCTCGTGCAAGGGCTTGTCAGTCGGCCGGTCAAGCCGGGCAACCAGTTGTTCCGCGAGGCGCGTGCTCACATAGCGGCCCCCGGCGAGGATTTTTCTGGCCGCGTGGGCCAACTCCTCTCCAGCGCTGTCTTTATTGATATAAGCAGCAGCGCCGGCTCGCAGACACCGCACCGCATACTGATCCTCAGGCTGCATACTCAGAACAATAACCGGCAACCGCGGATAAGTATTTTTGACATCTCGCAATACGTCCAGCCCGCTGCGCCCCGGCATATTGATATCGAGCACCAGCAGGCCGGTCGCGGAATCAGCAAGGCGGCTGAGCACCTCATCTCCGTTCCCGGCTTCGGAAAAACGCGCGCCGGGAAGCGCATCGGCCAGAATCTCTTTAAGGCCCCTGCGAACAACCGGGTGGTCATCAGCTATCAATATGTTCATCGTTTATCCGTCCGGCGCTCGCGGCTTCGAGCGGTATGTGGACAGTCACCTTCGTTCCTTTACCAGGAGAACTCGATACCTGCACACCGCCGCCGAAAACCTGTGCCCTTTCTTTCATTCCTAAAATTCCCAGAGACCCCGCAACTTCGGACTCATAGAAGCCCTTTCCATCGTCCTCTACAGCCAGCAGCAGAATCTCATTCTGTTGAGACAAGGAGCCGAGCACTGAATGCGCCTCGGCGTGCCGGGAAACATTGGTGAGGCACTCCTGAAATATTCTGAAGACTGCTATGGCCCGGTCGCCATCCAGCCGCAACTCGCCTGGCGGGACAGAGACCTGGCAGAGAATTCCGGTTCGAGAAGCAAATTCCTTCGCTTGCCACTCGATGGCTGCCGCCAAACCAAGGTCATCCAGTATCCCCGGCCGCAAGCCACTGCATATCTTGCGCACCGATCGAACGCCTTCATTGACTAACTCAATCGATCCCGCCAGCCGTTCATGCACTTCGTCTTCCGACTTTGGCAGTTGGCGCACCACCCAGGACATGTCCATCTTGATCGCGGTCAGAATCTGCCCTATGTCATCGTGCAGATCGCGAGCGACAGTCTTGCGTTCCTCTTCGCGAGCCTGTTGCAGCCGGCCTGCCAATGCTTGCAGTTGCTGGTGTTCAAAAGCCATTTTCTCGCTACGGATGAGCGTCTCCTCGGCCTGCTTGTGCGCGGTAATGTCGACTGATATGGCGCAGACTGCATACTGCTTGCCGCTCGCATCGACCAGCGGAAACTTATTGGCTAAGAACGTATGCTCCTTGCCGTCGGCAAGCAGCACCACCTCTTCTACCTGGATCGGCTGGCCTGTCGCTAAAACATGCTGGTCATGAGCGCGGTAATAATCCGCCCGTTCCTTGGTCGCGAGGTGGTAGTCGGTTTTTCCCTTCACCTCGTCCCGCGTGATGCCCAGCAATTCCTCAAACCGGGAGTTAACGGTAATAAAACGCCCGTCAACATCCTTCAGGAACACCACCGTGTCTGTTGCCCCATCGATAATCGCCTGAAGCTGCTCCTGGCTGCTTCGCAGCGCCTCTTCAGCCCGAAATTTTGAAACCGCCGTGGACAGATGCCCCGCCAGCCGCTCCCACAAAACGATGCTCTGCGCCGAAAATTTGCCTTTATGCCGGTCAACCAACTGCAACAGCCCAAACCGCTCTTCTCCAACATAGATTGGAAAAAGGCCCACCGACTCATACCCCTCCCGATTGCACCGGTTGCGCGTGCTGGTCGGCAGATCGCCCTCTCTTGCACTTGCAATCAGATCCGTGGTGCTGTTGCTCCAAAAACTCCCATGCTCCGTGTAGAACGGTTTCGAGACTTCAACGCATCCGCGGATGACGTTTCCGCACAGGCACTCAAGCACGGCATTGCCCGCACTATCCTTCAAAACTTTCCCCGAGGCCGAGCGAGCGCAGAGCCGGCTCTCTAACTGGACAAACTGATCGGAAAATCCGCGGGATTCAAAGTACGGATAGTCCTCACCTTCGCGCAGCCGGATTCCGACCGCCTCGCAGCCCGATCGCTGTTGAAAGAAGGCCGTCGCCCTCTCCAGCAGATCTTTCGTTCCCTGGCTCTGATTCACCATCGCGAGGAAGTCGATCGCAATCTGGCGCTCCTCCTCAATTCGCTTGGCCTCGGTGATTTCGCGTGAGGTAACAACGGAACCGATAATCGCTCCGTCCTTGTCGCGGATAGGGCCGAATGACAGGCCCCCAATCCAGCTCTCACCGGTGTCTTTGCGCCGCAGGGTATATTCGGCATTCGTCGCTGTCTCGCCCCGCAGCGCCCGCTGGATTGCATACATCTCCCGTGGCGCAGGTTCCACGTTGGCCAGGAACACATCGAATAGATTCGCAAATTCGTCAAAGCTCTTGGCGCACTCGGCCTTACTCTTGAACCTGTAAAAGGTGGCAAAGGCATCGTTGAAGTCCACGAACCGCCCCTCGGCATCGGTGATAATCACCGAGTCCGTCATGCTTGCCATCGCCGCCAGCAGCTTAGCCTGGGTCTCGCGCAGCGCATCGTCGGCTCGCCTGTTTTCAGTCACGTCGCGGAAGACAAGCACTACGCCGCCAACGGCGCCATCGCTTTCCAGGATCGGCGCGGCACTGTCCGCGATGGGAATTTCCCGGCCGTCTTTTGCCAGCAAGGCCGTGTGATTGGCCAATTCGGCAACACGTCCATCCTTCAGCACGCGGTTGACAATATCTTCTGCCGGAGCGCGTGTCTGTTCGTTGACGATATGGAAGACTCTCTGAATCGGTTGGCCAAGTGCATCCTCAGCTTGCCACCCGGTCAGGGCGGCGGCAACCGGGTTGAGGAAAGTGATGCGTCCGTCTCTGTCAACGGCCATCACGGCATCGCCGATGCTGGCCAGCGTTGTAACCCAACGCCGCTCGCTTTTCTCAAGCGCTCGACCCGATTTCTCAAAACTGTCTGCAATCACTTCCATGCGGCGCAGGGTGAAAACCGCGAGCCCCGTTCCCACACCCAGGCCGAGGAGAATGCAAATTGTCGCAACCAACCGCCAATCGCGATGTGCTATCTGGTCACACTCATCGCGGAGATGCTCTTCAACGCTCTGAAATCCGGCGATCTGGTCGCGGATCTCATCCACTTCACCTTTTCCGGCCAGATTGGCGCTCATGTCGGCGTACGCTCCTCCCGCGCGGCGCAAGGCGATCATCTGCTCGGCGTAGTCTTGCCAATGATGAAGATTCGCGTGCAGCTTGTTGAGCCGACTCTGCTGCGAAGGGTTATCCGCAACCAGGAGATACAACTTCTGGTATTCGGAATCAGCCACCTTCGAGGCTTCCTGATAAGGCTGGAGAAACACTTCGTTGCCTGTGACCAGAAAACCGCGTTCGCCGGTTTCCATATCGACCGTTAGCTTAAGCAGCCGCCGGGACTGACCGATCACCTGGTCCGTGTGATCGACCCATTGCAACGAGGCGTTCAAGTTATAGGCTGCCCAAAGCGCGGCTCCCGCAAGAATCACCGCGGCCATGAATGGAAACGCCACTGTCCAGCGAAGCGAAGCTCTGAATCTCGCCTGATCCAGAGTCGGAAGCCGGGATTCACCGCTGGCCCCATGGAGTTCCCGGTCGATGGAGACGGCCTCGGACGAAGCCGTCGAATTGCTCATCGGGCGCAACGATTCGAGCACGCCAAGAAATCGGAGACGCTCCGCGCGGACGGCCTCCGCCAGTTCCCCCGCCTCCTCCACCTTCCCGCGCTCCTTCAGAACAGCCGCTTTAATCCCGTAAGCCGCCCGCCGCTCGCGGCTGCGCTGGTATAGTCCCGTGACGACGGAGACGGTAACTCCCGAAATGCAGAATATAGCCAGGCCAACGAGATCGGAGGTTGAGTGGATCGCGAACTGCCCTACAGGCTCAAGCAGGAAATAGTCTGCCACCAACACGGAAAACGCTGTGGCCAGAATGCCAGTCCACGCGCCGCCCAGCAGCGCAGCCAGAAATACGACCGGATAAAACGTGACGTAGGTCGGTAATGTGATGGATTGTTCCGCCAGCGCCACGCGTAGCAGAAGGGCGAGCATCACCGCAACCACGGCGGCGAGCTGTCGCGTAATCCGGCTACGAAGGATGCGAATGATCGTTCTCAATTTATCAAGCGCCTCAACCCAGGATCCAGGCGATTAGATACTCCATCTAAGAACGGTTCTTCCCTGGCCGAAGTACTTGCACACCGGGGAGGTGAGCCAAGCGAGCAATCGGCAGTTTGGAGTTCCGTCCAGACCTTCAATTCTTAATAGGGGCATCGCCAAGGCGTTCTTAATCGGTTCGATCATGGCGCTCCCCTTCTTATCTAAGAGGTAGAAAGCATGCGTCGCGCTAGGCTCAAAAACATCTCGCTTGGAAAGTTGACACCATCATAGCTCAGAAGTGTTCAATATTGATCACTCATAGAGACCCAATAGGCCACTGCTGTGACGCGCATCACAACCACCCCAGGTTGCCAGCCAAGAGGCCGCCGAGCACCAGCTCCGTCAGCGGCGGAGCTCTTTCAAACCACACTTGAAAATGGCACTTAATTTCCATTCCTACGCAACTGTTTGCGTAAAAGGCTCGTCGTACCGCTGTAAACAGATGTCTTTATTGATGTTAGCCTATGGTATTCCAATTGCACCCCGATGCAAAGTACGGAACCGATTGGAGCTCCCCAAAATGAGCCGTGCTTGTTTTACTTCAGTCCACGCGCCGTCATTGGTAGTCCTCGCCCTTTCCCTTGGCCTTGCCACGATCGCGCCCGCCGAATCTCATAACCCTCGAATTACCGAAGCTGTTGACAACTCAAGATTGATCGTTTTGGCCGGCAACACTCGCCCTGAGGCGACCGCTGCCAATGACCGGGGCCCTGTGGACGATGCCACTCCGATGAATGCTCTCCAGCTCGTCCTTCAGCGATCGCCTGAAAACGAAGCCGCATTCGATCGGCTGATCGCGGACCTCCATAATCCCAAGTCCGCCAGCTTTCACAAGTGGCTTACCAACGCGCAAATCGGCGCGGAGTTTGGCCCCACACACCAGGACGTCACGACTACTCGAGAATGGCTTGCCTCCCAAGGATTCAAGGTCAATTCCGTCTCGCCCGACCGGATGGTCATTGAGTTTTCTGGAACCGCTGGTATGGTGCGCTCCGCATTTCACACCCCCCTCCACAATCTCAGCGTCAATGGCGTAATGCACTTCGCCAACATGCACGATCCCGCTCTTCCGGCCGCCCTGGCTCCTGTGGTGGCAGGCATTGCAAAGCTGAATGACTTTAGACCCCACGCCCTCAACCACCTTCACGCCTCCAGCAAACTAGCCAACGTTCATCGGGAGGGAAATGCCGGCGGTGGTGACAACTACCTTGGCGCGGCCGACCTGGCCGAAATCTACAACTTCAATCCCCTCTTCAAAGCGGGAATCACCGGTAAAGGCCAGACCATCGTATTGATTGAAGATACCAACCAATACAGCGTGGGCGATTGGACCACCTTCCGCAAGGTCCTTGGTCTTAGTCGCGCTTATCCTTATGCCACGCTGACCCAGGTAAACCCCACAGGCACTAATACCTGCGGGAATCCCGGCGTCTCGCTTAACAGTGGACGCGGAGACGACGTGGAAGCAGCCATCGACGTCGAGTGGGCTTCAGCCGCTGCTCCCAACGCCGCCATCGTAAATGCGGCTTGCGCAGATACCACGCAGTTCGGCGGCTTCCTCGCACTCGCCAACCTCCTTCAGGAAGCGCATCCTCCCACCGTCGTCAGCATCAGCTACGGCGAATCGGAAGCCTCTGACGGTGCCAGTGAAAACCTGTATATCAACGACCTTTACCAATCCGCCGCTGCAGAGGGTGTCTCGGTCTTTGTTTCCTCCGGCGATGAAGACGCGGCGAGCTCGGATAACGGCAACGTATCAACCCACGGCATCACCGTCAGCGGTTTCACATCCACTCCATACAACATCTCCGTCGGCGGCACGGACTTCGGAGTCGCATTCCTTGGTGAAACCAGCTCCTACTTCAGTTCCACCAACGGGGCCAACTTCCAAACCGCCCTGTCCTACGTTTCCGAAGTTCCATGGAACGATTCCTGCGCCGGAATTCTTGTCGCCACCTACATCGGCCTGCCGACCACCGGGACTGACAGCTTGTGCAACTACGACGGCGGCGCACTTGCCGAGGAGTTCGGGCTTTTGAATGCAATCGGCGGCAGCGGCGGACCTAGCGCCTGTGCCACCGGCACTCCTGCTACAAGAGGGGTCGCCAACGGAACCTGTGCCGGCTACGCCAAGCCTGCTTGGCAAAGCGTCTACGGTAACCCGGCCGATGGCGTTCGCGATATCCCCGATGTCTCCCTGTTTGCGTCAAACGGATTTTGGGGCTTCTATTACGCTGTCTGCATCTCTGACCCCACGGGCGACTCAGGCTTCACACCTTGCACCACAAATCCCGCCACATGGGCAGGCTACGGAGGCACCTCGGTCTCCAGTCCCATCTGGGCCGGTATCCAGGCGCTCGTAAACCAGAAAACTGGTTCAAGCTGGGGCAACTCCAACACCGTCCTCTACAGTCTCGCCAGTACAGAGTACGGTGCATCCGGCAACGCCTCCTGCAACTCCACGCTCGGAAATGCCATCGGTTCAAGCTGCCTGTTCAACGACGTCACCTTGGGCGATAACGTGGCCGCTTGCGATGCTGCCCGCTCAGGCGCCGTGACCGACTGCTACATCAACGGTGGCAGATACGGGATTCTCTCCACCTCCGATTCGGCGGCGGATCCTGCTTACTCGACCGACGTCGGTTGGGACTTCGCAACCGGCATCGGCACCGCCAATGCTGCCAATATCGTTAACGCCTGGCCATAGTAGCCAAAAACCCGCTCTTGCAGAAAGGAAGATACCGAATGCGTAAGTCTCTAACTGTCCTAGCACTGCTTGCCGTGGGTCTCCTCGGAGCCCAAGTCGCCATGGCGGATACCTGTAACGGCGCTTCAGCCGGTGCAAACCTGGTTCAAAACTGTGCCTTTGGCACTGGCGACTTCACCTCCTGGTCAGGCACCGCTCTTTCTGACCCGTTCAACGGTGTCGACACCGGCGACCCGCTGGCCATCGGTTCCACGCCATACAACGGTTTAACCTATGAGGCCTTTCTCGGCTCCTCATCGGATGAAACCTTGTCTCAAACCTTTTCCACGCTCGCCGGCCGAAAGTACATCGTCGAGTTCGCTCTCCTGAACGACACCAATCCATCCCTTGGATACGGCAACGACTTCACCGCAACTTTTGGCGGAGCAACGCTGTTCTCCGAGGTCAACTCCGCTGCGGATGCGTACACTCTCTATTCCTTCACTACGTCCGCAACCGGAAGCTCCACTACACTCGCGTTCACCTCGTCCAATCCATCGGGCGATTTTGAACTCGACTCCATCAGCGTGACCGGAACTCCAGAGCCAGGCAGCTTTCTGCTTCTCGGGTCCGGTCTTGTAGCCCTTGCCGGCGCCGTACGCCGCCGTTTCTCCCGCTAAGCACCCGCTAAGCAGAAGAATCAAATCCTCATTGCTTCCCTCGTAGGCCGCCTCCAGGCGGCTTACTTTTTGCGCCTCGATCCTGGACGAGTGGGCAATAACTCGTGGGTCGTCATGGATACCCGGTGGCAGTTGGATTGCTGACCCACAGATTCTTGGTCCATGGTTTCTCGCTGGCGATGCGGCGCTCGAAAAACAGCACGTTCGCCTTGACTCCCCGCGCATAGAACATGCCCGTTGGAGCTGGAACCTCGCAAACCCGTGCGGGTCTACTCGGCCGGTGGTGCAGTCTTCGACGGCCAAAGGATCACCCGTCCCGGCACACCCATCACCGTGGCGCCATCGGGAACATCATCGATCACGAGGGTATTGGCCGCGATTTTTGCATGGCTGCCAACTTTGATTCTCCCAACCAGCGTCGCGCCGGTTCCAATATAGACCTCCTCGCCAATCGTCGGTACGCCTTTCCGTCCCATGGCGGAGGCTCCGATCGTCACACGATGCGCAATGTCGCAGTTTCTTCCTATAACCGCCTCCGGATGGATGACCACCCCTCCGATATGCCCGATAAAGAGTCCCTCGCCGATCGTCGCTCGGGAAGAGATCTGCATCTCCATCACAACTTCGCAGAATTTGTTCGCCAGGAACGATACCACCTTCAAGGGTAGGCGAATGAGCAAGAAGGGTCTTGATACGTTCAACCAGTTGCCCAGCCGATAGCATGCGATCGACCAGACAGCGGGGTCCAGCCATAAGTCCCTTGCGCCCCATCCCTTGGTCTTGTAGCGCTCAATATCTCTTGAAAAATTGCCCATGGATATTTCCTTGCAAGTCCTGTTCGGGCCTTAGCCAAGCCATCCCAGTGCCGCCATCTTATCAGGAAGAAGCAGGTCCTGAAATGGCGCGTTCCTTTCATGCAGCAGAGCCCCGGCGCACGCCCGGACGGCTCCCTCCTGGACGGCCAGCGAGCTTCTTGCGCTTCGATTGCGACCGAGAATATTACTATTTCCCTGCCGAATGATTACCGATGACCGTTGACATGACACAAAAAAAACATTGTATTCGTTCAATCATCTCTGTTATTAGTAAATGCAATGTGCAGCCGTGTTTTCCGGGGGCGGATTAAGCATCGTTTAACCACTGAGCTGAAAGCGGAAGTCTCCGATTCAATCAATCGGGGTAGTTTTCAACCTTGAATGGTTCGACGGGTTCAAAGACAGCCTTACGGCATCGATGATCGGCCTTAATCTGGGGGACTGGATTTTGTAAAACAAAAACCAGTGCGGTAAATCGGCTGGGTTCTTCTCTACAAATTGGCAATCTCGTTAGGCGAACATATCCCTTCCGCGCTCATCAGGAATCGGAAGCTAGTGCTCCCTATTCCGCTGGCAAGAAGCGTGGAAGATCGACAAAAGGTGGAGATATGGGCACAAAAAGTCTTGCTCCGCAACTGAATGGGGAATTGTCCGGAGCTGCGCTGAGGCAGCGGGTCGCGGCCGTCATCGACGACCTCATGTCGCAACTTCCCAACCCCGAGATGATGGACAGGGAAGTGCGCCGCGGAATCATCGCGCGGTACACCGCGGTTCTGGAAGGCAACTTCATTTATTGGATGACCGCAACTTACTTGGCCGTCCACGCAGAGGATGCGCGGCCGATTTTGATCGAGAACCTGCATGAAGAAGTGCGTGACAGCCATCCCGCGATGCTACGCAGGTTCGCGATGGCCGCAAACGCATTTCCCAGAGATACTGACGCCATGGCGGTCAGCGCCGAGCTTACCCGGGTCCGCCTGTTCCTCGGCAAACTGCAGGGTGTGCAATCGCTTCTGATGATGGCTTTCTTTGAGGGCTACATTCAGAGGTTCATGGCCTACCTGGCTGACCTTGCCGGAGCGCAGGGCTCCCTCGAGCGGGAGTACACCGATGTGCATGGCGTCTGTGATATTGCACATTCAGAAGGACTTTTCCAGGCTGTCACCCTGGAGATGGCGGTCAACCCCGCGCCGGCTGATGCGGATATTTTTGAGGGCGTCGAACTGCTTCGCAATCTCCTGGACAGGGTGGTTCAGGGCCCGCAGCAAGAATTCGCAGCCTTGCTGGATGAAGGGGTCATTCCCAGGGCAGAGTTGGCTTCATCCCGTTTCCCTCGGCGCACTTCTGTTGGGCGCAGGTCAATCGAGGTCGTCCCCGGAGGCCGGAAAGCTTCGAAATGAAAGCACG
Organism: Occallatibacter sp.; assembly: GCA_049515455.1. Lineage (GTDB taxonomy): Bacteria > Acidobacteriota > Terriglobia > Terriglobales > Acidobacteriaceae > Telmatobacter. The sequence goes on from JBEKUB010000015.1 coordinate 44,408, forward strand.
ATCGGAAGTGATTGCCCAATTCACGCAGGTGGCTCGTGAGCAAAACAAGCCACTCGCACCTTTGACCGACGATCTGCCATTGTTCGACTCCGGGTTGGACTCTCTCTGTTTCGCGATCGTCGTGGTCAGGCTTGAGGCTGCGCTTGGGGTAGACCCATTCGACACCGATGAAGAAGTCCACTTCCCCGTGACTCTGGGTGACTTTATTGGTTTCTACGAAAATGCCGCGAAATAGCTCAACTTCCCTGTCGAGCTGCATCGTTGCCCCCGGCACCTTGAATACGCCTGTCGTATGGGGCGCTGAATCAAGTGCGACATGGGAAGATTTAGCGACAGGAAACATCTTTCACTATAGAGCGGATGATTATCGCGGACGTTCTGTCGTCCTGACGACCATCGACCCATTCGCGGCCATCGCGGCCATGATTCAGCTCGACGGCGTTGCGCGAAGAATTGTCCTTTATCCCCCGGATTTATTGTTCGAGCATCTTGCCTTCGTTGCGGAAACCGCCGCCGCAGATTTCATTGTGACGGATCAGCCAGTGCCCGAAGCGATCAGCTCGCGGATGGAATGCATCGTTCCATGCGGGCGCAAGGCTGCTGGGGAAGATGTTGTTTCGCACACGCACAATCGGGCTTCGGAATTCAAGACCGAATGGGTTCTTCTTACCTCCGGCACCACCGGCCTTCCCAAGCTCACCGTGCACACGTTGGCAAGTCTGGCTGCCGCGATTGAACGAAAAGCTTCCGCATCGCCTTCCATTATGTGGAGCACGTTCTACGACATTCGGCGTTTCGGTGGACTGCAGATCTTTCTTCGTGCCGTCCTTACCGGAACGTCGCTGGTGCTCAAAGGGGCGAAGGAGTCAACGGCGGATTTTCTTGCCCGGGCCGGCGCACAGGGTGTCACCCACATCTCCGGGACGCCTTCCCATTGGCGGGGTGCGCTGATGAGTAATTCGGCCCACAGAATCGCTCCGCAGTATGTCCGTCTGTCTGGGGAGATCGCCGATCAGGCCATTCTCAACCAGCTCAGGCTGCAGTACCCGCAGGCAAAGCTTGCGCATGTATTCGCCTCGACAGAGGCAGGTGTGGCATTTGAAGTGAACGATGGCTTGATGGGCTTCCCCGCCGATGTGCTTGCACAGAACCCTTGCGTCGAGATGAAAGTGGAGAGCGGAACGCTCAGAGTTCGTTCAGATCGCACTGCGGTATGTTATCTGGGCCGCGAGAGGCAGCCGCTGAGGGATGGCGAAGGCTTTGTCGACACAGGTGATCTGCTTGAACTGCGCGCTGGCCGTTACTACTTTGCCGGTCGGGAGGACGGTATCATCAACGTCGGCGGCTTGAAAGTACACCCCGAAGAAGTGGAGGCGGTGATCAACCGCCATCCCCACGTGAGCATGTCGCTGGTGCGAATGAAGAAAAGCCCGATCACGGGTGCGATTGTAATCGCCGACGTTGTGCTCAAGACGCCGCAATCTTTTCCGGGCGGGGCCACTCAAATGCAGCGCAACATCATGCAGTTTTGTCGCGGAGAGCTTGCACTCCACAAGGTTCCAGCCTTGATCAATTTTGTGCCGGCACTGGCCGTGGCTGAAACGGGAAAACTAAGTCGCCGCTATGCATAATGCAATCGTTACCGGAGGAAGTCGCGGGCTGGGCCTGGGCATAGCCCGGCGCTTGACGGGGTGCGGGTTCCGCGCCATCGTAATCGCGCGAACCGAAAGCGATGAGTTGGCAAAGGCGCAGCGGGAAGCCAATGCGGCGCAGCCTGGTTCGTTGAACTTTGTGCCCTTCGATCTTGCCGAGATCGAAGGCATCCCTGATTTGGTGAAAAGGTTGCGGAGGGACCTCGGCCCGATCTATGGCCTGGTGAACAATGCCGCCATGAGCGGCGACGGGGTACTGGCTCTTATGTCCACCCGTAAGATTGAGCAGATGGTGCGCTTGAACACGACCTCTCCAATAGTGCTTACCAAGCATGTGGTCGGCCTGATGATGTCCGACGGCGGTGGACGGATCGTCAACATTGCTTCGGTCGCCGCCGTCACCGGCTACAGCGGGCTCGCTGCCTACTCCGCCACCAAGGCATCGCTGGTGGGTTTCACCCGTTCCCTGGCCCGGGAAGTTGGCCGCATGGGGATCAATGTGAACGCAGTCGTTCCGGGCTTCTTCGACTCCGACATGACCCGGGACCTCACGGAAGAAATGCGGCAGCAGATCACGCGCCGCAGTGCGCTCAAGCGTCTGGTGGGCATCGAGGATGTGGTCAACGCGGTTGAGTTTCTTCTCGACGATCGATCGAAAAATATAACTGGGACGATCCTCACCGTGGATGCGGGGAACACGGCATGAACGAGGGGCTGAAAGAAGAAGCGGTCCGGACGGATGGATCAACTGCGAAGGCCTGGCTGCGTGCTCTGGAATTGACGGCGCCTATCGCCAACAATCCAGATCGCATTTTGCCCGCCGTGATTTTGGAAGTCGCGGCTAGAATGGGGGATGCGCCGGCCCTGCTGTCTGACCAGGAAAGCTTTACCTATCGCGCGCTCGCTGAGCGCACAAACCAGTATGCGCGATGGGCGCTCGATCAGGGACTTCGAAAAGGCGATGTGGTTTGCCTGTTGATGGCAAATCGCCCCGAATTCATGGCGATATGGCTCGGCATCACCAGCGCCGGTGCGATCGTTTCGTTGCTCAATACCAATCTTGCCGGTCCCTCGCTTGGCCATTGCATCCGCGCAGTGTCGCCCAAACATATCATCGTGTCCGCGGAGCTTACGCAAAGGTTGACCGAGGCGCTTGTCCCCCATTCGCCGTCTCCGGTGATCTGGACTCATGGCGTTTCGGACACTCCATTCCCGCGCGTTGATCTCGACATCGCTCGCCACTTCGGCGAGCCCTTGGGCAAGGGCGAGCGGCCCTTGGTCCGCATTGACGATCTGGCACTCTACATTTACACGTCAGGCACCACCGGGCTGCCTAAGGCCGCGCGCGTAAGCCATGCGCGCGTCATGCAATGGAGCCATTGGTTTGCCGGCATGCTCGGCGTGCAATCGACTGACCGGATGTACAACTGCCTGCCCATGTACCACAGCGTTGGCGGAGTGCAGGCGCCCGGCGCTGCTCTTGTCGCCGGCGGCAGCGTTGTCCTCCGCGAAAAATTCTCAGCGAGCCACTTCTGGAGCGATATCCTTCGTTGGGATTGCACGCTATTCCAGTACATCGGGGAACTCTGCAGGTACCTGCTTGGCGCGGAACCGTGCACAGAGGAAACGATGCACCGGATTCGTATCGCCTGTGGCAACGGGCTGGCTCCGGAGATTTGGGACTCCTTCAAGGAACGATTCCGCATTCCAAGGATCATTGAATTCTATGCCGCTACTGAGGGCGGCGTTTCCTTGTTTAACGTCCAGGGAAAATGCGGCGCGATCGGCCACATTCCGGCGTACCTGGCGCATCGTTTTTCGCCGGCGCTGGTCGTCTTCGATAGCGAAACCGGCGAGCCGGCCCGCGACCTGCAAGGATTCTGCATCCCCTGCGCGCCGAACCGGCCCGGCGAAGCTCTTGGCAAGGTGACGAACACTCCCTCGAATGCCGGAAGCCGGTTTGAGGGCTACACGAACGAAGAGGATTCAGAGAAGAGAATCCTCCGCGATGTTTTCGAGCCCGGAGATGCCTGGGTCCGCACCGGCGACCTGATGAGAAAAGATGACAAGGGGTACTACTACTTTGTCGACCGCATCGGCGACACGTTTCGACGGAAGGGCGAGAATGTTGCCACCGCCGAAGTGTCGCAGGCGATCTGCGCATTTCCAGGAGTGAGCCAGGCGATTGTCTACGGCGTCCAGGTCCCGAATATGGAAGGCAGGGTGGGCATGGCAGCGCTGGTGGCCGAGGAAAGCCTTGACTTGGCCGGTCTCCGCAAACATCTTGCGCGCTGTCTGCCGGCTTACGCGCGTCCTGTGTTCCTGCGCATTCGCACCGCCTTCGATGTTACCGGCACCTTCAAGTATTCAAAGAGCGAGTTGATTCGCCAGGGATACAACCCCGTGGCCAGCGGCGACGCGCTTTATTTTGACAGTCTCGAATCGGAGGCGTTCGTCCAGCTTGACAAAGAATTTTACGATCGTATTCAGTCCGGAGGGATTCGATTCTAGCTGGAAAGCTGAATTAACTGGCCGCATAATGAGCTTTCACCGTTCCCAGAAGAGGGATGCACATGCATTTCGATCAAATTCGGAATGAATTCGCGAAGCTGGAGTCGGAGATCGCCGACGGTCCCATTGTTCCGAATGTGACGCCGGAGGCGATCCGCGCCCATCTTCGCTCACGTTACGATTTCAAGCAGACGATTGCGCTCGATGAAGTGATCGCTGACGTTGAGCAGATGCTGCGAAAGTGGCAGGTCCAGGTCACTCATCCTCGCTACTTCGGCCTCTATAACCCGAGTGTGATGCCGGCCTCTGTTGTTGCCGATACGCTTGTGGCCATGTTCAACCCGCAGCTGGCCAACTGGCGCACTTCGCCCGCTGCAAATGAGATTGAGCGGCACACGCTTGCCTGGCTCACCGATAAGTTTGGCCTTCCAGAGGACTCCATCGCGACATTTACAAGCGGTGGATCGGAGGCAAATCTTTCTGCCGTCGTAGTCGCCCTGACGTGGGCCTTTCCTGAATATGGCGAACATGGCCTGCAGAGGCTCCCCGGCCAACCCAAAATCTACCTCACGGAAGAGACCCATCACGGTTTTAACAAGATCGCGCACATGGTCGGGCTTGGACGGCGGAGCTTGCGGACCATCGCGACGGATTCCGGCCTCAGAATGAGGGCCGAAGAACTTAAGAAGTGCGTAGTTGAGGATCGCCAGAACGGATTTCTACCATTTATGGTGATCGGCAGCGCGGGGACGACTGCGGCTGGCGTTATCGACCCGCTTCCTGAAATCGCGCGCATTTGCAACGAAGAAGGCCTGTGGTTCCATGCCGACGCCGCGTGGGGCGGCGCAGCCGTTGTTTCACCCAGTCTCAGGCTCCATCTCGCAGGCATTGAACGCGCGGACTCAATTACCTGCGACGCGCACAAGTGGCTCTCCGTTCCTATGGGTTGCGGAATGTTATTTTGCCGGCATCGTGAAAGCGTCGCACACGCCTTCCGGTCGGATGTCACTTACATGCCCGCCAAATCGGCGGGTTCTCGCGACACTGCGGGCACGACATTTGATCCCCTCACGAATTCTGCTCAGTGGTCGCGCCGGTTCATCGGGCTCAAGCTCTTCATGGCGCTGGCGCAGCACGGCGAGGCATGGTACGCTGAGACGCTCGAACGCCAGGCGCGTATGGGCCAAATGTTGCGCGAGTCTCTGGCGGCTTCAGGATGGCACATCGTCAATTCCACGCCCTTTCCTGTTGTGTGCTTTGCCAGGGATGGCCTGGTTCCAGGCGTATTGCTGGCGGCTCTTCGAGAACGGCAGATCGCGTGGATGTCCGAGGCGCAACTCGGCGGTGTTGCGGTCATGCGGGCATGCATCACCAGCTTTAAAACCACTGAGCAAGATATTGAATGGGTGGTGGGTGAGATGAACAGCCTTGTATCGGATTTGCAGGGGAGAAAGACCGCGTGAAGGGGCTGATGCTCGCGCGGAAGCGCATTCATTGAAGGACGGGAACCGATGAAACTGGAAACGATCGCAATACACGGCGGCTACGAGGTTGAAGCTACGACGAAGGCTGTAGCCGTGCCGATCTACCAGACGGTCGCATATGCCTTCGACAGCGCCGAGCATGCCGCCGCACTCTTCAATCTTGAGGCCGAGGGTTTCCGCTACACCCGCATCCAGAACCCGACGACAGCAGTCCTGGAGCGGCGCGTCGCCGCTCTCGAAGCAGGGCTCGAAGCCATGTGTGTCAGCAGCGGTCAGGCGGCGGTGAACTACGCGATCCTGAACGTCGCAGAGTTGGGCCGCAACATTGTTTCCGCCCCTCAGCTATACGGCACCACGCATACGTTGTTCGCGCATATCCTGCCCAGCCAGGGAATCAAGGTTCGCTTCGCTGAGTCCGACGACCCGCAGGCAATCGCCAGGCAGATCGACAATGATACGCGAGCGGTGTTCTGTGAAAGTGTCGGCAACCCCGCTGGGAACATTTGTGATCTCGAGGGGTTGGCCCGAGTGGCGCACGACCGTGGAGTGCCGCTCATTGTCGACAACACAGTTCCCTCGCCGGTCCTCCTGCGGCCGATCGAACATGGTGCGGACATCGTCGTAAGCTCGCTGACGAAATTCATGGGCGGCCATGGCACCACGCTGGGCGGAGCCGTCGTCGACAGCGGAAACTTCGACTGGGAGCAGAACGCATCGCGCTTCCCGGCCTTCACCCGGCCGGACCCCTCGTACCACGGCCTGGTCTACACAGAGCATTTCGGAAAGACTGCGTATGTCGCACGTTGCCGCAGTGTCTATCTGCGCACCGGAGGAGCTGTTCTTTCACCGCTGAGCGCCTTCCTGTTGTTGCAGGGAATCGAGACGGTTGCTCTGCGTGTGGAGCGCCATGTGGAAAACGGCAGGAAAGTGGCCGAGTTTCTTCGCGGCGATACCCGCGTCGAATGGGTCAAGTATGCCGGATTCCCCGACAGTCCATATCATGCCCTCGCGCAAAAGTATCTGGCGGGCCGTGCGTGCTCACTTATTTCCGTGGGCATTCAAGGTGGCTATGCCGCGGCGGTCAGATTCCATGACGCCCTGAAGCTTGTGACGCGGCTCGTCAATCTCGGTGACGCGAAGTCCCTGGCCTGCCACCCGGCATCGACGACCCATCGCCAGATGTCACTGGAAGAACAGCGCATCGCGGGAGTTTTGCCGGAAATGATCCGGCTCAGCGTCGGAATTGAACACATCGACGACATCCTCGAAGATTTGGATCAGGCGCTTGCCGTAGCCGCTTTGCACGGGGCGACAGCGCCAGGCAGTCGTTAGCGCTCTTGAACGGAGAAGCCAATGCCAGTCCACGTGGTTACAAGTCGTTCCAATGACGATAACCGGAGAGGATTTCCCCGGACTCTCCGATTGCCGCATTCCGAACTTCCTGAGCCGCAGGGTGGATGCATAAGGATCGGCCTGATCAACAACATGCCGGATGCGGCCTTCAAACAGACAGAGCGTCAGTTCGTCTCGCTGCTCGATGCTGCGTCTGAAAGCATTGAGGTCCGGCTATCGCTCTACGCATTGCCTTGCATTCCAAGGGCGGAGCCCGACATTCGCGAGGCAGCGAGCCTCTATTCAAGCGTCGAGATGCTTTGGAGTGCCGGCCTGGATGGCCTCATCGTAACCGGAAAGGAGCCGGCGACGCCGGATCTAAGAGACGAGCCTTGCTGGGAGATGATGACCCGGATCCTCGAATGGGCACGCGAGAACACGCACTCCACGGTGTGGTCCTGCCTGGCCGCACATGCCGCGGTCCTGCACATGGATGGCATTGGAAGGCACAGGAGCGCGGACAAGCATTTCGGCGTCTTCGAGTGCGTGCGCGTGTCCGAGCACCCTTTGCTGGCTGGCGCCCCGCTGCGGTTCAATATTCCTCACTCCCGATGGAACGGCGTAGACGCTGAAGATCTTGAGGCCCGCGGATACCGCGTGCTCGCGCGCACCGCGGACGCAGGCGTAGACTCGTTCGTAAAAGAGGGAAAGAGCTTGTTCGTGTTCTTTCAGGGCCATCCGGAGTATGAGCCCGACACGCTGCTCCGCGAGTATCGCAGGGATGTTGAGCGCTACCTCAGGCACGAGGCAAGCGCCTATCCTTCCATTCCGCGCGGCTATTTTGATCCCGCGATCGAGCGTGCATTGGCCGCTCTGCGGGAGAAAGCGATATCTGGCGCGGACGATGAGCACTGCGCCCATCTCGCAACTGCTCTCAAAACGAGCACAAACGAGAATACATGGCACAGAACGGCGGTGCACATTTATAGAAACTGGCTGGAGCAAATCCGCGCTCGGAAAAACGCGAGCCAGAGCCCAAATCATGCGAAGATAGCGTGATCCGCACCGCGCCAAGCCTTGTTAAAGGAGCCACATTCAATGCCCCCTGCGGCGATTGTTCCAAACCAAACCGAAATTGTTCTTCCGGAGTTGAAGCTGTTGATCAACAATCGCTGGCAACCAAGCCAGTCGGGAAGAACATTTGCAACCATCAATCCCTCTACCGGCGAGGAAATCTGCCAGGTTGCCGAGGCTGACGCTGCTGATGTGGAAACGGCGGTTCGCGCGGCACGGGCCGCCTTTGAATCCGGGCCCTGGCGCAAGATGAGCGCTTCCGCGCGAGGAAGCCTTCTGCACCGTCTCGCCGACCTGATTGAAGCAAACGCCGACCGGTTGGCTCGTCTTGAGTCGCTCGACAACGGTAAGCCGGTCTCCGTCGCCAGAGCTGTGGATGTCGCCAAGACCGTGGCCTGCTACCGCTATTTTGCCGGCTGGGCAGATAAGGTTCAAGGCAAGACGATCCCCATCGACGGCGAATTTCTCTGCTACACGCGCCATGAGCCGATTGGCGTCGTCGGGCAGATCATCCCCTGGAATTTCCCCATGTTGATGATGGCCTGGAAGCTCGCTCCCGCGCTGGCAACGGGCAATACCGTGCTTATAAAGCCGGCCGAGCAAACGCCGCTCTCCGCGTTGCGCATCGGCGAGTTGATTCTCGAGGCGGGGTTCCCCGACGGTGTTGTCAATGTGTTGCCGGGATTCGGACCCACTGCCGGCGCGGCCATTGCCCGCCACATGGACGTGGACAAAGTGGCATTCACCGGCTCCACGGAAGTGGGGCATCTGGTTATGGAAGCCGCCGCAAAGTCCAATTTGAAACCTGTCACGCTCGAGCTTGGTGGCAAAAGCCCGAACATTATCTTCGCAGACGTCGACCTGGACGAGGCGGTGGAAGGCGCTCACATGGGATTGTTCGCCAATCAGGGCCAGTCTTGTTGCGCGGGGTCGCGGGTCTTCGTCGATAAAACGGTCTATGACCAGTTCGTGGAAAAGAGTATTGCGCGCGCTGAGAAGCGAGTCGTTGGTGACCCGTTCGATCCCGCCACGGAACTGGGACCTTTGGTAGACCAGATGCAGTTCGACAAGGTCATGGGCTATATCGACTCAGGGCGCGGTGAGGGCGCCACCCTTGCCTGCGGAGGAGATCGCATTGGGAATCGCGGCTACTTCATACGCCCCACCGTCTTCTCCGACGTGCACGACGAAATGAAAATCGCCAGGGAGGAAATCTTTGGCCCCGTAATGAGCGTGATCCCGTTCAATAATCTTGACGAGGTCATCGCACGCGCCAACCGTACGAAATATGGCCTGGCCGCCGCTGTATGGACCCGCGACATCAAAAAGGCCCTCGCGGTGGCGAATGGCGTACGCGCCGGTACCATCTGGGTCAATTGCTACAACGTGCTGGACACCCGCGCTCCCTTCGGTGGTTTCAAGCAGTCGGGAATCGGGCGCGAGCTTGGTGAGTACGGACTGAAGCAATATACACAGGTCAAGACAGTCATTGCCAGGCTTTGATGCTGGAACTCGTCCAACACTCGCTTAACCCTGGGATCGACAAGGTGCTATGGGGTCCCTGCCACGCTTTCAGGAAATGATGAAAGTGCCTGGAGATCGATAAGTGGCGCCGCCGCTTATCTACCTATCTCCCGGAACCTGATTCGCCGAAGTTTGTTAGAACTTGAGCTTCAGCGCCATTTGCAGAATGCGAGGATCGTTGGCAGAGCTGATCTGCCCAAAGTTGCTGTCCTGAAGTCCTGCGTCGGGATTGCCAAAATTGACATTATTGAAAGCGTTGAAAAACTCAGCCCGGAACTCATAGCTGGCGCGTTTGCCTACTTTCCCGTTCTTCAGGAGAGCCAAATCCGTAGTGAAGAGCCTTGGCCCGCGAAGAGAGTCCTTGCCGATGTTGCCGTAAGTGCCGATTGCATTCGGTTCAAAATCGGTTATGTTGAACCATTCGTTGACCAGAGCGGAATGGGAACGCCTCGTACTGAGTCTCGTATCCTTAATGTTGGGCACCGTGATGTCCGGTCGGTCATTTCCCATCGCTGAGAAAGAGTTGTCGTCCTCCGCGAATGCAGTGAACGGGAATCCTGACTGCCAGTTCGTGATAAAGCTCAGGTTCCACCCGTTGATCACGCCATTCGCGATCCCTTTGACGGGGACGCGAGGAAGAGCATAATTGCCAAACAATCTGAAGACGTCAACATCGTCCCCCGCGTCGGGCCCATAATCAAGAGAGCGGCCGCAACCGCAGGTATTGATTCCGTAGACTCCAAAAATCCCCAGTTGTCCCGGAGGCCCGTAATTATTCAACGCGTGCGACCACGTGAAGTTCGTTTGAAATGTGAGGCCGTGGCTCAAGCGCTTTTCCACTTCAACCTGGCCGGAATTGTAGTTGCTGTTCACTCCGGAGTTGATCGAAGCGATGAATCCGTAGTTCGGATAGATGAGACGCGATTGAATATTGTTCTCTGTCGACTGGCCCGGAATATACACTGAGGGATTCAGTTGCAGCAGTCCGGATTCTTGATCGCCGGTACCGCCCAGGTGGGCACCGTGATTCCCCGCGTACTCTAACCGCACAAACAAATTTGAGCCGAACTCATGCTCGAGGGTCAGGTTATACGTCAGGATCTGAGGCAACCTGAAGTGCCTGTCGAAGATCTGCGTAAAGGCGATGTCCTGAGGAAACGTAACATTAGGTCCTGGATTGATCGGGCCAAACGACGCGGGAAATGGATCTGTCACGCCCGCGAAGGTGTAGGGGTCAGTGAAATTTGTGTTCGGAATATCCACGATAGGAGCAAAGGGAGGAATACCCACGACATCTTCAAACGCCACCCCATTGGGCGCCTGGTAATAATAGCCTGCTCCACCGCGGATGCTGGTCTTGCCATCGGCCGTCAGCTGATAGGCAAAGCCCACGCGCGGACCCAAATTACCCACGTTGTTATAGATTGAGGACGCTGGACATCCAGCATCGTGATTGCTTCCGCCGAAGATAAGGTCTTGCGGCGCATTGGGATAACGCGTCGATTGTGCTCCCGGCACAAAGCATCCCACTCGCCCCTCGCTGTCCGTATAGGGAAAGAATGGATCCCAGCGTAGGCCGGCGCTCACGGTGAGCCGCTTGGTCGCATGCCAGTTATCCTGAACGAAAACGCTCCAGTCGTTTCCGCTAAAGTTCAAATACAAGCCGCCTGCCTGCACAAAGTCGGATGCATCCCCTAGCAGAAAGTCGGAGAGATTGTTTCCGCTCAGGTCGCCGCCAAAGCTGTAGTTGCCATCGGCTTGATATGTATTTCCCATGGGAAGGTTGAAGTGTTCCCATTCGCCCCCAATCTGGATCTCGTGCGGGCCCTTGATCAAGGTGACAATTTCACGATCGGATATATCGCTGTGATTCCAGGTTCCCGTGGCAGGCTGTTCTCCGATGGTGAACTCCCCGGCCACATTGACGTTTAGCGTTGCCGGAAGATTCGTGGGCTGAGGAATATTCGCGCCCGCCGTGGCGATACTGAAAGGCGCCGGCGACTCCGTCAGTCCCGCCTTCCTTGTCAGCCCGAAATAGCTATTGAGAAGGACATGGGTCGAAATCGTGTAGATGTCGACCACGCTGACATTCTTGAGCCCCTGTTTTTGTGGATCTTCCAGGTTACCTTCAAGGATATTGCTGGCGGGCGGAAGGATGATCGGAATGTTGAATTCCAGTTGGAAATAGTGCGCGCTGAGATGATGTTTGCCAATGTTGTAGTCAATCTTGGCCAGGTACTCGTCGGTATCCTGGATTAACGGAGCGCCGCTATAGAGCAACTGGTTAGGATCGCCTGAGGAGGGGTCGTTGGGGAGAGGAATATGGTTCATCAGATAAAGCGCCGTGGGGTCAAAGGCTAATGGATTGATCTGGTTGTTGCTGTTGAATTGATAGGGCGACAGCGGGTTGGGATTTATCAATGGCGTCCCGGGCAGAAGCACTGAGAAATCGCCATTGAGCTCATCCTGGGTTGGCACCTGGGCAATCTGGCCATTCATGGCGGTGTTTTGGCGCGTGCCTTGATAGGATCCGAAATAAAACAGTTTATTCTTCAGAATCGGGCCGCCAATTGTGCCGCCAAACTGATTCTGCTTCAACGGGTTTGGCCCGGTAGTACTAAAGTAATTGCTGGCATCCATCGCATAGTTGCGAATGTATTCAAAAACATCGCCATGAATCTCGTCGGTTCCGGACTTGGTCACGACGTTCGCCACTCCGCCAGTAGCGTTCCCGTAGGTGGCGCTCATGTTATCGGTTTGCACGTTGAATTCCTCAAGCGCGTCAGGGCTTGGGAAGGGTAGATTGGTGTTGATATACATGTCGTTGTAATCAACGCCATCCAATAAATAATAGACGCCGTTCGATCCGCCGCCATTGACCTTCGCATACTGCTCGCCGGGCAGAATGCCTCCCTCGCAATTTACGCCGCAGTTCTGCGATGTGACGTCGACGGCGCCGGGGACAAGAAAGATCAATTGCTGCGCCTCGCGACCGTTCATCGGCATGCTTTCCATGCTCTTTTCGTCGATAACATTCGTAATCGCCGCATCGTCGGTGGTTACTTGATCTACATCCCCCTCCACCCTGACCTGCTGGGTTACCGCGCCCACTGTCAAGGTAACTCTCTGGCTGGCGGCCTGTCCGACTTCCAAACTAATGCCCTTTTGCACATAGGTCCTGAAGCCGGCCATTTCAACCGTCAGCTGATAACTGCCGACGGGGAGGCTGGGAAACAGGTATTCGCCGTCGGCCCCTGATTTGACGGTTTGCGTATAGCTGGTTCCAGCCTGCTCAACCGTTACCGTCGCCCCTGGGACCGCCGCACCAGCGTTGTCCTGCACGGTACCGCTCAGCCGAGCGGTTGTGTACTGGGCAAGCGCCGTCGTTGCCCACATGATCACCACCAGCAACGATGAGAAAAAATAAGCTGGTCTAATTTGTGAATGATTGAAGGTCCGGCTCCTGATGTTCATGCTCTTTTCAGTTGGCTTCATTTGCGCTGCCCTCCATCCGGTCGAAAGTGGACTGCATACCGGCGGTGTTACAGTTGCTTATTACTTTTTCTGAATTCAGCACCAGGGGGTTCCGTACGCATCAAAAACATCATGGTTTTACTGCCATTTTGCCCGTTTGTCAAGCAAGAAGTTCTTGTGACTGTGACACTTAGCCCTCCTCAGAGGAAGATCCTTCACTGCATTCCGAGATGACATCATCTCCTGACCGGCCTAATGAATGGGAACATGAGAAGGGATTTAATGGTCGCCGATTTCGACGCTGAATGAATGGTTCCGAGAGCGTGCCGAGCGAGCAGCCCGCCGCAGAGACAACCGCAAAGCAAATTAGATATCATCTCAAGGGGTTGTACTTTCGGTCTATTCGCCTTCATCTGAGCGGGGAATGACATCGTGTTCCGGCTCGCGTCTGAAGCAGTTGAACAAGAGGAGGAATGATTTTATGAGGAAATTGACACACGCTTTAACGGCTGCGATGGCGATAGTGTTGTTGGCAGGCGGGACCCTTATGGGCGGCCTGCAGAACGCCAGGGCAGAGAATAATGGTCTCGAGCGCGCACCACTTCTCGGCTGGAGTAGTTGGAGTTTCCTCCGCAAGGAACCGACGGCAGCCAAGCTCGAAGCTCAGGCGCGAGCAATGCAAGACTCTGGCTTGCAGAAAATCGGTTACACCTACGTAAACCTCGACGACTTCTGGTACCAGTGTCCGGGCCCACAGGGCCCCGACGTCGACTCTTATGGCCGCTGGGTGACAGACCCATCGAGGTTCCCACCTCAGGGAGATGAAAATGGCATCAAGGTAGTCGCCGACTACATTCACAGCCTGGGGTTGAAGTTCGGAATCTACGTTACACCAGGTATTTCGAGACAGGCAGTAAGTAAGAACACCTCGATTGAAGGCACGCCGTACAAGGCCGCACAGATTGCGGAACCGTCTATAAGGGAGAGCAACTACAACTGCAAAGGGATGGTGCGCGTTGATTACAGCAAGCCTGGAGCGCAGGAGTTTATCAATTCCTGGGTCGAGATGCTCGCCGGATGGGACATCGATTACATCAAAATTGACGGCATGGGTAATAGCAATGCCGCCGACGTTGAAGCATGGTCGAATGCGATTCGGAAAAGCGGGCGGCCAATCGTCCTTGACGTCACACAGGGGAGCTTTACACAGGCGCTCACGCCGACATTGATGAAGTACGCTGATCAATGGGAATTTGCACCCGACGTCGAATGCTATAAATGCGAGAAGGGCGACAGCAGCTACCCGCTCACAAGCTGGAAAGATATTGCCAAACGCTTCAACTTTGTGGCCGATTGGCAGCCTTACTCTGGTTCGGGGAGGTTTAACGACTATGACTCCATCGAGGTAGGGAATGGCAGCAACAACGGGCTCACTCCAGTCGAGCGTCAGACTCAGATTAGCCTGTGGGCCCTTGGATCGGCGCCCCTCATTCTCGGCGTCGATCTAACGAACCTCGACCAACTGGATCTGCAGAAATACCTTAGCAACACCGAAGTCCTCGCTGTTGACCAGGATTCAATCGCTGCGAAAAGGGTTGTCAATACAGGCAACCAGCAGGTGTTCGCAAAGATGGAAACAAACGGAGAGGCGATCGTTGGTTTGTTCAACACCGGTGGAATCGCGGAAACAATCTCCGTACAAGCGTCTGCATTGGGCCTCCCCGAGAATGAACGCGGCTACTCCACATGCGACCTCTGGACAGGCGAGATGGGGAAGACAGGAGGCACCATCACTGCCATTGTCCCATCGCATGGAGTCGTCCTATACCGCGTCAAGGCACTGTGATAACCGCTCGCAACGCATCGGTCGGGTTCGATGGGTTTATACTGGCGCGGGCATCGATCATCATGGCATCGAGCCCCAGCCGCTTGGCCTCCGTGCCGCTGATCCGATCGGTGAACTCGTAGGCGATCTCTTAGCAAATTTACTGCATGCGTCGGAATCTGTGGTGTGCAGACCCTTCCGGGTTAAACTTATCGGCATGGTCTCCTCTTGCCGGTTACTACCCCTCTTTTTCAGCACAGTTTTGTTTTTAGCCTTCTCGCTCAACGTTGCTTCCTCCGCCCAGCGACTCAAGACCGGAGCAAAAATCCAACCGGCGAGCGGAAACTCCATCGCACGCGATTGCCTTTCGCAAGCCGACCTCCTGAAACAAGCCGCCACCACCGACCGTTGGATGGAAATTGATCTTTACTGGTTCAAGCAAAAAGATCTGAAGAAATCGGTGCGCGAATTCTGGGATAGATTCCAGCCGCTCTACGCAGGGGTCAGCGGTTACCGAGGCGTAATTCTGAATATCGGCTGGACGGTAGGCCCTGTGATGGAGTGGTCCGGCAAGCTCGATCAAAGAATCTCGCTCCCCACAGGATCAGGACAGAGCCGATGGGTCGATCAAAGCACACCCCTGACCGGAACCACTGCGGAACGGAAGCAAAAGTCAGAGGCCCGCTACGCAGGATCGGTAGTGAGCACGCGGCGAGGCTACGATCCATGGACCTATGGCGATGTAAAGCAACTGATCGCGGATCTCAAGCGCGAAGCGGCACGTCGCGGCATCTCCGGTTTCAAAGTGGGCACGCTGAACTACGCATGGACAGATGCGTACGGAGAAGAGGCACCCTGGGTTAGCCGTCACCCTGAAGCATTTACAAAACCCACTCCTTCCCTGCCTTTAGACCAGGAACCCACCCGTTATTTCGATCCCGCAGCGCCCTTGCACGCCGATCCAATTCCGCTCGGAGGACTTCCCGAAGGAATCGCCGAAGGAATGCCGGTCCATCGGGCCTACGCCGCTCAGTGGGGAAGCATCTCGCGAGCGCTGAGCCTTGATGCGATCATGCTGCGCGATTCCTTCGGTATGCCAGTCCCCTATGAACGCGGCGGTCCTTGGGGCCCCGTTGCTCCCTCCGCTGAAATCGTCCACCAGGTCACTGATGCGGTTGCGACGCTGGTGAAAGAGACAAAGCTGGCCAATCCGCATGCGCTGGTCATGATGTATTCGAATGCCGCCAGCGCCGTCGCCGACTGGCCTTCCAACGGATTGGATCTCGAAGCCATCGCCAAGCAAGGCTACCTCGATATCTGGGTAGACCAGACCTGGGCCGGAGCATGGAACGAGGTCGGCATACGTTACAAAAATTTCTGGAACAACCCCACGCTGGGCTGGACCTACCAGCTTGATTACATGCTGGCCCACGCCGCCATCCTTGCCAATACCAAGGTTCGCCACTACCCGCTGGTAGAAACCTTCGACGCTTGGGAAAGCTGGGACGTGATTCACTCCGCGCCGCAACGATTGCGCTGGGGAATCTGGGCCTACTCCCACGCCGCGGTAAAAACTCCGAATGGCCTGAAGCTGCCTGTGGGCAGTTATATCTCCTGGGCCAATCAAGGCGACCGCTTGCTGAGCGAAGCTGATGTGAACTTCCTCGCAAGCAACATCAATGCCGCGGTAGCGGATGCGCACAACACAACAGCAGTCTTCGGCCCAACTCTGGTCTATTCGCGCCCGGCAATGCAGTGGCAGATCGATCATGCATCCCCCGGCCAGGACGCGAATGAATGGCTGGACGAGCAGATGGGATCGCTAGCCAAATGGCCGGTTCCGATTCTCTCCGCCACGCGCCTCGAATGGCTTCCGCGCGTTCAATCGGACCTCTTTCTAATCCAGACCCCCTCGCATCTCTCCGCCAGCCGGCTGAATACCCTCGCGAGGCTCATCAAAAGTGGTCAGCCGGTCGCCCTGATAGGAAATTTCACCGGCAGCATCGACGATTCACTCCTGCGGTTAGCTGGCCTGCGCGAAAGCAGCACTCCCGTCGAGAAGCCCATTCAACTATGCAAGGCAACGACGCAAGCTTCGGATCTTGCAAAGAACATTCCTCCAACCTTCAATACGTATTGCCGTCCTGAGATCGGCACGACGGTTGCAGGTGCGACGGTGATCTATACCGAAGAAGGCTCCCCGGCGCTTACGCTCGACGCGACTGGAGGCAGGCTGGCAGCAGCCTGGAACGCTCCGGATCTGAGGTCGCTCCAGGAGATCCCTCTCTCACAGATTTGGGGAAATACCGGCGCTCCCTACGCTCTGGCCACCGGAACTCTGAACGTGATGCTGCGGAGGAATGCCAGCCTGCACGCGAGCCAGATCGACCTGAACCAGACAATGAGCATCGCCGCATGGCGCACAAGAAATGGAGCTCGTCACCTGCTGGGGGGCAATCTTGAGGAGGGCTTGCGCGACGACGCCGACCTATTGCGCCACTCCACAATAGTTATTCCGAAGTCGTGGCACAGTGAGAATTGGAAAGACGCTTGGACCGGGCAAAAGTTTTCTTTGGATGACGATCGGTTGCTTGTCGACCTTCCCCAGGCCTCATCCGTCTTGCTCGAATCTTCACGGTAAAGCTGAGATTTCGCGCCAAACTTATTTCTTGTCGGCGCAAATTTCAAGGATCGCCCGGCCGAATTTTTCAACCTTCGCAGGGCCGATTCCATCAATCTCCATCATTTGTTTCGGATTCCCCGGCCGCATTCCAGCCAACGCCGCCAGCGTCCGGTCGTGCAGCACCACGTATGCCGGAACCCCAAGCCGTTTGGCCTCCGCTGTACGCCACTCTTTAAGCCGCGCCGCCAATGCCTCACCCTCAGCCGAGAGCTGCACTGGTGCGGTTTGCGTCGCCGCTGATTTTCCTGCAATAGCCCTGGCCTTCTTCGTCCGTGCCGGAGCCGCAACCCGGCTGGAAAACTCCTCCACCATTCCGTCGCTAAGCAGTAACTCTACTGGCGTTGTCGCCCGCAGCTCCAACCCCGCTTCGGTCAACCGCACTTTGCGATATCGCCTCACCTCGCCATCTTTTTCATACTCGGCCTCTTCTATCTCAATGAGCCCGGCACGCACCATCGCGTCCAGCAATCCATCGAACTCATTCCGGCTCATTCTTCCCGCCGGATCGAGGCTCCGCTGCAGAGTTCCAGCCGCTTTGTAACTCACCTCGCGCAACTCTTCCACAATCGCCTGCACCGTCGCCCGCTCCACTGCCGTCGCCCGCCGGAAGAGTCTTAGCACCGCTCCCGCCGGATCGCACACATCGCACACTCCACACGAACGGCTGGCGTCCCCCACATCTCCAAAATGCCGCACCAGGGCCGCCATTCGGCATTCGCTCGACGTGGTAAACCGCAGCACCTTCTCAAACTGTTCAGCCCGAAACTGCGCCTGCACCGCATAAGTCTTCTTCCAGCCCGTCTTGCCCAAAGTGACGTAGCCGCCAAAATCTACCCGTGCCCCGCCGTGAATCTCCAGCTTCTCCAGCGCTTTGTCAAACTCTTCCTCGCCCAGTTTGGAACCCGCTCGCAACTCTTCCGCCGCCTGCGGCTCCTCGCCCAGTACCTTGAAGACCTGCTGCAAGTGATCCACTGGCGGATAATCCCTGTTCAAGAAGAAATCGCGCGTCCTCTGGTCCGCATAGCTATGCATCAGGTAGGTCCGGCTCAAAGCCCCATCCCGCCCCGCACGCCCGATCTCCTGGTAGTAGCCCTCCAGCGTCCCCGGCAGCCCCGCATGAATCACCGTCCGAATATCGGCCTTGTCGATCCCCATCCCAAATGCGATAGTCGCCACCACCACATCCAGCTCGCCTGCCTGAAAGGCCGTCTGCACCCGCTCCCGCGTCTCCGCATCCAGCCCCGCATGGTAAGCCGCGGCCCGAATCCGCCCGGCTCCCGCCCCTCCTGAAGTGAAGGGTACGGGCTTTAGCCCGTACGTTGACCCAGCAGAATGATCGTGGGCTTTAGCCCCTGAGGGAAGCATTTCGGGCCTTTCGCTTGCCCCACTCCGAGATTGTGTCCCCGCCAGCTCCTCCGCCAGCCGCTCGGAGTTCTTCCGCGAAGTGGCGTACACAATCGCAGGCCGCCGCTCTGAATTGGAAAGTAATCCGCAAATCGCCTCCGCCCGCTCCGGCACCGGAACCTCGACCACCTCGATGGCCAAATTCTCTCGCCGGAAGCCGTGAATAAACTTGACCGGCTTGGTCATTCCCAATTGCGCTACGATGTCCGCCTGCACATCGGGAGTAGCCGTAGCTGTCAGTGCGAGCACCGGCGCCGCACCGCTTCCGTCCAGCACTCCGGCCCGCAGCACAGGCAGATACTGCCCCAGCATCCGGTAGTCCGGCCTGAAGTCGTGCCCCCACTGCGAAATGCAATGCGCCTCATCGATGGCGATCAGGGCCAGCTTCCGTTTGGCCAGCATCCCCACAAATCCAGGCACGCGCAGCCGCTCCGGCGCTATAAACAGGAACTGCAAACTCCCGTTCAGATAATCCGCGCAGGCCTGCCGCGCCACCGTGCGCTCAAGTCCGGAGTGCACCCGCGCCACGCGCAGCCCCAGCGCAGCCAACTTCGCCGCCTGGTCTTCCATCAGCGCAATCAGCGGCGAAATCACCACCGCCGTCCCACCCCGCGCAATCGCCGGCAACTGGTAGCAAAGGCTCTTCCCCGCCCCCGTCGGCATCACCAGCAGCAGATCCCGCCCCTCGATAGCCGCGCGGCAAACCGCCTCTTGCCCCACCCGAAAGCACTCAAAGCCAAAGGCCGACCGCAAAAGCCCGGCCAGATCATCCGAATTGAGAGGAGAAGTCAAAAAAAGATCGCCTGAGGAGTGAAGGCCCTGCACTGAAATGTGAAGACCTTCTTCAACTTTACAGGATTAGGGTGCAGGTTTCGCACTGCTCCAACGAGAGGATGAGCGCCTGCAACTGATAATCTGGTACTACGAAATCGAAAAGCAAGAATGGAAACCCAGGCATTACCGCCTGGCTTTCATATGGTGATTCTATGAAAAAACAATTTGCATTAACGGCGCTTCTTGTCGGCGTTTCGCTGCTGACAGGCGCACAGTCCGCAGCTGTTCCCGGCGACAACGCAAAGCAGGATGCCATCCAATCCTATCTGCAGCCGCTGGTGGCGAATCAGACCATCGCCGGCGCTGTAACGCTGGTTTCCAACAAGGACCAAACCGTCTACCTGGAGACCGTCGGCTATCGAGACCTCGCGGCGAAGATTCCCATGCCCACCAACGCCATGTTCTGGATTGCCTCCACCTCGAAGCCCATGACCGCAACCGCCGTGATGATGCTGGTCGACGAAGGCAAGATCAATCTCGACGACCCGGTGGAAAAGTACCTGCCTGAGTTCCATGGCATGATGGTGGGCCCGGCCGATCCTGATTCGAAGCCTACCGCACAGGGCGCGCCGGACTCTCGAAAGACCGTACCCTTGGTTCCTGCAAGTCACCCCATCCTGGTGCGGGAGATTCTGAGTCACACCAGCGGCCTGCCCTTCCACTCAACTGCGGAGCCGGGCGTGCTCGATTCGCTCCCGCTCAAAGATGCCGTACACAGTTATGCAACTGATCCGCTGATTTATCAGCCGGGCACCGACTACAAATACTCCAACGAAGGCATCAACACAGCAGCACGGATTATCGAAGTCGTAACCGGAATGCCTTATGAACGCTTCATGCAGGAGCGGCTCTTCGATCCGTTAGGAATGAAAGACACAACCTTCTGGCCCAATGCCGAACAGATCAACCGCCTGGCGCAAGCCTACAAACTCGATCCACAAACAAAAGGCTTGGTCGAAGTTCCTGTCGCTCAGTTAACCTATCCGCTCAACGATCGGCAGCACCGCTTCCCAATGCCTGCCGGCGGCTTATTCTCCACTGCTGAAGACGTTTCCAAATTCTGCCGCATGATTCTGAATGGAGGCGAACTCAACGGCAAGCGCATTATTTCTACCCAGTCGCTCCATGCGATGACCATTCCTGAGAACATGGGGCTAGGTAAAACAGATTATGGATTCGCCTGGAACATAACGAAGGACGGTTTCGACCATGGCGGCGCATATAAAAACGCCATGTCTATCGATACGACGACAGGCCGGATTCTCGTTTTCATGGTTCAGCAGCAGGGGGACTGGGGAACGAAGCAGGGAGGTCAGATCGTCTCCACACTGAAACGGCTCTCAAACGATATCGTTTCATCACCCACGGTCGCGCCCGCTGCTGGTTTGGCGCCTGCAGCCCATTAAGGCTCAGATTCAATCAAGCCAGTACGATTTCGCTTTACAGCGAGGATCGTACTGACTCATTGTCATTCCAAATCGGCGGCTCAGTTGAACGGCTCAGCATCAAGCGTGATCACCTGAAATGCTTCAAGCATGAAACGATGCGGATGCCCAGCAAGCAAGGTAATCGGTGCAGTCGATTTGTCGGCCGCCCATGGACTGTACGCCGAGTAACTCCGCGCTGCGTTTCCCGGCAGCTCAAATGCCTTGCCAACATCGAGTGAAAACTCCTGCGCGCGATCTGACGGATTGCGCAGCACCACAATCCCCTTTTGCCGATTCCACGAGGCCCAGCCATAGACCTCGAGCTTGCCCGGATCGCCCCCAATCCAATGCGTATCATTCAAAACCGCTGCGTTGGCGCGCGACCAGCGAGCCGTCTCCGCCAGAACATCCCAGTCCTTGCTGGTAAGCAGCGACGGCGTAACATATAACTCCTGTAACTGCGTGCCGCTGCCGAAATAGGAATGAATCTCATCGACTAGGTCGGGGTCCAAATCTGCGGGCGAGCCAGTCAGGCGGGGAAGATTAGTATAATCCACCTTTTCAGCATAGATAATTCCGTGCAGCATGAGCGAATTCAACGGAAAGAGCGGCCCGCCTTCAACTATATTTCGATAGGTTTGCTCATCGCGATAAGTAATCCACTTTTGGCGCGTGCTTCCCACGCCGTCGAAGTTATAGTCATCCCCGCCACGCCAGACGTCGTCAGAATATCGCAGCCAGAACGGCGAAGGCAGCGTGCCGGTTGATACGTTGATATAGATATTGGGATCTTGCCGGCGCAGCATCTCGATAAGATGAATGGCCGCCGAAAAATCGCTGTCGAAGATGCTGCCCGGGAAAACCTGGCTGGCGTTACCCGTGCCGTCAAACTTGAATTGGTTCACCCCGTACTTAGCTATCATTTCCTGGCAGGTCTTCTCAAAAAGTTTGTAATAACGCGGCGCGGACAACGCGAATCCGCCCTTCACCGTCTCCAGGCCCGCGCGCTCTCCCGCGGCAATCCGCTGCTCTTTCGCCACGTCATAACCACCCCAGGGAGAGAGCCAAACACCGATGCCAAAGCCATATTCCGCCGCCGTCCTCTTTACACTTGTAAGACCGTTGGGAAATCCGGAGTTGAGATTCCAGATTGTATGCGTATCGTCCCAGCCGTCGTCCATCAGAAATGAGTCCATGGTGACGCCGCGCTTGCGAACCAGTTCTTCCCCAAAGGCATGCACACGGTCAAGCACCTGCGATTCATTGAAGCGCTCGCCGCTACCCAGGTCGAACCAACTGTTGTAATGCAGGAAAGTACGGTAAGGATGAGCCCGCTCTTCTTCGATGTAAGCAAGAAAGTCGCGCCGCAACTGGCCGGGAGCGGCCACTCCAATCACAGAGGAATAGGAAACCGATTGGCCCGCACCCAAAGGCAATACGCGCGCGAGCACGGCCGTCGCTCGATCGCCTTTCACCTCACTCGCCGAAAGCGGGGACTCGAAGCCGAAGAAAAAATCGCCCGCCACGATCGGCGATCCGGCAACCTTCCCCACGACTCGCGCACCGGCAACGTCAAAATCGAAGAGCCGCACTTCGGCAATATCGACGGGATGCGATAACGCCCGCAGAGTAATCTCCTGGCGCAGATAATTCGTTTTATCGCGTAATATCGCGCACCAATGCACAGCCAGAGAGTTGTCCTGCGTGCTCAGGTCGGCGCAGATTGACCGGCCGGCAACCTGTTCAGCGTGCCGTGCAGCGGATGGGTTCGGTGCAACCTGCTCTTCAACTGGATCCGCATTCATCTTGAGTTGTGAGGCGGCAATCACGCGCCCGTCGCGAAACTTCAGCGAAAATGCCTCCACCGGATGCAGTTTCGCCCGGCTGCTTCGATCTTCAATCTCTCGAACTTTAATGCCGCCATTGATTGCCTGAAAGCGTACGGCGAGGCGACCTCCACCGAGCTCATAGGTCTTCGCGGCGCGTCCCGGTGCATCGGCGGCGGAAGCGGACAAAGTCGCGGATAAAAGCATGACAAAGACTGGGATTTTCATTGCAGTGCACCGCAAGTTCATATTTTGCATCGCCGATGAATACCATTTCAGTAAGTAGTGGATCGACTCACATTATCATGAACAAGCTTCGATGAGCCAAGTATACCCCGATGAAACTCCGATCATCCAACCAGATTGGTTCAAATTGCATCATCAGCCATTATTCAGCCACTGTATAATTCATGGGTATCTCAACGGAAAGAAACAGCTACATTGGGGTGGATAAATGCCCGAGTCAATTGATTGGCCTCTCAAGTCACATCCGCAGCGCCCAGGCCGCCGCATCCTACTTTTCCTACTCGCCGTAGTTGTCGCCATTCTCTTTGGAGCCCGCACCGCGATCTCCTATTGGGTCGATCTGCTCTGGTTCAGGACGCTCGGTTACCAGGATGTGTTCTGGAAAACATTGGGCCTGAAGTGGGGGATCTTCGCCGCTTTTGCGGCCGTGACATTTGTTGTGCTGTATGTAACATTTGCCGCCCTCAAGCGAACGCACTCTGCCGATCTGCCCATCGATCACACAATTTTCATCGCCGGTAACGCGGTGAATCTCCCTGTTGCACCCGTCCTGCGCGTGCTCTCGATCGGTGTTTCATTCGTGGTAGCGATCGCCACCGGCGCAGCGATGGAGGCGCAGTGGCCCGTGCTGGCGCTGTTCTGGTATGCGCCTCACGTCTCCGGCAGCATAGCCGATCCCGTCTTCGGAAGACCGCTTAACTTCTATCTCTTTACGCTGCCGGCTCTGGAACTGATCGCAGGCTGGCTACTTACACTGGCAGTACTCGCATGCATCCTTGCCTTTCTATTTATCCTCATCACCGGTGGCACCCGAGCCCTCAGCGGGGGATTCGGCAGCGGCTCCCCGTTGCCCTGGCGCGGCCTCTCCATCACGGTTGGGTTCCTACTGCTCGTGGTTGCACTGCGCGTATATATCAGCCGATTTGAGCTGCTGTTTGAGCACCATACAATCTTCGATGGGGTCACGTACACAGACGCGCACGTGACGCTGACCGGCATGCTCTTTGTCGCGGCCGCCCTCGTACTGGGAGCCTTGATCGCGTTCGTCTGCGCGGTAATTAAACCGCGCGGGCGCATGCTCGTCGTTTCCATCATTCCTGCCGTGATTTGTTATGCGGCAGCCGGAATAATTGGCTGGTACGTCAGCAGTTTCATCGTAAAGCCCAACGAACTGGTGCGCGAGCAGCCATATATCGTCAACAATATCCAGATGACCCGGCAGGCATACGGGCTGGATCGCTTTGCTCAGCGCGAATTTCCCGCGGAGACAACCGTTGGTGCAGCCGATCCCGCCAACAATCAGTCCACACTTCAGGATATTCGTCTATGGGACGTGCAGGCGCTCAAAGATACGCTGCGTCAGATTCAGGAAATTCGTACCTACTATGATTTTCCCGGCATCGATATTGACCGCTACCAGATCGACGGCACCATGCGCGAAGTGATGCTTTCCGCACGCGAACTGAACGTGGACAAGCTTCCCGAGAGCAGCCAGAACTGGATCAACGACAAGCTCATCTATACCCACGGTTACGGCATCACCATGAACCCGGTGAACGGCTTCACAGCCGAAGGTCTGCCCACGCTCCTGCTCAGCAATATGCCCGTCCAGAGCACCGTGCGCGGCCTCAGCGTAACCCGGCCCGAAATTTACTTCGGCGAAATGACCAACACCGACGTCTACGTGAAGACCCGTCAGCAGGAGTTCAACTATCCTGAGGGCCAAAGCAACAACCTCACCTCCTATGAAGGCAGCGGCGGTATCGTGTTAGGTGGATTTTTACGCCGCGTTCTGATTGCATTCGATCGCGGCGATCTCACCAAAGTGCCCTTCAGCGACGACGTGAACTCCGAGAGCCGTCTGCTGATGCGGCGCACAGTCCGCGATCGCGTCGCAGCTCTTGCGCCGTTCCTGACTTACGACGAGGACCCCTACATTGTGGTCGGCGATGACGGCCGTCTTTCGTGGGTGATGGATGCCTTCACATCTTCCGACAGCTATCCCTACTCTACGCATCACTCCGTGGATAATCAGCCCGTCAATTACATGCGCAACAGCGTCAAGGTTGTGGTGGACGCCTACGATGGGACCACTACTTTCTATGTGTTCGACAGTGAAGACCCTATCCTGGCCGCCTATCGCGGAATCTTTCCGTCACTATTCAAAGATGCTTCAGCTATGCCCGCGTGGCTGCGCAAGCACGTCCGCTACCCCGAGCTATTGCTGAGTTTGCAGGCCGAAGTCTACGGTCTCTATCACATGACCAATCCTGAGGTCTTCTATAACCGCGAGGATCTCTGGACAGTAGCTACTGAAACCGGCATGGCTGAAGGTGGAGAGCAGACCACGCAGCCCATGGCGCCGAATTTTGTGATGATGAGGCTGCCCGGCGAAACCGATCTCGAGTTCGTCGAGATACTTCCTTTTACTCCGGTCAATCGCAATAATTTGATCGGCTGGATTGCCGGACGCAGCGACGGCGTACACTACGGCACATCCGTGGTCTACGACTTTCCCAAAACAAAACTGGTGGACGGACCGCAGCAAATTGAGGCGCGCATCGATCAGAATGCGCAGCTCTCAGGGCAACTGACGCTGTGGAACCAGCAGGGCTCCCATGTCCGCCGCGGCAGCCTGCTGGTCATTCCTTGCGGCAAGGCGCTGCTCTATGCGGAGCCGATCTATCTGCAGGCCGAACGCAGCCCCATGCCCGAGTTACGCTTGGTCGTGCTCGCGCTTCAGGACCGGCTGGCCTACGCGCCCACCTTTGAGGCAGCGCTCGCTTCCCTGTTCGGTTCCGAGTCTTCAACCTTGAGTGCATCGGAGGCGCCGCGAGCCGCAACTGAAACCAATGGCGCTCCGCCTCCCGCTCAAAGTCTCGATGTGCTGATTTCGCAGGCCGGCAGAGACTTTGCCGATTACCAGCGTCTAACTTCAGAAGGCAAACTGGGCGAGGCTGGTCAGAAGCTGGACGATCTGAAGCATACGCTCGATAAGCTAAGCGCGCATCCAAAGTGATCTCTATGCGTGCTGAGCGGTTTCGATCATGGCAAGAATGTTTTCGAGTGGCGTGCCGGCCTGGACGTTGTGACACGAACAGCAAATGAAGCCTTCCCGGCCGGCGCCCAGGGTCTCCAGGCAACGGTGAACCTCGCGACGAACATCTTCCGGCGTTCCACGCGGCAGTGCAAATTGATTGTCCACTCCGCCGTGAAAGATGACGCGATGGCCGAACTCGCGCTTGAGTTCTTCCATTTCCATTCCCGGGCAGGCGTGCTGAATCGGATTCAGAACATCTACGCCACAGTCGAGAATCGGCCCCAGTAAACGGCGTGCAGCTCCGTCCGTATGGTATAAAACCCGCAATCCATGGGCGTGAATCAACTCGCACCAGCGCCTGAGTCGCGGCTCCAAATGCCGTTTCCAATGCATCGGTGACATCAACAGCGAAGTCTGCCCCGCGATATCGTCGCTTATAAAAACCAGGTCAAGCGACTTGCCTGCACCGGCAAAGAAGTGGCGCATCATCTCGGTTTGGATTTGCTCCACGCGGTCGAGAATCGCCTCCACAAGCTCCGGAGCCTCAACCAAATCCATCAGCGATTGTTCCAACCCACGCAATTGGCAGTAAATTTCGAACAATGAAATCCACGGACCGATGACGGCAAATTCCTGCGCCGCCTCTTGTGCCTTTGCTGTTGCTCCTTGATAATCGAATCGTTCGACGCTGGGCCACCATGGATAATGGTCCAGCGACTCGGGCGAGTTGAATCCGGCCAGCGGCGCTTCGCCAAATTCCGCGTAATGGGCCTCGCCTGCCTCGATATCCTTCAGCGGCACTCCCCACATGGTGCGGCTGCCGCCGTCTTCGGCCCCTGCTCCAGATTGCGAACCGGCACGTTCGCCTTCTTCAGTCTTGTAATCCATGAACACCCAGACGATCTTGTCCAGGCCGAGCGCCCGGTACATCGCCAGGTCGTCCGCCACGCCACAATGCCTGCGCAAAAGCTCGCCGATTTCCGGGGTGTGCCATAAATCCACTGGAATGCGATCCACCGGTTGACGGTTCAGAACAGCCAGTATGCGTTCACGCGGAGTCATTGCATCACCTTAATCTGTGCCAGCGGTCTGCTTATTTGTGTATGTCGCGCGGTCCAGCGCTCAGTCGAAAACTTCCGCATCCTTCAATAACGCTCCGGCGCGATCCTTCTCAGAGATGATCGCGCTCTCCGCGTCAATCGGCCAGGGTATAGCCAGGTCAGGATCATTCCACGCGATCGTTCGCTCACCGGCAGATGAATAATAGTCAGTCACTTTGTATGCGAAGCCGGCCACATCCGTAAGCACCAGGAACGCATGGCCGAATCCTTGCGGAACCCACAGCATCTCGCCATTTTCGCCGCTCAACTCGACAGCCACGTGCCTGGCAAACGTGGGCGAACTACGCCGCAGGTCCACCACGACGTCGAGGACAGCGCCGTGCGTCACCCGGACCAGTTTTCCTTGCGGCTGGATAATCTGGTAGTGAATGCCACGCAGCACGTTCTTCTTCGAAAGCGAAAAATTGTCCTGTGGCCACGACGAAGGCAAGCCAGCCTCCGCCATTGCGCGCTGATTATAGGTCTCACAGAATGCGCCACGGCTGTCTCGGTGAATTGCCGGTGTCAGCACCAGGACTCCGGGCAGTTCTGTCTTCGTAATCTTCATAACTGTGCAGCCTTGACCGCAAACTTCTGCTCCCTCAGCAGAGCAAGCAGGTATTGCCCATACCCGCTCTTGCTGATCGGTAGCGCAAGCGATTCCAACTGCTCCGCAGTGATGAAGCCCTGGCGGTAGGCAATCTCTTCCGGGCAAGCAATATTGAGGCCCTGGCGGCGTTCAATGGTATGAACGAAGAGCCCAGCCTCCAGCAACGAATCGTGCGTACCCGTATCCAGCCAGGCCATACCGCGGCTCATGATCTGCACGTTCAGGCTGCCGGCTTCAAGGTAGAGACGGTTCAGGTCAGTAATCTCGAGTTCCCCGCGCGCCGACGGCCTGAGCGACGCAGCGATGCTGGCCACCTGGTTGTCGTAGAAATAAAGTCCGGTAACCGCAAAGCGCGACTTGGGATTCTTCGGCTTCTCTTCCAGGCTGATGGCGCAGCCCTGTTCATCGAACTCCACCACCCCGTAGCGCTGAGGATCTTCCACCTGGTAAGCAAAAACCGTCGCCCCGTGCTTGAGTTCCGCAGCTTCCTGAAGCTGTCGCGAAAACCCCTGCCCGTAAAAAATGTTGTCTCCCAAAATCAGGGCGCTGGTATCGCCACCAATAAATTCCCGGCCGATGAGGAAGGCCTGCGCCAATCCGTCGGGGCTCGGCTGTATGGCGTAACTGATATTGAGGCCCCAACGGCGCCCGTCGCCAAGCAGTTCGGCAAAGCGGCCCGTATCCTGCGGCGTGGAGATAATCAAAATATCGCGCAGCCCGGCCAGCATAAGCGTGCTCAGCGGGTAATAGATCATCGGCTTGTTATACACCGGCAGCAGTTGCTTCGATACAACCTGGGTCACGGGATAAAGACGCGTGCCCGATCCTCCGGCGAGAATGATCCCTTTCATAGCGCGACCCGCTCCGTATAGTTTTCTTTGATCCATTCCAAATAGGCCCCGGTGCGCACGCTCTCGACCCACGAGAAGTGGTCCAGGTACCAGCGAACAGTCTTGCGCAAGCCGCTCTCAAATTTCTCCGCGGGCCGCCAGCCCAGCTCACGCGAGAGCTTTGCGGCATCGATGGCATAGCGCCGATCGTGCCCAGGCCGGTCCTTTACATAGGTGATCAGTTTCCTGCGCGGACCAATTGCGGCATCGGGTCGCATCTCGTCCACAAGATCGCAGATCAGGCTGACCACATCGATATTCGCGCGCTCGCTCATTCCCCCGATGTTATAAGTTTCCCCAATTCGCCCTTTCTCGAGGACAGCGCGGATGGCCGAACAATGATCCCCCACATAAAGCCAGTCACGCACGTTTTTGCCGTCTCCGTAGACGGGCAGCGGCTTTCCTTCCAGCGCGTTGAGAATCATTAGCGGAATCAATTTCTCAGGAAACTGAAACGGACCGTAGTTGTTGGAACAATTTGTCGTGAGCACCGGCAAACCCCAGGTATGGCAATACGCTCTTGCCAGGTGGTCTGAGGCTGCCTTCGAAGCCGCGTAGGGGCTGTTGGGCGCGTAGGCCGTGGTCTCGGAAAAGGCCGGATCATCGGGCCCAAGCGAGCCGTAAACCTCGTCGGTGGAGACGTGAAGAAATCGAAATGTCTTGCGTTCGGCTTCGCTCAGCTCTGACCAGTAGGCTTTGGTCCGATCCAGAAGAACGAAAGTTCCCTGAACATTAGTGCGAATGAAAGCTCCCGGAGAAACGATCGAGCGGTCCACGTGGCTTTCCGCGGCAAAATGAACGATGGCCCGAGGCTCATGTTCACGCAGAAGCGAGCCCACCAGTTCCGCGTCGCAGATATCGCCGCGCTTGAGCAGGTAACGCGAGTCCCCATCGAGCGCAGAAAGATTGGCGGGATTGCCCGCATAGGTCAGCAGGTCAAGATTGACGACTGGCGAACCAGTAGCCTCAATCCAGTTCAAAATGAAATTCGAGCCGATAAAACCGGCCCCGCCTGTGACTAGAATCGTATCGCGCGTAAGATGCCTCCGAGAACCCAGTATAAGCCTCAAAATGCGCCACTTGCGATTCTATCTGGTTGCGGCCGCTGCAATAATCCTGGTGCCCAGGTGCAACGAAGTTCCACATTAAGGCGATTTTTTCGATATATTAAAGATTCAGCCTAGTCCCGGACGCGGCCAGATCGGCTCAGGCAAGCATCCTCAACAAGAACCAGGGCGATTTTCCTCAGCACGAATCGCTGGGGGATGTGTCTTTCGGACAAGGTGAAGCTTCTGCACCGCAAAATTCAACGAAAAGGGTTGCCATGAGCACATCGGACAATCGTCTCCGCACTCATAAGCCGCAGGGGCTTTATCACCCGAGTAATGAGCACGATGCCTGCGGCATGGGTCTTGTGGCCAGCATCAAGGGCGAAAGAAGCCACGAGATCATCCGCAAAGGGCTGGAGGTACTCATCAACCTCACCCATCGCGGCGCCGCGGGATGTGACCCGGAAACGGGCGATGGCGCGGGAATTCTGATCCAGATTCCGCATGAGTTTTTTGTGCAGGAGTGCGGCGAACTGGGGATAGCGTTGCCCGAGCCGGGCGCTTATGGCGTGGCCATGTGCTTTTTGCCGGTCGAAAAGCATAATCGCCTGCAATGCGAAGGCGTCTTCGAGCGCATAGTCCAGGAGGAGGGCCTTTCGGTTCTCGGCTGGCGTGATACCCCGCTCAACGGCGACGCCGTCGGCCGTGAAGCGCGCGCCTCCCAACCCTATATTCAACAGTTGTTCGTCAGCTGGCCAGAAGGATCGGAACATGCCGGGATGGACGAAGACGCCTTCGAGCGCCTGCTCTATCGAGTTCGCCGCCGCACTGAGAATGAGATCGCAAATTCGGAGATCGAAGAGAAAGACATTTTTTACGTTCCCTCGTTCTCCTGCCGCACCATCATCTATAAGGGCCTGATGCTGGCGCCGCAGATTGAGCGATTTTACTTCGAACTGGCCAATCCCCTGGTGAAAAGCGCACTCTGCCTGGTCCACCAGCGCTTCTCCACCAACACGTTTCCCAGTTGGAAGCTGGCCCATCCCTACCGCTATGTAGCCCACAACGGCGAAATCAATACCATCCGCGGCAATGTGAGCTGGATGACCGCACGCCAGTCGATCCTCCAGAGTCCTCTGCACGAAGGCCAGATCGGCAAGCTGTTTCCGGTCATCGTGCCCGGCGGCAGCGATTCCGCTTCACTGGATAACGCGGTGGAGTTTCTCTTCCATTCCGGCCGTTCCCTGCCCCACGTAATGGCCATGCTGATTCCCGAAGCCTGGTCCGGCAACCCGGATATGGACGAGGAGAAGCGCGCCTTCTACGAGTATCACGCCTCGTTGATGGAGCCGTGGGACGGCCCTGCGGCCATGGCCTTCACTGACGGTCGCGTTATTGGCGCCACTCTCGACCGCAACGGCCTGCGCCCCGGCCGCTATATCGTCACCAAAGACGATATTGTAGTGCTGGCCTCTGAAGCCGGCGTTCTTGAGGTTCCGGCTGAAGATATTCGCAAGAAGGGCCGCCTGCAGCCCGGCCGCATGTTCCTGGTCGATACCGTTCAGCAGCGCATCATCTCCGATGCCGAAATCAAGAAGCAACTAGCCAGTCGTCAGCCTTACGGCGAGTGGCTCCGTGAGCAGCAGGTCACGATGGACCAGTTGCCTGAACCGTCGCGCGTCATCGCCACCAATCACGAAACCATTCTCCGCCGCCAGCGCGCCTACGGGTACAGCGAAGAAGACCTGAAGATTCTGCTCGGCCCCATGGGCGCAAAAGGCGAGGAGCCGCTTGGCTCCATGGGCACCGACGTTCCACTGGCCTGTCTCTCTGACTGCCCTCAGCCGCTCTTCAACTACTTCAAGCAGCTTTTTGCGCAGGTAACCAACCCGCCCATTGACCCCATCCGCGAAGAACTGGTGATGTCGCTCATCAGCTATATCGGCACTGAGCGCAACATTCTGGATGAAGCACCCGAAAACTGTCACACGCTCAAGCTGCCTCATCCCATCCTGACCAACCGCGACCTTGAAAAACTGCGCCGCGTCTCCTCAGGCGATCTGCTGGCCACCACGCTGCCTGCGCTCTTCCGTGCTGAAGATGGCGAAGCCGGCCTCCGGCACTCGCTTGAAGACCTGAGCAACCGCGCCGCGCTTGCCGTTATCTCCGGCTATACGCTGCTGATCATCTCCGACCGCGGCGTCGATTCCACCTATGCGCCCATTCCCAGCCTGCTGGCCATGGCCGCCGTGCACAACCGCCTCGTGCGTGAGAAAACCCGCACCCAGGTTGCGCTCATCATCGAAAGCGGCGAGCCTCGCGAAGTGATGCACTTCGCCCTGCTCATCGGCTACGGCGCCAGCGCCATCAATCCCTACCTGGCCATTGAAACCCTTCACGACCTCAAGCTGCGCGGCATGATCCCCGATGACGTCAGCGCCGAATATGCTGAGAAGAACTTCATCAAGGCCATCAATAAGGGCCTGCTCAAGACCTTCTCGAAGATGGGCATCAGTACCCTGCAAAGCTATCGTGGCGCGCAGGTCTTTGAGGCCGTCGGCTTGAATGAGGCGCTGGTTGAGTCCTACTTCCCCGGCACAGCATCCCGCATCGAGGGCGTTGGCCTTGACGTTCTGGCTCGTGAAGCGCAGCTCAAGCACGCATTTGCCTTCCAGCCGCTCACCGAATCGGAGACCGACTTGACCGTCGGCGGCCAATATCAATACCGCCTGGGCGGCGAGTACCACCTGCTCAACCCCCTCACCATCAGCAAGGTGCAACAGGCCGTGCGGCAGAACAATCCAGCCACATTCCAGGAGTACACCGATCTGCTCGACGATCAGAACCGCACTCTCTGCACACTGCGCGGTCTGCTCAAGCTGAAATACTCTGACAAGCCCATCCCGCTGGACAAAGTGGAACCGGCCAAAGAGATCGTCAAGCGCTTCACCACCGGCGCCATGAGCTTCGGATCAATCAGTAAAGAGGCTCACGAAACCCTCGCCATCGCCATGAACCGCATCGGCGGAATGTCCAACACCGGCGAGGGCGGCGAAGACGAAGCCCGATTCCAGCGCGACGAAAACGGCGACCTGCGCCGCAGCGCCGTCAAGCAAGTCGCCAGCGGCCGCTTCGGCGTAACCGCCAACTATCTCGTCAACGCCGACGAACTCCAGATCAAAATGGCGCAGGGCGCGAAACCCGGCGAAGGCGGACAGTTGCCCGGCCACAAAGTCGACGAGGTCATCGCGCGCATCCGCTATTCCATCCCCGGCGTTGGGCTCATCTCGCCTCCGCCGCACCATGACATTTACTCCATCGAAGATCTCGCTCAACTGATCTACGACCTGAAAAACGTCAATCCTAAGGCGCGCATTGCCGTCAAGCTGGTCTCTGAAGTCGGCGTGGGAACGGTTGCAGCAGGCGTGGCCAAGGCTCACGCCGACGTGGTGCTCATCTCCGGCGACAGCGGCGGCACCGGTGCTTCGCCGCTCAGTTCCATCAAGCACGCAGGGCTGCCGTGGGAACTCGGACTCGCCGAAACGCAGCAGGTTCTCCTTCTCAACGATCTGCGCAGCCGCATTCGCGTGCAGACCGACGGCAAACTGCAAACTGGCCGCGACGTAGTGATCGCAGCTCTCCTGGGCGCGGAAGAGTTCGGTTTTGCCACCATGCCGCTCGTCTCGCTTGGCTGCATCATGATGCGCAAATGCCACCTGAATACCTGTCCCGTGGGCATCGCCACCCAGGACCCGGTGCTGCGCGAGCGCTTCACGGGCCAACCCGAGCACGTCATCAACTTCTTCTTCTTTATCGCCGAACAGATGCGCGGGCACATGGCCAAGCTGGGCTTCCGCACCGTGAACGAGATGGTGGGCCGCGTAGACAAAATCGATGCCGCTGTGGCCGATGTGCACTGGAAGGCCAAGGGAATCGATCTCTCTTCCATCCTTTATTCGCCCGCGCTGCCATCCCGCGTCGCTCGTCGCTGCATGCAGCCCCAGGATCACGGCCTCAATCAGGCCCTCGATCACCAGTTGATCGCCAAAGCTGCACCTGCGCTCAAATCGAAAACCCCGGTGAGCGCCACCTTCGCCATTCGCAACGTGCACCGCACCGTGGGCGCAATGCTGGGTGGCGAGATCGCCTGCCGCTACGGTTCTGGCGGATTGCCCGAGGGCACCATCCACTTCAAGTTCAATGGATCGGCCGGCCAGAGCTTCGGCGCTTTTGTCCCCTCCGGCGTGACGCTCGAACTCGAGGGCGATTCCAACGACTATATGGGTAAAGGCCTCTCCGGCGGACGCCTCATCGCCTATCCGCCCAAAACCTCCAGCTTTCTGCCCGAGGAGAGCATCCTGGTGGGCAACGTCGTTCTTTACGGCGCAACAGACGGCGAAGCGTTCCTCAACGGCATTGCAGGCGAGCGCTTCGCGGTTCGCAACTCGGGCGCTACAGCAGTGGTCGAAGGCGTAGGCGACCACGGCTGCGAATACATGACCAAGGGCACGGTGATTGTGCTGGGCATGACCGGCCGCAACTTCGCCGCCGGCATGAGCGGCGGAATCGCTTATGTCTACGACGAGCAAGGCGACTTTGAAACTCGCCGCTGCAACAAATCCAGCGTGGATCTGGAACCGCTGGCCTCACAGGAAGACGTAGACCGCGTTCGCGGCCTTCTTGAACGCCACCGCGACCTGACTGGCAGCCCGCGCGCAGCCTGGATTCTGGAGCATTGGGCCGACGCGCAGCCAAGATTCATCAAGATCTTCCCGCACGAGTACAAACGCGTTCTCGGCATAGCTCGTCCCGAAGCAGCGATAGGAAGTCATGAACCGGTCGAAGTTTTGAAAGGGCATGACCGGGACACCCACCCAGTGAGTGGGTCGCGTTCCGCAAATGCAACAAAATGAGCTTTAGTTTTGCCGCGAATGCAAAAAAAGGATGTAGGGCTTTATTGAGGACCGCATAAGGAATGTCGCATAAACGCGCCGGAGGCGCAGAGTTTGTTAGCCCCGCGCTTTAGCGTGGGGAAAAGGGATTCCACAAGTCGTTACGGAGTCCCGTAGGGACGGCGCAAAGACATGATTTATGCCGGAATCAATAGCCTTTGAGGGAATGCCGGCGTAAGAAGTTTTGAAAGGGCATGACTTTAGTCGTGCCGCAAATGCAACAAATGAACGCGGGCTTTAGCCCCTGAGGGAATGCTGAAGATAAGTTGATGAACTTATTCTGATGTCCCCTCAATTCTCTTCCGAATTTTCGTCGCCTCTGCGGGCGGCAGTAGAGGTTAAGCATGGGTAAGACAACCGGATTTTTAGAGATCCAGCGCGAACAGCCCACTCGGCGCAAGGTCGAAGATCGCCTTGTGGACTGGTTCGAAATTTACAATCCATTCCCCGAGGAAAAACAGCGCGAGCAGGGCGCCCGTTGCATGGATTGCGGTGTACCCTTTTGCCACACCGGCTGCCCCGTCAATAACTTGATCCCCGACTGGAACGACCTGGTCTACAACGGCCGCTGGGAGAGCGCCATTCGCCGCCTCCACTCGACCAACAACTTCCCCGAGTTCACCGGCCGCATCTGCCCCGCTCCCTGCGAAGCCGCCTGCGTGCTGGGCATCAATCAGCCCGCCGTTTCCATCAAGCTCATTGAACGCAGCATCGTCGAGCGCGCCTGGGACGAAGGCTGGATTCAACCCGAGCCGCCCGCGCAATCCACCGGAAAGAAAGTCGCCGTTGTCGGCAGCGGTCCATCCGGATTGGCGGCAGCGCAGCAGTTGCGCCGCGCCGGCCACTCGGTCACCGTCTATGAGAAAAACGATCGCATCGGGGGCCTGCTGCGCTACGGCATCCCCAACTTCAAACTGGAAAAGCACGTCATTGATCGCCGCGTCAAGCAGATGAAGGCCGAAGGCGTGAAATTTGTTACCGATGCGCATGTAGGCGTGAATGTGCCCGTAGAAACCCTGACGGAAAACTTCGACGCCATCCTGCTGGCCGGCGGCTCAGAGTATCCGCGCGACCTCAAGGTTCCGGGCCGCGAACTCAAAGGCATCCACTTCGCCATGGAATTCCTGCCTCAGCAAAACCGCCGCTGCGAAGGAGACGTAGTCGATCCCTCCATCGCCATCCTCGCCGAAGGCAAGCGTGTAGTCATTATCGGCGGCGGCGATACCGGCGCAGACTGCCTCGGCACCAGCCATCGCCAGCGGCCCCTGAGCGTTCACCAGTTCGAGATCATGCCTAAGCCCCCCGCAATTCGCGCCGCCTCTACCCCCTGGCCGCAGTGGCCCTTGCAGTTGCGTACGGAAAGCTCCCACGAAGAGGGCGGCATCCGCGATTGGAGCATAAATACCCTCCGCTTCACCGGCGACGCCAACGGAAACGTAAAGCAGTTACACCTGGTGCGCGTTGGGCCTCCGCCCAAGTTCGAACCCATCCCCGGCTCCGAATTCACACTGGAAGCCGATCTGGTCCTGCTGGCCATGGGTTTCCTCGGGCCCGTGCGCTCCGGAATGATCGACCAGTTAGGCGTGGCCGTAGACAATCGCGGCAACATCGCCACGCACGACGGCTATATGACCTCGGTTGACGGCATCTTTGCCGCCGGCGACATGCGCCGCGGGCAGTCGCTCGTGGTCTGGGCAATCTCTGAAGGCCGCAAAGCCGCTGCCGCCATCTCGAGCTATCTCGCCGCAAAGGCAAAGCCGCTGGAGCAGCGCCATCACGCGCGCGCTTAACACGCTGCGGAAAAACTCAATCCGGAGGGAGGCGGGGCTTTTAACCTCCGCATGAGCCCAGCAGAATCAACGATGGCTTTAGCCTCGGAGAGAGGTTTTCGCCAATTTGACTCGAAATTCCGAGTTTTTCCGCGGCTGCTTAAGCAACCTCTGCCCCCCCTTGCCGAATCAGTTCAGAGTCTTGGTATGTTGAATATTCTCTTCAAGTAGAGAAAGGGTCACGCCCTCGGCTTCCGCGTCATTCTCAATCTGATCTTCAAGCAGCAATAGGATCATGCCTACGGCTACCACGTAATAGCCCAGCTTGGGCAGATTCCAAACTTGGGTCTCAATGTGGAGCGCGGGCCACAATGCCGTCATCAACGGCGCCACCACAAATACCAGAGCCCACGCCAGGAATCCGGCCATGGTGATGAATTTGCCGGCAGTGGCGCGCCGGTAAGCACGCCAGAAATGGATGCAGCAGCCGAAGTAAACAGTAAACAGCAAAGCATTCAAAGCCAGAGCAGCTCCGTTGCCGGGCCGATTCTGAACGATAAGCAGGAAGATCGAGAGCGGGTAATACTGCGCTACATTTACCCAGCGTAACGAATGATCGGAATTACGCATCGCCCTCAGCGCAACTGCAAGCGGCAGAAGGCCAAACAAGGAAGCGGCCAGGTCCAAAACCCATCCCGGCGCAGGACCGGCGACAAGAAGGGGAATGTAGAGTGCGATTGAGCCAAGAAGCGCCGCCAGCATCCACCAGACTGAGTTCTCCTTGCGGTTAGGAACTGAGCCCCACATGAACAGCGTTCCGCCCCATGCCAAAGCAATCAAACCCACAACCGCAGCAAATGTTCCCCAGATGCCAGGCATTTTCGTGAACAGAAATGCGGCGAAATGCACTACGATCATCAACCAGCCGATGAGCCAAATCCTCGAGATACGCGTAGGACGCCGTCGCGATATGGATGCAAAGACGCACGCCAGTAGGATTACGGCAGCCAGGTCAGGGAGCTCGCTCCAATTCACTGGTCTCACCTCAACAATCTCGTTGCTGCAAACTATTCGAAATCATGCCGAGAAATGACGAATAAGATGCTCAAATTATAGCCCCGGAGCAATCCGTCCAAAGATGATTTCTACGCTCCTGTAAATCGGAGTGATTGGAACCGAAGAAGGAACCACAGCAACCAGGAGTAATTCTCCCCTCAAATCTCGGCTGGGCATCGATTCCCCCATTGCCACGTCCACATACACACACAAGAAATAGTAAAACCCTGCCTGTTCTGTCTGTGCAAGATTGCTCTATATGAGGAGTTTGGCACAGAACGAACGATCATGCAGAAATATCTTTAAGTTGTTGATTCTATTTGGCTGCCCACCAGGGATT
>JBEKUB010000016.1:0-78677 GCA_049515455.1 Occallatibacter sp.
GACGCTGGCTGCACTTATGTACACGTTTTCTCGCGGGGGGTATTTAGCGTTGCTGTTCGGCGTGCTGGTTCTTGGTGTAGTGAAAGACCGGAAACTCCTGGTGATTTTTGGAGTTTTCCTGCTGACGTGGCAACTTATCGTACCTGTCGCCGTGCGCGAGCGAGTGACAATGACCAAGGATGCCAGCGGCCAACTGGAAGCCTCCGCCCAGGAGCGCGTCGACCTATGGGAAGAGTCCTGGCATTCGATCGTTCGTAGCCCCATTGTTGGTAATGGCTATGCGACGTTCAGTTTTGCCCAGCATGTACACGATTTGGATGACACTCACAACTGGTTTGTACTGGTGATGGTGGAAACCGGCATCATTGGGCTCCTGATGGCTTTTGTACTATTCGGGTACCTACTGGCTACGTCCTTTCGACTCTTCAGGCGGGCCAAGGACCCATTGTATCGAGGACTCGGTCTTGGCATCTTCGTTGCCATGTGCTCCAGCCTTGTCGCCAACTGCTTTGGCAATCGATGGACTTATCTGGAGATCAGCGGGCCCCTGTTTGTTCTTGTCGGGGCAGCGGTTCGAGCGACTCAGCTTTCGGGGATAAAACAGGCTTCTGAATTGCCCATTCATTCAATCGCTCATTTATCACGGCAACCACTTCCCGCGATGCATCGTTTGTCAAGTGAACGCCATCCTTGAAATTTCCAGCGTTGCGGCGGAAATCGACAAACTCATCGGAGGTAAAATCGATTACCTGATCCTGCGCTAACTTGTTCGCCAGGGCAGCGCGGGTGTAGTTTGCAAAGGCCTTGGTTTTCAAGGCAAAGACGACCTGCGATAGGGGCGGAATCACGTAAACAATTTGAATATTCAAAGCATGGAGCTCGTTAACTAGATCACTATAACTCTTCATTGCGGTTTCATCGATGCTGAACTCAGTTCCCGGGGCCATGAGCTTCTGCATGTGAGGATTCATTTTCTGGGGAATCTCACCGAAGTCATCGGTACCAAACTGGTCGAATTGCTGATTCTCCAGATGAAGTTTGACACGCGCTGCGGCTTTGTATGCCTCCAACAGGCTCTCGGAACCCAGCGCCGCCAGGTTCTCTTTGGGAGTGAGATGAACGGTTGCAAATTCATGGGAGTCCGTAAGATATGGATGAACAATGAGGATCGCGAGCCTGATATGGGAACTGGCTAAAGCGCGGTCTGCAATTACTTTTTCCTCTACGATATTTCCACCTTCGATGGACTCGTTGTAGGCGCGGAAACTGTCGATTCCTTGTGTGTTCCAGTTCGCAGAGACAGATGAGCCAATCAGCAGCGAGTCGAAGTTTTCGGGCACATATCTTTCGCTCAGGAGGTACTTGGCGATTCGCTCGTCCCCATAGACAACAAGGTGGCGGCCCTTCGTGCTGCGAAAGATCCCGTAGATATCGATCGACATATTGACGAGCACGACGATGAGCAAAAGCAGGACGATCGCACCAATCGTCTCGGCCAGCCAGACGGGTGGGGACATAACTTGTCTATCAGAATGCAAAGTAGACAAACTCCTTCGCTGCCGTCGAGTTCATGAAAAACATGCAAAGCAGGATCAGCGTGGCTGTGGCGAAAGCGGTAAGGTGAGTCGGCCGGAATGTTTCGGCAAATTGTTGCGCAGTTTTGAAAAAGAATGCAAGCACGATGCCGATGGCTACCGGGCGCAGGAGCAGGGAAGGGGCAAGTGGAAGCACGCCCCTAAGTGCCGCAACGCCCACCAGGTGTGCGTGCGGTAGCATGGCGTTCAGCATGCGCAGTGCCGATGAGACGTTGGCCGAGCGGAAGAAGACAAAGGTGATGTTGACGAAAACAAAAGTTACCAGCCAGCCAAGCCAAGCAGGCATCTTCTTCTTGCGTCTCCTCCACACTTGATTTACTGCGAGGGCGCCACCATGGAGCGTGCCAAAAATGACAAAGGTCCATGCTGGGCCGTGCCACAGCCCGGCGATAGCCATGGCGACGAGAATAGCGATCGCCGATGTCGTCACGGTCGCTTTACCCATTGAACGCAAGATGGGGGTGTAAAGGTAATCCGTAATGAAATTGGAGAGTGAAATGTGCCAGCGCTTCCAAAATTCGCTGATCGACTTGGAGCGATAAGGCGCGTTAAAATTCTGCGGAATATCGATTCCGAGCATCCAGGCGCAAGCGACCGCCATATCAGAGTATCCGCTAAAGTCAAAGTAGATCTGGAAAGTATAGGAGAGAGAAAACACCCAGGCTTCGAAAGTGGAAAAGTTTTGAACGGAACCGAAGCCTGCATCGGCGATGCGAGCGAATGAGTCGGCGAGAACGACCTTTTTGGTGAGACCGAGCGAGAATAAATAGAGCCCCCGGCACGCGAGGTCGAATCGGCCCACTGACATTGTGAAGCTTTTGAATTGTGGGATTA
This sequence comes from Occallatibacter sp., assembly GCA_049515455.1. Taxonomy (GTDB): domain Bacteria; phylum Acidobacteriota; class Terriglobia; order Terriglobales; family Acidobacteriaceae; genus Telmatobacter. The sequence goes on from JBEKUB010000016.1 coordinate 2,430, forward strand.
CAACACGTGATCGTACAAGTGGCCCAGAGGATACATAGGGGAAGAAAGAGACAAGCGTGGCGTGGTCAAACAGGGTACTCGGCGCATTCAAGCCCTGATAGGTATCCACCAGATACATGATCTGGGTCAATGTGAAGAAGCTGATTCCGAGCGGGAACGCCCAATTCGGGAGGTTAAGCCTCTGCGGATTCAGGAACGCAAAGCATTGTAGAAAGAAGTTAACGTACTTGAAGCTACAGAGAAGGATGATGTTTGCCGCTAGCCCAATCCAGAGAAGCATCTTCCGCCGTGACTCGCTTGTGCCAGCATGGTCTTGCGCCGAACCCATCCACGAGGCGATGGCCCAATTAAATAGGATTGAGCCGGCCAGCAACGGGACATAGCTGGGCTTGGCATAGCCGTAGAAGAAAAAGGATGCAGCGAGCAGAAAAGCCTGCGCCATACGCTGGCCGAAGTACATGCGCGCCAAGGCATAGACGATCGTAACGATTGGAAGGAACAGAGAAATGAACGGGAACGAGTTGAAGAGCATCAGTAAACGCTCCCCGCTGCGATGGGAATATCGATTCCGTGGACGAAATCTGACGCGGGTGAAAGGAGAAACTCGACGGCGCCCAGCAGGTCAGCGGTGGTCGCGTTGCGGCCCTGCGGGTTAGCCGCGGCGCTCATCTGCACTGCCGCATCTGCGATGTCTTCAAGAAACCGCGTCTCCACCATGCTCGGCGAAATTGCGTTGATCCGGACTGGGGTGGAAGCATATTCGGCAGCGAGAGAGCGCATCAGCCCGAGTTGCGCGTACTTGGCCACTGTATACATGGACATAAACTTCGGCGGCACGCCGTGAACAACGCTGGAAAGTACAAACAAGACCCTGGCACGGGGCAGCTTGACCATCTTTGGCAAGAAGCGCTCGAGAAGAATGACCGCCGACTCCACCTGGATTGCCATGTCTTTCTTGAAGCGATCCAAGTTGAACTTCGTGAAGCGCTCATACGTCAGGCGCAATGCGGGCAAATGGATAATTGAAGCGGGCGTACCGTGTTCGTTTGCGATCTGCTCGGCCATCGCTTCGACTGAAGAGCGCTGCGAGAAGTCCGATTCCAGAAGTTGCAGCCTGCTTCCGAACTCCGCTTTGAGCTGGCCAAGCTTTTCCCGCGACGCGAATGAGTGCGCGAGCACGATGCGGCCGTCCGGACGGCTAAGAAGACTCCTCGCTATCGCACAGCCAATATCGGATGAGGCCCCGGTAATGAGCGTTGCTTCAGTTGCCATGGAAGCCTGCCTTTATCAGTGCTTTTGAAACCAGCTTGCCGTCGTCCTTGCGGATCGTCGCCTTGATCTCCAGCCTTCGGTAAGCCTCGCTTAGAAATTCGATCTCTCCAACCACGTGAAGGTGGTCGCCCACATAGCATGGGGAACTGAAGTCAATTCGAATGCCTTGAAGGAGCGCAAACTTGCCTGGCAAATAGACTCCTACCAGTCGCGAATACAGGGAGGAGGTTAACATTCCAAAAAGAACCGGGCACGGAAAGCCCGCCTCGATAGCATAGGCCTTATCGACATGGAGTGGATTTACGTCGCCAGAAAGCATGGCGAATGCAGCCGCTTGCTCCTCAGAGAAAGTGGCGTCGAACTCGTGCCTGAGCCCGATATAGAGGTCACTCCACCTGTACTCCATCATTTGGCGGCGAGCTTTACCTTGATGAGATCAATCATGTCACCTACGTCTTTCAGCTCTTGAAGCTCACCGAGGGCGAATTTGATCTTGTAGTGCTTTTCAATCGAAACTACCAGATTGATGTGAGCCAGTGAGTCCCAGTCGTCAACATTGTTTGCATTCGATGCGCGCGTTAGGACGAGGTTGGGCTGGTCGAGAATGTCGCGGAAGATGGGCTGCAGTTCTTCGAGGATGTTATCCACGTACGGGCTCCAGTATTCGAATGTGTTGGTTGCGCGGGGTGTAAGAAGGAATATCGAGGGTCCAGACGGAGTTCTTGGTGTCCGGATCCACCGAAACGTTCAGAAATCCTAGTTTCTCATAGTGATCGGCGACCATGGCATTTTTTGAGGTAGGCAAGTAGTATCCGCGCAGGGTCATGAGGTTCGCGGTTCTTGCGTGCTCCACCAGAGTATCCAGCATAGCGAGCTCCATGTCTCGCTTCAGCACACGGCAGCTCATCAGCCACAAATCGATATGGAGAACGTCCTGTTCGCACCGGCCAAGCACAATGGAGATCAAACCGTTGTCACCAAAGCGGTCGCTGAGCTTGCCGTAAATACCGATGTAGCGCTCATCACGCGAGATTGCTTCCATCTCCGCCAGAGTGTAGCGTCGCGTAGTGAGGTTGAACTGATTCGACTTATTTGTCAGCTGCGCGATGCGCTCCAGATAAAGCGGCTTGAACCTCTCAATCTCAGCGGACATATCGAGAGAATCCAGGTACTCGCCGTAATTGGCGAAGGCGGCTTCGAACTTGGTCCGTTCGGAGTTCGAACGGTAGAGAGCGGCCCGCGATAGGTCCTCCTGCGACACGGAAATCGGTTCAAAGTAGCGGCCTTCTTCAATTACTGCGGCATACCTGGAAACCTCATTCCCTATGTCGGGGACGGCGATCCCGGCGATCTGCGCTTCCACAATAGCGCGTTCCGCCGGATTGTCGTCCACAAAAACAAAGCTGTCCGCGCCCAGGTTCAATTCCCGGGCAATCGCAAGGATGTTCTCGTGCTTCGGCTCCCAGTTAGCTTTGAAGCAGGAGATGTGCTCTAGCTTGAGGACAGAATCGGGGTGCTCGAATCCCTGCTTTGCGATCTCCTCATCGTTCTTGGAGCAGACTGCCAACAGAATGCCGCGCTTTTGTAGCGAGAGACAGTACTCCTGAAATGCTGTGTAGGCCTCGGCAACGGGAGTTTCGCGCCCTATCTGAATCTTATCGACACCGTCGTCTCCAATTACTCCCCCCCAGATTGTGTTATCGAGGTCAAGTACGAGAACCTTGCGGCTCTTTCCGTATATGGCGCGCACCAAGGAAGCGAGAGAGCGGGCGACCGCGGCATTGCCCTCGGGTGTCATGAGGATTTTGTAGCTGAAGTACCGGTCCCAATCGAACCAGTGGTTCAGGCCCATTCTGGCCGACAGGCTGTGAATGTCTTGAAGGAGCAGCCGGGGATCGCCAGCGGCTGCCCGGGCGAATTCCGCATTCAACGCGAGGAGGAATCGTGAAGTCCCACCGAAGGAGACAGCGTCGATGTTGCCTAGAACAGCAAAGGCCGGGAGTTCAAAGTTGTTCTGGATGATTTGAGCGGAGAGGTTTCGCTCGATGGACTCCCAAATTTGCTTGTAGCGGCCGGCTTCCGCTTCAACATAGCCGCGAAATTCGTCCTCGGAACAATGGACGGGAGGCACGGACTGCACGTTCATGTATGAGGTATGAATGTAGACGACATCGGGTGCGAACGTGACCAGATCGCTCGGGTCGATCACAGAATCCTCGAAGTAGCGGCCGTACTCTGACTGATGGATTACGGGTTGAAATCCGGAGTCGAGCAGGAATAGCTCAAGCAAATTGGCTACTTCGTTGGTTGTTGACCCGCCTAGAAACGCGATACGAATAGGCTGCAAACCATCCTTGACCGAGAGCTGCCGGCGCAGGCTTTTCCCTTTGAGGATGAGATCGTCGACTGTGTATTTATCGAGCTTCATGGCCATTCACAGCGCCATAATACCATAACAAAAAACGATAACAGAGGTTACGCAAGAATTGAGCTTTTAATTAGTTAGAATGCTGATGGAAATCCCTTTGATCTCATCTCCAAGATGCTAAAAGGAATGAATGTTGCTCTGATCGGATTTGGACACGATACAATTCCAAGCAACCGGTGCTGAAAAATGAGAATCCGGTTATCACAGGAGTGCAAGAGGTATGGCAGACAGAGAGATGACTCAGGTGGGCGTTCCTCCCCAACCCCGATCGGATGCCGGATCTGTGCTTCAAAGCGACGCCGTAGTTATGCGCCGGCCCCATTTCCGGTTGCAGGGAGATTCGTTGTTTTTCCTGATCTCGAAGCGCCCATTTGCTGTTTTATCCCCTGCAGAACAGAACTTGTGGAGTGCGTTGGAGACGGAGGCGACAGTCGGGGATCTGGAGGCGCGACTGGGTGCGCCGGCGCAGGGCGCCATACGCCGTCTGTTGGCGCTTGAGGTTGCCGAAGTGCTGACGCCTGCGCCGTTAGGGAAACGGCGGCGCGTAATGGTCATCGAACCGCACATGGACGATGCGGCTTTGAGCGTTGGCGGGCTGATGTTGCAGCGGCGGGCCGAATGCGAATTCCTCCTTGTGACGGTAGCTACCCAGAGCGTGGCAACTTCTTACAGGGGGATCGACCGCGATTTCTTCGATATGCAAACCATCTCGAATCTCCGCAAGGCCGAATCTGAGATCGTGGCCCGGCTGGTGTGGGGACGCCACATCCCCCTCGATCTGGTCGAGGCCACTTTGCGCTACTACCCGCACAAATGGACACTCGACTGGTTTCGTCGGCACGAACAGGCCGTTTGGGCGTATTTGGAACATGGCGCCGGGCAAGGCGAACTTGAACTTTGGACCTCGGCCATCGCCAAGGCGATCGATGATTTTCAGCCAGAGGAGATTTGGATGCCCCTGGGGATCGGCGTTCACGTGGACCATCAGCTGACTCGCCACGCGTGTTTCAATATTTTGCGGACAAATCCCAAGCTTGTGGAGCAATGCGTCTGCCGGTTTTTTCAAGACGTACCCTATGCGGCAAACTTTCCTGACCACACCGCCGCATTGGTGGAAACACTTCGGGGGACAGGCCTCAAGCTCGAAGAGGAACGCATGGACGTTACGGACGTAAAGCAGGAAAAAATGCACCTGCTTTCTGTCTACTTGTCGCAATGGAAGACCGAAGTTATCAAAGTGCGGGTAGAGGCGTGTTCGAAGGCTCTTGGCGGGCCGCCGGATAGTTCTAACGAATTGTGGTATCGCGTTGCGGCCGCACCCACGGAAGACAGCGACATGATCGATACCTCGGCGATGAAGGAGTCAATTTATCGCGTTGCGCGGGACGTTGCGCCCTGGTTGCGCCGCAATCGGAATGCCGGGAAAATCGGCATACTGCTCGCTGCACCCATGGGCCGCTGGGCTGACGATCTGCAGTATCTGCTTGATTACTTTCCGAAGACGCAATTCGAAGTGCACATGCAGACCAAATTTGCGGGGCATGCCGAGATGTTTGCATCACCCAGAGTCGTGGTCCGGTTGGGGGGCGATCGCTGGCGTTGGATGCTTGGCGACGCACTGATGACCATCCTCGGGCGGCGGCTGCCACTGGTGTTGGTCACGGGACGGGAGCGAGAAAAGCATGGGCGCTGGTTGGCCCGCTTCGGCTTGGTCTCGGATACAGTGGTCGCGGCAACAATGAGCGATTTTGTTCAGGCGCTTCAATACGTCGCCAAGAAGAGTGACTAGTTTTCTCGAATCCACGCACATACAACGGCCATATGAAACCGGCACGCTCGGATGGTAAATCACATGAAAGCACAGATGAGCGCCAGGCACATTCCGGCGTTAGACGGCATTCGAGGACTGGCTGCCCTGGGTATTTTCATCTTCCACTATGGTGGCTCGCACTCCTCCAATAGCTTGATTCGCCTGGCGGGGGTGGTGATCAATTTCGGTTGGGCAGCTGTATCGCTATTCTTTGTGCTGTCCGGTTTTCTCATCAGCGGGATTCTTTGGGACTCGTTTGACACGGCGAATTGGTGGCGGAGATTTTATTGGCGGCGTTCGTTGAGAATCTTCCCTCTGTATTATTTTGCGTTGTTATTGATTTTCGTTTCCACTTTATTGGTCCAGGGGCATCAATGGCCGCTTGGATCGCTCTGGCCGTTTCTAGTTTATTTGCAGAATACCCCGCCCCTGTATCCCGTCTGGAACAAATTCCCAAATGCCTTTGCGCTTAGCCACTTCTGGAGTTTGGCGGTGGAAGAGCAATTCTACCTCATCTGGCCGTTTCTTCTGGTATGGAGACGCGGAAGCAACGTCTCAGCAAGAAACATGTGTCTTCTAGTTTGGGCTTTGTCGTTCGGCTTTCGAGTGGCCGTTTATTTTACGGGGATGAAGGATATCTGGGCAATCGCCTTTTTAGCAGCGCGTGCCGGCGAATTGGCAATGGGAGCTTACCTGGCGCTGGCCATCCGGGATGCAACAACGAAAGCGTTCGTATTGAAGCACGCTTATCTCTTTTTCGCAGGTTCGCTGGTAGCAATTGTTGGAGTAATGATTTGGGCGAATGGCGCCGATCTCAGGACGTTTCCAATGGCTACAGTAGGGGTCGCGGTCAATGGAGTTCTATTTGCATCGTTGATTGCACTCTGCCTGCAGCCGGGAGCCGTTGCCTCTATCTTCAGCATGCGATGGCTTCGTTGGCTAGGGAAGATCAGCTATGGGATCTACGTGTATCACATTCTGCTCAATCCGCTGTTTGTATGGATTGTAGCCCGTACCTTTCCGGGTCTCGGGCACGATGCTCACTTTCTGGCTATAGCGATAGTTGCGGCTGTTGGAACCCTGACGGTTGCTACCTTGTCTTTTTATGGATTCGAGGCGCCAATCCTGAGGCTGAAACCATCCTCCGAGAAAGTTGTCCGGCGGACAAAAAGCACCGCCATCGCGACAGAGAGCGGGAATTAAAACAAGCTCAAATACTTCCCAGAAGCTCCAATGACGGGTGCGGGACATAAATGTGTGGGATGGTGCTTTGTCCTCCGCCAGTTCTGAAAACTCAATCACAATTTTGGGAGGGCCAGGCTCCTGCGGAGCAGAGGTTTAACATGAATCGAGAATCGTTCTTACGATGCCCGGCATAGCGCATAGTGATTTGAATTGCCCGGAGAGCGTCGTATGTTGAAAGAAGCTTACCGGCAGATTAGCCGCGGAAGAGTGAGCAAATGATGAAGATCGTTGCTTTAGCGCCGGAGCCACCAGGCATCACGAATGAAGGCCAGGGCGATCTGCCTCACATCCTGTTTGTTGTCGATCAGTTCAACAAGACACTTGGGGGAGGAGAACGCATTGTTCTGAAGATTGCGGCCCTCTTGCCACGCTATGGATTCAGGGCATCCATCCTGACTCTTTACGCCCATCCAGATAGTGCCGCCTTGAAGTCACCGCCCTGTCCCATCTTTCATCTACCGTTGCAGAACAGCTTCAACCTGAAGGCGCTTCGAGCCGCTTTCGAATTGAGACGATTTCTGAAGCAGCAAAAAATACAGATCGTCCACACGTTCTTTGAGAGCTCTGACATCTGGGCGGGATTGGTTTCGAAGACCATGTCAAAGGCAAAGCTGGTTTGGGCCCGCAGAGATATGGGAATTCTCAGGTCCCGCAAGCATCGAATTGCCTATCGGCTTATGGCTGGGATGCCCGATGCTGTTTTTGCCGTCTCGGAACAGGTCAGGCGGCACTCGATCGAAGTGGATCGAATCGATCCTGCCCGTGTTCAGACCATTTACAACGGTTTGAATCTTGAGGATTGGGATACAGCACCCAGACCGGCGAAGGCCCCAGGCGAATTTCTGGTAACGACTGTGGGCAATATTCGGCGGGTGAAGGGGCACGATGTATTGATCAGGGCAGCCGCGGCCGTCGTGAAGCAGTTTCCCAAGGTCACCTTCAGCATCGCCGGCGAAGTGCTGGAGCCGGGCTATTTCACAGAATTGCAAGCTCTCACACAGGAATTGAGTCTCGGCAATCATTTGCGATTCGATGGCGGAGTAACAGATCTTCGTCAACATCTTGACGCAGCCGATATTTTCGTTCTTCCATCACGCAGCGAGGGCTTCTCCAACGCGATTGTTGAGGCAATGGCTGCCTCTCTTCCGGTTGTTGCGACCGACGTGGGTGGGAACGCAGAGGCCGTGAAAGATGGAATCAGTGGGTTCCTCGTTCCCTCGAACGATCCCGACGCCCTTTCGGTGGCCATCCTCAAATTACTCTCCGATCCATCTCAAGCAAGAGCAATGGGCGCAGAGGGAAGGAAGTCGGCTGCGGAAAGATTTACGGTTGATGTCATGATGAATCGAACCGCCCGCGCCTACAGGGACCTCCTTTCCAGAGAATGAGAATGACCCCCTGATCAGTACGCCGGGACTAATAGTGCCAGGAATCGCGCTACATAGGCAAATCTCTTGATCCGGCTACAGAGACGTAGCACATAAGCACATCACCCACGCTCTGAGGATGACTTCTATTCCCAAATTGGAACTACATCGACCCAAAAAAGGAATTTTTTGCTAAATTGATGTGCAAAGGATTGCGCAACAGTGGATAGTGGTATCTAAGCGCTATCAGTGTGGATGCAGGATCTGCATCGTCCTTCCAAATCACACGGGCAACGTCCGGGTCCCGCGAAGTCGTGCGGTTTTTTGCCGCTGCAAGGTGGCAGTGAATCTTGGTGCGTATGTCCGTCGAGGGCGTCGCACATTTATTGAACATTAACGCGCAACCATTGGAAATCGCATTTTTTCCCTTTGGCCCCCCTCTGCAGGGGGCCCTAGCAAGACATGTGCTCGAAAGGGCAACTTCTGGAGGAAAGATGAAGAAAGTGTTCGTAGCTTTACTCGCATTGGCAACGGCCCTTGCGATTACCCCGTCTGCACAAGCTGACACGTACACGTATGACTATACCTACACCGACGGCTCTCTCGTCGCGACAGGTACCCTCACCGGCATTCTGGCCGCGCCCGGTGTATATGACATAACCAGCGGAACTATTGACCTGACCGGATCGAGCATGAATGGAACCGGAATTCTGGTTCCCATTCCCGCCAGTGGAGTATTCGAAACCGGCGGAGGTACGAACGTGTTTGGTTTTATTAACTCCTCAGGTAACCCAGCCACCGGTTTTGAGACTTCCGTTCTCTTTCCTGGTGAGGATCCGCAGATCAACGCGATTTGGGGGGATTTTTTATTCAGCATTAAATCGGGAGCAGGTGCCGGTGACGGTCTTGTTATTTGGTCCGACGGTTCCGATAACTATGGAGGCTTCGGCGGCAACTGGGCATATGACGACCCTGGCGGCGCCAGCTTCGATGCCACCTACGCCTACACAACAGTAACTCCAGAGCCATCCTCGCTGCTCCTACTTGGCACCGGCCTGTTCGGTTTAGCGTTCGTAGCCTTCCGAAAGACTAAGTCGTCAGGCTTGGTCTTGCACTCGTAGCAGTTTGATTTCCATACGCTTCAAATGGAAAGGGCGCCGGTAGGCGTCCTTTCCATTTGACTATTATGTATGACACAAAAATGACATCCGGCGTATCGAAGCTTATATGACAATGTGCTTAACACTATCTAACGTGCTCGTAATTGCCGACGCCGCTCTCACTTCTGCAAGATTCGTTCCAATCTTCGGAGTGGCGATGGCGGTCTTTCCGAGGGCAGACGTTTCACGTGTCTTGCGTAACTGACGTAGGCGGGAACCCGGTGCCCTCTCGACCCAACCACATCGACCAATAGGGCAACTTTTTGGGGAATCCGTATGCAAAGAATTGCGCGATAGGCGATCTTTCGGCGCGCAAGTGGTTGAATTTAATAGCTATTTGTTTGGTACTCAATGTGCATGCAGACTTGTAAGCGTTTATCAGTGTGGTTGCAGGAACTTCATCGTCCTTCAAGTCACACGGGCAACGTGCCGGTTCCGCGAAGTCGTGCGGTTTTTGCCGCTGTAAATGGGCTTTGAATCCTGGTGCAAATGCCCGTGGGGCATCGCACATTTTTTGAACGTCAGCGCACAACCAATTGAAGTCGCGTCTTTACCTTTGGCAAGCCCTCTGCATTGGGCACTGGCAAGGCAAACGCCCGCAAGGGCATCCCCAGGAGGAATGATGAACAAGTTCTTGTTAGCTTTACTCGCAGCGGCAACGGCCCTTGCGATTACTCCGTGCGTCTCAGCCACTTCGATCTCCGGGTCAATCGGAATCACCGGCTCTGCTGATACATGGAACTCGACTTCGATCACGTTTGACACAAAAAAGGGCAATGCGACTGTCGCAGGGAACCCGTCGACTTCAGGCTCGCTGGACGCGGTGATTGGCGACAACGTGACATTTCCCAAAAACCCGTTTAAGTTTTCCGGTGACCTCGGTGATGAGATGTTCGCCACCGGCGACGGCGTCACTTTGACCATCAGTAGCCTCACCGTCGACGAAGATACCAAAAAGTTTTTGAATCTCGATGGTACCGGCTGGATGACTGAAACCGGTTATGCGTCGACGCTGGTCGACTGGACCCTCACCAGCACTGATGTGGATGGCACCGTTCACACCACCCTGGGGATCGACGCCGTCGTGGCAACCCCTGAACCCACCAGCCTCTTGCTTCTCGGCACCGGGCTTCTTGGGCTGGCGTTCGTGGCCTTCCGCAAGACAAGGCCGTCCGGCCTGGTCTTGCATTCGTAGTCCGTTTGATCCTCACACTGCTCAAAGTGGAAAGGGCACCGATAGGAGCCCTTTCCGCGAGCCAATCGTGTGTGACATAAAAATGACATTTGATGTGTGGGTAGTTGATATCGACAAGAATTCATGGCGGGGAAGGGAAGCCGGCTTGCGGCGACCGATCGAAATCCGCTAATTGCTGGCACCCTTGCAGAAAACGAAGTTAAAGTCCCCCACCTACGCTGTGGACCTATTCGGCGGCGACAACGAATATCCATTCATAGGGGCTTCCGGGTGATGACAGACTAGTTTACGCAATCAGAGAGCCGTAATCAGAAATCATTAAGTCGCATATCCATTCTTGACGATGAATTGCGCATCGCTTATAGTGGTCTTATTGTGGTGAGGGAGTTCACCCTTAACCGCTGTCCATCCAATCGGCCGGACAGATGATGACTCCTGACAGGGATTCCTGTTGCGGAGTTATGTCCCGGCCAAGTCCCTGATCTAAAACTTTGGAGTTCGCTTTGATGACGAACACTTGGGCTTTGTCTGCCCTGTGGGTGGGTCTGGCGCTTGCTGCCACATTGCTGGCGATCTGGTTCAAGATTTCGACGGCGCTTTCTGAAATTGTGGTGGGCACGGTGGCGCAACTGGTCATAGGCGTGTTTCTGGCGAAGGAAGGACTCGCCGGCAACACGCAATGGATCACATTTCTAGCGGGGACCGGGGCCATTGTGCTGACTTTTCTGGCCGGCGCTGAACTTGACCCGGTTATCTTCAAAATCAAGTGGCGCGAAGCAACGGTGATAGGACTGGCGGGGTTCTTCGGTCCTTTTCTCGGTTGCACGGCAGTCGCGTATTACGTGCTTCATTGGGCGATCATGCCCAGTTGGCTTTGTGGAGTCGCACTTTCCACGACCTCGGTCGCTGTTGTCTATGCAGTGATGCTGGAACTCGGCTTCAACGTAACGGAATACGGCAAAGCGATTCTCGCTGCCTGTTTCATCAACGACCTTGGGACCGTGATTGCGCTGGGGTTGATCTTCTCTCCATTCACCATCAGGACGCTGATCTTTGTCGTTGTCTCTGTCATAGTATTCGTAGTGCTTCCGTTCCTGACGCCGCGCTTTTTCAGAAAATATGGTGGGCGCGTTTCCGAACTTGAGGCCAAGTACCTCCTCTTTTTTCTCTTTGCCATGGGCGGGCTGGCCGTTTGGGCGGGAAGCGAAGCGGTGCTGCCGGCTTATATGATCGGCATGGTTTTGGCGGGGACGGTGGGGAAAGACCACTTACTGATCCGCCGCCTGCGCACGCTCACTTTCGGACTGTTGACGCCGTTCTACTTCATCCGCGCCGGCTCATTTGTATCGGTACCGGCACTGATGGCAGCTCCCCTTACACTGCTCGTACTTTTTGTGGCGAAGTCGCTCTTTAAGGCTCTCGCTGTGTATCCCGCGGTCAGAGTGCATAAGTACGATGGCAAGGCGGGCGCCTATTACACGCTGATGATGTCGACCGGCCTCACCTTCGGCACCATTTCGGCACTCTTTGGTCTTAATCACCAGATCATCACGCAGGCGCAGTACTCGTTTATCGTGGGTACGGTCATCGCCAGCGCCGTGATTCCAACCATCATTGCGAACTCGTTCTTTTTGCCCCGGCATCTTCTTCCCCATGCAAAAACGGACATAAAATCGAAACAAGCGGCGCAGCCGTCACTGACCGCAGAAGAGGTATAGTCAAGCTCATGGGAAGCTCAGTGTATGTTGGAATTCAAAGAATACTGGTTGCATTCGACGCATCTCCGCATGCGGAACACGCATTAGATGTTGCGCTGTCAATGGCTGGGGATCTGAAGGCCACGTTGTTCGTCGTCTGTGTGATCCGTCCGCCGGAGCCAGCCGAGAGCGCGGAGTTCAATGCTGTTCTCGAAGACGGGCGCGATCGCTATGAACGCAGCTTCGTCCCGATCCGCGAACGCGCCCGGCAAAAGGAGATTGAACTCGAGACGGACATTGTGGTGGGTCATCCCGCGGAGCAGATCATTCATAAAGCTGAAGCCATCCAGGCAAGCATCATCGTGATGGGCAAGCGCAGCCACACTCTTCTCCATCGCTGGATGCTGGGCTCGAACACGGAGCGCGTTCTCAAGTATGCCCACTGTCCGGTGATGATCGTACATTGATGGAAACTCGGGCAGTGAATAAGAACTGGCAGAGTCATGTGTGAATCAGAAGCTAATATCAGGCCGGAGCGATTTCATGGGGAGTTGAACGAGCCCCAGCAACGGCGCCTGGTCATTACCTGCAAATACATCGACAGTTTGCTCTGCGACATCGAGAATGCTCTCCATTCCGCAGCTTCGAGATCTCCGTTTCCTCGTTATGCGATAGACGTTACTCCCGAACAGGCGCTGGAGATAGAAGGCCATATCAGCCGGCTTCGGGCTCAACTGCTGCGAACTTTGGAATGGCAGAGGATAAAGCCCGAGCCGCCGGAGATTGAAGTGACACGGTTGATCACAACAGACCTTGCTTTTGTCGATATTGCGATTGAGGAACTTAAGCCAAAATATCTGCGTGGATGCGGAGCTGTGCCGGCGGATGCAGTAGATGAACTCGATGCGAAGATCAATGAATTAGGCGCAATCGTGAAAAGTATGGAGAATTATGTACGCCAGGAACTGCATTCCAAGGATGCTGCAGCCTCCGGATAAAATCGACCTTGGGTTGAACTTGATCGAACGTTAGCGAAACCATCAAGGGGGAGAAACAGGCTTGCAAAAGTACTTACTCATCGCAATCGGCGGCGCGTTTGGCTCCATTGCCAGGTACTGGGTGGGTTCAACGATTGCCGGCCGCATGGGGACAAAATTCCCCTGCGGCACCTTTCTCATCAACATGACGGCCTGTGCGCTCATCGGCTTCTCGCTCACGTTTCTGGCCCGGCGTGCGGATCTGAATCCGGTCTGGAGATTTCTGGTGCCGATCGGCTTTATCGGCGCTTACAGCACTTTTTCAACTTATGAGTGGGAGACTCTTTCCACTGTTCGCAGCGGTGCGTTTCTGCTCGCTGCGCTCTATGCCGTGAGCAGTCTTGTTCTTGGGCTCGCCGCTGTGTGGGGCGGCTCTCTGATTGCCGAGATCCTCTGATGGGAAAACAATATCAACGCGGGTTGGATTTCTGAGGGAGGGACTATGCTGAACGCCGGAAAAGCAGTGAAGGTAACCGTCTATCTGAGCGAGGGAGCTACGCATCACGGGGTTCCCGTTTATTCGAGCATCCTCGACTTTCTCTTTTACCGCGGCGTCTCCGGCGCAACTGTCTTGAAAGGGGTTGCCGGGTTTGGAGCGGATCATCACATGCATTCCGCCAGCATAGTTGAGATTTCAGATCATTTACCGCTCAAGATTGAATTTATCGAATCTCGTGAAAAGGTGAATGAGCTGCTTGGCAAACTGGAGGAGATGGCCGGAAGCGGGATGATCGAAATTCAGGAGACTACCGTGGCAAAGCCCGCCCAGGTCTCGAAGCAGAAGAAGCCGGTCACTCCCGAGCACCTCAAGATCGAAGGCAGAGCGAGGATGATGCGCATCTATATTGGCGAATCGGATCGCTGGAAGGATATGCCTCTTTACACAGCTCTTGTCGAAGCTATGCGGGCCAACGATATTGCCGGGGTCACAGTCTATCGCGGCATCCTCGGCTACGGCGCCCACCGGCGGATTCACAAAGACAAGGCGCTGCATCTATCGCACGATAGTTCGATCATGCTCTCTGCGGTCGATACCGAGGAGAAGTTGAAATCGATGCTTCCACTGATGGAGCAGATGGTAGAAGAGGGATTGGTCGTGCTGTCAGACGTGGACATTATCAAGTACTCATATCGAGCATTGGACGTTGATCTGGCATAACCGGGAGAGTCTGGGAAAAGAGATGCAGGGAAGCGTAAGCAGTTCGAGATCGCAAGAGCACGACGGCCTCCCGATTGCGGCATCCGTCTGTGCGGATAGCTCCTTCCGCCTTTTGCAATTAGCCAAACTTGCCCAGGAACTTGGATCTGAGTCTGTCGCCGAGGAAGCGCGTGAGCTGGCTGCGCGCATCGCCGAAGGACGGTTTTACGTGGCCTGTGTCGGCCAGTTTAAGAGAGGCAAATCCACGCTACTGAACGCTCTGGTCAGCTGCGAAGTAGTCCCGACCGGGTTTATTCCGGTCACAGCGGTGCCTACCGTGATTCGGTTTGGCGACGAACTTCACGCGCGAGTTCGCATGCGCAACGGGTCCTGGCATGACGTTGCAATGTCCGACTTGAAGGAATATGTTAGCGAAGAACTGAACCCGGAAAACAAAAAGGCGGTGGAAGGCGCGGAAGTATTCGTGCCGAGCCCTTTGTTGTCCTCCGGGATGTGCTTTGTTGATACGCCGGGGCTGGGCTCAGTCTTTACCGGCAACACGGCAACCACGAAGGCGTTCATTCCTCATATCGATGCGGCATTGGTAGTGGTCGGAGCCGATCCGCCCATTGCGGGCGAGGAGTTGGCGCTGGTGGAATCAATCGGCAGGCGGGTTCAGGAATTAATCCTGGTGATCAATAAGGCCGACCGTACCAGCGATCCGGAGCGCGAGGCAGCTGCAAAATTCACGCGTGAGATTCTTGCCAAGCGGCTGCATCGCCCCATGGGCGCAGTTTTTGAAGTCAGTGCCGCCGAACGGATGGAAAGCCGAGGGCCGCTGCGGGACTGGGAAAAACTGCTGGCGAGTTTGCATCGTCTAGTTGAAGACTCGGGCGGAAATCTTGTGCGCGGCGCTTGTGACCGCGGCCTCCGGCGCTTAAGCGAACAACTGCTGGTCATGATCAGTGAGGAGCGCGACGCGCTTCAGCGGCCCATCGAAGAATCCGAACGGCGCATCAAGCTGATGAAGGAAACCATCAACGAAGCGGAGCGCTCCATGCTTGAGCTTGATTACCTGTTTATGGCCGAGCAGCACCGGATATCGGATCTCTTCGTTGTAAGGCACAAGTGCTTCTTCGATTCCGCGTGGACCGAATCCGGGAAAGAATTTGATCGAGAGGTACAGTCCGTACCCCTCGGCTTTGGACCTCACTATCGGCGCCGGCTGATGCGCCTCGCGCAGGGGATTTCACACCGCAGAGTTATGCCCTGGCTCAAACCCGAGCAGGAAGAGGGCGAGCGTCAATACAGCGCCGTGGCTCTGCGATTTGTGGAGATGGGAAACAAATTTTTGAAAAAGTTGGCAGATGCGGGCCTCAGTGAACTGACGCGAATGCCCCATGCACTCGACCCTGAGAAGGGCTTCCGTGTGCGTTCCAGATTCATTTTTGAAGACTTCATCGGGACTGCACAGCCCTCATCTCCCCTGCGCTGGCTCGCCGACATATTTTTGCCGTTTGTGGGTGGACGCAAAATTATCACCAACGATGCTCGGGAATTTCTGCGGCATCTTTTGGAAGTGAACAGTTCGCGCGTACAAAACGATATTCTTAATCGCATTCAGGAAAGCCGGGGACGCTTTGAGGTTGAAATTCGCAAACTGCTGCATGAGGTCAGCCGCATTGCAGAACAAGCGCTCGACCGGGCGAGGAAAGTGAAGGAAGAGGGAACTCCCGCTGTACAGTCGGCAATTGAGCGGCTCGACCGATTGGAACGGGATCTCTACGCACTCGTTGAATCCCGTTCAGCGGAGTTCACTAGTCAATCCGGTGCCGCAATAACGTAAGGGGTGAGGATGAAAGAAGAATTTCAAGCACGCATGCTGCGTATCCATTTCGGCGAAGGCGATAAGTGGCAGGGCAAGCCACTGCACGAAGCGATCTTAGCCAAATGCATGGAGTTGGGGATTGCCGGCGCCACCGTACTTCGGGGCATCGAGGGGTACGGATCGAGCACCAGAATCCGCCATTCCAGCCACTGGAAATTTTCCTCGGATGCTCCGATCATGTTGACCATCGTCGATAACGAGGAGCAGATTAGCCGGTTGATTCCCCATCTGGATGCGATGGTCGAAGAAGGCCTGATCGTTATGTCCGATGTGGAAGTCATTCGATACACTAGGAATCCCACATAAGTTCTGGAGAATCCCGGGCACAAATTCAAAGGTGGGGCATATGGCGGGCCACGCAACCCAGGAACAGGGCGCCGTACGATCACAACGCGAGCCGACCCGCGAATACCTGGTTTGCGTGGAGCGGGAAGAAGAAATGAGCCGTCTTCGAAACCAGGCGAAGATGCGCAAGCCGCTCCTGGTATTCGGTCCCGAAGGCGTGGGCAAATCGCGATTGCTGCGTACCTTCGTTGAGAGCCAGCCGCTGACGCTCTACGTCGAGCAGATGCAATCTCCACGGCAATTCCTTCTCGCCATGCTTCATGCGTTGCATGCCGCCGATGCGGGAATCGAAGTTCCCAACAAGATTGAGGCTCTATCGTCCTCTTCGCTGAAGGGAATCGTGCACCGGGCTCTAGATGCACGACCTTTTCTCATGGTGCTCGACCATCTCGATGCTCCGTCTCGCGTGATCGCCGGCATGGTCAAGGACCTTCACTATTACGGACGCACGCCCGTCATCTTCGCATCCCGGTCGCCGCATATGGAAGATATTGGCGCACTACGAGCACTGTGCGCGAACAAGTCGGAACGCCTGGAACTAAAGAACTGGCCTAACCAGATTGCGCTGGAATTCGCGCAGCGTGAGGCGGAGAAAAATCAACTCCGGGCCTCGAATCTGGAAGCCATCTTGCACTCACTAGTCGAGTGGAGCGATGGCAATCCCGGCGCTATAATTCACTTGATAAAGATGGCGCAACTCCCACAATACAGAGCAGCTGACCTGATTAAAGTCCACACGCTCTACGTGGATTATCGGATGGGCCGCAGATAGCGGGATTGATTCTGTATATAAACTGAACCCGCCTTACGGCGAGGCACGCATGGAGCAAGGCGCGCCCGTCGCCTTGAGGGTGGGTGCAAAGCCTATTTTGAAGTGTTTTCGGGGAGGCGGAAGTCGACTCCTGCGTCGCGATTCACCTTCACTGTCGCAACCAAGTCCAGTTGACTGGTTGGAATGATTCGACGGTCTGGCTCGGTGACGTAAAGTGCGGATCGCGTGAGCAGGTAGTTGTGAATCTGCTGAGGAGGCCTTCCATCTTTGAAGATGAGCGTAACCGCTTCCTGGGTGCCTGGGTTCGAAGGGGGGTGCGGGATGACTGAGTCGGGCTGCCAGGGCGGGAGAGCGGGCGGCTGGTATTGCTCAGGAGGCGGCTGGGCATCGGACCCTTCGGGAGAGGCGTTTGCTGAGGCCTGAGAATCGTCGCTATCTGAGGTATCGGAGTATCCATAGGGATAATCGCCGATCCAACCCGGAACACCATAATAAGGAACTCCTGTTCCATAAACAGATATATATGGCCTGCGAGAGTGCCTGTCTCCGGCATAAGGTGGCCGGGCGCCGGAATCACCGGCACCTGCTCTCAGGGAGCCGCGGCCTACGCTCCTGGAAGAACGGGGAGAGCCTGCGTATCGTCTAGGTGCTGAAGCTCTGAAGCCTCCATGAGATGCCGGTGCGGAGTGGCCCGAGAAACCACCGTGAAATCCCGACGAGGAGTGGCCGGAGAAGCCTCCGTGCGACGCTGACCGCTGGGCGCATACGGGGAGCGCAACCCATACCACGATCAACGCAACCGCAGCGAGACGCTTCATACAGACATATTACGCCTGTTTTGAAAATTGCGGCTTGGAAGGACTGCGACTATGGCCGAAGGAAGAGATCAACCAGGCGGACAAACGCTGATTCGATATCGGCTTATTGCGGAAGAGCAAATGCCATATATACCCCGCCCGTACCTCCCTTGCGATTCATCCATGAGCCACCTGAGGCAATCACCACATATTCCCGCCCATTCACTTCGTAGACGGCTGGAGTCGCATTGCCGGCAAAAGGCAACTGCGCTTCCCAGAGCAATTTGCCCGTCACTTTGTCAAACGCACGAATCTTATGGTCGTAGTTTGTGGCGGCGATAAAGATAAGACCTCCGGCCGTTACGACGGGACCGCCATAGTTTTCGCTGCCGGTATCAGGCATGCCCTTGGCGACCAACTCCGGGTACTGCCCCAGAGGAACCCGCCAGAGATACTTGCCTGTCTTCATGTCGATGGCGTTCAGGGTGCCCCAGGGAGGCGCGGTGGCCGGGTACCCATCTGGGTCAAGGAATCTGCGGTAGCCGGTCATCGTATATTGCCCGGCAATTTGCGCTGCCGGTGGAGGCGGACGGAGGAAGCGCAACAAGGCCTGGGCCTGCTCGTCGGTGAGCGTGGTAACGGCCGGCATGCGTCCCTTGCCGGTGCGAATCAGATCGAGAATCTGTTTATCGGAATAACGATTTCCAACCCCTAGCAGGGCCGGGAAGGATGGCGGATTGCCTTCGAGCTTATCGCCATGGCAAACAGCGCAATTGTCCTGGTAGGCCGCCGCTCCGGGCTGATCTCTGGGTTGGGGAGTTTGCTCCTGCTGCCCTTCGCTTCCCTGAGCATTGCCCGATGGAGAATCCTTTTCAGTCGCCAGATAGTCGAGGAGGTCCTTCAATTCACTGCCAACAATCGGCAAAGCCGGCATCCGCCCCTTGCCTCCGTGGATAGTCGCGGTAATCTGTTCCGAAGTAAGCCTATGGGTGATATTGAGCAGCGATGGAAACTCAGACGATCCCTGTCGGTGCTCGCCGTGACAGATGCTGCACTGGGCCAGGTAGACAGTCTGCCCTGATGAGCTTCCGCTGTCGAAGGCCAGCGCTCCCATGGAGGCATAGTTGTTTGCGTTCACGTAGAGAACGTCCGTCTCCGGATCGAAGGCGGGGCCACCCCACTCCGCGCCGCCTTCAAAGCTTGGATCGACGAGCGTATCTTTGCCCACGCTGAGCGGGACAAACTGCCCATCGTGGCGAATCTCGTGCAGACGCTTTACCGCCCAATCATGCGCCTCCGGGGTCCGGTTGGTCAGGTCGCTTTCTGTGATGGTCTGCCGCGCAAAAGGCTCCGGAACCAGAGGGTAGGGCTGCGTTTGCGAGGCGACTTCTCCGGGAGTCGTGCTTGGACTGGCGGGCCTGTTTTCAATGGGAAACAGCGGCACGCCAGTAACCCGGTCAAAGACAAACAGAAACCCCTGCTTTGAAGTTTGCGCCACCGCGGGAATTTTTTTCCCCCTGCGGAGGACGGAGATCAGGATGGGCGGTGCAGGCAGGTCTCTATCCCACATATCGTGATGAACTGCCTGGAAGTGCCAGATCCTCTTGCCGGTTTCTGCATCGAGCGCAAGCAAGGTGTTGGCGAATAGGTCGTCGCCGAGTCTCGTGATGCCGTAAAAATCGGGAGCTGCGGAGCCAGTGGGAGCATAAACAATGCCGCGTTCCGAATCGACCGCCATACCGGCCCAATTGTTCGCCGCACCGCTGGTCTTCCATGCGTCCTTGGGCCAGGTATCGTAGCCGAACTCTCCGGGATGAGGAATGGTGTGGAACGACCAACGCAGCGCGCCTGTACGCACGTCGTAGGCACGAATGTCTCCCGGAGGCGCAGGCAGTGTCTCTGGGTTGCGGCCGCCCACAATCAGCAGGTCCTTGTAAATGGCTCCAGGGCTGGTGATTGCCCAGGACTGCAGCTCGGGTTCGCGTCCAAGATCTTCGCGCAGGTCGATTCTTCCGTTCTTGCCGAAAGTAGGGATCACCTTGCCTGTCGCCGGATCGAGTGCATAAACGAAATTCATCACGCCAACGAAGAGGCGCTTTTCCCGCCCGTCGCTCCAGTACGTAATCCCGCGGTCGGTCTCGCTCTCTTCGATCATGGAATCAAAGGTCCAGAGAAGCTTTCCGGTCGCCGCGTCGAGAGCAATCGCCTGCAGCCTGGGAGTTAATGCATAAAAAACCCCGTCCACAACGATCGGCGTAGTTTCAACTCCGCCCGATTGACCGGTATCAAACTTCCATGCCAACTGAAGCTTCGCTACGTTGGAACGATTGATTTGCTTCAGGCTAGAGTAATGCGAGTTTCCCTCAGTGCCGCCGATCACGGGCCAGTTGGAGGAGGACTTCTTCGCCCCATCCTGACCTGGTCCGGCGATGCACAGAGCAAATGCGCAAATCAAAATAAGCGCGGCACGCGACGCCTTATTGATCCTGTTCAGGACGTGCATCCCAGCCTCCCGCTCATCACACAAAGTTCCATCCCCTGAATCCGCGCCCCGTCAGAACACTCAAGTCGCATTTTCATTATGGGCTATTTTTGAGGTCGTCGTGGCCACGCCAGCGTGGATTTGAGTTCTTCTGGTTCCGGCGGGAACGACCGGACTCGAACCTGCTTCCGCTACCGTAACTGAAATAGGCAAAATGATAACCAATCGATTTCTGTGGACAATAACGCAATCAAATTAAGGCGTTAACCCCCGATCGAACTCTGATTCTAGCAAGAACAAATATGTGAAACAAGTAATGAGATTGTAGCTTTTCTGCTTATCAACCAAGGTTCCAACTGCGATTCCGGTGTAGATACTGGGAGCAACCTGGACTAAACTTCTTCAGATTCACTTATACGCGAGGGCTGGCGGAGTGGTTCCAGGTGGCAGAAGGCAGCTAAATAATGATAGTTACGCCAGCCGAGTCTTATGTAAGTCAACGTAAATGCCACAGCACAGAATGTGCAATGCCGATCATCTTTTGTTGCAAATAGATATTGACAATGCACATTCATGAGGAATATTTTGTTTGCGCTGTCCAATCACCCCGATCCGATGGTTTCTAAAATCCCGAAGCGAACCTGAGAGGAGCATCATGAAATCCACACAGTCCTTATTCATCGCTGCTTGCGCCCGCCCATCACTCAAGGCGCTCTACGTCTCAATCTCTTTCTTCCTCTTATTATTCGCTTCATCCGCGTCGGGCACACCGATCATGACGGTTCAACACACCAGCGGAGTTACCTCGAACTCTACCTCGCTCGCGGTTCCGTTTAACGCGAATGTAACATCCGGCAACCTGATTCTGGTGGCCGTGAGTTCGTACGAGGGAGTCACGCTCGCAGCGCCAACGGACTCGCAAGGAAACGGCTTTACTCAGCTCGCACTAACCACGGTGGGCACTTCAGGAAACGATGTGGAGGCCATTTATGCTGCAACCGCGAGCGCCTCTGGCGCCGATACCGTGACCTGTAACCTCAGCGCCTCGAACAACATCCACTGCCATATCTATGAGCTTGAGGGTGTAACTGCGGTCGTGGACCAAACGGGGCAAATTCAACAAGCCAGCGATTCACTGAGCGTGTCCACCTCATCGGCAACTACGAATGCTGTCGATTACCTTATCGCTTTCTTTAGCGACAACTTCAGCGCGGAACTTGATATGCCGGGGACGGGATGGGCGGACACCGAGCTGACAGACGATCCAGGCGGTGACACCGGCTTCACAGAAGATATGATCGTGACCGCGACGGGAGTTCAGGCGGCGACGGCGACGACGTTTATTGGTGACTACTCGACGCCGGATACTTATGTCAGCTTGATTGTGGCTCTGAAGACATCGGGGATAGCGACGGTTGCCACGCCCACCCTGAGCCCCGCTACCGGTACCTATGGATCGGCAGTAGCGGTGACTCTCAGCGATACGACTCTCGGATCAACGATCTATTACACCACCAACGGCTCTACGCCCTCGACCAGTTCGACCGTGTATTCGAGCCCCATCACGGTCTCTGCCGCGGAGACGCTGGAAGCTCTCGCCACGGCCAGCGGCTATGCGCAAAGCTCAGTGGCAACAGCCGCGTACACCATGGGAGTTGCGGGTACGGGCGTGCCGATCCTGACGGTTCAGCACAACAGCGGATCGAACGAAACCGCCTCTTCGATCACGGTTCAGTTTAACAGCGGCGTAACCGCCGGCAACGTTTTACTGGTAGCCGAAAGCACCTACGACGGAGAGACGCTCGAAACGCCAACGGACACGTTGGGCAATAGCTTTGCGCAACTCACGATTGCGGGTGTGAACAATAGCGACACCGCGGTAGTCGCGGTCTACGCTGCCACAGCCAACGCTTCCGGGGGCGACACCGTAACCTGTCACATCAGCGCCGTGAACAACATCCACTGCCATGTCTACGAGGTCCAGGGCGTAACGACGACAGTGGACAGAACTGGAAACGATCAACTGTTCGTCTATGCGCAGGCCGTGTCCACGTCCGACGCAACCGCTAATGCTGTCGATTATCTTTTCGGTTTCTTTGCCGACAACTATCAGGCATCAACCTACACGGCGGGGACGGGGTTCGGGGATACCGAACTATCGGATTCCGATGGGGGCGACAGCGCCTTCACGGAAGATGCGGTGGTGATCGCGATGGGAATTCAGACGGCGACGGCAAGTAATGGCAGTGGCGGCAACGTCTATAGTCCCGATGGCTATTACAACACTATTGTTGCTTTGAAGGCGACGGGAACGCCGACAGTACCGTTGCCCACCTTCAGCCCGGTGGCTGGGTCCTATCTCACGGCGCAGACGGTGACGCTCTCGGACTCGATCCCAGGGTCGACGATCTACTACACCACGAACGGCGCCACGCCAACGACCGGCTCGACGGCGTATTCCAGCCCCATTTCGGTCCCTGCCGGGGAGACGGTGATGGCTTTGGCCACGGCGAGCGGCACCGGGTTTGCGCCCAGCCCGGTGGCTACGGCGGTCTATCTGATCAATCCGGCGGCCACCCCGACCTTCAGCCCCGCGGCCGGGACGTATTCCACGGCGCAGACGGTGACGATCTCGGACTCGACCGCAGGTTCTACGATCTACTACACCACCAACGGCACCTCGCCGACCACCGGCTCAGCGACGTATTCCAGCCCGATCACGGTCGCTGCAACGGAGACGCTAGAGGCCATCGCAACGGCTGCCGGCCAGTCCAACAGCGCAGTAGGTTCTGTCGTTTATACGATCGGCACCCTGGCGGCTACACCTGTTTTCACCCCGGTTGGCGGCGTCTATACCTCCGCGCAGAGTGTATCCATCAGCGATTCGACCGGTGGCGCAACCATCTATTACACCACCAACGGCACCACGCCCACGACCAGTTCGCCGGTATACACCAGCGCGATCACCGTCGCTGCTTCAGACAAGCTGGAAGCTATCGCCACGGCCAGCGGTTATTTGCAGAGCACGGTGGGTTCGGCGTTTTACACCATCAGCTCGTCTAGCACGCCGATCATGACGGTTCAACACACAAGCGGATCGAACGAAGACGCATCCTCGCTTGCGGTTCCGTTTAACAGCAATGTGACCTCAGGTAACGTTCTCATCGTAGCCGAGAGCACATATTCCGGAGTGACGCTGGAAACGCCGGCTGACTCGCTGGGCAATACTTACACGCAACTGGTGACCGGAAGCAACTCCGGAGGGTCGGTGGCCGCTGTCTATGCTGCTACCACCACCTCTTCCGGAGCCGATACCGTAACCTGCAACACGAATAACGCGACAAACAACATTCACTGCAATATCTACGAGGTGCAGGGAATAACGACGACAGTGGACCAAACCGGAACTTTCTCAGAGGGCGGGACGTCCTTGACAGTTTCCACCTCGGCAGCAACCACCAATGCCGACGATTACATCTTCGCTTTCTTCGCCGACAACGACAACGGCTCATATCTTACGGCTGGGCCGGGGATGGGCGATGCCGAACTGTCGAATGACGGCGGTGACACCGGCTTCTCAGAAGATAAAGTGGTCGTCTCCACGGGAATTCAAACGGCAACGGCCACGTCGAATTTGAATGACGGCTTTGAGAATGTGATTGTTGCACTCACCACGACGGGCACGCCGACCGTAGCCGCTCCGACCCTTAGTCCGGCTTCCGGGACCTATACCTCGGCGCAGGCTGTCTCGATCAGCACTTGGACTGCCGGTGCGACGATCTACTACACCACCGACGGAACTTATCCGACGACCGGCTCAACGATGTACACCGGTCTAGTGACCGTTTCCGCAACGGAGACATTGGAGGCCATCGCTACTGCGCCCGGCTTTGCAAACAGCCCGATGAATTCGGCGGTTTATACGATTAACCTTCCGGCGGCCACGCCGACCTTCAGCCCAGCGGGCGGCGCGTATCTCACGCCACAGGTGGTAACCATCAGTGACACGACACCGAGCTCAACCATCTACTACACCACCGACGGAAGCACGCCTAGCAGCAGCTCCAATCTCTATGGCGGGCCTGTCACTGTATCGGTCTGGGAGACCTTGCAGGCCGTCGCCATAGCTCCCGGGAAGTCCGTCAGCAATGTGGGCGTGGCGTCTTACACGATCGGGAACGGTGAAGCGGCAGCGCCAACATTCAGTCCAGGAGGCGGAACGTATAGCTCGTCACAGTCGGTGACCATCGGCGACGGGACCGCAGGTGCCAGCATTTACTACACCACCGATGGAACCACACCGACGACCGGTTCGGCTGTTTATAGCACAGCCATCAATGTTTCGGCTTCAGGGACGCTGGAAGCCATCGCTACGGCCGGCGGCTATAACCAGAGCGGCGTGGCTTCAGCGGTTTACACCATCAACGCAACGGTGGGAGCCTGCGACGGCATGTCGCTGGGCAGGTCTGTAGATGGCACCGCGAACATGAATGGATTTGTTCCTTTCCAAAACGCGACTGGCACACCCGCCGCGCTATGGAGCACCAACATCGCCAACGCAGCCGTTGACCCGAATAATGCGATGATTCAAACCACAGGCGGGTATTCCGGGGAGAACGCGCGGGTTCTTTTTGGATCCAGCCCCAACGACGGCGGCATTCCGTTTATGATTGTTGACTCTTCGCAGACCCCTGCGGTGTCTATCAATGTGATCGACTACGCGTCCAACAGCGATGTGGTTGTAGCCCCATATCCTAATAACGTTCCGATTGAAGCCGCTTATCCCGACTGTTCGGGCTGGCCAGATACTTACCAAGCCGATGCTCATACCAACGTGCTTGACCGCAACACATGCTGGCTCTATGAGACCTACAACACCAATCGCTGCAATGGGTTGTACGATGCCTCGGAAGAGGTGATCTGGGATATGCTGAACGGCGAGATGCGGCCCTGGGGCTGGACTTCGACGGATGCCGCAGGACTGTCGGTCTTTGCCGGGCTGGTGAAGTACGACGAGGCAGCTTCCGGGAGCATCCAGCACGCCATTCGCTTCACAATGCAGCAATCGAAGAACGACGCCAATGACGGATATTTCGTGGAGCCGGCCTCTCATGCCGCGGGCACCACCTATGGCGCGCCTGTCGTGGAAGGGATGCGGATTCGGTTGAAAGCGAGCTATAACACCTCCGGCTACTCCGCCATCAACACGGCCATCCTGACCGCGATGCAGCAGTATGGGTTAATCATGGCCGACAACGGCGGCTACGGCTATTACATTGGCGCCACCGATTCGCGCTGGAACGACAGTGATTTGGCTAACCTGGGCGAAATACCCATGTCAAACTTCGATGTCATTGACGGGACCTCAGGCTCGACAACAATGACTCCCGCATACCCCGGATGGGATTCTGTGACCGCGCCTACCGGAGCGCAACCGGTGATAAGCAGCTTTACCGCGTCGCCTCAAACCATCTCCGCCGGAACTCCAGTTACCTTCAACTTCAGTGTGAGCGGCGACTCCTACGATTACATCGACATGGCCGGTCCGGTCAGGCTTAGGCCTAATGGCGGCGGTCCGGGTGTGAATACCGGAAGTGTGACGATTTATCCCACGGCAACCCAGACCTACACGTTGTACGCCGTGAACCAGTATGGAAACAACGGTGCAGGAGCAGGTTTCGGCGTAACTCCAAGCACTCCGATCACGATCGTGGTACCTGGATCCGTTGTGGTTCCACCAACTTTCACCCCGCCGCCAGGCCCGTATACCACGGCACAGACGATCACGTTTAATACGACGACTTATCCATTCGCCTCGTTCTACTACACCACCGACGGGTCTACGCCCACTTATCCTCCCACCGGCACTACGATTGAGTTCCCGCAAATCCCGCAGCCCCAGTCCGCGCAGAGTGTGGGAAGTCTGGAGTCTATTACCGTCGCCGCTTCGGAGACGGTGAACGCCATCGCCGTAGTCCAGGGTTACGCATCTCCCAGCGCCGTCACCACGGGCGTATACGAAATTGGCCCGATCACTGCCACGCCTACCTTCAGCCCAGCAGCAGGAAGCTACGGCCTTGCCCAGACGGTAACCATCAGCGATTCAACCTCAGGCGCAACCACCTACTACACCACCAACGGCACCACGCCAACGACCAATTCATCGATCTATAGCTCGCCGATTACTGTCTCTGCCAACGAAACGCTGGAGGCCATCGCTACGTCCGCCAGCGCTAACAATAGCGTGGTTGCATCGGCGGCATATACCATCGGAGGTACGGCGGCCACGCCCACCTTCAGCCCTGTATCCGGAAACTATGTTGGGAACCAGTCGATAACCATCAGCGATACAGCCTCAGGCGCATCTATTTACTACACCACGAACGGCTCAACGCCGAACACCAACTCGGCGGTTTACTCCGGTCCGATTACCGTTTCCACGTCGGAGACATTGGAGGCATTCGCTGCGGGCAGCGGCTATACCAACAGCGCGGTCGCATCAGCGGCCTACACAATTGTGGCGTCAACACCCACGTTCAGCCCTGTGGCCGGAAGCTATATTAATCCCCAGACGGTCACCATCGGGGATTCAACCTCAGGCACAACCATCTACTACACCACCGATGGGTCAACACCGACCACCAGCTCAGCGGTCTACTCCACTCCGATTCCGGTTTCCGCGTCGGAGACATTAGAGGCCATCGCTGCGGGCGGCGGCAACGCCAGTAGTGCGGTCGGCTCGGCGGTCTACACCATTGTGGCGGCCACACCTACCTTTAGCCCCGCGGCCGGAAACTACGGGGTAGCCCTGACGGTAACCATCAGTGATACAACTCCAAGTTCGACCATCTATTACACCACCGACGGGTCCACTCCGACCACCGGCTCGGCGGTTTACTCCACTCCAATAACTGTTTCCGCATCGGAGACGCTGGAAGCAATCGCTGCGGCCACCGGAGACAGCAATAGCGCGGTCGGCTCGGCGGCATACCTCATTACGATCGGCGGGCCGGCGGCAACGCCTACCTTCAGCCTGGCAGCCGGAAGCTACCTTGGGTCCCAGACGGTAACCATCAGCGATACAAGCATAGGCGCAACCATTTACTACACCTTAACTCCGGGGACGGTTGGAACGCCACCGACAACCAGCTCGACGGTCTATACCGGTCCAGTTAGTGTTCCCTCGACAAGTGTGTTGGAGGCTTTCGCTGTGGGCGGCGGCTTCACCTCAAGCGCGGTGGATTCGGCGACCTATAACATTACGATTACGGTGGCCTCCGTGCAACAGTGCAGCAGTTTCGGCGGCTACGTCACGAGTACTTCGTGCACGCTCAATGGAGTTGGCGCGGGTCATGCGCTCATGATTGGCGTCTATACGACTGGCTCCGATATACCGACTATTACCTCCTCGGTCGGCACGCCGACAGCCATAATTTCTAACCTGGCCGACTACCAGGGAAACATGGATGCGGTTATTTTACCGAACACAACATCAGGAAGCATCACTTTAACTGCAACTACAAGCGACCCCACGGATACCTGGATCTCGGTAACCGAGTATTCAAACGTAGCTGCTTCACCGGTTGACACAAGTGCTGATTTATCGCTGAGCGGATCCTATAACTCCAGCAGTATATCCACTGGCAACTTCAACACGGCATCCTCATATGAGATGTTGTGGACCATGTGTTACGGCATACCATCCTACGCCGGATGGTATGCGGGCACTGTGCCAATTACCTGGACAGCGGTGAATAGTTATAGCGATGAGGGCGTCATTGTTGAAGATGGCGTGGTCGGCGCAGCGGGAACTTACTACGGGCAGTGCGACACCACTACGACCAACGGCGGCGCCCTTGACGCGAGTATTATGACCGTTGCTCTCAAGGGAGCTGTCACAGTTGCGGCAACGCCCACCTTCAGCCCTGTAGCCGGAACCTATACTTCGACCCAGACGGTCACCATCAGCGATTCAACCGGAAGCTCGACGATCTACTACACCACCGACGGAACTGCGCCGACAACAGCTTCATCGGTCTACTCCGCTCCGATCACTGTTTCAGCAACGGAGACGCTGGAGGCCCTCGCAACAGCCAGCGGCGTTGGCAACAGCGCGGTTGCATCGGCGGCATATACCATCAACCTGTCGACCACTGCAGCCACGCCTCTCTTCAGCCCGGCGGCTGGCACTTACAGCGCGGCCCAGTCTGTAGTTATAGCCTCCACCACGCCGTCGGCAAGCATCTACTACACCATCAACGGAACCACTCCGACCACCGGCTCGTCGTACTATACCACTGCGATTACCGTTTCCTCCACTGAGACGCTGGAAGCTATCGCCGTGGCCGCCGGATACAGCAATAGTGCGGTCGCCTCGGCGGCATACACCATTAGCGCGGGAGGAGGATCAGCCCCTGTCTACGTGCAGGCATGCGCCAATTACATTAACTACACTGAGACGATAACCTGCACTCTTGCGAATCCGGTAGGGGCAGGGGATGCGTTAGTGATTGGCATAGATGCAACGTCCGCCGCTCTCACGTCCGTCACCGCTTCGCAAGGTACACCGGTGCTTGTGACTTCCAATACTGGTCAAAACGCAGCGTATGCCTATGTTCTCCCGAATGCCACTGCGGGAAGCTATACGATAACAGCCAATTTCAGCGCCAATTTGAAGGTTGGACTTTCTGTTACTGAGTTTTCTAATACAGCGGCCTCTCCGGTGGACACCTCGGCCAATAATTCCGGGTCGAGTTACGTTACGAATATAGACTCACCCAGTTTCACCACGACATCCGCAAATGACATGCTGTGGACGTTATGCGGAGGATCAGGATCCACACCAACCGTTGAGACGACGCCAATTGCCTTCACCGCGCTTCCAAGCATATCGGGTTCGGGTGTAAACGACCTGGTTGAATATGGTGCGGCAGGCGCAGCAGGTTCGTACACTGACCAGTGCAACGGCTCAGGCTTCAATCCATGGTACACAGTTAACGTTGCGCTCTTCGGATCGAGCACGCCCACGGTGGCCACACCTACCTTCAGCCCCGGAACCGAAACCTATACATCGGTGCAGACGGTAACCATCAGCGATACAACAGCAAGCTCGACCATCTACTACACCACCGACGGAACTTCGCCCACCACCGCCTCAACGGTCTACTCCACTCCCATTACAGTTGCCACGTCGCAGACGCTGCAGGCGTTCGCCATAGCAGCCGGCGACAACAATAGCTCTGTTGGAGAAGCTGTATACATCATCAATCTGCCGCAGGCAGCCACGCCTGTCTTCAGCCCCGTGGCAGGAACCTACACGTCGGCACAGGCGGTGACCATCAGCGATTCGACCCCCGGCGCAGCGATCTACTACACCACCAACGGCGCCACGCCGACTACCGGCTCGTTAGTGTATTCCGGCGCGATCACGGTCTCTGCAACGGAGACGGTTGAGGCCATCGCCACGGCGTCCGGCAATACGGACAGCGCAGTGGGTTCGGCGGCTTACACCATTAGTACGTCGTCGGGCTCGCCGATTTACGTTCAGCAGTGCAACAACAGCAGCACCTATACCTGGGGCTACAGTGCGTCATGCACGCTGACCGGAGTCGGTGCGGGACATACGCTGTTGATCGGTATCTACACTCAGTCGGGCGAGACGCCGACTGTTACCTCCTCGTCGGGTACGCCGGTGAGTGTAATTTCCGGCGTGGCCGACTATTCAGGCGCGATGGACGCCTTTATCCTGGCGAATACCGCCGCGGGAAGCATCACCATCACCGCTACGACAGTTGGCGGCACGGGCACCTGGGTTTCGGTAACCGAGTACTCCGGCGTTGGCGCCTCTCCGTTAGACACCAGCGCTTCAGCATCGTTGATCGGAGGCTGGGCCGCCCCGAGTGTATCCACGGGCAACTTCACCACGACAACCGCAAATGACATGCTGTGGTCGATGTGCTACGGTATACCATCCTACGTCTCGTGGTACGCGGGCACCGTTCCAATTACCTGGACTGCGGTGAATAGTTACTCGGCACAGGGTCTCTTCGTGGAAGACGGCGCGGCCGGCGCAGCCGGAACTTACTACGGGCAGTGCGCCAGCACTACGGCCAATGGCGGCGCCGATCAAGCGAGTATCATTGCCGTTGCGATCATGCCGGGATCGAGTACTACGACGACGGTAGCCACGCCGACCTTTAGCCCTGCGGCGGGCACCTACACCTCGGCACAGACGGTAACCATCAGCGATACAACAGCAAGCTCGACCATCTACTACACGACCGACGGAACCACGCCGACGACCGCCTCAACGGTTTACTCCACTCCCATTGCCGTTGCCGCGTCGCAGACGCTCCAGGCATTTGCCATAGCAGCCGGCGACAACAATAGCTCAGTTGGAGAAGCTATATACACCATCAATCTGCCGACGGTGACCACGCCCAGCTTCAGCCCCGTGGCTGGAACCTACACTTCGACCCAGTCGGTGACGATCAGCGATTCGACCACCGGCGCGACGATCTACTACACCACCGACGGCACGACACCGACCACCGGCTCATCAGTGTATTCCAGCGCGATCACTGTCTCAGCAACGGAGACCATCAATGCCATCGCGGTGCTCGCCGGCGAAACTACCAGCGCGGTCGCTTCGGCCAGCTACACCATCACCTCACCTCCTGTTGGAGGGGTGACCGTCACCGCGCAAGCGCCGACAACGGTAACGGTGGCGCCGGGCGGAACGGCGGTCTTCAACTTTACGGTAACGCCGACGCAGGCAGTCCCAGTCGACACGGCTACTCACGCCGGAGAGGCGGCGCCGCTCGGCACGATCACATTTCCGCTCGCCGTGAACCTGAGCTATAGCGCCGTACCCGCCTTGCCCAGCAACTGGACCGTGGTCTTCTCTCCGAATCCTATTCCAGCAGGCGCGGGAGCGACTCCGGTAACCATGACCATCCAAACGGCGCTGACCACGGCGTCCTCGAAGCCGGGAGGTGCTCTGGCCTCGCGTCTGGCGCCATTCTTGCTGGCGCTGTTGTTGCTGCCCTTTGCCGGCCGGATGCGCAAATCGGGCAAGCGCTTCAACCGCATGATCTCGCTGTTGCTGCTGCTCGTGGTGGGCGCGGCGGCCTTGGTCGGAGTGAGTGGCTGCAGTAACGTCGGCTTCTTTGGCCAGGCGTCACAAACCTACACTGTGACGGTGACCGGAACCATGAACGGCTTGTCGAACAATGTCAATACCAACGTTACCTTGACGGTTGAGTAAGAAGGAGAACTTGAAGATGCGCAGATCGAATGGCGGAAAGGTGCTCCTTGTGGGCGCGCTCATATTGGCTGGATCCGGTGTCTGGGCCCAACAGAGTCAAAGGCTATCGGCGGTTTCCACGGACCTGGCTGTAACATTTGCTGTAGAACGGTCGCAGGTGGTGCCCGATCAATGCTGCTTCTGGTTCAAGGGCGGCGGGGCGGACGCGGCGGTGACCTTCTGGAAAGGCTTTGGCTTGGCCGCCAGCTTCACCGGCGATCATGCCTCGAATGTTGTGCCGGGCGTGGATGTGAACAAGCTCTCCTATATGGGCGGCCCGCGCTATACATGGACGAGAAATGCCGTTGGCGGACGGCGCTGGCAGATATTGGTCCAGGGGCTGGCTGGCGCGACGCATGGCTTCGACGGCCTCTATCCGGCGGCGGACGCGGCCACCACGAGCGCCAATGGGTTTGCGCTACAGACTGGGGGGGGCTTGAATCTGCGGCTCAGGCAACACCTCGGCCTGCGCTTGATCGAGGCCGAGTACGTGCGCACGGAGCTGCCCAACGCCGCTACCGACAGGCAGAACGATCTGCGGCTGGTCTTCGGTCTCACTTACCACTTGGGCGCCTCGGCTACCGTACCCACGCCGATGCGATAGCCCAAAGTAGCTGCGTGGAACGTCGCCGGAGGCAGAGTCTGGCATGGTACTCGAGCAATGTAAAGGCCACAACCGAGACGGCGAGCGGACTGCCAAGTAACGGCGAAACAGTCTACGCAAGGCTCTATTCGCTCATCGACGGGGTCTGGCAATACGCCAACTACACCTACACGGCCTTCTAGAAATGGAGAAGAGAAAGAAGCTGAATATAAATTGGAGCGAGTGAGGAGAAGTTTGAGGTCGCACCTTCCACCTTTGGCATATATGCCGGGGTTAGGAGGTGCGATTTCATCAAAGAGCGCTTGGACCACTCATTTCGAGAGGATTTCAATGAGTTCGTCGGTCGCCGATGTCGGCTTGCTGGCTTTCGGGTCTTTTTTTACTTTCTCCAATGAAGATGACAGCGGGAACGATCCAGAGGCCACCGGCCAGAGCGAGGGCGACTCCGAGTGAAGTTACAAGCCCCAACTCGGCAAGCGGCGCGAAACTTGATGCCATAAGTGCGCCAAAGCCGACGATGGTAGTCAGATTTGACTGAATCAGCGCCGCGCCTGAAGCCTTTGCGATGATGAGGATGCTGTTCTGCTCGCTCTCAAGGTAGCGACGGACCAGATGAATACTATTGTCAATGCCAATCCCGATAATGAGCGGAATGGCGGTAATCGACATGAAGCTGAAGTGATGCCCTGCCAGCCTCAACAATCCGAAAGTTACGATGATCGCGAATACGATGGGCATCAATACGACCAGCGAAACGCGGAAGTTACGGAAACAGAGATAGACCATCAGAGTGATCGCGGCCGCCGTCCACACCAATGCTCTGCGGCTGTCGTGAAGGATCCTGCTCTCCATATCGCGGTTGATTTTCTCGAAGGAAAAATCCACGAACGGGCCAAATTGATGCCGCCACGAGTCCAGCACTGAGTCGGGAATCGCCTGGGTGTCATTGGGATTGGTAGCATAGTAGGCAATTGCAGCAACGTAGCTTCCGTCCGCAGTTTTGCGGATACTGTTGTCTAGCAGACCAGACGGAAGGAAGCCGGCGGCCTTCTCCAGAGTGACAGGATCAGCTCCTTGACCAAGCGTTCGTAGCTGCTCAATATAAGCCTGGTGCGGCTCTATCCGAAAGCCATTTTCGCGTAATGAATCCTCTAACGCGCGGGCCGACGCGGCGAAGTCGATAGTTGCCAGTGAAGCCGCACGTTGACTCTGTGTGCGAACCGAAGGCAGCAGGTTGGTGGGGCTGAAGATGGATTTTAACGCGCCTTGCCGCCGATAGATTTCAAGGCCTGCGGTCAGCTGCTCAGCTCGCTCGAGCACTTCCTGCTGGCCGCCCGCAATCAACAGCACGTCCGGGCTGCCCTCGATGCCGAACTTTGCGGAAAGGCGACTCTGCGCAACAGCGGCAGGGTTGTCGGCGCCACCGTCGATGTCGAATCGTCCGCCGAGATGGATAGACGGCAGCATTAGGACCGACAGCAGGAATATTGCCGATGAAAAAGCGACGACGAGCCGAGTGTGCCGGCCAACAAGGTCGACGGACTTTTGCGCCATCAAAGGAAGAAATCGGAATGTAATGGTCTCTGGCGCGCGCGGCTTGGAAAACCGCCCCCAGAGCTGCATCAGCGCGGGAACGGTGAACAGGGTGTGGAACATCATCATGAACATTCCCACCGTGAGGATGAAACCGAACTCGGCCAGTGCTTTGAAGCCCGATGCGGCTAAGGCCGCGGTAGACGTTGCCGCCGTAACAATGCAGAAGACAATGCTGGCCCCCGTGGTTTCAAACGTGCGCAGCATGGCCGCGTTGAGGGTCCCGCCTTTTGCCCATTCCTGCGGCATGCGGTTAAAGAAATGCACAACCTGGTCATCACCGAGTCCCGCCAGGATGGCAATAAAAGATAAGCTGATTAGATTCACTTCTCCGGGATAAAAGCTCGCAATACCCGTAGTCCACAGAATGCCGAGGCTGGTGGGCAGCAGTGAAAGCAGCAGCATCGGAATCCGTGGATAGACCAGCAAACACAACAGCAGATTGCCGACGATCGAGATAAAAGAAACCCGGCGAATGTTTCTTTCAATGAACTTATGGTCCTGCTCCGCGTAAACGTATGCCCCGGCAGGAATGGCTCGCACGCCAGAGTCGCGGAGGTCAGGCTCGGCGGAGATCGACTGGATGTGAGCCCGAGTCCATTGCACGGTTTGCTCGGCAAATTTGTAGTCCACGGCCGACTGGCGGGGCTCGGCAATGATCAGCAGTGCCTTATGGTCCTTGCTGAAGAACCGGTTCCCGCTTCCCCATGCCAGGTCGAAACTGGCGAACTGCGAGAAGCCTTGGCTGTTCTGTGTGGCCACGCCCATGAGGCCCAGTGGATCCGCAACAAAATAATTGGCCCCTAGAGTGGAAAACGGAGTTACTAACTCAGTGGCTGAGCGGCGAATGGTTTGATGAATTTGCTTTGAATCCAGCCGTTGCTTGAACTCTTCAGTTTGTCCGGGCTGCGCGAATGACGGAAAATTCCAGGAATAGAACCGAACGACGTTGAGCAGTTCCTCTTCCTGCAATCCGCATCTCGCCTGTTTGAACTGTCCGCTGGCTCGCATCTCAGCTGTGAGACGATCGGCCATCTCCTCCATTGCGCCGGTGGCATCAGCTCCACTCTCTTGCGCTTCGATCAGAACGAAGAGCTGATTGCCATAACCAAGCTCTTTGCCAAGTTTGCTCGCGGCCTGCCATTGGGGGTCGCGATTGCCAAACATATCGGTCAGATCGGTCCCGGTGCGAAGGTTGTGAATGTTTGCGTAGAGAAAGATCGTAAGGACGAGAGAAACGCCAGTCACCATCCCCGGGTGGCCAATCACCAGACGGCCAACAAGGCGCATGAAGCGGGCCATCATGGTGCGCTCTCCGCAGTAGGTCTCTTCGCAACAAACAGAATATGAGCCAGAGGCAAGAGGTTTCTGAAGCGGCGAGTTTCAACCTGCATTCCAGCGCTCTCCAGCAAATTTTGGTACTGCGCGGGAGAGAGCATCAAGGGGCGCATGCCGACCCGATCGAAGGTGAACAGCAGACGGTCGAAGGCCATGGTGATCGCCGACCACAGGCCGCGCTCGCAATCGTGAACGCGAAAGATCAACCGTCCATGGGGCGTAAGCGCGGAACAGCAGCGCTGCAACAATGCCAGTTGCTCATCAGCGGACAAATATTGCAGCACATCCAAAATCAGAATCAGGCCCGCAGGCGGAATTTCAAATTGACGAACGTCCGCGACGCTCACCTCTGCGTTCAGAGCGCTGAGAGCCTCCCGAGCAACGGCAATCCGATGCGCATTTAAGTCGCACCCGGCCAGGCGCCGGTTGTTGTCGCCGAAGGCCTCAAAACAGAGAGCCATGCCGTATCCGCACCCAAGATCTACAACCGTTCCCGAGCCCAGTCCTTCGCCCTCAAGCAAGCCGAAGATTCGATCCAGTCTCAGCTTCCAGCGGACAAATCCCCGGTCGAATCGTGCGGATTGGGCAAACGTGCGGTTCACAAATTGAATGCGGTCACGTAGTGCTGGATTGCCCGGCGCCCTCAGTAAAAGAATCACCGCGGTAATAGCGGCGCCCACAGCGCCGACGAGTATGCCAAGCACTAGGCTGCCAATCAGCCAGGACAGAAGATCTTCTTTGATGTGCGCGCCAGTTAGGGCGGACAGCCTCCAAGGCTGGAAAGCGCCGGTACGAACAAAGCAGCCTAGTTCCACGGAAGAGATAACAATCAGAGGCTGGAGAATGGGATTGTTGATGAAAGTGCTGGCAAAGGTCAACGGCTTGTTTAGCCGGAACAGAACCGCGAGGCCAAGCGCTGCCACGGTCTGGAGCCCGTAGATCGGCACGATGCCGATGAATATGCCCACAAACACGGCCGCGGCAGCACGGCCCGGATTAAGCCGTTCCGTAAGCAACGTGGTGAAAAACTGCCGCACATGAGCCTGAAGCTTTGGAGTCACCAGGACTTTTCCCTTTTCGTTTACCTGCTTCCTAAGTTGATACCACCGATAACTCGCCGCTGGCTACCATTTCTTCTCCCACATATACAGTTCCACTGATCAAAGCCATCTTCCCTGCGCCGGTCAACTTCATGGTTTCGATGCGCAGCTGCTGCCCGGGAATCACCGGCTTGAGAAATTTGAAACGACTTACGGCCGCAAGCAGCGCAATTCCCGCATCTCCTTGCGGAGCGGCTGATCCCAGCATCACTCCGGCCGTCTGCGCCACGGCTTCAATGATAAGAACGCCGGGAAGAATTGGCTTGGCGGGAAAGTGCCCGGCAAAAATCGGATCAGCCGGATCGACAAACTTCACTGCTACGCAGCGTTCTCCCGGCTCCAGCTCTTCGACCCGGTCGATCCACAGAAATGGCGGCCGATGAGGAATCATGCTCTCGATCTCGTCTCGCTCAATCATTTCGGCTTGATTACCTCAAAGGTCTCAGCGGGTATCTTCAAGTTCACTGACGTAACATCGATGGCAAACACGCTGTTTACCCCGCTCTTGCCGTCCACTTCCAGCGATTGGGGCAGAAATTCCCATTTGCTTAGCTTCACCACCATATAATTTAACCTGCGGTGAAACGCGTCTGTCCGGGGGACGAGCCTCATTTCATAATCACGGCTCTCCTCCCGCACGGAAATGGTGAAATCTTTTTTCAGGTTTTCGATGGAATTTTCCCTGCTGAAGAAGGATTGAGCGTGCCGGACGTTGCTGCCGACCTCTAGAACATCTGTGTTTCCGCCAGACGTAACATTGAGATAGTTCCCGCTGAAACGGATGCGAAGGGCATTGGGTGCGAAATATTCGAGCATGAACTGAGCGTTGCCCTCGGCGCAAAACCTGCCGTGGAGCACCATGGGCTTTACCATCAGTTGAGAGGTGCGGGTTTCGGTGACGGTGCCGCAGCCGGTGGTGAATCTCTTCTGTGCCTGCTGAACTCCATCCCAAATGCGCATTAGCAGATCGTCGCCTTGGGCCGCCGTCACTCCGGGAAAAATAAGGAATAAAGCCAGCCAGATTAGTCCGAATCGCGTGGTCATGTTACGCTCCCAGAAAGCGAAATGCCATCGACCATAGGCAGATACGCACCGTGTCTCGGATAGGTTTCATCTTGGAGCGCGCCTGGCCATTGTCGTAAACCATGCGGATCGGTGCATGGGCGATCGTGCACCCCGCGCGGGCCATTTTTATAAGCACTTCCATTTCAAATTCGTATCGCCGGCTGCGTAACTTGATTGCGCCAAGCTTATCCAATCGGAAAAGGCGCATGCCGCATTGGCTATCGTCGATTTTGCGACCCACCAGGGCAGAGGTAAACCGGCTGCCGATCGTATTGGAATAATAGCGTGCACGGGGCATAAGTGCACAATCGAAAGGGCGAGCGCCAATCACGATGTCCGCCCCCGACTCTTCGGCTACTCGAAGCATGGCGGGAATATCTTCAGGCAAATGCTGGCCGTCGCCATCGAGTGTGATTACGTGAGTAAAGCCGCCCTGAGCTAGCGCATAAGAAATGCCGGTGCGAAGAGCCGATCCCTTGCCGCTATTGGTTTTCGACTCCAGGCAAATCGCTCCAGCGGTCCGGGCCGCATCCGCCGTTCCGTCGCCGGAACCGTCATCGATCACAACGACTTTTTCAATATGCCGCCTGACCCCCGCAATCACCTTGGCGATATGCGGAGCTTCATTGAACGCGGGAATGAGCGCGCAGGTTTGCATGAATATCCTTCAAGTGTAGTTCAGCAAGCATCGTCGCGCGAACCGGCGAGAACGAATTTTAATCCGCGACGCCTGAGTTCATCGATAATTCCGGGCAACGCCTCGAGCATTGCATCGGTTCCCCCCGGCAAGCGGTCATGCAGCAGGACGATGTCTCCACCAGTCACGCGATTCAAAATGCGGCAAGAAAGTGCGCTCGAGTTATCGGTGAATGTATCAAAAGTACGAATGCTCCAGGAAATATACTCAAGTCCCTCCTGCTTGAGACAGGGCCCCAGGAGAGGATGACGCAGGCCGACCGGCGAGCGAAAATAACGCGGCACAAAACCGCAAATGCGGCGAATACTCTCTGAACCAAGCCTGATCTCGGCCCGCAGACGCCCCGGCGTAAGAAAGCAAAATAAGGGCCGGTGCGACCAGGTATGGTTCGCTATCAAGTGCCCTTCTTTCCAGGCTCGGCGCACGACCTCCGGATACCGCTCTGCACGCTTTCCAACCACAAAGAATGTAGCTTTCACGTTCTTTTCACGAAGCAAATCCAGCAACCTAGGCGTATCAATTGGGCTGGGTCCGTCGTCGAAGGTCAGGGCCACACAATTGGCATTCTCCACCCGCGAGCGGTTTGCAACCAGCCATTGATTGCGAGGGTGAAACAGCAGATAAAGCATGACCCCAGTACCGCAGGCATAAATAACGGTTACAGCAATTAACCGGAACAGTGTAAACGGAAATAACAGCGCCAATGAGGCGTTGGTCACTAAAAATAATAAGTAAAAGCTCACGGATCTTTTCATTTCAATCATACCCGGATGAAAGAATACTCGCGGAATTTGTGGCACCATTCTAGCACCGGGTTCCCGCGATGCGAGCAGCTGAAGGTCTACAGTGCAAGGTTGACGCCTACTTCTCTTCCAAGGACTTTACGGGCCACCTGCATATAACTTAGTATAGGTATAGATTATCTCAAAAGATGCATGAGGTGATTCCGGAATGAGAGTTCTGCTCGTCACACCGCGCTCCACTGCAGCTCATTTTGGTCTGGCCCCATTCTTTCGGACCGAGCCGCTGGGCCTTGAATATATCTCGGCTGCGCTTGGCGCACGCGGGCATCAGACCTGCATCATGGATCTAGCCTTCGAGCGCAGATCTATAGGGCTGATTGTAAAGTCATTTCGGCCGGAGTTAGTGGGCATCTCATGCGTGCATATTCTTGACGCGGCCGATACGGTAAAACTCGCCGCGGAAATCAAGCAGTTGGATCCGGCTATCTTCGTGGCCGTTGGCGGACACGCGGCGGCTTCGTTTCCAAGAGCGCTGGAGCAGAGCAGTGCGGTGGACGCAATTTGCACCGGCGAAGGCGAGAGCACGATGCCTGCCCTATGCGATGCCTTGGCGCAGCATCGTCCGCTTCACGATGTGCCGTGCTTGCTATTGCCCGCGGGGGAAGGGAAGTTTGCCTCCACGGGAAACGCCCACGAATGGCTGGATCTTGATCAATCTCTTTGCCCGGATCGCGCCGCGGTAGAAGCCTACCGAATGCATTACGTCTGTTTGAATTACATGCCGGTTTGGACGCTGGAAACTACTCGCGGGTGCAAGCACCACTGTAAATTCTGTTCGGTCTGGCAATACTACAGAGGTTCCTGCCGCCATCATGCTGCGCGAAATGTGCGCACGGATTTTGAACATATTGGAAAGAACGTCTTCATCATCGATGATTTGTTCTGGGCAAATCCAACTCGCAGCGAGGAACTGGCGCGCGAATTGCTGGCTTCCGGTGAGCGCAAGAACTGGATCCTGGTGCAGTCGCGCGTCGACCTGGTTAGCGAAAGCGCCGACCTGCTGCGCCTCTGGCGGCCGCTGGCCCGGAACTTCGATATATTCTTCGGCTTCGAATCGCCAACCCGGAAAGGGCTCGACTCGTTGCATAAAGGCACGGATATTTCGAAAACCCTGGAGGCTATCCGTGTAGCAAGAGAATGCGGATTCGGGGTAACAGGCAACTTCATCGTAGATCCGGATTTCTCTGAGGACGACTTCTCAAATCTTTGGGACTTTGTAGAAACTCACCGGCTCTACCGGTCTGGCTTTACCATTCTCACACCTCTGCCGGGCACGCATTACTTCGAGCATATCAAGGTGAAACTGGAAGTTATGGACTGGAACCAATTCGATCTGCACCATCTTCTCTGGAAGCCTCGCCTACCCGTCGAGCGCTTCTTCGAACTCTACTGCGAGACCTGGCGGCGCACCGTGCTCAATGCCGGCGGCAGAAAGAAGTGGTGGCAGTGGTTGCGCAATGTCGATCTGCGTCACATTCGCCACATGGCAAGAATCCTCGCCCGCGCCCAGACGTTAATGAACCCGCAGGCTTATCTTGCGGAGTGCAGTCTTCCCAGGGACCCGCAGTAGTGCAGAAGATGGCTGCTTTATGGTGGGATGACGTCCATTGGAACCTATGGCGAGTCGCGGATCGTGCAGACTTGGTTGCGACCGCCCATACGGCACGGCGCGTGGCCCGGGAGGCCGTTGCTCCGCAGTTGGTTGCCGGCGCACGGTCCGGCTGTGAATGGACTGCTGAAAAGGCGAACATACTTGCCTCACTGGATGCGAATGGCCTGACTTCAATTCTTTCGTCGACGGACCATGGAATAGCCACGGCATTGTCGTTGGCGGCCTGGGAATTGGCCTGGATTGATGGGGGAGCGGCGACGTTATGCCTGTCTGGAAGCTTGGCACAAATGTCCATTCTTGATTTTGGTACGAAAGAGCAAAAGGACCGCTATCTCGACAATTCCGATCGACGTCATGCTGCTCTTTGCCTGACTGAGCCGATCCCCGGAGCGGGCTCCGACGCTACGTTTCTTTCAGGAGGCTTTCAAACTGCCGAATGGGTTCCCGGAAGCGAGCCGATGCTGGAGATTCGCAAACGCGGGCGCTTTATCAGCCACATGGATTTTGCGGATTTTGTGGTGGCTGCCGTGCAGGGATACACCGACCGCGTACGGGGCAGTTGTTTGGTGATTCTCGAACCGGGGGATGCGGGCGAGTTCAATCGTGGTTCGCGAGTGCGCAAGATAGGGCATCAGTTGGCATCGACAACCAACCCAATCTTCGATTTAAGAGTGCCTGCCTCCCGCATCGTTGGCGATTACAGAATGATCGATGGAGTTGTGGTTCCTAACTATGACCATCGCCGCCTGTTGGAGCCCACCTTTCGTAGAAATCGCGCCATCCTGAGCATCATGACCGCTTCCAAACTACTCTCCGTCGTGCAGCCTCTGATCAATCCGACTGGCCAGACAACGGGGGAGCCGGAGTGCTGGGAGCAGATGGTGGAATTGTGGGCAGCGGGCGAGGCAGCAGCGTCCCTGGGCTTTTCTGCCGCGCGCCTATCCGATGAACTGGATTGCCGGAAAGACCCAGCGCGCAAACTTACGAGTCAATCGGCCCTTCTATCTTCAGCGGCAAAGCTTTTCAGTACAAGCAGTGCCACCGTGATGCTTCGACATGCGGCGGCGTTTGAGGGTTGCTGGCCGATTGACGGCAGCGCGGGCTTCATCCGCGACAAACTTTTGGACGCACAGATCGAGGCGCTCTATCTTGGGCCGGAAGCGCTCCAGCGCCGGCTGGTCTCGGCCGCCATGATTGACGGTGAGTTTCTTGAGACTTTTCAAACTTGGACTGAGGACTTGGAGCGGCATGGCCAGCGTCTGTCCGGCATGGGTATTCACAATCTGACGTGCGCGATGAGGCTTTGGCACTGGACATTGGGCCAACTACGGCAGCAAACGGACTCACGCGGGACGCGGCTCTTCTGCGATGCCCGTCAAGGCGTGACCTTCCCCATGGCTGACTCCCTGTGCCGGCTGCTTGCGGCACGTTCGTTTACCCTGGATGTGCTGGAATTGGAAAAGATCCGCAATCGTGAAGCGCTACCTACTTTCACATCGTCTCTTTTCTTTGATCTGAGTGCTGTCGCGTCAGCCAACGCCTCCGGCTCGGTGGCGAGAGCCTGTGCTGAACTGCTTTTTGGATACGGCGAACATTTTCCGGTTTCCGCCACAACCAGGAACGCTTTTGACCATCTCCGAGCGAAGTTGAAATTGAGCCTCTGCGGCTCCGCGGCTGCGCGCAATCGGATCGCGCAGTTTCTACGTGCGGAACACCAGTGCTAGACGAGTTCAGCAGCGTCCTCGCGCAGCCTTTTCTCAAATTTCGTCAATTGTAATTCGATCCCGGCTACTTTTTCTTTCCGGCTCAGCAGGTCATCCCGATAGCGCTTCAGGAAATAGTCGATGGTTTCAACGCGAAGCTTGATGGAATTGGCAGGCCGGTTCTCGTCCAAATCCTTGAATGAAAAATAGGGCGTGCCCGAACGCTCGACGATCTGCTCAATCGCACTGTAGATGGGTGCGTCGTGGCCACATTTGAAACTGGATAACTCCACAGCAACCAGATTGGGATGCCGTGCGGTAAACTTGGCGGCCCAGAGTTTATGGTTTGAACTAGTGGAAAATGCGGTTTTCCAAACGTCGGAGATATCAAGCGGGTGGCTGATCACACCGGCGCGTACTTCCTCGCCGAATAATCTTTCGAGCAGATCCTCATCAAGCGGCAAGGTGCTCTGCGAAAAGATCGGGTAGCCCAACTTTTGGAATTGCTCGAGGATTTCATGGTTGATGCCGGGATCGTGGTGATAGGGCCGTCCCAGCATCACGATGCCTATCTTATGCTGCGATTCGATCTGGTCGAGAACCTCGCGAGCATGGCGGCGGATGCCGGCTTCGTACCTACCCAACTCACGGAAGCCGGTCTCGACGGCGTGTTGATTCTCTTCCAGCGTTAAGCCTAATATTTGCCCCCATGCCTGGAACATCTGGCGCGCGAAGAGCTTTTGCTCTACCAGATTCACCAGCGGATGCACGTATCGAATCCCTCGTTCGGCGAAAAGATCGGTTTCTTTTGTATAAGCCGCCTCCACGGTTTCAGGAGTAATAGCGGATGTCGGACAGGCGTTGTTTGCCCTCACGTTCACCAACGGCGAGGACAACACGTCGAACATGGGAAAGAAAATCACGTTGATCGGTTTGCGCTGATGTTGTTTGAACAAGAGATTGTGGACATGCGCGATGGCGATCTTTGAGGGGTAGCAGGGATCAATCGAACCGCGGCTCGATCCAGCACGATATAGCTCAGCTGTTGTGTAATCCGAATAGGCAATGTTCTCCGCCCGCACACCAAGGCTTTCGAGGTAAGAGCTGAAAAGTGGCGCGTAGGCATACATATTCAGAACGCGAGGAATGGCGATGCGTAGCTCTGCGCGCCCTTTCATCAACGAAATGCGGCTGCGTCCTGCGGCGGTCCAGGCATGGGTCGGAATTGGATCGGCGATCAACTCCGGCTGGCGTGAGCGCCACACTTCACGCGCCGCCATTTCCACCAGGTTAGGGTTAGCTCCCTTGGTTTCATCAATGAGCGCTTGAATTCCGCGCATATCCGCGACATCTTCCACCGCGCCCTTCTCGCAGCCGGCGACGATGATGCGCTGCTCCCCGGGTTTCAGCGCGATCCTGGAGCGGAAAGCCGGCTCCACCCAGTCGTCCTGCTGCCCGGTCTGAACATCGAGGAAAGTCCGCTGGCAGGCATTCTTGCAAAAATGGCAGCGCGTCCCTTCGTTGTGTGTGGTGCGGTAGTGAATGTGACTCACAGCATCCATGCCGATGAAGCTGGTTGAGTGGCCTTTGCGCCACAACCGAATAGCTTCGATCGCAGTGCCGATCGCTCCCGCTTCGCCGCAGTGGGGATGAACAAAAATCTCCGGCTTCTTCCCTGCGGAGCGCAAGCTGGCATACAGAAAATCCACTTCCGCCTTCACGGCCGCAAGATTGTTCTGGGTCCCCCCCTGCAGAATGAAACGCGTGCCCAGGGCGGCGAGGCTCGGCACCTTGGCCACATGCAGAAAGATATTTCTGGGCAACACCGTAGCCAGCCCGGCCAGGATTTCTTCAGCGCGCCATCCCTGGCGCTGAAAGTTGACGATATCCGTCTGCAGAAACACCGCGCATCCATACCCGAACACAGGCATCGTGTCAGCGCTGAAGGCAACCTCGGCATAGTCCTCAACAGGAATGCCAAATCCTTCGGCTGTAGACTGCAGAAAATAGCCGTTGCCCGCTGAACATTGAGTGTTGAGCTTGAAGTCTTTTACCCGGCCATTGCTGAGGATAATGAGCTTGATATCCTGCCCGCCAACGTCGACGATCACGTGCGGGTCATTGAAAAAG
The DNA here is from genome assembly GCA_049515455.1 of Occallatibacter sp. Classification (GTDB taxonomy): domain Bacteria; phylum Acidobacteriota; class Terriglobia; order Terriglobales; family Acidobacteriaceae; genus Telmatobacter. The sequence goes on from JBEKUB010000016.1 coordinate 47,013, forward strand.
CTAAGGGCCGATTCAGTATGAGCCACAGTTTCAACCAAAGCCACGTCGGCTTGCAGGACTCGTTGCAGAATGTCCTTGGCGTAACCGGTGGTGCCTACGCCGAGAACTCTCAGTTGCGCGCCCTGGACTTCCACCTGGCGGCGAAGATTACCGAAAATCTCAATAGTGTCCTGTATCGGATTGCCGTTTGAGAGTTGATAGGCCTTTAAGAGAACTTCACCGGATTCCGACAGGAGCACAGCTTTTGTGGAAGTAGAGCCGCCGTCAAGGCCAATGAAAGCTTGGACTAGATCCCCGGAACGGAAGGTCGCTGGAACAAATTCCGGTTGCGAATAATCAATTTTGAACTTTTGCAATTCGCTCGTTGAATTACTCAATCCATGGCCGGCCGACGCTTCCTTATCGTTCCGCCTCCCATTCAGCACATAGTGCTCAAGATGCGCCGTTCCGAGGTATTGACCAATCTCAGCATTCTCGCCCCGGCCAAATTCCACAGCGCCAAGTGCGGCAAAATACAGGGCATCTTCCGGGGTCTTGATCAGTTCCTCCGGAGTATCGCCTGGAGACAGTTCGATCCCTCGCTCCTTCCAGAGCAGTGGGATGTGGTGCTGCCATGCCTCGCGCATACCGCGAATAAAAGCGTTTGGGCCGCCCAGCAGGAGCACATGGGGCCTCAGCGTGTGACCACGTGTGAGCACAGTGAGATTTTGCAGAACAATGGCGTCGAAGAGCGAGGCCATCAATTCCTCAACTGGAAGGCCTTGTTTCTGCAGACCGTTGATGTCAGTCTCCGCGAAAACTCCGCACTTACCCGCGACGGGATGCACCCTGATTCCCTTATAGGCCTGATTGCACAGCTCGTCGGATGGGATCATCAACTTGGCGTTGATTTTGTCGATGACCGCGCCGGTACCTCCCGCGCACTTATCGTTCATCGATGGAATTTTCTTCCTTCGGCCACGATCTCCATCTTGTTTGAAGATGATGATTTTGGCGTCCTGACCACCGAGCTCGATTACGGAGTTCACTTCCGGGTGCAACTTCTCTACGGCGAGCGCGACAGCATTCACTTCCTGCACAAACTTGGCGCCGATAAGATTGCTGAGAGCATTGCCGCCGGAGCCGGTGATAAAAATACGGCAATTGCCGGGAGCCATACCGGTTTCGATCTCCATGCGACGAAGAAAATCAAGCAGTTTCTCTGCCTGGCGTGTGTCGTGGCGCTGATAATCGCGCCAGAGAATGCGTCCGCTTTCGGCTTCGATGACCAGTGCTTTCACCGTGGTGGACCCAACGTCCAGGCCAGCGTAAAGAAGGCAAGAGAGACCGTCCCCATCTAAAGATGTAAATGGGCGGCTACTGGCGAAGTTCTCGAAATGTGATTTGTTATTCAGAGAATCTCCCGCTCAGATCTCGTCCGGCAGCTTGGCCAGGCGCGCTTTGCCATCCATCAGGCTGCCGACGTGCAAAACAAAGTTCGCGGCAACCCCAGCGATTCCCCTGCGGTGTGGAACTGGATAGAGAGGGCTCCGCAATTGCCGATGTTGGGCAACATAATCCTTGATCTCTTCGAGATTCCTGCTCGTCGAAGCCAACGCCCGCTCGAATTCTGCCTTGGCCTTGATTTTCGCTTCGCCCAGGGCCATCTGGACGCGGCTTTGCGCGTTGATCTCTCCCTCGCCCGATGTCTCGATCGGTAGGAAGATCATCTCCCGGAAGCGGTTCACCACCGCCGACTGCACGCCATCGGATTGTGAAGACGGCATGCAGCCGAACGGCTTCAATGCCAGCACCATGTGGCACAATCTGTTGGTTGTGTAATACACATTCTTAGCCACTTCCAAGTGCCCTTCGCCGCCGCGCGCCAGCGAGTGATAAAAGGGATGCGCCATCCTGGCCAGCACTCGTTGCGGAACCAAACGCGGTGTGATTTTTCCCATGTGGCTGGCGGTGCGGGCAAACACATAGGTCCAAATGTCTTCACTCAATCGCAACAATAGCCACTTTTTGCGAAACTTCCAATCGTTGGATAATTTCTTCTTCAACTCCCACCACCGGGCATCTGGATAAGGAACATCAATGCCCCTCTTCGTCTCCGATCCGGCACGGGACTGATAAAGAAGATAAGTGATCCAGCCGCTAATTGGCTCGATCCATACCTGCGCGCCTTCCTCTTCAAGAAAGGAGAACATTTTGAAGTTGCCGTCGCCTTCCGTAAGTTGCGCCCAGAATTCCCCAACGATCTTGACCACCGGCTTTACGCGGGTGTGGTCCACTTCGATCTGATTCAGCCGTCTTCGCGCCAAATGCATTCTGCTTACGAATTCCTCGCTATAGAGATGATCAAGGATCTTGCCCGCCGTGTTGAGAGTCCCATTGAGCTTCTTGTTGCGGGCCACGAATCGGGAGACCCATCCGGGGGTGCGTTCGAGGATCTCGTACCGCTTTCGGGTCTCGAGAAAACTGCTGAGCTGACTCACAATTTCTTCGATTGCCTCATCCGTAGCGCCTGGCACGACCTCGTAGGGACGTATCTGGTAGACCATATCGTTGATTACGTCACCGAGGTTCAGCATGTTGAGCGCGCCAAGATTGAAATCCAGAGTGAAATTCAAGCCAGGATTATCTGAAGCCGTCTTGATCGCCTGATCGGCTTGATAAAGCAAGATTCGAAAATCTTCAAAGCCCGCATTGTCCAGTGCCAGCCGGTACTCTGACTCATACATGCCGAAGCGGCAGGGCCCGCACGAACCGGCGGTGAAGAAGATGTACCTGTCAACAATCTCCCTACGCGAAATCCCCTGACTCTCCAGTGACTGAAGATACTTGATGAGATTGCCGATCGTAAAATAAGTGGGATTGCATTGGCCGTTGTTGCCGTATTCCTTGCCGATCGTAAAAGCGGCCACATCTGGATTCGGCAGCATCTGGCAGCGATAGCCTGAACCTTTCAGAATAGCTTCAATGAAGCGTTCGTGCTTCCATGTAAAGCCTCCAAAGAGAATAGTTACCTGATCTCGCTCTTCAACGGTGAAGGGTCGCTCAGGAGGACGGTGAAAGTGCTCGACAGGTTTCTCGATAAGCCCTGCGGCCTCCAGCAGCTTCATTCGTTCCGCAGCCTTCAACTGCGTCACAGCTTCCTCGAATGTTGGAAGAAGAGAGCCGGTGGGATTTATGACACAGTTCATTCGTCTGAAGCCTCATTTGGCCATATTAGTTAGCCTTGATTGGCAAATCTGAGCCTGCTAAATAGTGATGGCGAAGGCCTATACTGAGACACACATTCGCTGACCGGAGGTTTACCGAATTCAGGGCGGCAGGCCACCGCAAGAAGAAACCGCTCTCTGCTTCTCATTCTCTTCTCTTCACGCATCTGAGCAGTGATGCAGATCACACTGTCACCCAATCCCAAACTGCACATACTACAAAGGCTGCTATCTTCAACTCACACTGGTTTACTGTAACTCTGTTATTACCACTCTCTTTCAATATGCCCTTGACACTGTACCGCTTGCAGCCATTACAATTCCACACTTCAGAGCTATTCAAGGATTCGGGCCCACCGTGTCGTCCGCCGTCGAGATAGTGTAAGTCAGCAGCCTGTGTGCGGGCTTCAAGAATAATCCAGCCGGGCCAGCGTCCTGTGAACAATCGATACCAGAGAGAGGAGACCTCAAATGACTTTTCACGAAAAGCGTGTATGCCAGTTCGCGGTGCTGCTGTTTTTCTTTATTACGCCACTCGTAGCACGGGCGCAATTGTCCAAGGAAGATCACGAGGCGGCAAAAAATACGATTTCCGGGACCCTGTATCTGCGGGTTCAAGCTCCGCAAAAGTATGGCGTTGGCGCCTGGGCTACCTATTCGGAATCGATGCTGGAGGCCAGTCCTACCGGTGTCAGCGCGGATCGCAAGCTGGCCGAGCCGCTCAAGCACCTCATGAGGAATGGCTATCATCTCAAGAACGAGGAAGTCTATTGGGGATTTCTGGCGAACACGCCCGTGAGCCGTTGCAAGCTTGTATCCGAGAAAGGAATCCTGGTGGTTTGGTGTGAGCGGACCGATCTCAACGTCGATCTCTCTGTTGACTTTATAGAGATCAAGAACCTGGATGACTTTACCGAAGCATTTAACCTGGCTTTTTCAAAAGTTCCCCTGCAGAATGAGCATCCTGAGTGGCCTGCCGATGTGCGGGCCGCGATTGCCTCAGGCAAGCTGGTCGTGGGGATGACGGCGGAGCAAGCCAGAATCGTGGTCGGCGCCCCACTCAGCATTACTGCAGGCGAAGAGAACGGAGCCAAAACCGAAACCTGGATGCTTCGTCAGGACGTGGGCGAGGTTCTTGGATGGAATACGAAGCATGGAGCCCATACGAAACTGGCTGCGCAGACTGGCTTTCCTATTCAGGTGAAATTCGTCGACGGTCGGTTGAAAGAGTTGAAATAAGTTGGCCTGTGCTGCTGGAGCGTTCTCCAAAATGGCGAATGCGCGGCGCGAGCTTGCTCGAATTTGTTCTGGCAGCGGTTGAGGCTTGAGCTTTGCAGCGAGGCCGGGAAAGTCGATTTGAGCGGTGGTTTCCAAATACACTCCTCTTGGTATTGCGGAGAGCCGGAATTTAATCGTGAATCTCCGGCAAAAGCTGGAATGAGAAAGTGGCAACACATGGGGAGTTATAAGGAATTGAGCAGGTGCGTGGGAGTACTTTTTCTCTTTTTATTTTGTGCATCGCTGTTCGTCCACGCGCAGTTGTCCGTTCCTGAACATGCGAAAGCCCAGAGCATGATTTCTGGAACGCTCTATCTGCGCCTCGACGCACCCTGCATATATGGAAGAGGAAGATTCGGCATCGCAGCGGCAATTCACCATTTGGACTCATTGCTGGAGGTCTCGCCTGATGGGTATAGCGTCGAACGCAAGCTGGCGCTACCTCCGAAGAGGAAACGCGATAAGGTTTTTTGGGGCCTGTCTCCCAATGACCCTGTGCGTTATGGAAAGCTTCTGTACAAAGAGGACACAGTGCAGGTGTGGATGGAGGGCGTGGCACCCGACGCCTACGAGATGCTGGTTGACTTCATTCACATCAAAAACCTGGATGATTTTACCAGGGCCTTCAACCGGACATTCTCCAAAGTGCCGCTTCAGGACGAGCATCCGGAGTGGCCTGCCGAGATCCGGCAGGCCATCGCCGCACGTAAAGTTATCGCAGGCATGACAAGCGAGCAGGCATTCAGCGTGGTGGGTGCTCCGCTTAAAATTACTACAATGGAAGAGAACGGAGTAAAAGTCGAAACCTGGTTTCCGCGGCAGGATCGGAGCGTTCTAGCTGCCGAAGGCAATACCGCCGATACGCCCACAGGATTTCCAGTGCGACTAACTTTTATCGGCGGAACGGTGCACGAAATTGAACAAGCCACTATAGCCGCTCTCGGCGGGGAATGAGATAGCATTTATGCGGCCTGACGGGTTGCACGGAATAGGAATTGGATCAGGTGAATCGGAAGCTGGATAAACAGATTTCTTGTACGTATTTTCAAAAATCGACACGGTGAAGAAAACAAAAGGAGAATAGCCCATGAAACGGTATTTCATTTCAGCATTTTTGCTCATGCTTTGCCTTGCTCTTCCATCGCCTCTCATGGCCGGCCGCCACAACGTCAAGGAATACAAGGACAAGGAAACAACCGCAGATATGCGGAACATGAACCGCATTTTTATCGGCTGGGTCGATCTGGGCGCAGATGATTGGGGCGCGCACGGTTATACGACCAAAACCGATTGGACAAATGTTATCGATTCCTTAAACGCCAGTTTTAACTCGAATCTACTGGCAACCTACCTGCCGGGTAAAACCCTGGTTGCGGCCAAGAACAAGGATGACGTGAATGCCGCGGGATGCGATCTCTACATTAAGTTCTCGGATGTCCATGTGGACTACGACAACTATCATCTGATTCTCGCCATCCACTTCATCGATCCTAAGACGAACACCGAAATTGGATCGATTCCGATAAGGCCTTACTACGGAAACGATTGGGGGTTGAGAGGTTATCTCAATGAGGCGTTGAAGGGAGTAGGAAAGAAGTTGCAAGTTGAAGTTACGGGAGAGCTGAAAGGCAAGAAGTAGATGTCGGAGCGGGCGTCATCTCGCAGCGAGTTGACGTACGCGCCCTTCCTCTCGTCCTTCACGCTTTCGAGTGGCGTGAAGTGAACGCCCGATTGCGCCGCTCGATTTTTTTGAAAGGTGAAAGTAAATGAAGAAGTTATTGAGAGGTTTGTCGGTTGCCGGCTTGGTGCTTGTTTGCGCGGCCGCTTTGAATGCGGGCTCGCTGGAGAAGCAAGGCAAGGATTGGCTTGATAAACAAACAGATCCTGCTGCAATTAATGTCAGTGGCACATGGAGTTCGGAGTTTGGCGAATTGCGCCTTGACCAGGTCACGGGAAGCCGGGATGTCAGCGGTTCCGGCGGCGGATACAATCTGGACGGAGTCGTCAGCGGCAAGCGCCTGTACCTGCTCTTCGCTACCAACCACGGCACAGTGGATTATTGCGCGATTGTCAGTTTCGAGAGCGACGGAGTCTTGTCAGGTGAATACTATAGCCGGCTCTCCCGATTGAGGATGGGTACGGGCCTTTGCCAGGAAAAGAGTAGGCGGCTGCTCCTACATAAGAGATAGGAAAGACTTAGCAGTCGGCCGCAGTTCTTGGTCGGGCCAGTCAAATGAGCCCTTTGGCTCCTAGGATCGATGTTAGCGTCCTAGTGGCTGGTTGTTTGTCTCTGCGTTCAAGACGGTCGCCGCGTTCAGCAGTTTGCGCCAGGGGAAAGGCAGCCTCTGTTTGAGCAGACTCCACCTGGTGTCCAGGTATGGGTCCGCATCGCTGCCGTAGATCGGATGGTACGTCTCAACCCTTTGGCGGCCTGGGATCTTGATTCGAAAATCATTCAGTTGCAGGAACTGCCGCATTTGCAGCTTGTAGCGGCCCTCGACTCCAAATATAAATTCCAGAAGTCTCTCATTGAGCCACACAATATGGCGCAAGCCAAGCTCCCAAACGTAGGTATACCCCTTGAAATACTTCCAGTCAGCTTTGGTAGCACGCCACATCCCGATGACTTCTCGGCGTATCTTCCAGCGCGTAAAATTGAGTTCCTCAGGACTCAGATGCCGGGTGCGCACATTGCTGAAATAGCCGTCATACCAGCGAAAATCGGATAGATTGGCGACGCGCTTGTCTTCTATCATTTCTGCGCGTAATGGGGTTTTGGGATACGGCGTCATGATCTGGTCCATGACACTGGCAATCCCCATCTTCTTAATGAACTGATAGTTTTCGCGAATGCTCTCAGGGTCGTCATCGGGAAGCCCATTGATAATGCCGGCGATAACGATAATGTCTTCTTTCTGGAGGGCGGCAACGCCCCGCTGAATTGTATCCAGCGTATTGGGCTTGTTCATGGTCCGCAGATTCTTGATGGAGGCATTCTCGATGCCCAGGAAGATGGAGACAAAGCCAGCCTCAACCATCATCTTGGCCAGGTCCGGCCGATGCGCGAAACCGATCGGGCTCGCCTGGGTGGTGAACATCAGGTTCTTCAACTTCAGGCGAATGACTCCGTCGCATAGCTGCTCGAAGCGATCCATATCGAGAGTTATGTTGTCGTCGGTGCAAAAGATATGGCGCGCGCCCCGGCTGTAAGCGTCCTCGATGTCCGCCAGGACGCGATCCAGGGGAAAGAGGCGAAACGAGCGGCCATACATTTCACGAATGCTACAGAAGTTACACAGATGCAGGCAGCCGCGCGATGTCTCGATTACATCGGCCTGGCGAAAGTACATATGAAATCCCTTGACGAGCCGCTTGTCACGTGCAGGAATCCTGATTCTGGTCAGATCTTCGAGGGACCGCGCCGGATTGTGGCGGAAGGCGCCATCTTCCTTGTAAGACAGGCCGCGGATGTTTTCCATCCCCTTGCCATGGGCCTCGATGCTATCGAGCAGCTCGCCAAACGCGAAATCTCCTTCTCCGCGCATCAGGAAATCCCACCAGCCCGCGTCAGGTCCAGCGGCAATGCTTTCAGAAAACAAGGTGGCATGATAGCCGCCGAGCACAGTGCGAATGCGACTGTCGAACTGCTTGGTCAGGTAGGCAAAACCGACTGTGGTGTCATACTGGAAAGTCATCGACGTAAAGCCGACGACGTCTGGCTTGAACTCCCGCAAAAGCTTCAAAAAGCGCGGCACGGCCTGCATGCGCCAAACGACTGTGTCGGCGACTCTAACATCGTGGTTGTCGATCTGGCCGGCAATCGTCGCCATTGCTACGCTTGGCGGTTCCCACTGACGGCGCGGGACCCACGGCGACGTTGCGGGGCTTTGTACGAGCAATGCTCTCATTTGGCCGCAGCCTGACTTTGTTCAGGTGCAAGATGGAACCTGAGCATCACCGGAAGTACGGAAGACCAGTACTTCCACGTATGTCCGCCCGGCCCAGTCGACCACACGTGGGGGAAACCAAGTTCCGTTAACTTTTGGTGCATATTCACCATTGTATCGAAAAGACGATCACCCGTTCCAACCGCGAGAAAAAGCCGGGGGGCAGGTCCAGAAACGACGATTGTATGCTTGCCCCTGCCTTGGGAATCGAGTGGGCCCGGCGGAGGCGCTTGCGATGGCCAGTAACTCCAATCTTCGTCAGCAAACCCGCTCACCACGCTGACACTGGAGAATCGGCCAGGATAGCGTCTGGCAATATCGAGGGAGAGATAGCCGCCAAATGAGAAGCCACCGATGGCCCAACGCCGGCGCTCCAAAGGAATGGCATAAAGTCGCGCCGCCGTTCCTGCCACCTCTTCCGCCACCAAGGTTAGATAATTTGGGAATGGAAAACGGTCAGAGTGTTCACGATAAAAATTACTGAAGCGAACATCGGGCAGGATCAGGATCGCCGGGCGAACCTCACCCCGGCTCAGCATCTCGTCGTAAACCTGGTCCACTTTGAGATGGCGCATCAGATACTCTGGCCGGTCTGACCACCCGTGGTTCAGGATGAGCACTTCGGAGGGCGGAGATTGAGTCTTGGGTACTAAAGCCAGGAAAAAGCGCGGCGCGTTCATTTCGTTGGACCAGAAACGAACGCGCTCAACAACGAGGTTTGTGCGCTCCGAGAGGCGAACCCGCTCCGTCTGACCGGGGGCTAGCGGGACATTCTCAAACGGTTCCTTGTGCATCCGCCCGCAAGCCGCCAGCAGCAGGGTTGGCAGGAGTGCCAGTCCGCGCAGCTTCCAGCGAATGCTCACGGCTAGGCCTCACCGGATTGATCGCATTTTATCTGTGGTGGCGCGTAGCTACCTGAGGCCAGTTTCTTACGCATCACTTCTTCGATCTGCTCAATGGTATCCAGATTATGGACATCGATTTCCCTGGGCATAAATTCGACTTCATAGCGGCTTTCAAGAAAAGCCACGAGGCCGATCATGCCGATCGAATCAATTACGCCGCCGGAGATGAGGGGCATTGAGTCATCGATGGTCTCTATCGGTGCATTGGGCAGAAAATTTTCAGCGATGTATTGCCTGACTTCAGTCTTGATCTCCACGATTCAGTCCTTCGGCAATCTTGTCCAGGGCCAGGTAATCGATTTTTCCCCGGCTTCCCTTGCAAATGACATCCGGAAACAGGATGTTGTCGGGTACCATATACGGCGGCAGTGTCTGTGCGCAATACGCCTTAACTTCAGTCGAATTGAGAGCGTCCGCAGCGCGAACGCGTACAAAGGCCGAAATAAGAGTACCCCTGACCCCACTCTCGCCAGCTACGACAGCCGCTTCCAGTATATCTTCATGGCGGAGGAGCGCGGCCTCGATCTCCCCCAGTTCAATACGGAAACCGCGACGTTTCACCTGCCGGTCGAGCCGGCCGACAAAGCAATAACTGCCGTCAGGAGCAACCGACACCCGGTCTCCTGTGCGGTAATACCGCTTGCCTTCCTGAGTGACGAAGCAGCGCTCGGTATCTTCAGGGCGATTCCAATAACCACTCATCAGAGAGTCACCGCCGGCGAGGAGTTCGCCAGTCGCTGCGTCCAAAGTTACTTCGGCATAGGGGCAGGCGTGACCGATGGGAAGCGGCTGCGATCCATCGAAGGCGCTAGGCACACGACACCAGGTGACCACATTGGTTTCGGTCGGTCCGTAGAGATTTGCGCAAACAGCCTGTGGCACCGCAGCCTGCAAACGAGCTACTCCCGGGCCTGGAAATACCTCACCGGCGAAGAGAATGACGCGCAGGCCGGGATACTCGTGCTTAGCAAAACGCCCATCTTGCAACATGCCCGTGAGGATTGACGGCACTGAATACCAGCAGGTAATACTGGCCTGGCGCATGAACTGAACCAGAAAGCGCGGCATCCATACAGTATGGTCAGGAACGAGAACGCAGGTTGCGCCGCATAAAGCCATATTGAAGATGTCAAACGTGGAAAGATCGAAGCCCAAGGGCGAGGGGCACGCGATGCGGTCATTGGAAGAGATTTTAAATTCTCGTGCGGTCCATCTTACAAATGCGCTAACGGCGTTGTGAGAAAGAACAACTCCCTTGGGCCGGCCTGTTGATCCGGAGGTAAATAAGATGAGAGCCGGATCGTGTGAGTCAACTTCGGGAAGCGAGACGATGCTTTTCAGTGCTGGTTCTGTTTTCCAGGGGACGCAGACGCCCGTCTGGCGATCGGTGATTCGCGGCTGCCCGTTCTCGCCCTCGATTACCAGGCGCGCAGAGCAGTCCACCAACACTGTTTCGATACGTTCTTTGGGCCACTTGGGATGGATGGGGACATAGATGGCTCCGGCGAGCAAGGAAGCGAAAACAGAGATAATGGCATCGGTGGTTTTTGGCAGCACCAAGGCGATGCGATCCTGCTTTTGAATGCCGTGAGAGACGAACCGCGATGCCAGCGCCGTGGCTTGCTCGAATAATTCGCTGAAAGAGGTGCTCCGATCATCTTCAACGATGGCCGGAGCGTTCGGCGCAATTGTAGCGCGTTCCCTGAGCCAGTCGCAGAAAAGATTGCTTTCAACTTCGGGCAAGCGTCACCCCCCAGGTGAAGCCGATCCCCGCGGATGCAAACAGCAGCAATTGCCCAGGCCGAATCAAACCTTCACGCTTCATTTGCGCGTAATTAATCACCAGATCGCTGGCAAAGGTGTGGCCATACTCGGCCATGGGAGTCTGTGGAAGGCCGCCTTCAGGCAGTCCAACCATCCTGCGGAATCCGTCGCGATCCCGACGGCTGATGTTGGAATAGATGAAATGATCTACGTCCTTCAAGCCAAGCGAGGCCGCCGATAAGACTTTGTTCGTCAGACGGAACAGGTTGAGATAATAGATCGGCATCACTTTATGTTCAATGCACATGGCATCGGCCTCAATCTCGATGTGGCCGTTGGTTTGGGTCAATGCAATGGCCTTATGCAGATGGCTCAGGGTCATCGCCTCTACGCCGAGCAGGAGTGGCCCGTCCTTACCATCGCGGCGCAGGACGACGGCACTGGCGGCATCGCCTTGCACCGTGATGGGAAGCAGGGACCGGTTTCGTGGGGGCGCGGCATCGCTCGCCACCAGCAGTGCGGTCTGAATTTTTTCATCGGTGCTCATCCAGCCGAGCGCAGTTTTGATTGCAAGGTGCAACGCGGCGCAGCCGCCGGCTTTGAAACTAAGATTCATCGAGCCGTCAGCTCCAAGCTCAGCGCTGAGCTTGTGGGCAAAGGAGAGAGACTGCGAAATATCTCCCGGAAATGTACTGTAATCCAGGATCAGGTCAATATCTCGCGCCGCGATTCCGGCTTCTGCAATTGCCGTTGAAGCGGCCTCCAGCGCCAAATCATAAGGTTGCTTGAGGCCGCAGACACGAACACGGCTCAGCCCGAGTCCCTCCAATGCTTTTCGTCTCATCAGCGGGCTCAAAGGAGCCAGCGTTGACTCGACGCGAGTTCGCTCCCGCTCAAGGATTGCTTCAACGGTCTCGGATTCGGGTGGAACGGCATAGGCCGCGGATGCAATTCGTACGTTAATATTCAAGATAACTCCAGATGAATTGCGGCATAACTACTTTCGCCTGCGGTTGATAAAAGCAGCGCTTGCCCGCTGATTGGACAGCTATTCAGGGCCAAAATCAGGTGGAGAAGGCCACCTGCTTTAGCTAAACCCGCTGCAACGGCCTGAGGCAGGACGATGTTCGTATCGAAACCGATAATTTCGTGAGCCAAATGAGCGGTTGAGCTAGTGGCGCAAGGTGCGCCGTTCCCGGCACAGATAGCTAAATCCGGAACATACTTGCCAAGTATCTGGCGAATGGCATTGGCCTGCTTACCGCCTTCGGCCCAACGGCCGCAGTGCAGACGGGCATAGGATCTAGCTTCGCGGCTGCCGGCCGGCTCCAGCACCAGTGCGGCTACGCCTTCACTCGGAATGAAACCGCAGGCATCCGGCAGAGGTTCAGAGTTATAGCAAAACGGCGATAGCAAATCTGCCGCCTCGTACCACGCATATACAGATGGAGTGAGCGTATCTCCGGCGAGGACGATGGCTAAGTCGGCCTGCCCGTGGCGGATCAGCGAAGCGGCTTGTATCAGCGCACATTCTCCCGCAAAGATCTGGCTGTCCACCGTAAGATTCGGTCCGCGCAAGCCGAGAAACAAGGCCACGTGACTTGCTGGAGCGTTGAAAAGTGTCTCCGGGAAGGTGTTGGGATCGGTTCCGGACCAGCCATTTGCGGCCGCGCTCTGGAAGAAGGATTCCGTGAGCTCAACACAGCCGAACCCGGTGGCGAAGACTACGGCGACTCTGGACCGATCCACCTTTTCAAGATCGATTCCGGCGTCGCGAATAGCCAGCGAAGCAGATATCAGGGCCCACGTCGACAGACGATCCAGACGCCTGGTCTTCAGTCCCGGCACCACGTCGGCGGGACGAAACGGATCGACGAGAAAAGCTCGACGCGGTCCGCCGGTTGCCCATGGAATTGCGCGGGGCTCCAGAGGACGCGGCGGGATCAGGCCAGCCAGAGGACCAAACGGGCTTACAGAACCGATTCCGGTAATGGCGGGCAAATTCACATTCGCATTCATGGGCGGCCACTCCCGAAGATGAGGGCTGCGTCGCTGCCGCCAAAGCCCGCTGAAACCGACATGGCAAGCGGCAACGGTTGACGTCGAACTTCGCCTCGCAGCCAGTCGATCCCTGAACTCTCGATGGGCTCAGTCAACCGCAGCGTAGGGAGCAATGCGCCGCAACGAATGGCTGTGATGGTGATAGCCGCCTCTAATGCGCCGGCCGCCCCCAGACAATGCCCGAAGTAAGACTTCGTAGAAGATACGGGTATGGGACGGCTGCGTTCGGCAAACGCAGCCTGATAGGCATTGGTTTCGGCTATATCGTTCAATGGCGTTCCTGTACCGTGGGCATTCACATAACCGATCTCATCGGCGCTGCAGTCGGCCATTTCCATGGCGCGACGAATGCAATCCGCCAGTCCGACTCCATCTTTGTGTGGCGCGGTGGGATGATAAGCATCGTTGGTCATGGCCCATCCGCGCAGCACCGCCAGAACAGGCGCGCGGCGCGCCATCGCACCGGCAAGAGTTTCGAGAACAAGAACCGCGGCTCCTTCACCCAGGTTCAATCCCTTACGATTCTGGTCGAAAGGACGGCAGGGAGCCGCATCCAACGCCTGAAGCGAATTGAACCCGCTCAACGTAAACGGGCACAGCGCATCGCTGCCCCCTGCCAGCATCATGGGCGCGGCGCCGTCAAGCAGAAGGTTGGCGGCGAGCGCAATCGCCATCGCTCCGGAAGCGCAAGCCACGGAGACGGAACAGTTCGGTCCGCGAATTCCCAGATGCGTGCCGACAGAAGTGGCAACGTGCGAAACGGGGTAAGAAGATGCTCGCGCCAGACCGCCTTGCCGGTACCATGCATTCGGGTCTTCAGCGATTCTGGGGTCAAGCTCACACAACCCGGCAACCGTGCTGGCCATCACCACGCCGCTCTCCTCGAAGGCAAAGCTCTCGCGGTCTAAATTTGCTACGGCATCTTCAGCGGCCACCACCGCTAGCTGATCCGTGCGGGAGTAATAAAAGTTGGAAGGATTAGCAACAGCCGGCAAATCACAAACCTGGGCCGTCGTTCCTGCAAAGCCTGGATACAAATCCTTGCTCGGCGCCAGGCAACACTCGCCCGCTAACATGCCAGCCTGCAGACGAGCCAGCCCGATGCCATAGGGGCTAATAACGCCTATCCCAGTAACGACAATGGTTTTATCGATATCACTCACTAGGATCGACCGGCCAGAAGTCAAAGAAATTCACCCACTGATCATAATGAACCGGCAACGTTGTTTCAAGGAACCGGACAGCCTTGCACAAACCGGCGCGCTGGCCGGAATCCCCGTCATCGCAAGCGGAAGGAAGGATTGGCTCGCCTAACAGAACGCGGTAGCGAAGCCAGCCACGGCGAACGACGAAACCCGGTAAAACCGGGGCGCCAGAGACCTGCGAAAGCAGAAAGGGGCCAAGCGGAAAGGTGGCCGGTTGAGAAAAGAACGGGATATCGGCGCCGTGGCGAGGGTGATAAACGCGGTCTCCCTGGATTGCCACGATTTCATTCCGGCGCAAAGCCTGCAAGAGTTCGATTGTGGCCCGCGGTCCATCTCTGAGATCGACAATTCTCAGCTGCTGATTGGCCATCCTGTCCCGCAGCAATTTCTCTGCCGGCTTGTCCTCAACCACGCGCGCAACGTTGACCGGCCGGCCGTGTAACTCAAGCAGGCGAGAGGCAAATTCCGGATTGCCAAGGTGTGCCGTCCACACGATAAGTCCCTTGCCGGCTTCGAGGCACTGGTCAATCAATGCCGCGCCATGATCCTTGTCCGCCAACATGGAGAGAAGTTGCGCATGGCTGGCCTGGGGAACGAAGCAATAGGAAACCATCAAGTCGCAGAACGAATAGAAGACACGATAAACTTTCCAATAAAGCGCCAGCCCGCGCCTGCCCGAGACCCGGCGCAGATTGCGCGCCACTGCTCCTCTTTCCCGTTTCAACATCAGGGAAAAAATCAGCGCGGTAACAGCGGCAATTGGAGGATGAATAAAACGCGGCAGCTTCGGCATAATCCAAAACACAATCTGGAGTGCCGGAACGTTGTGAAAGCGGTGCTGGTACCAGCCCGTCAATTTCCACCAGCCGTTTGTAACTCGCCTACATTATGGAACACCTTCCTCTTCAACACGGAATACATATGAAGGATCTCGGTGTCGCTGTATCCAATGGAGCGGAGAGTGCTTATAGCGCCTTCGACGGCTGCTGGATTGCTCATTCCAAAACGGCGATGATATTCAAGCTGTATATCGGTCATTTCATGCTTTGATAAGGTAGGAGTTCCCATCGGCATGTCGTTATAAGAAAAGCGGCTGGTCATTCCAAGCCGTTCCGCATCCCAGCCCGCCTCGATAGCCTGCTCGTTGATATCGCACCCTGGGAAAAAGCGCAAACAAAAGTGGTAAGGCAGCAATGACGGCTTGGGCAGTTCGCCCAGCCAGTCCAGAGTGCGTTGCGCCAGTTCGCGGGTTTCGGTGGGAAAACCGTACATGGTCGATATATTCACGGCCACTTTCTGGCGCTGTGTATAGGTGATGATGCGCTTGGCCTTATCGAGATCGAGCCGCTTTTTCACCAGACGCTGAATCTCTTCCGTAGCCGATTCCACTGCGTAGGTAAACCAGACGCTGCCGGCTTCGAGTGCACGATCGACGAACTCCTCGCTGGTGATGTCGGCGCGCAAGCCATTGACGAAATAAAATCGCAGCTTGAGTCCCGACGCTCGGATCAAATCGAAAAATTCAAAAGCCCGCTGCAGATTTACATTGAAGATATCATCGACTATGTAGAAATCCTCGATACCGTGCGTGGTGTGGAGCTCGGTGACTTCCTCGAATATGTTTGCGGCGCTCCGCAGCCGGATGCCTTTCCAATGGGTGAAACAGTAAGTGCAGTGGTATACGCAGCCGCGGCTGGTAAGCAGTACCCCCTGTCGGCGATGATTGTATGAGTAACTCAGTTGACGCTGGTAGTTATCCAGATCAATCAAGTCATACGCAGGGAAGGGAAGACTGTCGATATTTTCAATCTGCTGCTGATCTTCGTTTTCCACCACACCATCGTCCGTCCGGTACAAGACTCCGGCAGTGGAAGAGGGTGAATCTCCGGAAAGCAAATTGACAAATGTTTGCTCACCTTCCCCTTTGACAGCAATCTCCACTTCCGGCACTTCCTCGAAGAGTCGGCGCTTGTAAGCCTGGACAATCGGACCGCCCACGATGAGAGCAGCGTCGCTGTAGCTGCGAACTAAAGCAGCAATCCGCTGAAGTTCCTCAAGAAAAAAAGCGATAGAGCGGACGCCCACCACATCCGGCTTAAATTCATTCAAAATCTGAATGAATCGCGCATCGTCAGCACAGGACAAAGAAGATTCGACGATGCGGAACTCGATCCCCGGCAGGGCAGTTCGGGCGTAAGACGCCAGATACATCAGGCCCAGCGGTGGGACATGCATCTCATAAGGCATGGTGGTCCCAACCCATTTATTCATATTATTGGCTTCCACCAATAAAACACGCGCTGGTTGTTTCTTATTGCTGGCCGGCATGGGAAAACCTCCTCATAAGGTGCGAGGTCAGGTTCTCGCCGCAACCTTGGCTTCGACTGTAGCGGCTAACTGATCGATACTCTTCCACACGCTCTCGTCGAATTCGCCTTCTACCAGCTTGATGCCGAAATGCCGCTCAATCTCAAGAATGAGTTGGAGAATATCGATGGAGTCGATCTCCAAATCGCCGCCAATCAGCGGCTGATCGTCGCGTAGATCCGCTGGAGTCATGTCCTTGATCCGCAAGCTGCGCAGGATAATCGGCTTTAGCTGTTCCTTGACAGTGGCCATAGTAGTCGTGTCAGCAGTATAACATTCTGGCTTATCGCAACAGGCCCAGAGTCGAGGTCAAACCAAGGAAGCTACGGAATACAAACCCCAACGGGTCCAGCAGCACGGTCCTCTGCGCGAGCAGATCGCGAACCGGCTGGCCACGAAAATAGCCGATCTGCCGGTAGTGGGCGATAAAGTAGAGCACGCGCAAACAGATCTTCCAGTTGAGGGGAGCAAAGTAGGTGGGCGTAATTAAGGGCACGGCACGGCCCTCTTTCACCTCCGCCGCAAAATCCGCATAACTCCTTGCCTGCGATACCGAAAGCACTGAGCTGGCCAGCAGCAGGTGGCTGTCTCCGCCGCCGACTACAGGCTTGTTCACTGACCGAGCCAGTTGAAGAACCCGGTCGTTTTCATCCCGGCTGCGCATGCCGTTGTATTCCAAGGCATCGATCGCCCACCCATAATTACGCAAAAACTCTTCCGCCGGGATTTTGCGGCCCCGCTCCTTGCCCCAGGGAACAAGAGGGTGGTTTAACACCACCAGGCATCCGCTGGCGTGCAGGATTTCAAATAAATCGTCCAGGCGATTCGCGCGAGCCGAAGCTTGAAGATTGGCATGGATTTCCGCAATCTTCGGTTCCGGCAAACCCGTGATTCCCAGGTGGAAAAGATAGTCCTGAAAGCGCAACGAAAGCTCTTCGCCTAAAGGATTGCGGTGGGCAAATTCCGGCTGCTTGCGTTGGAGTTCGATGCTCCCGGCAACCTCATCATGGTCGGTAATCCCCACATGGATGCCACCGAAACCAAGCGATGCCGAGTTGGCGAGTTCTTCGAAATACACGTCCTCAGCCGATAGCGGAGGTTGGTAGGAGACCTCGGCATAATTCAGATCGGAACCTTTCGCCAGGCCGAAGGCCGACTGAAGGATGCCCCGGAGCGGTCGCATGAACCCGAGTTTGACCACCTCGTTCAGTGAGGCCAGATTCTCAATCGAGTGTTCGCAGTGGTTGTGCGGCGAAACCGCAAACTCGAACTCCCCCGCCGGCTTAGGGCACGAGCGGTAAGCATAGTTCTCGATCACCCAACAACCGGTATCCGGCATCTTACCGTCCCTCTCCGCTCACACGGATGAATTGAACCAGGACTATAGTAATCCGCCATCGACCGCGATCACTTGACCTGTGATGTAGCTTGCTTCAGGAGAAGCCAAAAACGCAACCAGCGAAGCTACCTCTTCCGGTTTACCAAAACGCCCCAATGGAATCTCAGAAAGCAGGCGATTCCCCTCTTTCTCAATGTACTTGGCAGACATGGGGCTGGGGATCACGCCCGGGCAGACGGCGTTTACGCGGATATTGAATCGTCCCACTTCGCGAGAGAGCGACTTGGTAAAGGCAATTATGCCTCCCTTTGAAGCCGCGTAGTTGCACTGGCCGACCTGACCGCGAACTCCGCTGGGCGACACAATATTGCAGATGCTTCCGCTTTCACGGCGCATCATCTCCAGCAAAGCCTTCCGCGAACACAAATATGTGCCGCGAAGATTGGTATTGATCACTTCGTCCCACTGTTCCTCAGACATGAAGGCCAGCAGAACATCGCGGTTGATTCCCGCATTGTTCACCAGGCAGTCGACTGGACCGAATTGCTTTTCGATGCGCTCAAACAGCGGCGCCACACTCTCGTGGCGGGATAGATCAGCCTCCAGTGCGAGCGCCTCTCCACCGGCGGAGGTTATGCTCTCCACAACTTTATCCGCGGCCTGTTTCCCGCGATGGCAGTGAGCAGCAACGCGGAACCCAGCACGTCCCAACGCCTGTGCAATGGCAGCGCCCAGTACTCCTGAGGCACCGGTCACGAGAGCGGTTTTCGTTTCAGTCATAAGTTCAATGCAGCGGCTTGAAGACCATGATCAGAAATCCCCAGCGCGAGTTGTATCTTGGTATGTTTCCGTCCAGAGCATAGGATACCGTGCCTTGTATCAAAGTGCCCATGGGACCGGCAACATTGAAGTTTGTTTCCAAGCCGTCAAACTTGCGGAATTGACTTGACTCCGACAGATTGCGCGCGCGCGCATAGGCATACATCCCCTCCACCTTGATGACGTCCATCATGTTGAAGCCGTAGTGCACATTGCTCATGGCGATGGCATCAAACAAGTCCGTTCCGCCGGGGATGCCGTGCAGACGAGGCTGCGAGAACAGGAAAGGTGAGTAACGGGAAAATCGGTCCAGTTGATCTCCGCCATAATAGGCGAGGTCAAATCCGCCCTTGGTGAATTTTCTGAAGTAGTAATCCTTGTTCAGGTCGGCGTTGTAGAGCGTGTAGCCGCTTTCCAGAGGCTGCGACGGCGTGCTGCATGTTGGGGACGATACGAGGCATCCAAACTGTTTCCAGGCAATACGCTCACCCCTGGTCCCCTGTGCTGTGAATATATAGCCTTTGTCGGTCAACTTTACTTCCATGCCGGGCAGAAAAGCCACGCCGTTGCGCGGCAGTGCAAAATTGCCGGACGTATCGCTGGTTCTGCGAAAGATGTTATACGCCAAATACGACGAGGCTGTCAGGCTGAGATGAGTGGTGGCCTGCCATGTGGCCCGCACTCCGGCATCCTGCTCCCAGGTCCAGATCTCTTGTGCAGTATCCTCCGTGTTGGTCGGCTGGCCCTTGCAGTCTGGTGCCGGTATCGCAAAACAGTAGATGCGGTTATCGCCGGGAAGCGCGGAGAGCGCCAAATCCGCCGCCAGGCGGTACTTGGTTGCGTACTGCTTTGATAGATCGGTCGCCAGAATAGGACCGGCAAAAAACGTGGAGAGCTGCGCTCCAGTATGCCGGTAATCAAAATCGGCGATACTGATGCCCGCAATCGGAATGGGGAAGTCGAATGTACCTTCGTAAAAGGCTCCGGCCACGATGGACATAATGCGCTTCGAGCTGTTTTCCACCAGTACGCGCTCGCTGCCGTGTTTTTTCAGTTCCCGCAACCCATTGTCGGTATCGCGGTACATCGGATCCTGAGAGTTATGCTCGGCCGCAAGAGCATCGCTGAATTGCGGCGCGTTGATCAGGTAACCGGAGTACTGAATGGTGCGCTGGAGAATAAAGTCGCGGCCCGCCGCATTCAGCGTCTGTTGGGCGGTAATCGAGCGCAGCAAATTGAACTGATTTCCCTTACCGTCAGAAACCAGGTCGAAGTTCTGGGTCTCGGAATTGACCACGACGTTGCTCTTCAGGCCGCGCTGGTTAAGGGATTGCTTTACCTCGCGGAAGGTGGCGCCGTCAATCCATATTTTTCCGCTATAAAGAGCCTCGTCTTGAACTTTCGGCTCAACTCCAACCACATAGCATTGGACTCCATTGATCTGTTCGGTGCCCAGCAGCTTGTATTCATAACGCTCATTCAGCTTTAGTTCGAGAGGTTGCGTTAGGACTTTTTCCGGCTCAATTTGTGGCAGCGGAAAATCATATTTGTTGCTGAACTTGACGCCATTGACGAAAAACGCGGTTTGGGCCAATTCCGTGGGTCCGGAGCGCGAGAAAAACTGCGTGAGCTGCATTGAAATATCGAACGGGGCAGTTACAGCTGTGCTCTCAAAGTGCAAATTCATGAAACTCGAGGACTGATAATTTTCCAGCATCCGATTCTGCGCCGCGCGGTACTGCTGCCAGCGAGCGATGATCTCGCTGATCGTCAGGTCGACTCCGCTTTTCACCTCGACAGAGCTATAACTCGCCGTATTGGCGACGCTCAGTTTGTGGACAGCGATCAGTACATACTCACTGGTGCAAGCGCATGTTTGCACCAAACCATTTTCAGCCTTAATCGGTTTGCCTGCCGGAAGCGTGGAGCCGGTTGCGGGGTCGTACCACTGTGCCTCGAATTGCGTCGCGGCTGTGGCTTGGAGCATGACCGTCTTCGGTTGGCCCAAACTTCCTTTCACATGCGCCACAATCACGGTGTCTGGCGACTGCCCGCTGCCGAACCACTGAGACTCGCCGCTCTCCACTCCATCCGCCGCAATCGTAAACGGCAAGGCTGCGGGGTCCAGCCTAAGCATGTTCGCTGTAATGTGATTCTTCAAAATACTGTTTACCGCGCACACCTGCTCTGCGGCATTCACATCCGGGGGTTCGGGCCAGATAATCTCAACCGTGCTGCCGGAAGCCGCAAGGGTTGCGCTGAGATATGGAGTCGTTGCGGC
Source organism: Occallatibacter sp. (assembly GCA_049515455.1). Classification (GTDB taxonomy): domain Bacteria; phylum Acidobacteriota; class Terriglobia; order Terriglobales; family Acidobacteriaceae; genus Telmatobacter. Next base: position 68,185 of record JBEKUB010000016.1, read on the forward strand.
TGAGGTTACCGCGTCAAGCTTGAGAATCAGGGGCTTATTCAGCGCCTGCTGGGCGATCCATGCGGCATCCGCTCGCCAACTTGGAGAGTAAGTAATGCCCAACAGATCTGAATAGGTGGCAAGCCGCTTCACCAGGTCGCCATGCTGGCCGACAAACCCAGGGCCAAAAACAAATGCGAGCCGCAAGCCGGCCTTCATTGATTTCGCGGTGATCGCCAGCCGCAATAGTGCAAATTCGGTCTGGTTAGGAGTTGGCAGAGGCTCATTCACTTCCACAATAACTCCGTGCACGGCGGAGGCCGAGAGTGGCGCTGGCTTCAGAAACGCCTCAACCTGTTCGGTGAGCTGCTTTTCAGTTTCCGCGCCGGTGAAGGTTTCGGCGCTCACGACCATATGCAGCCAGACTTCGGATTCCTGAGGAAGACTTGCAATTGCCTTCGCTTGCTCTGCGAATAAGCTGCTTGAACGATCGTTCCCGGCGAGTGAAAAATGCACTGGAGGCAGAACTATCGCATTGCCTGGAGATTGGCATTGCCTGGCAGCGTCCATGCCTGCCGTGAGGTCCTGGTCCGTGGGAACCGAAACAGCTACCCTCGGCAATCCCACTTGCGATCTTGCCTGCATAAGCAAGAATCCGGTCAATAGGAGAAATACAGCCGCCAGTCGGAAGTTCTTGGCGTTAAAGAGGGATAGCGCTGCCTGGACAAACGACAATATCGTCATAACTTGCGTCCGATAGCCATTGAATCTGGCAAAACGAGTTGAATTGCATTGATGAATCACTTGCAGCCGCACGAATGGCCCTTAGCAATCCGCGTGTGCCTTGTTCTCGATTCGAATCAATTCCTCGGCTTCGCGGAGCCTGGCGCCAGCGTTATAGCTGCAGAAGGGGATAAGTCGTCCATCGGTTGCAACATACTGGATAATGCAACGGCTCAGACGACGCAAGTTATAGCTGTGTGCGTCCATAAAGTGCATCCCTGCAACGAAGATGCCATTGAACCCTCTGCGAGTCCAACCCTCAGACCTTCCCTCAGTCTTATCGTCCCAGGCGTCCATGCTGTGAAGCAGGCGCTGGAATGTGAGCTCTGGGGGAGCCATGCGCATATCGAGGCATTGCGACAATTGCCCGAACTGACGAATCTTCGAAATTTTCCGTCCCAATAATCCCTGCTCGGACTGCGGAGTTATTTGGGCTGTGCCGCGCAAAAATCGTCCGAGATCAAAAAAGCTGTTCAGGCAGAATGGCTTGTTGTTGTCATCAACATAGAAGAAGGTGCCGATGGAACAATGCGCATCGCTGGATGGAGGATGCGATGTTTCCTTGCGAACCCGGTCGATAGCGCGGCAAAGCAAAGACAACGAGTTCAGCGGGAACCAGTCGTCGGGGAAGCGCGTCAATCCGGTTTGCTCGCCAAACTCGCGCGCCATTGTGGCGAGGTTAAATGGCTCTGTGTGCCCATTCGCGACTTCGATCCTGCCCACGTGCGCTGCCGGCTGAATGCTGATGCCGGTGACAAACCTGCTGTGTTCGAGTGCGAACTGGAAGATAGGTCCAAGTTGGTCAACGTTCACGCCGGTGATGATGGTCGGCACCAGAACGATCCGCATATTGGTCTTTTCGATGCTCTCGACAGCCGCAATCTTTTTGGCCAGTAACCGCTGACCGCGCATCTTGAGATAAACATCATCGTTCACGCCATCGAACTGTAAATAAAGCGTGTGCAGGCCGGAATCTTCGCAAAGTCTTGCATAGTCGGGATCGACGAATTTGCTTCCGTTCGTCGCCACTTGAATATGAGTAAAACCAAGATCGCGTGCGATGCGAAGTATCTTGGGAAACTCGGGGTGCAGGGTGGGTTCGCCGCCGGAGAACTGGACGCTGCGGCACGGAACGGGCCGGTTCAGGAGCGACTTGAGCATCCTGGTAACCACTTCCGTATCGAGGATGTAATGCTCCCCTTCGCCCTTGGCTTCGGCGAAGCATACGGGGCACTTGAAGTTACAGCGATTTGTAATATCGATAACGGCCAGGGAAGGCTCATTGTTGCTGCCTGTGCCCGCCTCACAACACCCTCCGGCCGGAATAGCCGAAGCATGCGGAGTATTCGGAAAGATCAGCCTATTCCACTCGTCCAATTTCCGGTACAGATCCGCATCAGAAAAGATCAAAGCCTCGGTCGATCCATGACTGAGGCAATGAGACCTCTGATAGACCTTGCCTTCACGATCTATGATTTCTGCGGAAACCGGTTTGCCGCACTCTGGACACAGAGATGAGACTGTATCGATGGTGGTACCGCGATTTTGAGGTTTCATCGGATGCCGTTGACTGTGGACTAAGTATCAAAAGTATACACGAATGGTACAAGCCCCTCCGGGCTGCATAAAATCAACAATTTAAAACTAGTAAATGTATCCAACTCAAGGTCAAATCATTCAGCCGGAACCTGTTGTTTCGACTTTCATGCCGACCCCCACATAATTCCTTCAGAATAGCCAACCGGTCAGCCCTGTTCCAGGGTGTCTTTGACAAAGTGAGAGTTTTGCGAGAATCTATAGGCGAATAAGAAGCGAAAGTCGTCCTCCATGCCCTCCGCTACCGCAATACGTCTCGAAATCGAACGCGCCCTCGAATATTGCTTTCCGGCCGTGCTCACGCCTGCGCCACGGACGATTCGGGAGGTTGCGCCCACCGGGATTGCCGCGGTGGATGCGCTGCTAGTCGGAGGGCTGCCGGTAGGCGCCATCAGCGAGATTACCGGCCCTGAGTCTTCGGGCCGCACCAGCATTGCGCTGGCCTACGTTGCCCAGCGTACCGCGGAGGGACGGGTCTGCGCCTGGGTAGATGGGAACGACGCCTTCGATCCCGAATCGGCTGCGGCAAACGGCGTGGCTTTGCGGCAATTGCTCTGGGTACGGTGTCGGGATGCGGCGGGAAGCGCGAAGCTGAAAGCGTGGCCAAAGCCATGGACGTGCCTCGACCAGGCTCTGCGCGCAACCGACCTGTTGCTGCAGGCGGGCGGCTTTGCGGCCATCGTGCTTGACCTTGGTGCGACTGCGCGCGAGTACGGGAACCGCATTCCGGATGCAACATGGTCTCGTTTTCGCCAGGCGGCAGACCGTGCGCGGTGCAGCCTGATGGTGCTGGGCAAAGCTGCGTATGCGCGGTCGAGCGCGGCCCTGGCGCTGGAGTGCTCACGCGCCAACGCGGGAACCACCGGTGGAACGGTGCTACGGGGCCTTGAGTTTGCGGTGCGGCTGGGGAGGGAGCGATTCACGCCGGTCGAGATCGGTACACGCAAACCGCCGGCTTCAACGTGGAGTGCTCATGCGGCCTGGGAAGCGGAGAGGCGCGCATGAGTCACGAACTCTATGCATGCGCCTATATCGCGGAGTTTCCCGCGCAGGCACTGCTGCGCCTGCGGGTGAACCTGCAATCGGAGCCTGTGACTGTGCTGGAAGGGCGTGCGCCACAACAGGTGATTTGTGCGCTCAACCAGAAGGCGCGGCAGCGTGGTGCCGCATTGGGCATGACGCGGCTTGAAGCGGAGGGCATTGCTGGTTTGAAGCTACTGGTGCGATCGATGGATGAAGAAGCCGCTGCTCGCACCGTGTTTCTGGAGTGCGTGTCTCAGTTTTCTCCGCGTATTGAAGAGGCAAGCGAAGGTACCGCGTGTGCATTTGTGCTGGATATCGCTGGCATGGAGCGGCTCTTTGGGCCGCCCGAACGATTGGCTGAGCGGCTGCGCGAGGCGTTGGCAGAGGCCGGCTTTCGCGCCTCTATATCCGTAAGCGCCAACTACCATACGGCTCGGATGAGTGTTGCAGCCGCGCGTAGCATCGTGATGATTCCTGAAGGGGAAGAAACAAAAGCGCTGGCTAGGCTGCCCATTACGGTTTTGGGTCTTGCCGGGGAACATGAGGAGACCTTCGCGATCTGGGGCATTCACACACTTGGCGAACTTGCCTTGCTGCATGAGATTGATCTAGTCACGCGTCTCGGGGCCCAGGCACGCACATGGGGCGCACTTGCGCGCGGCACAGCTACCCATGCCTTTCAGCCCATTGAGTCCGCGCCTGCCCTTGAAGAATTCTGCGAGTTCGACGCACCAGTGGAGCAGGCGGATGCGCTGCTGTTTATGGGCGCCCGCATGATCGACTGCTTGGTGGCGCGCGCCGGTGCGCGGGCGTTCGCGCTGGCCTCGCTTACTGTGCGCATGAAACTGGAAGGTGGTGGATTGCATGAGCACATCATCCGCCCGGCTTTGTCTTCAACAGACCGCAAATTTCTACTCAAGCTGCTGCAACTGGAAATTGCCACGCATCCCCCGCCGGCCGCGGTCGTCGCGCTCACACTGGCCGCCGAAGCGGGACATTCGAGCCAGGTGCAGCTTGGGCTTTTTGCGCCGCAAATGCCAGAGCCCTCGCGCCTAGATGTGACGCTGGCGCGGATCAAGGCCATCGTAGGTGATGGTCGCGTGGGCGCGCCCGCACTTGAAGATACGCATCGCTCAAACAGTTTTCGTATGGAGAATTTCTCCGTTGCTGCCAGGACGTCTGAGCCTCAAATGCAAACTGCCCGGATCGCACTGCGCCGTGTGCGTCCGCCCGTACCGGTAAGCGTTGCCATTCATGCGATGAGGCCGGTGGCCTTTCGCGATGCGCAGAGCCGCTATGAGATTACGGCGGTCTACGGCCCATGGCGAACCGGCGGCTGCTGGTGGTCTGCCGATGCGTGGGATGCTGAAGAGTGGGATGTGCTGGCCATTCAGGACGACGGCGCAACGATCGCCTGCCTGCTCACCCGCGCCCGTGCGCGCAATGCCTGGCGGCTGGAGGCATTCTATGACTGACCGCGACCTTGCCGTGCCTAACGCGCGCTCGCCGGGAACGCCTGTCTGCCACCCCGACGATGCATGCAAACCGGCTGCACCTCAACGGTTCATCGATATTTCCGTAATGCATAACAGCGAGTACGTTGAGTTGCACGCAAGCAGCGCCTTCAGCTTTCTTGGCGGGGCATCGCAGCCTGAATCACTGATTGAGCGCGCCGCCGAGCTTGGCATCCCTGCAATGGCATTGGCTGACCGCAGCGGTCTCTATGGCGCAGCGCGCTTTCACACGGCCGCGAAACTGTGCGGGATCAAAGCCCACATCGGCGCGGAGATTGCCGTCTCATCCTTTGGCAACCGGCTTACACCACCCATGTGGCTCCCGCATCAGTGCCCGGCAGAGTTCCCACGTATCACTTTGCTCTGCGCCTCGCAAACCGGCTATCAGAATCTCTGCCAGCTCATCACACGCTTCAAGATGCGCGAGACCACCAAGGCGGAAGGAGCGGCAACGTTCGACGATCTCGAAGAGTTTTCCTCTGGATTGATCTGCCTCACCGGCGGTGAAGAAGGACCACTGGCCGCGGCATTGGCTCGCGGCGGTGAGCGCGAGGCACGTAAGTCGCTCGACCGGCTCGCTTCTATCTATGGCCGCGGCAATCTTTACGTCGAATTGCAGCGCCACCATGAGCGAGAAGAAGAATGCCGCAACCAGTCACTGCTCGACGTTGCATCAGGCCTTGGTTTGCCGGTGATTGCCGCCAACGGTGTCCGCTACGCGACAGAAGAAGACCGCGAGTTGCTCGATCTGTTCACGGCGATTCGCCATCACACTACGCTTGACCAGGCAGGGCGTCTGCTCACGGTCAATTCCATGCGGTCTCTGCGCACGGCGCGTCAGATGGCCGCTCTCTTCCGCGACATTCCTGAGGCCATTGCCAACACGCGTATTGTGAGTGACCGTCTCGAATTTACGCTTAACAATCTCGGCTACGAGTTTCCGCGTTACCCTGTTCCCGATAGCGAGACCATGGATAGCTTTCTGGCCAAACGCGTCGAAGAGGGCGTTCGCAAGCGCTACGGCTCACCAGCCAAGCGGAATCTGTTCGACAAGGCGCGGGCGCAGGTTAAGCACGAACTGGCGCTGATCTCGAAGCTGGGCTTCGCAGGCTATTTTCTGATCGTGTGGGACATCATTCGTTACTGTCAGCGGCAAGGATTTCTCGTGCAGGGTCGCGGCTCGGCGGCTAACTCCGCCGTCTGCTATGCGCTCGAAATCACCGCCGTCGATCCGGTGGGGATGGAATTGCTCTTCGAGCGTTTCCTAAGCGAAAACCGCGGCGAGTGGCCCGACATCGATCTCGATCTGCCTTCGGGCGATCAGCGCGAGCAGGTCATCCAGCATATTTATGAGCGATACGGATCGCTCGGCGCGGCCATGACCGCCAACGTCATTACCTATTGCAGCCGTTCGGCAGCGCGCCAGGTGGGCAAGGCACTGGGCTTTGAAGAGGAGCAGATTGCGCGGCTCTCAAACCTGGCAGGCCACTGGGAATGGCGCGGCGAGAACGACACCATGGAGCGTCACTTTGCGCAGGCCGGCCTCGATATACGCCATCCGCGCATCGCCCTCTATCTCGATCTCTGTATGCGACTCAAAGACCTGCCACGCCATCTCGGTCAGCACTCCGGCGGCATGGTCATCTGCGCCGGCCTGCTCAACCACGTTGTGCCCATTGAGCGCGCATCGATGCCGGGCCGCACTGTCGTTCAGTGGGACAAGGAAGACTGCGCCAATCTCGGTCTCATCAAGGTTGATCTGCTCGGCCTGGGCATGATGGCCGTGCTCAAGGATTCGATCGAGATGATCCCGCGCCACTACAACACCAGCATCGACCTTGCCACGCTGCCCGAGGACCCACTCGTATACGAGACGCTGCGCAAGGCTGACACAGTGGGCATGTTTCAAGTCGAGAGCCGCGCGCAAATGGCGTCCATTCCGCACAACGCTCCTACGCGCTTTTATGATCTCGTCGTGCAGGTGGCCATCATCCGCCCCGGCCCCATCGTTGGCAAGATGATGCATCCCTACATGCGCCGTCGCCAGGGCAGGGAAGAAGTGACTTACCCGCATCCTTCGCTCGAACCGGTGCTCAAACGCACGCTCGGCGTGCCGCTTTTTCAGGAGCAACTTCTGCGCATGGCCATGACCGTAGCCAGCTTCACGGGAGCAGAAGCCGAAGAACTGCGCCGCGCCGTCGGCATGCGCCGCTCCATGCAGCGCATGAAGGATCTCGAAGGCCGCCTGCGCTCTGGCATGATCCGCAACGGCATCGGCCCCGAAGCGCAGGAGAACATCGTGCAGGGCATCAGTTCGTTCGCCATGTACGGCTTTCCTGAGAGCCACGCCGCCAGCTTTGCGCTCATCGCCTACGCCTCGGCTTATCTCAAGGTGCACTATCTGGCCGCCTTTACCTGCGGCCTGCTTAACAATCAGCCCATGGGCTTCTACTCGCCAGCCGTGCTCATCAAGGATGCGCAACGACACGGGCTGCGCGTGCGCCCCATCGACGTACAGCGTTCTGAATGGCTTTGTTCACTGGAACCGGAATACGATGGTTCGCTTTCGCTACGCGTCGGCCTGAACTACGCAAAAGGCCTGCGCCAATCCTCCGCGCAAGCGCTGCTCGCGGCTCGCAACACAGAAGGCGCTTTCGCCTCTGCCGATGATCTCGCATTACGCGTTCCGTCTCTCAACCGCAAGGAACTCGTCTCGCTTGCCCGCATCGGCGCGCTCAACTCGTTGGGTAGTGTCGAGCATCGCCGCGATGCCCTCTGGCAGGTCGAACAGGCGGCCTGTCCTGTTTGCCCGCTGCTGCGCTGTTCATCGAAGGAACCCGGTGAATTGCCTGCACCAATGCCGCTCAGGAAGATGACCACCGACGAGCGTCTTGCCGCCGACTTCGCTGGCACCGGTCTCACCACGGGCCCGCATCCCATGGCTTATCATCGCGCAGCACTTCGCCGGGAGGGCATTCTTTCGGCAGATGACCTGCTGCGCTGCGGCAACAATCGCAAGGCCCGCATCGCCGGATGTGTGGTGGCACGGCAGCGTCCTGGAACCGCCAAAGGTTTCGTCTTCCTCTCGCTTGAAGACGAAACGGGCATCGCCAACGTGATTCTCGCGCCGGATGTTTTTGAGCGTGACCGGATCGTCGTGACACGCAGTCGATCTCTGCTCATCGCAGGGACCGTACAGAACCAGGAAGGCGTCGTCCATGTCAAAGCTCAGCGCATTAAGCCGCTCGATATCACCACCGCTGACACATGCTCCCACAACTTCCACTAAGGCGAGAAGCGAGGTTTACACAAATTTGGAAGGAAGTTTCTGCTTCTTCTTGGCCATTTCGGCCCACGGATCATGCCGCAGTCGCGGCTTCCATTGCGCGAAATCCGAGACATGAAATGCTGGCGGCTTGGCTGCATTCAGTTCGCTCCATCGCAACGGCATCGCTACCGGAATGCCGCTTTTGGCGCGCGGCGAATACGGAGCTACGGACGTTGCCCCGCGATCGTTGCGAAGATAGTCGAGGTAGATGCGATTCGTGCGCGTCGACTTCGTCATCTTGGTAACGTATAACTCAGGCTTCTCCTTCTCGAAACCGAGCGCGATACCGCGGGCGAATTCCTTGATCACCGGCCACTCATGATCAGGCCGAATGGGAACAACAACGTGAAGCCCCTTTCCGCCGGTACTTTTCACGAAACTTTCGAGGCCCATTTTCGTAAGCCTGCGTTTGAATTCGCGCGCCGTTTCCGCCAGAACCCTCCATTTGATCGCCACGTCAGGATCGAGATCGAAGACAATGCGATCAGGATGCTCGAGCGATTCATTGTGCGAACCCCATGGATGGATTTCCAACACCCCCATCTGCGCCAGCCCAATCAGTCCCTCGCTGGAATTGACCGTGAGATAGTCCTCTTGTTTTTGACTCTTTTTGTCTCGAATCAAAACGCTCTTCACTCCCGCGGGCAATCCAAGCCCAACGTGCTTTTGAAAAAAACAAGGCTTACCAATCCCATCAGGGCACCGCACTATGCTCAATGGGCGGTCAGCAACATGTGGAAGCAGATGCCCGGCAACATCCTCGTAGTATTCGGCGAGTTGCCGCTTCGTCATGCCGCTCTCCGTGTCCAGTACCTTGTCCGGATGCGTGATTGCCAGGGTCTTCATCGCGGTTGCGCTCTTTCTGCCGTGCAAGGAATGCGACGTTGAGTTGCCCTTTGTCCGCGCAGAACTGAGCTTTGACCCGTTTGTTGCAACGGCTGATTCCCGCGCCACCTCCGTAGCTGGTTTGTCTTCGCGCAACCCTTTGAAGGCCGCCTGCCGCACGAAATTATCGCGAGTCCAGGTCGAAAATGAAATTTGCGCGACAAGTTCCGGCTTGACCCAATAAGCGCCGCGCTGCATCTCACGCGGCACGTCGGTGAACGGCGATTCTTTTCTTTGCAGCCGCTCGAGTTTTGCGCGCAACATCCGGTGAGTGGTCTGCGTGAATCCCGTTCCTGTCCGGCCGGCATAGCGGAGCTTTCCGTTTTCGTAGTAACCCAACAATAATGCGCCAACTCCGTCTGTCCCCTTCGAGGGCAGGGTGAATCCGCCGATCACGAACTCCTGCTCAAGGTGACACTTTCGCTTGAGCCACGCACCGTTTCGCCCCGAAATATATTTGGCTGAAGCGAGTTTCGAAACAATTCCTTCCGCTCCAAGTTCGCAGGCCTTTTTGAGAACCTCATTTCCATTGGCTTTCAAATCCTCACTCAACCTCAGCGGCGAACCTTCATTGGCGCTGTCCAGCAAATGGGTCAGAGTCTGTTTTCTCTCAGAGAGCGGCAAGTTGCGCAGGTTGTGGCCGTCCAAATGAAGAAGATCGAACGCGAAGTACGTGATATATCGCTGCCGCTCTTCTTGAAATGCAGCCTGCAAATCGGCGAAATTGCTGACTCCATGATCATCGAGTGCGACTGCTTCGCCATCGAGAATCGCGTCTTTGACGCTCAACTTCGCTGCGGCGACCGCAATGTCCGGCATGCGAGCGGTCCAATCGAGTCCTTTGCGGGTGAGCAGCCGAGCCTCGCGGGTTTTCGCGGTGCTTTTCCCACCGGATCGTATTTGAATTTGGATTCGATAACCATCCAGCTTAAGTTCATGCACCCAATCCTTGCCGTTTGGGAGGGCAGAGGTCTGCTGAGCCAATTGCGGCGGGATGAACCCTGGGAATCTTTCACTTGGAGCGCGACTAAGATCTGGTGCTTGTTTGGTGCGAGACAACTTGGGCTGCACGGTCGCAGTCACCACGCCTCCGTTCCCGCTGGCAGCTCTTCGGGCCCGCCGCTCATTCCCATCGGTGGAATTCCAGACGCGGTCATGTTGTGCCGCGATCTCCTCCATGGTTCGACCGCTCGCCGCGCTATCCGGCGCTTCCTCTGTAATCGGCTCGTCGGAACTGCCTCGCGCAAATTTGTCCTTTTCTTTGATCAAAAGCCAATTTGCCTTTTCTGACCTGCCGGCACGCGCGTGCATGCGGACCAACGCCCAGTTGCCCTTCAACTTTTTTCCGTGGAGCTCAAGTTTCAGGTGTCCATCCTTCAACCCCT
>JBEKUB010000017.1:0-77468 GCA_049515455.1 Occallatibacter sp.
GTATTGACGCCGTTTACGCTGCCGCCAGCCTTGGTACGCGCATAGTCGGTTTGCGCAATGGGGAAGTTATAGCGGAAATAGGCGAGATCGAGGTTGTTTTCGATGGCCAGCGCGATGGCATCGTGCAGCGAAACATACAGCTTGCCATCACGGATCAGGTTCTCAAGGCGAGGCGAATTGGCGAGATCGAGAGGGGGCGCATCGCTTGGTCTGTATGGTGCGAGCGGGCTGTGCGAGTGCGGAAGATCGACGTGAAATAGGCGCTGCGGGGTAATCGCCTCAAGCTGAGTCTGCTGCATCTTCTGCGCCAGTGTTGGGGGCGGCGACGCAGCGCCGCTTGTCGTCGGCGCTGGTGCTTCCGGCGCCGGCTGCGTCGCCTGCGAGTTTGCCGGCGCAGATTGCGCCTGCGGTGGCGCGGCTGCGATGGCCAAGTTCGCCTGAACGAGGAGAATTGCTGCGACGGTTTCAAGTACGAAAACAGCCGGTTTGAAGGAGCGGAAATTCATGAATGTTTCACCAATAGATCGGATAGGATTGTCGTTCACCTGGTCTCCGTTGCGGCAGCCTGCAAGATTTCGTCGCGCGTCATCCATCCGTCGCGCAGCTCAACAATGCGCTTGCTATAGCATGCATTTTCCTCGGAATGTGTCACCTGCACAATTGTTGTTCCCTGGCTGTTGAGTTCCGAAAAAAGCTGCATGATCTCGCGGCCCTGCGTGGAATGCAGATTGCCCGTGGGCTCATCGGCGAGCAACAATGCGGGCGCATGCACAACGGCACGGGCGATGCCCACAAGTTGCTGTTGTCCGCCGGAGAGCTGCGAAGGAAACAAATCTTTTTTAGCGACGATCTTAAAGCGGTCGAGAATGTCGGCGACCATCCCCGCACGATCCTTTGCCGGCATATTTTTGTACGAGAGCGGAAGATCGATGTTTTCCGCAACGGTGAGATCGTCGAGTAGGTGATAGCTCTGGAAGACCATGCCGATGCGCTGGCGGGCAAGATCAGCGCGCTGCTTGCGGCTGAGCGTATGGACGGCTGTCTCGCCGAACCAGTACTCGCCCTTCCAACCATCATCGAGCAGAGCGAGAATGTTGAGCAGCGAAGATTTTCCCGCTCCCGAAGGACCCATGATGGTGACGAAGTCACCTTCGCGAATCGTGAGTCCGATCTGGCGCAATACCCAGGTCTCGGTGTAGCCGGTTTTGTAACTTCGTTCAACATTTTTGAGTTCGATCATGATGTTCGGCTTTCTCCCATCTCCACGCAGTTCGGTTTATTCGGACTATTCCGCACGCAGTGCCTGCATGGGCTCGATAGATGCCGCGCGTCGCGCCGGAATGAATGCGGCCAAGGCGGCGCACACGCCAAGCACCAGCGTTGCGCCCACCAGCGCCAGCGGATCGTGACCGTTCACTTGATAGAGGAGCGAATTGGGCTGGCCTAGAGCATCCTTGCTCTGTACGGCCATTAGATAATTGGTCAGCAGAGCGGCGGGAATTCCCAGCACCAGGCCGATCAGAACCTGAGTCAGCGCGCTGCGCATCACCATGGCCACAACGGTGTGCCCTGTAGCCCCCAACGCCATGCGGATGCCAATCTCGCTCGTGCGCCGCGCCACAAAGTAAGACATCACGCCGTAAAGTCCCACCGAAGCAAGAATCAACGCGAGCATGCCAAACAGGCTCGTGAGCCGCTCAATCAACCGGTCCTCGTTGAAGTTTCCAGCCACCTGGGCATCAAGTGTACGCAGATCCATCACCGTCAGGTTGGGATCAATGCCCGCCAGTGTGTGGCGAAGAAGCCCGTCTACATTCGACTGCGGCCTATTGAAGTCCAAAATCATCGCGCTCATGAACATCGATTGCGTCTCGGTCGAGATCGTTATCGGCTCCTTGTAGCCCATGAACCGCTGCGTGAGGGGGCGCAGAAAAACTGGCCGCACGTTGTCGCGCGGATTGTTCATCTTGAAATCGCGAAAGACTCCCACGATCTGAAAGGTGCCCGAGTATTGTGGATAGTCGATGCCGAAGTGCTTGCCCACCGGATCTTGGTTGGGAAAGAACCGCTTCACAAAGGTCTGATTGACAATGGCGACCTGCGGCGAGGTAGCTGTATCCTGATCCGTAAATCCGCGCCCGCGCACTATCGGTACGCCGATCGAATCGAGAAAGTGATTGCTCACGCGGTCCCAGGTCGAGATGACGTTGTCGCCCGGCCGCGGCGCGGGATGGCCCTGCGGGATCACCCATTCTCCCCAATTGTCGCCTTCCAGCGGACTGTACATCGACATGCTCATGCTGGCCACACCCGGCAGCGCGGAAAATCGGTCCTCGATCTGGCGGTCGAGCGCGGGCAGCCGGTCGGCGGTGTAGCCCGCTCCGGCAGGGTCAAAGTGCAGCACATAACGGTTGGTGGTGACGATGCCGAAATCCTGATGTTCCAGATTGTTCAGCGATTTCGTCATCAGAATTGCGCCCGATAACAGCACCACCGAGAGCGCAGCCTGAAACACCACCAGCGATTTCTGCGGCAGTGACGAACGATCGCGCGTGGCTCGGTTCGAGCCGCGCAGTGCTTCTGCCGGGTGCGCATGAGACGACAGCCACGCTGGACCTAGGCCGAACAGAATTCCAGTCGCCAGCGAAACCAGAAACGCAAATCCAAGAATAGGCAGGGATGGACTCGCGCTGATGGTCAAGTTGGTTGCGTCGGGAAACGCCAGCACCAAAATCGTGCGGCTTCCCGAGTACGCAACTGCCAGCCCCACAAGGCCGCCAATGCAGCTCAGCAGTACGCTCTCCGTCAAAATCTGCCGCAGGATGCGGCTCCTTCCGGCTCCTAGAGCCGTTCGCAGCGCGATTTCTGTGCGTCGCATGGTCGCGCGCGCCAGCATCAGGTTGGCAATGTTCGCGCAGGCGATCAGCAGCACGACGGAGGAAAGAATCATCAAGAGCTTCAGTCCCTTGCCCGTCTGAATCTGCAGCCTCTCGATTCCGCCGCCGCCCGGCACAACCACCACATGCTGCTTCGGAATGATGGCCGATCCGCCGTTTTGCGTATACATTGTTCGCGTCCACAGCCACTGCCGGAGTGCCGCTGAAAGTTTGTCTTGCAACACTCCGATGTTGGCGCCCGCGCGCACGCGCCCCAGCGGATAAAGCCAGTGAGAATCCGCATGATGGAGAATGGTGCTGTCTCCGCGCGCATACGGTTCGGTGTTGAGCGGTATCCAGAACCCGGGAGGAGTATCCGTTACGCGGTCGCCGAAAAAGCCGGGCGGCGCGACGCCGATCACGGTAAACGCTTTGGCTTGGATGTAAATTGTCGAGCCGATGATCGACGGATCGGCCGCATACTCTCCCTGCCACGCCTGATAACTGAGCACAGTCGTGGGCGGCGCTGCTGGAGTATCGTCGTAGTCGCTGAATACGCGTCCCGCATAGGCGCCGAGTCCCAGCGTGGAAAAATAATTGCCGGAAACGAACTCGCTGTGTAGGGATTTCGGCAGCTCGTTGCCGCGGCGCACGTTCCACTGCCACTCACCGGCCTGTACCGCCGCCAGTTGCTCAAATTCCGGCGCCGAATTCTGCAGATGCCGGTATAGGTCGTAGGAATAGATATCGAAGTCGCCATTCTTTGCGGAGTCGCCGGGGAAACTGCCATTTATACAGCAATCGTCGGTATCGCCAATCCGATAAAGGCGCGATGGATCGGAGACCGGCAGCGAACGCAGCAGAATTCCATGGACCAATGTGAAGATGGCCGTGTTCGCCCCGATGCCGAGAGCGAGAGTGATGGTCACGATAAGCGTGAACCCCGGGGAGTTGCGCAACTGGCGCAGCGCGTAACGAAGATCGTGAATGAGCCCGTTCATCCGTTCATCTCCTTGAAGGATGGTTATTCAGCACGCAGCGCCTGCATGGGATCGACAGACGCTGTCCGCCGCGCGGGAAAGAACGATGCGGCCACTGCCAGCCCAAGGATGGAAAACGCGGCCAGCACGATCACGACCGGGTCCAGCGGATCGACCTGGAAGAGCAGCGAACGCAAAAGACGCGTGGCAAAAAAGGCGCCAACTGCGCCGAGGGCGGAGCCGGCCAGTCCCAGCTTTGCGCCGGAAACGAGAATGAGACGAATGATGCTCGAGCGCCGGCTGCCCAGCGCGAGACGGATCGCCATCTCTTGCGTGCGCATGGCGGCCGTGAAGGCAATCACGCTGTAGATGCCCAGCAAAGCCAGCAGCACCGCCGCCGCGGCAAAGCTGGAGATAAGCGCCGTATTGAAGCGGGACGGCGCCTCGGTTTCGCTCACAGCGTGTTCCATCGATTGCACCTGGGTGAGCGGAAGCTGCGGATCGATGGCGCGCACCACCGCGCGCAGTGAATCCATTGCCTGCTCGGGATCGCGCACCGTGCGCAACACGATGGAACCTCCCTGTGCGTTGAGTGAATCGGGAGGTGCGAGCGAACCATAGGAAGCAATGTTCTGGCTGGCGGGTTGATATATCTGGTAACTCGTTGCGGTGTCGGGCGTATTCTGCTTGACGTCGACTACCTCGCCGACCACCGTCAGCCACGGCGTGGGCGTTTCCTGCATACCCATACGCAGACGCTTGCCGATGGGGTCTTGGCCGGGCCAGAAATGATCAGCCAAGGTGCGATTTACGATCACAACCAACGGCGAGCGTGCATTGTCTGCTGAAGTGAAATCGCGTCCGCGCAGGAGAGGAATGCCTGCCGCATGAGAATAATCTCCAAGAAGCTGGGAAAACCAGGCAAGGCTCAGCGGCGATCCTTTGGCAGGAACGAAACCCTCCGCAACAAAGGCGCTGTTGCCATTGTTGCCGGTGGCAGGGAGAATAGAAGTAATACCCACCGACTCCACTCCCGGTAACTGCCGGAGTTTTTCGAGCAGCCTGTCGTTGAAGACATCAATCGACGCCTGCGTTGAATACTGCCTTTGTGGAAGCCCGTAGGTTGCGGTCAGCATATGGTCGATGCGAAAGCCCAGATCGACAGCGCGCAGTTTTTCGTAGCTACGCAATAGAAGACCTGAGGCCGTGAGCAGGATCAGGGCTACGGCAGTCTCGGCCACAACCAGCGCCGAGCGCAACCGCGCATGACCACCGCCGACTGTTCCCGTGCGTCCCCCTTCTTTGAGCGCTTCGTTCATTGTGGTGCGTGCCGCGGCAAACGCGGGAATCAGTCCGCAAAGCATTCCGGTGAGAACCGCAGCGAAGAGCGCGAAGCCGACGACCTGCCAGTCCAGGCCGATGGACCCGATGCGCGGCAACGTTTCGGGCAGAAGGCTGATTCCCACGCGCAGCGCAATTGCGGCCAGACCCAAGCCGAGCAATCCCCCCGAGATGCTGAGCGCCAGCGTCTCGAGTAACATTTGGCGCACGACCGCTGCTCCGCTCGCGCCCAGTGCCAGGCGCACGGCAACCTCGCGCCGCCGGCCGAGGACGCGCACCAGCAACAAACCCGCCAGGTTGGCGCATGCGATGAAGAGCACCACGACGACGGCAAGAAACAGGGTGCGGATCAGCGGCCGTGCCTGGGAGACCGTGTCATCAGCCAGAGGCCGCACCATGGCGCTGATATGGAGACTGGTCATGAAGGCCGGGTAGTTGCGCATAACCTCCTGCGCCACACGTCCGGCATCCTGTTGCGCCTGCGCCGCCGTCACTCCGGGTTTGAGCCGGCCCACCATGCCGCAACACCAATTGGCGGCGCCGATTGTCAGTTCGTCATGAGTCGGACTCAAGGGGACCCAAAGCTCGCTGCGGTTCAATTGTCCCGGAACCAGCGGAAACTCGAAATCGCGGGGCATGACACCGATAATCTCGTAAGGTTTGCGGTCGAGCAGGATCTTCCGGCCCAAAACCTGGGGATCTGCCCCGAAGCGGCTGTGCCACGTCGCGTAGCTGAGCAAAGCCACCTGCGCGCTGCCCTCGTCTTCCTGTTGCGTGAAGGCGCGGCCGATCCTGGGCGCCACACCCAGCACCGCGAACGTTTTTGCCGTCATGCGTGCGGCGTTGATCTGCGCAGGAATGCCGACGCCGGAAAGTTCATAATTGGCGGGCCGATAGCCGCCCAAACTTGTGAAGGCTTTGGTCCCACGTTGATAAGCGATAATCTCCGGAGTCGTGACGCCCGATTCTCCGTTATTGCCGAAGTCCGTGCCCTCGAGGTGGTCGGAGAGCACAGCCAAGCGCTCCGGTTGAGGAAAGGGCAACGGCCGCAGCAGAACTCCTTCGACTATGGAGAAGATCGCAGCCGTGGCTCCAATACCGAAGGCTAGCGTGAGCACGGCGGTAAGCGTGAACCCAAGCGATTTGCGCAGTTGGCGCAGCGCGTAACGAAGATCGCGGATCAACATGATTATTGGGCCTCCACCGCTTCTTCGAGCTTCTTCATTTCCTGTTCGCTTACCACTTTGCCGTCGAACAGATGCAGTTCGCGCTCAGCGTGGCGCGCAAAGCGCGGATCGTGAGTGACCATGCAGATCGTCGAGCCCTCACGATGCAAATCGCTGAGGAGACGCATGACTGCTTCGCCATTCTTCGAGTCCAGATTTCCGGTGGGCTCGTCGGCCAGCAGAATTGACGGCGAACCAGCCAGTGCACGCGCCACCGCTACACGCTGCTGCTGGCCGCCGGAAAGCTGCGCCGGATAGTGCCGCATGCGGTGCGCCATATTCACGCGTTCCAGAGCTTCTTTCACCCGCCGTTTCCGCTCCGCCGACGGCATGCCGGCGCGATAGGTCAGCGGCAGCTCCACGTTTTCCTCAACGGTCAGGTCGCCAATCAGATTGAAGCTCTGAAAGATGAATCCGATCTCCTGGTTGCGGATCCGCGAGCGGTCGCTGGAACTCAGGTTCTCTACCGGCTTCCCGTTGAGCAGGTAGCGCCCGCTGGAGGGTGTATCGAGCAGGCCGAGGATCGAAAGCAGCGTGGTCTTGCCGCAACCCGATGGGCCTGACATGGCCACATACTCGCCCCGTTCAATCGTCATGTGAATGCCGGAGAGCGCGTGCGTCTCCACTTCGTCGGTGTAGAAGATCTTTTTCAGGCCCTCGATCTCGATCAGCGTGTCGTTCGCTGCCATACCATCCCCCTTTTTCAATTAACCTTGATCTCTTTCCCTTCGCTAATTAAGGCGAATACGATCTACATTGTCCCAGCGCGACATATCGGAAAGGATCGCCGTGTCGCCTTCCCTCAAGCCCTCGATCACTTGAATCTCGTTCACTGAGGCGCGGCCTACTTTGACCGACACACGCGTGGCGCCCTTGCCATCGGCGTCGAGCTTGAACAAGCTCAGCGTGGAGTCTTCATTTCCCAGCGCCGGCCGGCCCACGTAAAGCACGTCCTGCATCCGCTCCAGGTCAATGGTGCCGTCAACGCTCAACTGTGGAACCGCGCCCGGCGGCAACGCCCCATCAAGTTGTACGTCTACAGTGCGGGTCCCGTTCACTACCGAAGGATCAATTCGCGTCACGTGACCGGGGATCACCCCGTTGTGCGTGTCAATCGAGGCCGGTTGGCCGATCTGGATATCGCGGGCCTGCGTTTCGGCAATCTGCAGGGCGGCTTTAAGCTTGTCCCGCTGGATGACCTCGGCCACACTGGTTCCTGCGGTCACGTGTTGGCCTACTTGTACCGGGGTGGCCAGTGGCGCCAGCGTGCCTGTGATGGTGGAACGAACCTCGAGCTCTTGCGCCTGCTTCTGGTAAAGATCGAGTAATGCCTGTGCCTGGTCGATTTTGGTTTTCTGCGAGGCAAGCTGCACTACGATCGCCTTCTCATTCACGTCGAGTTGCTGCTGGCTAAGCTGGTGCTGTGCGGTCAACTGGTCGGCGGTGCTCTTCGACTTCTGGTAAGTAAGGCCCGAGATCACGCCCAGGTCGTAAAGCGACTTGTCGGTCTGGGCTTGTAACAGATCCTGTGTATAGCTGGCATTCACCTGCGCAGCAGCGGTTTTCTTGTCCATCAAAGTGCTTTCGAGCTGAGCCTGTAGGCTCTTGTAATCAGCGTCAGCAGCCTTGAGAGCGAGTCGCGCGTTCAATAGTTCCTGCTGCAACTGCGGATCAGTAAGATCCATGATGATGGTGTCCGGTGTTACCTGTGCTCCGGGCAGGATGCGAATGCGTACCACGGTTGCATCAGTCTGGGCCGGGATCAACTCGATTGAATCTTCGCGCGGAGCGAGGACGCCGGTCGACGAACGCACTTGGCGCACCAGAGGTCCGCGCTTCACCGTATCGGTCCAGATGGTCGAACGGTCTACCGTGGGCGCCGCCGGTTTCAGGCGCAGGACAATCACGGTAAGCACAGCAACGGCAATTACCGCTGCGCCAATCCAGAGCAGGGTCTGGCGCTTCCTCTTTTCCTTAATATCTGGGCGTAAGATATCCATCGCCATTGGTGGTAGCAAGCCGCTCGCCAAATCAATCCTATGAGAACGCATTGAAAACAAAAAGCTTCGCAGGATTGCGTGGCGAGAAAATGGCGCATCGCTGACCGATTCCGCCGAACGACTGTCCGATTTCGGACAGTCAATTTCCAGGCTGGTGACGCAAATGTTCCTGTTGCTTTCCAAAAGGAATTATGTCATCATCCCTGTTGGAAAACAAAAGGTGGGCTATCCCATGAAAGAAAAACCGGACGTTTTGCAAGGAACGCTTGCGCTGATGGTGCTGAAGACGCTGGACGTTTTGGGGCCGCTGCATGGTTACGGAATTGCCCGGCGCATCGAGCAGATCAGCGGCGATATTCTGGCCGTCAATCAGGGCACTCTCTATCCCTTGCTGTTGAAGTTGGAGCATGAAGGCTCGATTGCTTCGAAGTGGGGCGCATCGGAAAACAATCGCCGCGCCCGCTTCTATAGTCTTACTGCGGCTGGCTGCAGGCAGCTGCAGACAGAGACCCGCGAATGGGAACAATCCGCTCAAATCATCGCGCGCTTCTTCAAAGTCAAAGCGGAGGATTTGCCGTGAAATTCTTACGACGCTTCTTCATACGCCTGTCAAATTTCGCCACAGGGCATCGTGACGACCAACGCCTGCATGACGAGATCGCCGACCATCTTGCGTTTCAAACTGAGGAAAATCTGCGCGCCGGCATGTCGCGGGCAGAGGCGCGACGCCAGGCGGCGCTGAAGCTTGGAGCGGCTGAAGCGATACGGGAGAACCACCATGCCGAGCAAGGTCTTCCCTTCATCGAGAATCTGTTGCAAGACTTTCGGTACGCGGTTCGCATGCTTCACAGATCTCCCGGCTTTGCCTTTGTCGCCATCGCTACAATAGCCCTGGGCGTTGGGGCCACAACGGCCATCTACAGCGTTATCGATGCCACGCTGTTGCGCCCTTTGCCGTATCCGCACCCCACAGAGTTGGTGCGCATCCATGACGACCTTCCCGGAATTGGCGAGCAGAACGTCGGTATGTCGATTCCAGAACTGCAAGACATGCAGAACTCCGGGATTTTCGAGAATGTATCGATGTACGGGTTCGGGTCAGTCAACTTGACCGGCAGTGCACAGCCGGTGCGCATTGCCTTCAGGCCGGTTACGCCTGCTTACTTTTCGGTGCTCGGCGTCGACGCGCAATTGGGCCGCACATTCGACCCTCACGATGCGACTCCCGGCTTCAACCTGGAGGTCGTGATAAGCGACGGTCTATGGAAGAGGGCCTTCGGAGCTGATCCGCACATTCTTGGCAGGACATTGCGCTTGGACAACGATGAGTATCATGTCGTCGGCATCATGCCGCCTGGTTTTCGCGATCAGGGCCAATCCAACGACGAACGGAATACCGAACTGTGGGCAGCAACCGGTTTTGCAGGCGATCCGGCTCCCCGTCCGATGCGTAGTTCGCGCTTGCTTCTTGGCGTCGTGGGGCGCTTGAAGCGCGGCCCCTCCGGCGAGGCCGCGCAGCAGCATCTCGATGCGCTTATCAGCTCACTAAAAAAGCAATTTCCAGCCGAGTATCCCTCGCAAGCCGCATGGACGGTACGCCTGGTTCCGCTGAGCGAAAGCGCGGTTGGCAATGTGCGTCAATCTCTTATTATGCTATTCGGCGCGGTGGGATTGGTCCTCCTGATCAGTTGCGTAAACGTCGCCAATCTTCTGCTTGCCCGCGCCAGCGCGCGAGGACGGGAGATCGCGGTTCGTCAGGCGCTGGGAGCTCCGAGAACGCGGCTCGTCCGCCAGTTCCTGACCGAAAGCCTTCTGCTCTTTGTACTGGGCGGGGCGGCTGGTTTCGCCATTCTCTTCTGCACCTGGAAGTTCCTGGTGAAGCTTGTTCCAGAAAGTCTTCCGCGTATCAACGACATAACTATCAATTGGACCTTGCTGGTGTTTGCTCTCGTCGTCTCTCTCGCTGCGGGAGTCATCTTCGGCCTCGCCCCGGCGTGGCTGGCAAGCCGTCTTGATCTCACAGGAACGCTCCGGCAAGAAGGGCGCAACTCTGGAGGCTCCCGACAACGTCTCCGTGCGCGCCGTGTTCTGGTCATTAGTGAATTGGCGCTCTCATTGGTGCTGATGGTGGCTGCAGGGTTGTTGCTGCGCAGTTTCTGGGATCTATTCGAAGTGCAGCTCGGTTTCAATCCCGACCGGGTAATGGCGGTACAAACCTGGCTGCCGGTGCCGAACGACC
Source organism: Occallatibacter sp. (assembly GCA_049515455.1). Classification (GTDB taxonomy): domain Bacteria; phylum Acidobacteriota; class Terriglobia; order Terriglobales; family Acidobacteriaceae; genus Telmatobacter. Next base: position 10,663 of record JBEKUB010000017.1, read on the forward strand.
CCAAGACAGACATTTACGGAAGCGTTCCCCAGGAATCGGTGTTGTTGCGAGAGATTCTTCGCCGCAGCCGGACTTTACCCGGTGTACAAGAGACGGCAATCGGCAACCTGGATTCTCTGCCGCTCGGACACGGCTTCAATGACCTCAATATGTCCCCGTTGATTCGCGAAGGCCAGGAAACTAGGAAGAATCAGGCTCCGAGGATCGATATTTCCACCGTTTCACCGGAATACTTCCACCTGTTGGGCATGACGCTCTTGCGCGGTCGCCTTTTCAACGAACAGGATGTTGCGGACACACCTCAGATCGCGTTGATCAATGAGACCGCCGCACGCACCTACTGGCCGGGACAGAACCCGGTAGGCAAACGCGTCCAGTTGAACGAGGACAGGCCAGTCTGGACCTCGATAGCCGGCGTGATTGCGGATGCTCGCACTGAATCGCTGGCGGATTCCGGCGCTCCGCATCTGTATCTGAGCGCTTACCAGAACCGCGCCAATGACCTGGTCATATTCCTTCGTGGGCAACTGGATTCCGGCGCCATCCCCGCCGAGGTGCGCCGGCAGATTCAGTCTGTCGATGCGGAGCTCCCGGTGTTCCATGCGGTGACACTGGATGACGTGCTCTCCTCTTCACTTTCTGTGAGGCGATTCTCCATGGAAATGATTGCGTTGTTTGCAGGCACAGCCTTGCTGCTGGCTGCGCTTGGAATCTACGGAACCATTTCCTATTTAGTCAACGAGCAGAGGCGAGAGTTCGCCATTCGCCTCGCACTGGGCGCGCAAAGAGGCAATATCGTCAAGATGGTTCTGCGCCATGGCCTCGTTCTGGCCACTTCCGGCGCTGGTGTGGGTTTGATCGGCGCACTGATCGCCTCTCACTTGATGGCCGGGCTGCTCTACGGCGTGCCACCTACGGATCTGCTTACCTTCGCGGGCGTCACCCTTGTACTCGCTACCGTTGCGCTGGCCGCTAGCTGCGTCCCTGCGCTGCGTGCAATGCGCGTCGATCCGATCACTACGCTCCATTCAGAATAGCCTCGTGGAGCTAACTTGGATAAGGATGCGTCGGGGGGTGAGGCGTCTTGTCACTCCTGCCTTCTCGCCACGACCTCAAAAGAGAATGTAAGCTCGTCTTTAACTTGATCGCGCCACCGGCAACGGAAACCAGTTTGATGCCAAAATCTGACTGACGTATCGAAAACTCTCCGGACGCGCGAAGCGTTGAGCCCTGCATTGCGACCCGAGCGGTGATTGGCAGTTTTCGCCTGACGCCGTGCAGGGACAGCTCCCCGTCCATCGATGCCGCATAGAGCGCGTCCCCCTGCTTCGAGACCGTAATGAGCGAAGACTCATAGAGAATCCCCGGAAACTTCGCCGACTTCAAAACCTCCTGGTTCAGATGCACTGCGGCGACCCGTCGGACTCCGCGAACTGCGCCTGTTCATAGTGCCCGCCACGGTCGCATCCTTCATGCACCGTGCTGCCGAAGAGCCATGTCGGCCGTAGTGCGCCGTCGAGCGGAATCATAGGCGCTCGCCCGCCGGCCATGTACAGCAGGTAAAGCAGCGTTTCCATCATGTTGTCCGGCTGCACAGGGCACCGGGGAACGCAAACGACGGGAATCTGCGCCTGTGAGCGCCATTCCCAACCCAGGTAATCGGGCAGCCCCATGCACCCGGTAGGATTTCCCTCCATGGCGTGAATACCGCCGTACGTCGCGCCGGTTCCCGCCGCCACCACGGCCCACGCCTTGGGCGCCAACCGGTCAATCCATGTGCAGGTGGTGGTCGGCTGGCCCGTCACGCGGTCGGTGCCGAACGATGCCCAATACCCCTCCTGCTTGTTGCTCTCATCCGGAACCGACCCTTCCAGCACCAGGATGAAAGGCCTTGATTGCCCCTCCGCCGCTGCGTAAAAGGGCTCCAGAAATTCGTCTCCATTCGCAAATGAGAGGAACGAATTGTGGAAGTTCACCTTCGGAATCCAGGGGAGCGCTCCCCGAACGATATCTTCAAGACTGGGTTGCGTGGCCGCGGTCATCGCGATCGTGTCCCCGTCGCAGCTCAATCCGCCGGTAACCCACAATACATCGATCTCCTGAATGGGCGCGAATCTCTTGACCGCTAAGCCGGCTGTGTCCATGGGGGGGAAGCGCTCTCCTTTCCATGCAGCCGGGCAAGGCGCTGCAAAGAAGAGACTGGCCATCATATTCAGCATCCGGTGCGCCACAGTCAAGAAAATCTGCATTCGCAGAGGCTGGACGGCAAATGCGCCTCAGACATTACCAGGATTGGAACCCAAAAATGCGCTTTCGCCTCGTACGATCACGTTGATCGAGCCGGTGAAATGCACCTAGTCACAGATGCATGCGAACCTTCAACCGAGTCAGGACGGCAGATATAGCAAGGATTCCAGCGGTGAATGCCACGGTTTGACACGCACCCGGCCATCCGTGGTCCCATCGAGCTATCAGAACCTCCCTGCCAAAGACGGCGCCGCACAAGGGCGGAAGCAGGTACGTCAAGAGCGTATTGGATCCGGCTGGCTTTGCGGGCAGAGCCCAGCGCACTCGCTTTTGCACATCGCAGACCCAATAGAGAACAAGGAATGTACAGATCGCTGCCGCTGAGCAAACCATGCACCAGGTTGGAGTGGCTCGCACCTTGGAAATGCCAAACGGAGTCACTAGCCATCCAGCTACGAAAAGCGCGGCCGCGAATCCAAGCGCCCAGATCGTCTTCAGCCTTCGACTGGCGGTAAAGGTATCGGTTAGGAACAGCAGAGAAGTTAGGAGGCCCGCCATCACGATGGATTGACCCGCGCCCGACTTAAAAGGCCAAATATAATTCGGCAACTTAGTAAAAGTTATCCAGTGAGCCGCGGAGAAAATATTCATCACAGATAGAGCGATGAACCATGTAACCTGCATCCACTTCCAGCGGCGGGTGGGAATGTAAAGAATGCACACGCTAAGATAAGTCCAGCCAATGATTCCAAGGATCTCCCAATAGGAAGTATCAATCCAGGCAACGTGGCCCTCAGCGGTAAGTCGTCTGAAGATGGCCAGCATCGCCACTAACAAAACCAGGCCGGATATCTTCACGGCTCTGAATAAGTTCTTGTAACGGAGCGAGTCAGGATAACTGATCCAGAATAGGATGGCTCCCAGGAGGGCGAGCAGCGTCCAGATATTCTGAGCCATGTGAGTCAATTGCGCATCGACCTTTTCACGGTTTGCCAGAATCAAACCCAGAACCATGAGCCCGACGGACCGGATGGCGACGTGCGCCCACAGCCCCAACTCGGAGTCTCCCTTTGAAAGCCTGTGCTGAATGGCAAGAGGCAGCGACATGCCTACGATAAAAAGGAAAAATGGAAAAACCATATCGACATAAGTCATTGCATTGATATTTGCCGGCATGTGAACAGTCCACCACGGCATGCCCTTCATCTCTCCGAGTTGATTCACAAAGACCATCACCACCATGGTCAGGCCACGGAAAATATCGATAGATGCAACTCGAGCCGGTCTCGAGGATGTAACCGAGCCAGAATGCGCTTCAACACCAAGACCACGATCGGTGGGCAGCTCTTTTGAGATGAGCATAATCGGTCAGCGTTCTCCTTGCAGCAATATCATTCGCTCACTTCAAACAAGCGGGCGAAAAAAGCGAGAAATTTTCTCACCTAAGTCGACCTCACCTGCAATTCGATGTGGTCGATGCAACAACAATACAGACAATTCGAACGGGGTTCAAATGGAAGTTGAGGGAACGGTTTTCGAGTTACACAATTCATAGGGAATTCCTGGAATGAGTGGTCGAATTTTTGCAACTCGCGCACTCCGTCCTGACGGAAATACACTGTGAATCCTCTGTGGCGCAATGAGTGTTCAATGATCAAAGTTGTGGATGGACACGTTACAGCATCGACCTTGACAACTCCTTACATATCTATAATAATGGACAAAACATCTACATTCCAGATAAGACAGCCAGTATGCGGGACCGCAAAAAATGACACAGAACCCGGAAATTGACAACGGTTCCCAGCCTTTGACCGGCATCTTTTATGGCTGGTGGATTGTTGCCGCAGCCTTCCTGAATTTGTTTTTCGCGGTTGGAATGATCTTTTACGGATTCCCGGTTTTTTATCCGGCCTTTGTCTCCGCGCTGGGATTTACCCGGGCCCAGGTCGAGCAGGGATTTCTGCTTGGCTTTGTGCTGGTCGGCATACCCTTTGGCTTTTTGACCGGCGTGCTGGTTGATTGGATTGGCGCTCGCTGGGTGATTGTTTCCGGGGTGGGCTTCATCGGCATTCCCCTGGTGCTGATGGGCTTTATGACCCGCTTCTGGCAATATGAACTTCTCTGCATGGTAGAAGTGTTGGGCTATACGCTGGCAGGCCCCATCGCCAATCAGGTCCTGATTGCCCAATGGTTCAGAGCGCGACGCGGACGGGCGATGGGTTACGCGTACCTGGGACTCGGACTTGGTGGAGTGGTTGCTCCAACCCTCGTCAATTTCCTGATCGGCGCATTTGGTTGGCGGACTGCTCTTCAGATATTGGGATCATCAGTTCTCCTGGTTTTGTTTCCCGTCGGAATCTGGCTCACACGCTCGACCCCGTCTGAGATGGGCCTTTTGCCGGATGGGCCGGGTGCAGTTCTCGGACAATTTACTCGGGTGGACTCGCCGACTAACGTCGATGTGAAGCCGGCGATCATGACAGCAAATTTCTGGCTCATCATGGTCGGGACGACGCTGGTGATCGGGGCAATCAACGCCGTGATCCAGAACTACGTTCTCTTTCTGAAGGATCAGGGTTACTCGACGGCCACCGCTTCTCACTTTATGTCGGCACTGCTTGCAGCCAGCCTTGGCGGCAGGGTTCTGGTCGGCTATGTTGCGGACCGCTTCAACAAGAAGAACACCATGGCGTTGTTTTACCTGTTCATTGGCGGCTCCATACCGTTGCTCTTGATTGCGCATCAGCCAGCTGCAGCATGGGCCTTTGCGGCGGCCTTCGGATTTGCCATGGGAGCCGATTACATGCTGATTCCCCTGGTCACGGCGGAGTGCTTTGGAACCGGTTCCCTGGCCAAGATACTGGCCCTCATCATAGCGGGATACTCCGTGGGTCAATGGGTTGCACCCTGGTTAGCAGGAAAGATATTTGACCTTTCGCACAGTTACAACCTGGCGTGGGGAATCATGACTGCCGCAGCAGTGCTGGGAGCGGGAGCAATTTATGCGGTATCGGTTCCACCCGGCAAAGGTTCGCCTGTCTGTGGCATCTAAGCAAGACATGGGAATCTGTAAGTCAAGTGTTACAGGCAAATGATTGGGAATTAATCAAGGAGACAATAGTGGCACAGACGCCCGAAATAATGTCCATCCGGAGTATCGAGGAGCTTGAAGATATTCTCAGCGAACCGACCGAGGCGGTCATTCACGCGATGGCAGAGCTAAAGGGCGACCTGCTGGTCCTGGGAATCGGCGGGAAGATGGGACCCACTCTGGCTCGCATGGCCAAAAGAGCGTCGGAATTGGCCGGAGTAACTCGGCGCGTGATTGGAGTCTCCAGGTTTTGCGCCTCCTCAAAACTGGAAGAACGCCTGCATTCCTGGGGAGTGGAAATCCGTCGCGGCGATCTGCTGGATGCGAAAAGCTATTCACAGTTGCCGGATGCGCCTAACGTCGTTTTCATGGCGGGCATGAAGTTCGGGTCAACAGGGCAGGAATCGCTGACCTGGGCAATGAATGCATTTGTGCCGGGGCTGGTGAGCGAACGATATCGCAGCAGCCGCATCGCGGTTTTCTCCACCGGCAACGTATATGGTCTTTCACCCGTCAGCCGCGGAGGATCGGTAGAAGGCGATGCGCTCCGTCCTCAAGGCGAATACGCGCTCAGCTGCCTCGGACGCGAGCGGATCTTTGAACACTTCAGCCGCGCTAACCAGACAAAAATGTCGATCATCAGGCTCAACTATGCCGTGGAAGTGCGCTACGGAGTTCTGCTGGATATTGGCCAGAAGGTTTTTTCAGAGCAAGCCATTCCTTTAGCGATGGGCCATTTCAACGCCATCTGGCAGGCGGATGCTTCAGCAATGAGTTTGCAATCTTTAAGTTATGCTTCAACGCCTCCGTTCGTAATCAACATTACGGGTCCAGAAGTTCTCACTGTGGCACAGATCGCGAGGCAGTTCGGTGAACTGTTCAATAAGCCGGTACGATTTGAAGGCTCGGAGTCAGAAGATGCATTGCTGAATAATGCAGGGAAAGCCTTCCAGCTTTTCGGGCATCCGCGGGCCGGGATCGATCAGATACTCAATTGGATTGCAGCTTGGGTAGCACGCGGTGGAGAGACTTTAGAGAAGCCCACTCATTTTGAAAATCGACGAGGAGATTTTTAGGAAAGAGAGAAATGATTCATAAGCTCGATTTAAAGATAAGCCAGAAAATCGTCCAGGGAACGGTTATCCCCGCACATCCACTGGCGCTGACCGCGGAACGACACCTGGATGAACGACGGCAGAGAGCGCTTACGCGCTATTATGCTGCTGCCGGCGCGGGTGGCATGGCTGTGGGAGTTCACACTACGCAGTTTGCCATTCGAGATCCGCGCATCGGGCTCTTTGAGCCAGTCTTGCAACTGGCGGCGGAAGAAATGAACCGGGCCGATCTTGCCCGCTCGCAGCCATTGGTCAGAATCGGTGGAATTTGCGGAGATACTCCGCAGGCCATCGTAGAGGCCCGACTTCTGGCCGATCTCGGCTATCACGCCGGTTTGCTGAGTTTGTCTTCCTTCGTCGATGAGCCAGATGAAAAGCTGGTCAGTCATTCCCGCATCATTTCCGAAATCATCCCGATCATTGGATTTTATATGCAGGCCTCCGTTGGCGGCCGCGCGCTTTCCTACAAATTCTGGCGCGAATTCACAGAAATCGAGAATGTGGCTGCCATCAAGATTGCGCCTTTCGATCGTTACCAGACGCTCGATGTGATGCGGGCCGTAAGCGAATCCGGGCGACCGATCCCGCTTTATACGGGGAACGACGACAATATCGTGATGGATCTTCTCACGCCTTACGCTTCTTTTGCTGACGGCAAGCGGAAGGAGCTGCGCATGACCGGCGGGCTGCTGGGACACTGGGCGGTTTGGACCAAGGGCGCCGTTGAACTCTTCAACGAGTGCCGTAAGTTTGCCCGCGGAACCGAGGCTGTTCCAGCTTCTTTACTCCGGAAGAGCGTCGAAGTTACCGATGCCAATTCGGCATTTTTTGATGCAGCGAATCACTTTGCCGGCTGCAATGCCGGACTTCTTGAAGTGCTGCGAAGGCAGGGACTGCTCGAAGGCATCTGGTGCCTGGACCCGACTGAAACTCTCAGCCCAGGACAGAATGAGGAGATAAGCCGGGTATATGCAGCCTATCCGCACCTGAATGACGATGAGTTTGTCCGGCAAGGATTGGACGAGTGGCTTACGCAATAACGCCTGTCGTTGAAATCGGCCGGCGGAATGAGGTGATTGAAAAATGAATTTGAGCGCCGAAGCACGCAAGATTGGGCGGCGAAACTTTTTGAAAGCGGCGGGCGGGGCGTCAGCTCTCGCCGCGCTGGGAACCACCGCAATTGTGCGCGGGCCTTCCAGGGGAGGCCCAGTTCGCGCTGCATTGATAGGGTATGGAATACAGGGCCGGATGTTGCGCGACTGCATGGACGCGGATTTGATCAACCTTGTGGCGATCTGCGATATCAGGCCTCCGTCAGATGCCGACAAAGCGGCCTCCGCGGGAGTGCAGTGGTACCAGGACTGGCGCCGTATCCTCACAGAGGAGCGCATCGAAGCAGTATTAATCGCGACGCCGCTTTGGACTCACGCCGAGATTGCGACAGCCTGCCTGAACGCGGGCAAGCACGTATTGTGCGAAACCGCGATGGCCAGCGATGCAAGCGGGTGCCGGGAAATGATCGATGCGGCCAAAAAGTGCAGGAGGCTGCTCGCCATCGGGTACCAGGATTACTACGAGCCGCTCTATTGGGCCGCGTATCAGAACATCATGAAGCAAGGCATTCTGGGAGAGGTTTACACAATTGAAGCTGCACGGCACAGTTACAACTCCGGGCGAGTGGAGAACGAGGCGGGCGCAGCGAGCTTCGATCCGCGCCCATGGGGATATGCCTCGCTGGAGCAGCTTTTGAACTGGCGGCTCTATCGGAAATACTCCGACGGTTTGATGGGCGAGTGGGGCGGAGCGCTCGTTTCATTGACTAATTGGTTCCTGGATGCGGCCCCGGTTGCCGTGCAAGCGACCGGCGGGATCTACTCCTATAAAGACGGCCGGGATGTGGACGATCATGTGTATGCCACGCTGGAATATCCGCGTGGCCGAACCGCAACGCTTTCTCTGATTCAATCCAATGGACTGGAAGGAAGCTATACCCAATTCATGGGAACCAAAGGCACACTGATTCTTGGGAAGGATGAAGCGCTGCTGTTTACGCAAAACGAAAGAAGTCATGCCACGGTGGGGATGGTCAAGCTAAGCGGCTCTCAAGCCGTAATGGACGCGTCGGCAAGCCGCAATGAGGAAGCTTCAAATCATTCGGTTCTTGCCGGAGGCGGAAACGGCGGACAAGGGAACAGCACAACAGCTTTCGAGAGGGAGATTGCGGGCTTTTGCGGCGCAATCCGGACCGGAGCTCCGCTTCGCTGCGATGCAGCGCACGCCTATGATACAGCACTCACTTGTTTTGCGGTTAATGACGCTATTCGGCAGAACAAACGGCTAAGCCTTCAGGGATTGCAAGCGATGAATCAGCCTCACTCGTTCGCCGCGGGAGACTTCCGGTCGCAATATGTATAAAACGCAGAATGCCACAACGATGAATTACGCGCCGGCCAGGATTCTAAACAGGAGACAACTCCTGTCGCTGGATGACGCCTGGCTTTCCGATCGACCTCCGGAGGCCAATGCCGACGGTTGGATTCGCATATCGCGCCGTGCGATGGCCTGTCGTTTTGAAGTTGTCGTTGCTTCAGAAGGCGATCAAGAAATCCTGGCAGCACAGGAATGCCTGGACGAAGTCGACCGATTGGAATCGATTCTCACAATCTTTCGTTCTGAGAGCGAAGCCAGTCTTCTCAATCGGGAGGCGGATTTGCATCCCGTCTCGGTGGGAGTTGAGCTGTACGAGCTGCTGCAATTTTGCCAGCGCATGCACAGGGAGACTGAAGGAGCTTTCGACATTACTACCGGCGCACTGAGCGAATGCTGGGGATTCAAGGAACGCAAGCCAAGATTCCCCACGTCTGAGGTTCTTGAAGCTGCACGAGAGCGCGTCGGTTTTCATTTCATCTCGCTCGGACAAGATCGCACTGTGACTTTTCACTCTCGCAGCCTCCAAATCAACTTTGGAGGAGTTGGGAAGGGTTATGCACTCGACCGGGGTGCATCGAGCCTGCGCGCGCGTGGAATCGATACCGCACTGCTCAGTTCTGGATTTAGCAGCGTTTTGGCGTTGGGCGATGGACCTGAGGATGCCGGGTGGCTGATTGGTCTTCGTCACCCTGTATTCAAAGATCGGCGCATGGGAGCGGTCCGATTGCGCTCATGCGGCATGGCGACCAGCGGGCAGGAAGAGCAGGGCTTCGAAGTGGACGGACGACGCTACGGACACATTCTCGACCCGCGCACCGGTTTTCCCGCCAGCGGAGTCGCCAGCGTAAGTGTGATTGCAGACTCGGCAGCCCGCGCAGATTCTCTATCGACCGCTTTCTTCATCGGCGGCGCTGAGCTGGCAAAGCGCTATTGCAACGAGCATGAAGGCATTGTAGCAATCATGCTTGAAGCGCATGACTTATCCCATCCGGTCGTGATTGGATCGTGTGATCGAGTATCCGTGGAGACAAGTGAATGATTAATTCGGAGCAAAGTCGGCTTTCTGTGTTCCAGCAGATCACGCTGGTAACTCTTCGTACCTGCATAGGTTGGCACTTTCTGTACGAGGGTTACTTTAAACTCATTCTTCCCGCATGGGCGCCCGATGGCACGCATCTCGGCCGGTGGAGTTCGGCGAGCTATTTAAACGGGGCTACCGGACCCGTGGGCCACTTACTCCACGCAATGTTCAATGCTGGATGGGGACCCGCGATCGACGTGACGGTCATTGCCGCCTTGTGGGCGATTGGCCTTTCACTGATGCTCGGTTTGTTTACCCAGAGGGGATGCGAGGCGGCGCTAGTCATGCTTACGCTGTTCTATGTAACTGCCCTGCCTCTGAGTGGCGTGCCTCAACCTGGCATGGAAGGAAATTACATGATCGTAAACAAGACCTTGATCGAATGGGTCGCGGTTGTCGTCTTACGATCCTTTCCAACAGGCCGGATAGCCGGACTGGACCTGCTGTATTTTGAGTGGCGTAAGAAGCGAGTGCTCAAAGCCGCGGAACAAGGCTGAATGTGTAGTCGCACGCTGTAGAAGAGTTGTTCATGAAAGACATTAGAAGGAGTAACCGATGTATCTGACTCCAGCACAAAAAGTCATAGGCCGCAGAAATTTCTGGAGAACGGCAGGCCGCGGGATCGACCTTAATCAGCTCAATCTGGAAACTTCTGTTCCTCGTTCCATGGCGGGAGGCCCCGTCAAGGCGGGCATTGTCGGCCTCGGTTCTGAAGGCGATATTTTACTGAAACAGTGCCTTAAGGAAGTGATCGACATTCAGGCTATTTGCGACGTCAATCCAGCTCATCGCACACGGGCTAGCCAGTGGGTGGCGCAGACGTGGGGAAGACAGCCGCGCGAGTATGAAGACTGGCAGGAGATGGCGCAGAAGGAAAAGCTCGAAGTTGTTATCATAGCTACGCCTCTCTGGACCCATGCCGACATCACCGTAGGCTTTTTGAATGCCAACGTGCATGTGTTTTGCGAAAAGATGATGGCCTATGATGTTGCAGGTTGCCAGCGAATGATCGAGGCCGCCCGGCGCAATCATCGGCTTCTCGAGATCGGCTACGTTCGCTTTTACGTTCCGGTATACCAAGCCGCCTACAAGAACATCATTCAACCGGGATTGCTCGGCGACATTCATTACGTGCGCCTCCACACTCACCGCAACAGTACTTGGCGGCGGACTGAAAAGCCTCCCTTCGTTGGCTACAACCCCAGCCGCTGGGGTTATCCCACATGGGAGACCCTTTGCAACTGGCGTATGTACAAGCATTATTCCCAAGGCATGGTTGCCGAACTGGGGAGTCATCAAACGTCGATGACCGAATGGTACCTGGGGTCAATCGCTCAATCGGTTTATGGATCGGGCGGAATTTATTGTTACAAGGACGGCCGCGAGGTCGAAGATCATATTTTCATGACGTTTGCACATCCCAACGGATGCACCGTGGAACTCTCGAACATACTCAGTAATGATTTTGGCGGCCTTTACGAAGAGTATCTCGGCTCGAAGGGCAGCCTTATCCTCTCAGACGTTGACGGAGCCATGCTGTTCAGCGATGAAGAAGGGTGCGTCGAAGGAGCGCCGGTCGCAGGCCGGGACGAAACCTTGCCATGGAAGCCAGACTGGAATATTGGATACCGGACAGAGATTTTCACCTTTTGCTCCGCCGTGCGCAGGGGCACCCCGCTTCTTTGCGGGCCTGAGCGAGCGATAAAATCGACAGCTGTCGCACTGGCAGGCAACAAAGCCATGGACACGAGAACGCGTGTAGATATCATCGATCCCACAAGCGCACATTAATCACTTGAAAAAATGCCGTTATTGAAGCTGGGGGCTCTAAATATGAACGCTGTGAAAGTCAGTAAGTCAAAGAAGGCAAGAGCCGGCACAATGAGTTCAACATTGCGCTGCTTCAAGGTGCTTGAATTGCTCGCGGAAGAGCCGTTTGAGCTGAGCGTATCAGACACTGCCGAAAGATTGTCCATGCCCAGAGCCTCGGCACATCGATTGTGCGCAACCCTGGCAGAGGGAGGTTTTATTGAACCAGTTCCCGCAAGCAAGCGTTACCGGCTGACTCCAAAGTCATTGTGGGTTGGATCAGGCTATCTTCGCCATTCGGCCATTTACCGCGCTGCATTTTTCCCCATGCAGGCCCTGTCAAAACAGATTTCCGCGACCGCTCAACTCGGCGTACTTGCCGAAGGCAAAGTTTTGTTCATCCATTCAGTCGGATTTCCCGGACCTACAGAAGCATTCGCGGATGTGGGCTTGACAAGGGCGCTCCATGCAACCGCCGCTGGAAAATTGTTTCTTGCTGATATGCCCGTGGAGGAAGTGGAAAGGCTGATGTCTCGTGGAGTGGAAAAATATACTGAACGCACGGCAGTGTCGTTTAAGCAAATCAAGGAAGAGCTTCTTCAGATTGAGGAAAAAGGGTATGCAGTAAACGACGAGGAGCTTCTCCCAGGATTCTTCATCTTGGCAGCACCGATATATGACTCGACGGGCAGCACGGTTGGGACAATCAGCGTCACCCTGCTGGCTGACCAGGCGCATCAAAGTGATGACCAACCGCCGTACTTGGCCCCGCTTCTGGAAGCAGCCCGGAAAGCGTCTCTCCAACTGGGCTATCATCCGCTTTCCCAAGTTACAAAATGGAAGCGATCGAAACTCTTGCCGAGGTAATCTATTGAGACCAGAATTGCCGATGAGATTCAGCGCTCTCCTGAGAGCCGGCCGTGAACGCGGTCACTTTCGATTCTTCCCCGAAGTCCGGCTCGACGACCGGCGCTTCACCACTGACAGCCGGCCGCTCTTTTCGGGATCGATGGTGTAACCCTGGCCGCGAACAGTGCGCAGGATGCCGGATCCAATCTTTTTGCGAAGGTTGACGATATAGACGGCGACCAGGTTGACGCTCGACTGCTCCTTTTGCCAGATGTGCTCTATCAGCACTTCTTTGCTCATCACCTGGCCGCGGTTAAGCAGCAGAAAAGCAAGCAGTTCGAATTCAAGTCGGGTGAGCTTGCAGGGCCGGCCGTTTATGCGGCACACGCGAGAAAGGCGGTCCAGTTCAAGGTTTCTGTGCCGCAGGATCAGAGAAGCTACCAACGTCTCAACATCTTCAGTGCTTACCTTATGCATATAGTCAGTTCGCCTGCGCCGCAAAGCATCGCCTGCGAGAAATTGATTTGTGAACGGCTTTGCCATCGGGCTTTCCTTTCGTCATAACAACTGACTGATAGTTAGGATTTTCTGACGTATTGCGGCCGGAAAAGTCTCCTTATTCAGCTTCTCAATGTGACTCTTCGGCTTTGATCGTGCTAGGCCCTGGAAACTGTTTGTGGTGTCGATTATTCACACAAATTACGAGACTTAGCCAATGATATGAAATTTAAGATCTGACTGGTTGAGAGTCTAATCCAGAAGCTCGGCTTCGGAGCGGCAAATAGATGACGAAGAAGCGTCAATATACGCCATATTGCGACATGATACCTTTCTCAAAACCACAAGCCCCGTTTCGTTCAGCTTGCCCTCGCAATAGAAAATCCAAAGCATTCTTCTCTGCCAGCGGACCCAAACACTTTCTTAAATCAATAGTTTCTAACTCATGTTATATTCAATACAAATTTTGTTCCTGCAAATGGAACACGCTTGCAGCACGCAGCAGACCTTTGCTGGGAAGCAAATCAATTGCGCAACTTTCTGCGCCGCAATGTCCCCCGCTGATGAATAGCCTCAGTTCAGCCGACGGGTATTGCAGAGATGTGGCAGAGTGTCTGTGGTTATCAATTCCAAGTTCAGATATGTGCATATGTACATTCGGGGCCCTGTGTGTTGAATGGGGAAGGCTGACAGCGTGACTTCAGTAAGGTCGGAGAGGCCCATATCCCAGCATAGGCTGGATGGGTGGAAGGCCATCGCGCGGCATTTTGGCCGCAGTTGCCGTACCGTCCAAAGATGGCATGCCGAATTTGACCTTCCGATTCGCCGGCTTGGCGGTGACAAGGGAACCATTTTTGCCTATGACGACGAGTTGGATGCATGGATCAGGGCCCGCGGGCGTGAAGCGACGGACGAGAGGAATCCCCCCCTTGGGCTCGAACGGCTAAACGCGCCCCTGATTCGCGATGAATTCGCCCCGCGCAAAGATAGTCTCAACCGCTCATTGATTCCCGACTCGGCGCAGGCGCACTCCGCTGAGTTGGTCGCCCTGGCCAACAAGATGTGGGAGACTCTGTCCTACAGCAATCTCAGCACGATCGCCCGTCTTTTCCGCGAAGCCATGGATTTCGACCCAGGCAATGCAGCGGCGTTTACGGGTTTGTCGTTTGCACTGGTTGCCCAGGGCTTTTGGGGTCTGGTGCGCGCTCCGGACGCGTACGCCTCCGCCAAAGCTGCCCTGCAGCGGGCGTTGGAGATCGATCCCGAACTACCAGATACAAAGTGCGTGGCGGCCTGGCTCAAGATGGTTTCAGAGCGGGACTGGCATGGCGCACGCGTCGGGTTTGATGAGGCATTAAAGCACAAGCCCCCGACCTCGCGAGCCATGGTTGGCAGGGCTATTCTCTATATTGCGGAAGGATGCCTGCCGGAGGCTTCAAGACTGCTCCAGGAATCCGCGCAGCAATATCCTTTGAGCTCCTCAATGACAACGTGGTATTGCTGGAATGAGTATCTGGCGGGCGACTATGCCAATGCACTCGACCAGATTGAGCAGTTCAGGGCCAGCGGCCGTCATGGGCCTGTCGTGGCTGCAATTGAGGCGCTGGCCTACATCCAACTCGAAGAGCCGAATGCCCAGATTGAGCGCATTGAAGCGCTGGCGCTCGACTACCGGCATCATGATATTGTGCGGGGAGCGCTGGGGTACGCTTACGCCATGACCGGCCAACAACAAAAAGCGCGTGAGATCCTCGATGCAATGAAGAGTCCGAGCAAACGCGACGACAGGCGTGAACCCTACGCGGCAGCTCTGGTGCTGATCGGCCTGAATGAGAAGCAGGAGGCCGTAAAGCGATTGGAGCAGTCTTATATGGAAGGGTCACACTGGAGCCTGGGGTTCCCATACGACCCGATCCTGTCCTCGCTGCGCAACGACCCGCACTACCAGCTTTTCATGAGCAAGGTCAGCTATCCGGAACCCGAGTTTTCAGCTTCCCGCCCGCGCTAGGATTTCATTTTCAACACACCAGCCTTGCCCGGCTGAGCTTGATGCCGTTCAGGCGGCCTAGCAACGTCACTGCGATGCGTTCAGAGTCGAAGAGACTCTGGGCCATGGCCTGCACCTGGGAGGCATCCACTTCGTCAATGCGGGCGATGACCTCGTCGACCGTGAAGAACTTATGGAAGTACATCTCCTGGCGGGCAAGATTTGCCATGCGCGAGTTTGAGCTCTCCAGTGCCAGCAGGATATTGCCTTTCAGCTGATCTTTGGCTCGGGTAAGTTCGTCCACGCCGAGCGGCGTTTCCTTCAAATTGCGGAATTCGGCCAGAATCAGGTCGACCACTTCGAGCGCTTTGCCCACTGAGGTGCCCGCGTAGACCAACAAGGTCCCGGTGTCGCGATAAGGGCTGAGGTCAGAGTAGATGGAGTAGACCATGCCGCGCTCTTCGCGAATGGTTTGGAAGAGGCGCGAACTCATGCCGCCGCCCAGCACAGTATTCAGGATGAGCGTGGCGTAACGGTTTTCGTCGGTGATGGACGGAGACGGGACGCCAAGGCAGATCTGCACCTGTTCAAGGGACTTCTTGTTGCGCAGCAAAATGCGGGCGCTCGCCTCTGGCGCCGGTTGTTCATGCAGGGTTTCGCCGCCGGCCAGAGATGAGAACTTGCCGGCCACTTCTTCAGCAAAACGGTTGTGGTCAAGGTTGCCGGCCGCGGAGAAGACGATATTGCCGCCGTGAAAACGGTCGTTGTGGTAAGCAATGAGCTGATCGCGATCGAGACGGCTCACTGTCTGCCTGGTGCCCAGAATGGGCAAACCCAGCGGATGATCCTTCCAGAAGGCCTGTGTGAAGAGTTCGGCGACCAGCACGTCCGGATTGTCTTCGTCGATCTTGATCTCTTCAAGTACTACGCCGCGTTCGCGCTCGATATCGGTATCGGCAAAGAGAGGGTTGAGCACTAGATCGGAAAGAATATCGAGGGCAATGGGCACGTGGTCGGACAGAGACTTGACGTTGAAGCAGATGGTCTCCTTGCTGGTGAAAGCGTCAAGGTTGCCCCCAATGGAGTCCATTTCGCGAGCGATGAGCTGCGCAGTGCGGGAACGAGTGCCCTTGAAGAGCATGTGCTCGACGAAGTGGGAGATGCCGTTGGTTTCGACGGGCTCGCAGCGGGAACCGGACTTGATCCATACGCCCATGGCAACTGAGCACATATATTCCATGCGCTCGGTCAGGACAATCAGACCGTTGGGCAATACGGTGCGGCGAAAATTTCGCTCGTTGGTCATTTGATGGTCAGTGGTCAGGTTGTCAGCGATCAGTGGTCGGCGACCATCGATCCGCGGGGATAAATTCGATTGTAGGCTAATCCCGCCAGTGCGGCACGCCCTGTCAATGGTTCAGTTCATCCTTTTCTAGGGATGAATCGAGAGCGAATTCAATTCAAACTAATGAAGCCGATTTTGGCCGGAGCGCTCGGAAATCAAGCTGAAATTGCACGAAAAAGCCCCATTTTTACCCGGAAAATGACGTGCTTATTTATACCTATTATCTAATATAATCAATGACTTATACTTCGAAAAAGGCGAATAAGTAGAGAATCGACCCCCGGGGGGGTACCTCTAGAATACGGTGCGGGCGCGTACCTTATATTTTGGACCGGGACAATTCTGCGACTCTGTTTGATTGTGCGCTAGGTGATGGTTATTTTCTGCAATCGGCGGGTGGGGCTGTGGCTATTTCAAAACTGCCGTCCGTAAACAGTTCCGGCGGATTGCCTGACAGGACAACCCGCCGGAATAGATTACCGTTGAATAACTAAGCGGTTAATACAGCGTTTGGTTAGAAAGTGTAGACGCCCGATATCTGGAACTGCCGTGGATTCGACTGTGAGCTGACAATTTTTCCATATTGACTGCTGCCTGCCCGCGAATTGGGAGCTGCCCAGCTATCCAGATTGAAAACATTGTAGGCATCGATCCGGAACTTCATGTACTGCTTTCCCATGGTCCGGAACCCTTTGAAGAGCGACAGATCGACATTCTGGTATCCGGGGTTACGTTCTGTCCCGTTATGGGCGTCTCCAAATGTGCCCGAGGCCGGTTTGCCGTAGGCGCAAATGCCGTTGTCTACACCTGAATGACATGGTACCGATGACGGATCCGTGCCCCACCAGTGGGCCGCATCCCGGCCCACAATTTTCATCTTGCGGTATTGGTTGAGCCGGCCCGCATAGTTATAGTTGCCGTTATCTGACGCGGCGTTCAGGCCAGTGTTCTCACCGGTCTGGATCATCGTGGCGGGGGTACCGGTGTGGTAAATCGCATTCGCTGACAGTTCCCATCCACCGATCAGCTCATCCGTTGCCCGGTTCCAATGCGCGCCGTACTGTTTTCCATTGCCGAACGGAAGCTGGTAGACAGCCGTTGCGCTGAAATTTTGCCGGACGTCGAATTCCGCAGGACCGTAGTCTGCGTGTGGGTTATGCGAATCCTGCGGGAAGGCAAAGCTGCCGCCCGCGCCAACCCCATCGACGTTAAAATACCCTCCGGGAGTATCGTTCAACGCCTTTGACCAGGTGTAGTTCACTGTGTATTCCAGGCCGCCTGTTTCCTGCTGATGAAGAGTTGCCTGCAGCGCGTTATAGTTTTCGTTGCCCTCTGAGACCGTCTCCACGATCTGACTGCCTCCCCCCACCACCGCATAATACGGAGCAACCAGGTCCACGCATCCAGTGGTATCGGATGGAGGACATGACGCTGGAACCGGAGCGATGTACTGGTTCAGGAGTCTGGGTTCAGCAAGATGCTTGCCAACCTGGCCGACATAGCCAACTTGAAGAGAAGTCTTGCTTAAAAGCAGATACTGCGTTGTCAGGTTGAATTGCTGGACTGAGGCCGGACGGAAATTGGGGTCCCAGACATCGAACTGCGCGGATGGGGGGATCTTGCTTGCTCCCGTGGTAAGGCCATTTGTCACGCTAATCGGGATTGAGTACGTTGGCTGGGGCCCGTGCTGGAGGTTGGTAACCGATGTCAGGAAAGGCGGATTTTGCGTCATGCGCAGTCCGGTGCCTGTGCCTTCGTCGTCGTCGGTGATACTGTATCCACCGCGAACCACAAGGCGGGGATGGACCTGCCAGGCAAAGCCGAGGCGCGGCATGACCTGGCCATAGAACGGGTTGACCAGAGCGCGGTCATTTCCATTCTGTCCGGCTAGCTCCTCGTACCGGCTTGGAGTCGGAGCACCGCTAGGATCCACGGGCGCAAAGAAAGCCAACGGCAGATCGATGCTGGTCATCTTGTTGTGCGCCTCATACATCGGCTGGTCATAGGCATACCGCAACCCAAGATTCAGGGTGAAGTTCGGACGGACCTTCCAGTCGTCCTGGCCATAGACAGCATGACGCCACTGCCGCGCTCCAAACGTTCCGGTGGCGCCAGCGATAGTGGCGACTTCGGCACTGTCCAGTTCGAAATCGGCAAAGCTGTCTCCGTTGGAATAAACTGCATTGGCGCCGCAACAGGGGCCTGTACCTCCGCCGTTATAGTTTGCGGTGTAATCTTCGAAATAGGCAAAGGTGCCGTTCTCTCCGCCGATGTTGCTGGGAGAGATGTAATTCTCCTGGTAGCGGACGAATTGCGCGCCCAACCTGGTGATGTGTCTTCCGTGCACCCAGGTAACGTCATCCCCATAGTCGAAATTGTTGTCAAAGGTCTTGGTGCCGGCGGCGCCTTGAGTGCCAAAGCTGTTGTTGTCTGAATAATATTGAAGGATATATGAAAATCCAGGGAGCGGCTGGGGGTTTGGAAGCCCAACATCCATCACGGTGTCGCCCGTCGTCCCGAGACCAGTTGAATTCGTTGTCTCCGTGTCCTGGACGACGCGGGAATATCCCGGACGGAATTCATTCACAAACGAAGGTGAAAACGTGTGGATCCAGTCGACCACGCCCATGGCGAAGGGGTACTCATCCGTTAGTGGAGGTTCGACTGGGATAACAGCATTCGATTGGTAATCGTAGGCATCTCCGTAACTGCCCTTGATCATCAACGTGTCATGACTGCTAAGGGTTAAATCCAGGCGGCCATCACCCTGATTGTTGACCTTGTAGTAGGTGACCGGGGCCGTATAGTTGTTTAGCGACACGGTGCCGGGATTCGCTGGATGGTTGGTTGCCGGCAAGAGGGTCGGGTGCGCAAAGAGATAATTGGCTACAGGGTTCAGGATAGGGATCTGGTCGCCGGGAAACTGAAATTCGGTGTTTGTCCCGCCCGTTGTGTTGAAAATCGGATTCCCTTCGACGGCATCCACTTCGCTGAAGTTGCCGGTGCGCTCGTCAGCACTGGGAACGCTGGCTAGCCCAGTAGCCGGATTGGAAAATCGTAATCCTTCAAAGTCGCCGAAGAAAAACAGTTTGTTTCTGATGATCGGGCCGCCCACGGCCCCGCCAAACAAATTTTGACTGAAGGGCGCTAATACGAGGTGGTTGTAGTTGTTGGCATAGGTGTTGGCTTCGAAATTCTGGTTTTCGAAATATTCGTAGGCGCTGCCATGGAACTGGTTGGTTCCCGCCTTGGTAACCATAAGTACTTCGGCGCCATCCACGTTTCCGAACTCAGCGTCGGAGTTTCCAGTGATGGTGCGTATTTCCTGCAGAGACTGAGGGGCTGGATTATAACCGTTCAAATTTTCCGTCGTCTCGTTGATCTCGATACCATCGAGAACAAAGTTATTTCCCTGCTGACGATTCCCGTTGAAAGACGGGATATTATCCCAGCTTGTATTGCGATACGCCGTGTTCATGGTATTAGCAGTAGGATTGACTGCGCCAGGCACAAACAGGGTAGCGTACAGGACATTCTGCCCAGGCAATGGCATGGTCTCCAGCGCATGCGCACTGAGGCTGGTTCCCAGCGTGGCATCTTCCGTGTTCAGAATCGCGCCCGCGCTTGCCGCGACGTCAATTGTGGTGGATGCTTTTCCCAACTGCAGCTTGGCATCGATTTTAGCGATCTGATCGATCTGCAGCCGGAACGGCCCAATCGTCGAGGTATCAAAACCAGCCGCGGTTACGCTGACGGTGTAATTTCCAAGGTTCAAAAATTGGAAATCATAAACACCGCTCGCATCGCTGACAGTTTTGGTCGCCACGCCAGTGTCTACGTTGAGGGCAGTGACCTTCGCGCCAGCTACTACCGCGCCACTAGGATCGGTTACCGTTCCGCGTACTGACCCGGTGATGGTCTGCGCCACGGCTACCGCTCCGCTCAAGAGCAGAAAGATACAAAAGATTGCTACCAAATACCTTTTCATTTAGACATTCCTCACTTCCGATTTCCCTATGAATGTACGGCCTTCTGCAATCCGTTGGAACGATACTTGGAACGATAGCTCGTAAGTTTCCCACTGTCAAGAAAAACAAGAGATGCAGTGTGAAAACTTTCCCATACCTGTAACATAATGATAAATAGTGATTTATTGATGTACTTGATGTGCAAGTGTGCCAAATATCACATATTATCCACGTTAGAATTTGAGATATTCTACCGACTTTTCCCTCGGGCAACTTCCTGAAGATCGATTGTGTCACCCCGGTTCTCTGCTGCTGACACATCCGTTGCATTCGATGATGCAGGCGTCGCATGGCTCCGCGACGAGATGAACTCGTCGGATACCGAGTGGAAGTTAGCGACTGTATGCGACGCACCCATCCCGGCTCAGCAGATCCTCAGAATCTGTTTTTGGAAAGGCTGGAACTGGCCGATTTCGGCGGCGGGGATGATGGTGTTCATTCTCTCGAACTGCTCATGGCAGGATGCTTGTGTGCTTTGCCCGGTTTACTGTTTCTCAAACTCTATGGTGCAGTGTCGTCCTTCCACACGCTCGCCAGTTCCGGTGCGGCCGGTGAATTGAGACTTGATGTGGTAGCCGTAGTCGGTGCCCGGAGGGGTATCGAGGCCTGGGACGTATTCCTTTGATCCGGTCATTCCAGCGGCATAGAGCTTGCCATCGCCGTCGTCACCGATTTTTCCTTCAATGAGCAGGTAGCCGCGCTGGCCTTCGACGCCGTGAAGTCCACGAAAGTTGCCGTTCTTTACCACGCTGGTGAAGCGATAAGAGAACCCCAGGGCGCCTCTCGCCGCATCGCAGGAAACCGTAGTCTGCCATTTGCCGTCGAAGCGGGTCTTGTGATCTGGGCTCTGCTGCGCGGTTGAATTCATAGACAAGAGCAGCAGGACGATGGTTGCCGGAAGGCCTGCTGGTTTTCGCATTGAACCCCTCCTCGTGCACCTATAGTACGGGAGACCACGAGAGGATTGCCAAGAGAAAATTGCGCCGGCGCTGGCGGCTTTTCTGGCATCGTGTCTGCTGTTAGACAGGGATCAAGCGGGCACCGCGATTGAGCGGAGGATGGTGATCTTCTATTGGGCCGGTGTAGTTGGAATGTCCTGCTGCTTGACGAAGTCAAAGGTGCAGGGGCGGCCCATGATGCCCAGGCCTTCATTCCTCATGCCGCTACCCTCTGTGTCTTTGAATTGGGCTTTGACTTCCCAGGTATACGAATCTCCCGTGCCGGAGATGACGGTGCGGGCATATTTTTTTGAGCCGATGATGCCGTTGCCGGAGAGTTTTGCGCTGCCGTCCGGCTTGATCTTGCCCTCGAGAACAAACGAAGCGGGCTGGCCTTCAGTCCCTTTCACTCCGCGCAGATTGCTGTTGGTGACGACGCTGTCAAAATTCCAGGTGAAGCCCAGCGTTTTCCCTTTGTCAGGGCAAACAACCTTGGTGTGCCAGGTGCCGTCAAAATGCTCGGCTGCAATGAGAATTCCGGGGATGAAGAGAAATGCAAAGACGAGCAGATGCCGGGTGATTTTCATTCCGTTTCCTCCGGCGGGAATTCTAGCATAGGCGTGGGACTAAAGCCCATCGCCTTATTGTGCGTATTTTGTCAGGGGTCCGAAGACCCCCGCTCCCTCCGTAGAAAGGAAATTGCGGACGGTCAGGCATGATGGCGCAACCGTCCGCGGAATTATTACTGCAGGGAGTAGACAGTCTTGAGAACTTTATCGGCAACCGTCTTGGGCAGCGGCGCATAGGAGAGAGCGGAGACTTCATTTTCGCCTGAGTTGACGATCCAGCTCAGCAAATCCTTGATCACTTTGCCCTTGGCCTGATCGGGGCATTTGAGCGGCACCAGCAACCAGGTGAAGCTGGAGATGGGATAGGAGTTTGCGCCGGGCGCGTTGGTGATGGAGACGCGGTAATCGGCGGGCATCTGCTTTAAGTTGGCAGCCGCCTGGGTGACGCCGTCGATGGAGGCCTTTACCCAGTTGCCGGCGGGGTTCTTCACCGAGCCGTAACTGATGTGGTTCTGCAAAGCGTAAATCAACTCCACGTAACCCAGCGCTCCGGGCAGTTGGCGCACCAGGCCGGCAACG
Source organism: Occallatibacter sp. (assembly GCA_049515455.1). GTDB lineage: Bacteria > Acidobacteriota > Terriglobia > Terriglobales > Acidobacteriaceae > Telmatobacter. The sequence goes on from JBEKUB010000017.1 coordinate 33,232, forward strand.
CCTTCGTTGCCCTTGCCGCCCACACCCACCGGCCATGATGGCGAGGTGCCTTTGCCGGGCCCGTTTGCCCACTCGGGACTCACCTTGCTCAGGTAGTCAGTGAAGATGTAGCTGGTGCCGCTGCCGTCAGAACGATGTACAACGATGATCTTCTTATATTTCTCGGGAACGGCGGAAAGATTCGCGCTGGGATTGTCCTTGACGATGCGGGGATCGTCCCAGCGCGTGACCTTGCCCAGGAATATATCGGCAAGCACGTCGGGGCTGAACTTCACGTCGGAGACGCCGGGAACGTTGAAGATGGGCACAACCGCGCCCATCACTGTGGGAATGTGAATCAGCTTGGTCTTGGAAGCGGAAAGCTGCTCGTCGGTTGCTGGACCGTCCGTAGCGCCAAAATCGACCAGGCCGGCCGTCACCTGGCGGATGCCGCCGCCGGAACCAATAGACTGGTAGTTGATCTGGACACCGGGATGCGCGGCGCTGTACTCGCTGAACCACTTGGAATAGATCGGGTAGGGGAAGGTTGCGCCCGCCCCAGTCAACTTCTGGGCCTGAGCCTCGCTCATGGCCAAAATCACAAACAAAATGGCAACTAAAGACTTTTTCACTTATATCTCCTTGCAAATGAACTGCCGTGTCCATTGTCTACGGCGAATGTTAATGGCGTTTGAATTGTAGAGAAGTGGTTGTGATAATCCGCTCGCCCGCGAGACCTCGAGGTTCAGGCCTGAAGACCCCGGGATTGAGGGTTAAAGATTTGAAATTGAATATAGTTAGGCCCCCGCGGCCAGCGGTAACGTGAAGTGGAAGGTTGCGCCTTTACCCAGCTCGCTCTCAGCCCAGATGCGGCCTCCGTGGGCCATAACGATGTGGCGGACGATGGCCAGGCCGAGACCTGTACCGCCCGATTCGCGCGAACGGGCTTTATCAACGCGATAGAACCGCTCGAAGATGCGGCCCAAGTGCTCAGAAGAAATGCCGGGCCCGTAGTCCTGAACCGTAAACTCGACTTCAGTCTCGAGCAGTCGTGCGCCCACGCGAATTCGCTTGCCTGACTTGCCATATTTGAGAGCGTTCTCAATAAGGTTGCCGAAGACCTGGTTCATGGCGTCTGGATCGGCCTGGACTCGAGACTCCGGTGCCCCGGCCGACTGCAGCTTGACCTCGGAGTCGGCCACCATTCCGCGCAGGGATTCGATTGCGTCTTCAACCATCGCGGAGGCGCGAATGGGCTGCATCGCGAGCTTGTAATCGGGACTTTCCACGCTGGCCAGGGCAAGCAGATCCTCTGTGAGGCGGTTCATGCGAGTGGCGTTTTTGAGGATGACGCCGAGAAATTCGCGGGTGGTCTCAGGGCCGGGCAGCGGCTCCTCGACCAGCGTCTCAACATAGCCCTGAATGGAAGTGAGCGGGGTGCGCAGCTCGTGGCTGACATTGGCGATGAAATCGCGGCGCGACTTTTCCGCTGCCTCGATGGCGGTAACGTCGTGGAGCACGACCAGTGCACCACCGGCGGGCAGTGGAGCGGCGTTGATCTCAAAGGTGCGGCCAGGAGCCAGCGAGGTGGCACGGCCAAAGCGGACTTCGCGCTGTTCAAGAGCCGCGCGTATGCAGACCAGAACCTCAGGGTCGCGCACAAAGTGAACCAGCGGCCGTCCGGGATAAATCAGCGTGCCGCTGATGCGCTGCATGACGGCGTTGGACCAGCGCACCAGCCCTTCGGGAGTGATGGCGACCACCGCTTCCTGCATGGAGTCGAGCATGGTGGCCAGCTCGTGGCGGCGGTTTTCGATCTCCGCAAAGCTATCGCCCAGCCGCTCGGCGGTCTGGTTCAGGGCCGCTTCGGTAGCGGAGAGCTCATCATCGCCATCCGGAGCCAGCCGGGCGCCAAGGTCGCCATCGGCCATACTGTGGGCAAAATCGACTACACGCTTGAGGCGGATGGAGATGCGGCTGGTGGCCCAGGCTGCCAGAGGAATAGCCGCCAGCAGAGCAATCAGGCCGGCCCACAGCGCTTCGGGGTCCATGTGATGCAGCATCTCGCCCGGAGTGTTCTCAACCAGGCGGCGGAAGATAAACTCCATCACTACAGTCTGAAAGACCAGCAGTAGAACGAAGAGCGAGAGCAGCTTGATGAATACTTTTGAGGTCACTTTTGATCACTCGCCCTTGCGGGATGACGCAAGCTTTTTGTTTACTCGCCTTTGGGAAGCTCGAAGCGGTAGCCGGCGCCTCGCACGGTTTTCAGGTAACGGGGATTTTCCGGATCGACCTCGATTTTCTCGCGGATTCGGCGCACATAAACGTCGACCGAGCGCGGAGTGACGAACCGGGCATCGCCCCAGACGGCGTCGAGCAGGTGGTCGCGGCTGAAGACGCGTCCGGGGTGCCGGGCCAGGTAATCGAGCAGGCGGAACTCGGTTGCGGTGGTGGTGGTCAGCTCGCCGCGCACCTTCAACTGCATTGCGTTGGCGTCGATGATGACCTCTTCAAAGCTGATGATCGAGGGCGTGGTGGGACGCTCAAAACGCCGCAGTACCGCTTTGACGCGGGCTATCAGTTCGCGGGTAGCAAAGGGCTTGGTGATGTAATCGTCGGCGCCAAGTTCCAGTCCCAGCACGCGGTCGTTCTCCCCGGCGCGCGCGGTCAAAAAGATGATGGGAACGGTGGACAGCGCGGGGTTGGAGCGCAGGCGGCGGCAAACGTCCAGGCCGTCCCCGCCGGGAACCATGATATCCAGCAGAAACAACGCCGGAGGCTGGCGCTCGGCATCGGAAATCACGTTGGTTGGTGTGTGGTACAGCCGGGCCGCAAAACCCGCTGCCTCAAGATGATGCTGCACCAGTCTCGCAATATCGGAGTCGTCTTCCAGTACAAATACGGTTTGGCTCAAAACGGTCTGCCTCGCCCGGCGGCCGTTGATTTTGAGGGTGCTAAGGCCGCACGGAACTATGAACAGATTAATGCAATGAGGCAAATAGATTGCAAACGTTGTGTGAATTCGAGGGGATAGCCGGCTGACAGGGTGACTGGCTGGCCGATCGGCTGCAACTTTTTCTTGACTGTAAGATGCGGACTCTGCAAGGCTTAGGGGGCGCAACGCCAGCGCGCGCAACTCCGCCGCTTTGAAGGCGCGGAGACCTCGACAAATCCATCGGAGGGATCATGAAAAAATATATTGCGGAACTCGTTGGCACCTTTTTCCTGGTGTTCTTTGGCGTGGGTACGGCTGTGGTTGCAGGCGACAAGGTGGGCATTGTCGGCATTGCCTTCGCCTTTGGACTGGGATTGGTTGCAGCCGCCTACGGGATCGGGCCCATCTCCGGCTGTCACATCAACCCGGCGGTCAGCATCGGTGTTTGGGTAGCCGGACGCTTGAAGACGATCGACCTGATCGGCTACTGGGTAGGTCAGTTTGCGGGCGCCACATTAGCCGCGTTGGTGATTTATCTCATCGCCAGCGGCGTCGGCGGCGGTTACAACATTGCCACCAGCGGGCTGGGACAAAACGGCTTTGGACCCGGTTACCAGGGAGGCTACAGCCTGACTGCGGCCATTCTCTATGAAGTTGTGGCCACGCTCTTGTTTGTGATCGTCGTCCTGGGCTCAACCCAGGATGTAGCCCCCGCGGGCTTCGCCGGACTGGTGATCGGCCTTACGCTGGTGGCCGTTCACCTGGTTGGTATTCACATCACCGGAACCAGCGTGAACCCGGCGCGCAGCTTTGGACCGGCGGTCTTTGCGGGCGGGCAGGCAATCTCGCAGCTTTGGGTTTTTCTGCTGGCGCCATCCGTGGGAGGAGCGATCGCCGGCATGCTCTTCCGCTTGAAGGCTCTGGAAGCGGACTGAGAAGCGGGCAATCAGCGAAAATTCCGCACAAAAAATCCGGGGAGCTGCCGATCGATTGGCAGCTCTCCAGATTTTGTTTTATGGCTAACCGCGACTCAAGCGACGGAATCGCCGGCTTCGAGTTCGACGATGTAATCCACCACCGCCTCGCTCCAGCCGTCAACGTGCGTCCACGGGCCGTATCCCACGCCGTTCTGGTAGCTGGCCACATTGATCACGTAGCCCTTGCCCTTCGGCGCGGAAACCTGGTCGTGCGACTGCTCGTCGGTGATGATCACCAGCCGGTCATAGCCGTTCGAGAAGTCGGCCTCAACCTGCTTGAGAGCCGCCCCGAGGAAAGTTCCTCCGTGCAGTTGGCTCTTATCCAGCGCATCGCGCAGCGCCATTCCGCGGCGCGACGGCACCAGCACGGCAGACTGCGAGAAGGTATAGATGGTCACCTTCTCTGCGATTTCCCGCAGCAGAATTGCCAGCCCGTAGGCCGCGTCGCTGCGGCGCATCTCCGAACGGCCGGAGATGACCGACTCCATGGAACCGGAGACGTCCACCAGCAGCACGGTGTGGCCGGCGAGCCTGGCAGTGCGGCCTTCGAGGGCGCGGTACATTGCGGCCTCCAGTGCCTCTTCCCACTGCGGAGCGTTGCGCGCTGCAGCCAGAAAACGGAAAGGCAAAACCCGATCTGTCTTCAGAGCAGAGAGCGCTGAGAGCACCAGTTCCTCGCTGACGCTCGCGGTCTGCAGGTTGCGCAGGTTCCGCAACAGCGCCAGCGCACCCAGCTTGCGCTCGACGAGCAGCCGCTCCCATGCCTCGCGCTTCTCGCTTTCCCCGCGTCCGGCAGCCGAGAGCGCAACCTCCCAGGTATCGGGCGTGACCAGCTCGTTCTCAGCCAGACGCTTCCACAGGGCAGCCTGTGCCTCGTCAACGGGGCGGGCGTGCGAGAAGAAGAGCACGTCGCGCAGACGAACCGCTCCGGCGCGATCGTACTTGGCCAGCGCGTATTCGTCGAACTTGCCGAATGCCGCGGCCAGTCCCTTCTTCACCTGGGCAGAGAGCGGCTGACGCCCGCCTGCCCAGTAGATGGCGACAAACTCGCTCAGTTCGTCGGCTCTCTGGATCACGCGGGTTAGAGTCTCGGCAACCAGTCCTCGATGCGTGGCGTAGCGCGCCATCTCGCGCACCAGAAGCAACGGTGCGTGGCGCAACTTCATCCGCTCGCGGGCCTCCACAGCCAGCGCTGCAACCTTCTCCGGCGCAACCTGCGGAACCAGTTCGTGGATGCGGCCTGCGATCTGCACGCCGTCCTCATAGAACTCGCCCTCCCACAACATGCAGGAAAGAACGCTGCGCCGCAGCGCCTGCTCTGGAGTGATGGTCTTGGCCGGCGCTCCCTCGTGGGTGCGCGGGCGCGGCTTGGTGGACTTGAATACGTTCAGGCGCATGGTGCGCCTCCTTTCAGTGTTCAAAAAATCCCTGCCGGGGAAAAGTCGGCCTCGGATAGCTCCACCAGATTACTCTCTGGCGGCAGGTATCGAACCTGCCCCTCCGCTTGCGCGGCGCTCTACCGTCGATGAACCCGAGCCCTGCGCCACCGGCAGACTTATACGAATGGCTGTAGGTTGGTGATTGACTGTTGACTCGATTTGCGAAAAACATGGCCGGGGAACAAGCGGCTACGGACTTTTTGCGGCGCTCTGCCACTGAGCTAACGGAATTTGCATTCCGTACGGGAATCGAACCCGCGCCTCCGGCTTATCAGGCGAAGTAACCGTTGCCTACGCCACCGGCCAAGGTGGATGATTGGGCGCGGTTCAAAAAGCGCACCATCGAACAAAAGTATTGGCCGGGGAACAAGCGGCTACAGAACATTAAGCTGATGTCCTACTTTTGAACGACGCATACGCGGCCAGCGCTTGCGGCGGGATTCGAACCCGCATCCTCAGCTCCCGAAGTATCCGTTGCCTACGCCACCGGCCAAGGTGGTTGATCGGTTGATCGGCGCGCATTCGACGAGTTGCGCCGAGAAAAAGTTTTTTGGCCGGGGAACAAGCGACAACGGTAAGTTGCTCTTTGCTCTACCCACTGAGCTACCGGGATTTGCACCCCGAGCGGGACTCGAACCCGCAACCGAAGTAACCGTTGCCAAACACCACCGGCCAAGGTGGCTGATCGGCGCTTTAACAAGCCACGCCGAGCGAAAAAGCTTTGGCCGGGGAACAAGCGGTTGCGGAACAGAGGCGTCCTAAGCCACTAGACGACCTGAGCTTGCGCTCAAGGCAGGATTCGAACCTGCGTCTCCCGCGTAACAGGCGAAGTATCCGCTACCTACGCCACCGGCCAAGGTGGATTTCAAAGAAATTGCGTTTGCAAAAAATACCGCACCGGGGAATAGTCGAAGAGAGTTTGGAAGAACCGCTCCCAAGAGCGGCCCGCCCAGCAGAGTTTTTAATTCTGCTTTTCGTGGCAGGAAGTAACTCTGTTCATTCGCCACCGGCACTACTTACTAACTTAATCCGAGTTAGAAGCAAGGCTCTCCTCTAAGCAACAACTAAGTCGCTGCGGCGAGAGTAAGAACTTGCCAGGCTGCTAGCTCAGCCAAAGTTCCCCGAGGGAACAAGCGAAGACAGGTCGCTTTGCGAGTGACAGTCGATGAATCTGGCTTCTACGCCACTCGTGAAAGATCAATGTTCATACGGATGCGTAGGATGCAGGCGCTGGCTTATAGCGAATTGACGCACCACGCCCGGCGACCGGAGCAGCTTGATTCAAGCGGCTTCAGCCTACGCATCGAAATTTGAATTGCGTTTTTCATCGGGCATTCTCCTACGCAGTTAGTACTTTGCCATAAGTCAAGTTAGAATGCAAGTGCTTTCTGTATATATTTAAAAAAATATTCCAGCGAGTTATCCGGGAAGGTAGACTAACTTTCATCCGCGCAATCCTGTTCCCTTCAATCGCACTCATGATTTACGCTTGAAAACCATGGGCGGCATTCTCTCGTTTGCCGCGCATTCAAGGAGGTTCGCGTGACCTGGTTGCTGTTGCTGGTGGGCGTGGTGGTGGGGATGTTTTCAGGCGTGGTGGGAATTGGCGGCGGCGTCTTGTTTGTCCCCGCGCTCATCTTGCTGCTCGGCATAGATCAGCACAAGGCGCAGGGCACTTCGCTGGGCGCGCTGCTGGCGCCGGTCGGCATCTTCGCATTTTGGGAGTACTACCGCAAGGGCAACGCCGACCTGCGCGTAGGGTTGCTGCTGGCCGCAGGCTTCCTGGTAGGCGGATACTTCGGCGCCGTGGCTGCGCAATATATTCCAGAGGTTTGGCTGCGGCGCATCTTCGCTGTTGTGCTCGTCGGCATCGGTGGCCACATGTGGTTCAGCAAGTAGAATGACTCAGGTTGTGGCAACAAAGCGCAGACGCACGTAGTCGCCGGTCCAATTCCCTTCCTCGTCGCGCAGTGCGGGCGCGAGAAGAGTGGCGGTCTCCTCAACAATGGTTTCTCGAATCTCTTCCGGCAGGCTTTCGAGCACCCCGCTGCGAAAGGTCCTGAGCCAGCCGGTCATGCCGCTCTCAGACAGAATCGTAGGCCGTGGAAAATGGGAGATCTGCCGCATCTTGAATCCATGCCGCTCCAGGCGTCTCGTATAACTTTCCGGAGTGGGGTAGTAATTCACGCCGTCTTCGCGGTCATAATAACCATGGCGCGCCAGAACCGCCATCAGCGCAACTCGAATGGCGGCGATATTGCCGTGACCGCCCATCTCCGCCACAAAGCGGCCGCCGGGCTTGAGCACGCGCCGCACCTCAGTCATCATTTCGTCCTGACCGTGCACCCAGTGCAGAGCAGCGTTGGAAAATACGGCATCGAACGATCGGTCAGCAAACGGCAGCAATTCCGCGCAGCCTTCATGTGCATCGATTCCTCGTGAACGCGCAGCGGCAAGCATTTCGGGCGAGGCGTCCACGCCCACCACGACCGCTCCAGCAGCGGCGATGCGCTGAGTCAATTGGCCATCGCCGCAGCCTAGGTCGAGGATTCGCTCACCCGGCTGTGCAGCCAGCCACTCCAACACGCCGCCCGCCAATCCGTGGACAAATGCGCCGTTCTTTTCATATGCCTGCGCATCCCAGGATTGCGTCATGAACAACCTCCACTCCTAGTCTGATCGAGGCAGGAGCATAAGGCAAAGTTATTCTATTTTGCTTGTGGATAAGAACTTCTTATAGAGGATTATCCAACCGGGATAAGCCCCGAAAGCGCATCAGATCGATTGCACCGGCAGCAGCGTGAGGTCATCCACCAGTCCCACTTCCTTTTGCACAAAGGGTTCGCCATAGCGCACCCCGGCCAGCATTCCGTAATGGCGTGCCTCGGCATAGGTTCGTTCGCGAATCGCTTCTTCGGGAACAAACAGGCCGCTGCCGGCAGGCTGGTTCGCATATTGTGAGCGGTAGGCCATCAGTGCAGCGTGGCGTTGGTCGATGAAATTAGAAATGTCCACTATGAAGCCTGGGCGCACGTCGGCATAGAGACTGGCGTAGACAATTTTGAACGGACGATGTGGAACTGTGTCCGTCTCGATCTTGGTGAGGCCGGAGAGAAAGCAGGCCTGGTAGCCAAGTGCGGCGACGATGGCGTGATCGGGGTGGCGCGCCTGCCAGTAAGGCAGGATAACGACGCGAGGCCGGAGCAGCCGCAGAACGCGCACGATTTTCGTGCGGTTTTCAAGGGTATTTTCTATTGCACCGTCGGGGAGATCTAGAGCCTGGCGCCAGGTTACGCCAAGTAATCGGGCACCCTCTGCCGCTTCGCGGGCTCTCTCTTCCGCGGTGCCACGGGTTCCGGCTTCACCTTGGGTCAGATCGAGAATGGCGGTGCACAGACCGCGGGAGGCCATGCGCAGCAGGGTTCCGCCACAGGTTTGTTCCACGTCGTCGCGGTGCGCGGCGATGGCCAGAATATCGGCCACGAAGGGATCAGGGACGGAATCGGCAGTCATTGGCGATTGCTCCCGATGAACGAAGGAGATCCAGGCTCGTCAACTCCCGCCCGGATCTCTTACCAGTGTTCACTGACCTCTGTTCACTGTCCACTGAATTCAATAAACGGTATTGTTGCTGTCGGAGAGTCCATCCATGTACGCAACGTCAGCGGCTACACCGGTCACGGTTACATACTGGTTGTCGATCGACGAGCCGTCCACGGTGGAGTAGATATAAACCTGGCCTCCGATCGCCGTGTAGATCTTGTGCAAGCCAGTGACCGCCGCAATACCCGTCCCGTCACCCAGGTAAGGCTCCAGCAGGGTAACGCTGGGACTGGTGGGGTTGCTTACATTGACCATGGTGAGGCAACCGTAGCCGGAAGGGTAGAGAGCTGGAAAAGTGGCGCGCACTCCGTTGGTGCACTTGGTCATCGCGATCCAGAGAGTATTGTCGTCGGCCAGCAATATGCGGCTGGGCCCCTGGGGAATTCCGTCGCTGATTGAGATCGGGCTGGAGACAGCAATCGGGCTCTGAGATAAATCCAGCACCGTCAGGTTGCCGCCAAAGAGACCACTGGAGGCGAAATACTGCTGGCCCACAACGTAAAGCGTGGTGCTGTCGACCAGGGCGTTACTGGCGCCGCCGGGGACGGGGATGATGTTCATCGGAACGGTGTTTTTGTTGGCGCAACCCGAAACGGATGGGTTGCAAGGCAACAGCCCCGACTGCTGCCCGAGAAGAAAGATCATGGGGGCGACGGGTAGAGGCGTAACCGAGGCCGCCGAGCCGCCGCACTCCGGACCGCAGCTGAGGATGTACGCCGTTCCGCCATCAACGGAGAAAACGGCCTTGACGGGGCGATCAAAGGTCAGGGCAGCGCCGTAGTACAAGCCCGCGTACGCCTGCGAATTAGGAGCCCCTGGCAATGACAGTGGGTCCGCATGATCGGGGCTTTGCGCCTGGAAGAGGCACCATTTGGGCGCGCTCTGCGGCTCACAGTCTACCGCGGCTTTGGGCCAGGTGGTGGTTCCCCCTGAATATGCAAGGGTCTGAGCCGCGGAAAGTTGTACGGGATAGTAGATGTAGTTCGAGTTCTGTACGAAGGCAAAGGCTACTGATCCGCCGGGATTCGTACTCACGCGATAGACTCCGGGCAGGCTCAGCGCATACGAGCCCCCGGCCGCCTGGTTTACCACCGTGAGCGCGTTGGCCGACTGGCTGGCGGCGAAAACGTAGCCTTGGCTGCGCGTGATGAAGATGCTGGAGGACGCCCCATTGAGGCCAGAGATCGATCCGCCCAGCTTTTCACTAGAATAGGTGATGATGTCGAAACTGCCGTCACCGGAGCCGTAGACCGCGCCGATCTGTTCTTCCGGCATGTTCTGGATGGTGATGGGCAATGCGCCCTGATAGCCGCTGATGGTAAACGATGCGGGAGAGTCGGTGTAGCCGCTGCGTATGTCGTAATAGGCATCCACGAATTGCAGCAAGCCCTTGCTCAAAGCGCTGGGGTTCTGGATTGCGATCAGAACGCGATTAGTCAAACCGCTAGGGGGCAAATTCCGGCCCGCAAAATAGGTGGTCTTGCCACAACCTGCCAGCGCAACCGCGGCCGCCAGGGCCAGCGCGATGCACATCCAAAGACTTGTCTGCTTCTTCAAAATCCCCTACCTCGACGATAAGCGCGGAGCCTGCCGCGGCGTAAACGAAATGATGGCGGTTGACGGTTAATCGAACAGAAGAGCAAGAAAAATCTCCCGTTCGGAACAGTTTGCTACACGTTTAATTACTCTCGAAGTATAACAAAGCAGGCTGATGGGTTGGCGCGCAGGGCGTGCGTAGCTTAGCATGGCAAATGAATGTCTCAATTCTCCGACATCTTTGCCGACAGGCCAATACTCGCCGACGGGGCCATGGGAACCGTGGTCTACGGGCGTGGCATCTTCATCAACCGGTGCTACGACGAGCTGAACCTCACCGACCCCGCTCTTATCCTCTCTATCCACGAGGAATATCTGCAGGCGGGGGCTGAAATTCTGGAAACCAATACCTTTGGCGCCAATCGATTCCGCCTTGCCCGGCATGGATTGGGCGAGAAAGTGGCTGAAATCAACGCGGCCGGCGTGCGCCTGGCCCGCCAGGCGGTGGAGCACCTGAAAGACAAGCAGGCCAGCGAGGGCTGGGTTGCCGGTTCGGTGGGTCCCCTGGGGGTACGGCTGGAGCCACTGGGCAAAACCGGCCTGGACGAAGCCCGCGCGGCCTTCGCAGAGCAGATGCGCGCTCTCGTCGCAGCCGGCGTCGACCTTCTGATTATTGAAACCATGCCCGCTCTGAACGAGGCTCATGAGGCCCTGGAAGCCGCACGAGAGACCGCACCCGATCTTCCTGTAATGGTAATGGTGACCGTTGACGACGAGGGTAACTGCCTCGACGGCGCTTCGCCCGAACAGGCCGCTGCGTTGCTCACTGAATGGGGCGCGGGAGCGATCGGCGTAAACTGCTCCACCGGCCCGGCTACTGTGCTGACCGCCATCGAGGCCATGCGCTCGGCCACCACTCTGCCGCTGGCAGCCATGCCCAATGCCGGCATGCCGCGAGCCGTCGAGGGCCGCAACATCTATCTCTGCTCGCCGGAGTACATGGCCAGCTTCGCTCGCAAGGCCATCAACGCCGGAGCCCAGTTTGTGGGCGGCTGTTGCGGCACCACCCCCAACCACATCCGCGCCATGCGTTCGGCCATTCGGGCCGTTGACGCACAGACACGCGTGGAGGGAACTGGCACGGCGCCGGCGCTCACCTCTGAGACCCCGCCCGCACCGCTCGGTGAGCGCTCCCGCATCGGCTCGCTGGTGGAGCAGGGCAAGTTCATTACCCTGGTTGAGATCGTTCCGCCCAAGGGGATCGCCTGCACTAAAGAGGTTGACGGTGCGCGGCTTCTGGCACAGCTCGGCGTTCACGCCATCAACGTGCCTGATTCGCCTCGCGCCTCGGCCCGTATGAGTGCGCAGAGCTTGGCGGTCCAGATTCAGCAACAGACCGGCATCGAGACAATTCTCCATTACACCTGCCGCGACCGCAACATTTTAAGCATTCAGTCGGACCTGCTGGGAGTGGCTTCACTGGGCCTGCGCAACATTCTTTGCGTAACCGGCGATCCACCCAAGCTGGGCAACTACCCTGATGCCACCGCAGTCTTTGACGTAGATTCCATCGGTCTGGTCAACATCGTGCGGAGGCTCAATCACGGACTCGATATTGGCTCCAACGCCATCGGGGCCAGCACCAACTTCACAATCGGCGTAGCGGCCAACCCCGGCGTTCCCGACATTGAGCAGGAACTGCGCCGCTTTGCCTATAAAGTCGAAGCCGGCGCGGAGTACGCGATCACCCAGCCGGTCTTCGATATGCGTCTGCTGGAGATCTTCCTCGAACGCATCGAGGGCTTCCGGATTCCGGTCATCGCCGGTATCTGGCCGCTCACCAGCCTGCGCAACGCCGAGTTCATGAAGAACGATCTGCGCGTCTCCATGCCAGAGGAGATTATGTTGCGCATGGCCCAGGCCGACACACCCGACGCAGCCCGCGAAGAAGGCATCAAAATCGCGCAGGAGATGCTGGAGCAGGTGCGCCCGATGGTTCAGGGCGTGCAGGTTAGCGCACCCTTTGGCCGCTACTCCGCCGCCGCCGACGTCATCGCAAGTGTGCTGGCGCAACAGCCACAGAATAACTGCACGGGGTAATCGCCATGCCGTCATTTGAAGAATCGCTCAAGAAACTGGAAACTATCGTCGATCAACTGGAAAAGGGCGACCTCGCCCTGGAGGAGTCGCTGAAGCTCTTCGAAGAGGGCGTAGGCCTGTCCGCCGCCTGCAAGCAAGAGTTAGACGCCGCCGAGGGCAAGGTGCAGATGCTGGTAAAGCAGCGCGACGGATCGCTCAAGCCCGAACCCTTCCTGACCGAGAAGCAGTTTTAAGAGTAGTTGTCAGAAATTCGTGCTGTTCAGCGGCGCGAATTCTGCGCAGCCGGAACAGCATCTCCGGCAAAAATCCTATTCTTCGTCAGCCCATCTGACTGGTCTTTGCCTCGGCGAGAAGACCGCGGGCCAGTGCGCGGATACCGAAGTCGAAGCCGCGGTCAGAAAAATCGACCGCGAACGGCATTGCCTCTAAAAGGCGCGGAAATTCGTCCGGCGTAACGCTGTGCGCCATGGCTTCAAGCTGCTCTGGCGAGGGCCGCTTGTCTGGGCCGGCTGCCACCATCCCTGCAACACCGCGCACGGCGGCGGCGATTGTGTTCATCCCCGCAAACGCTTCAGCCGGCGGCAAACCGGCATCCCGCAGCACTCCGATAAGCAGCTCCACAGGGCGCAATGCGGCAAGAGTGGCCGGACCGCGCGAAAGCACGATCGGCAGCGCGTTGGCGTGGACCAGCATGGCGTCAAGGTATGCGTGCGCTGCACACAGAATGCGCTCCTCGGCGGGGTCTTCCGGATGATCGACGGATAGGTCGATGCCGGCCATGACCGCCTCCACGATGGCGTCCAGTAGCGCCTGCTTGTTGGGAATGTGATAGTAAACTGCCATGGGGTCGACCCCCAATTCCGCGCCCAGCTTGCGCATGGAGAGAGCGTTGAGGCCGTCGCGGTCAACCAGCGCCAGAGCCGTCGAGACGATCTTTTCGCGCTTGAGAGGCGCTCCCGGATCATTCCTGCGCTTGAGAGGTGATTTATGTGCTGGAAGGCGCGATTTGTTGCTTGACGGCACTGGCTCTGGCTCCTCCTAGCTCGATCCGGGCAGCTCAACAACAAAAGTAATTGTACGGCGTAGAACTGGCAAGTCACTATAAAAAAAGAAGATAGAGACCTGCAGAAATTTAACCGAAAACCGCATAATAATGACGTTGACAAATATACTCTACAGCGTAGAATATCTACATGAATCGATTTCTACATTGTAGAAATCGAATTGCAAAACCGAAAAGGAGTTCTCCCATGCGCATCACGATTCTGAATGGAGACCCTGATCCCGCTTCGGAGTTTCAAAGCTATCTCCAGACGGTTGCCCAGCGGCTGGAAGCATTGGGCCACACGGTCACCACGATCGATCTTCGTGAACTCGACCTGAAAAACTGCTCCGGCTGTTTTGGTTGCTGGGTAAAAACGCCGGGTGAGTGCGTCCAGCGCGGTGACAACGCGAAGCTCTGTCGGGCTGCAATCGAAGCCGATCTCCTTCTGCTAGCCTCACCCGTCACCATGGGCTTTACGACTGCCCTGCTCAAGCGCGCCGCCGACCATATGATCGCTCTGATCCACCCTTACTTCGTCGTAGAAAATGGCGAAGTGCATCATCGATCGCGCTATGCGCATTACCCGAAATTTGGCCTGCTGCTGGGTGCAGGCGGCGACAGCGACGCAGAAGATATTGAAATCACCACGGCGATGTGGGGCCGGATGGCACGCAACATGAAATCCCGAATGGTCTTCGCCGCGGCAACAAATCGTTCCACAGAGGAGGTTGCGAATGAAATCGCTCTTGTTGCTTAATGGATCGCCGCGTGGCGAGCGCTCCAATTCCATGAAGATGCTGGCGCGGGTAGCCGAGGGCTGGGCACAAGGCGGAGGAAGAACGCCTGAGGTGCTTCACCTGGCGCGGAAAGCTGATTTCAACTGTGCCGTCGAAGCCTTTGTCGCAACCGATGTAATGCTGCTGGGATTTCCGCTCTACACCGATTCCATGCCTGCTCTTGTGAAGGCGTATATCGAGGCCCTTGCCCCGTACGTGGCTGTTGCGCAGTCCGGCGGCGTGAACCCGGCGCTCGCATTCCTGGTGCAATCCGGCTTTCCTGAGGCACTGCACTCGCGCCCGGTTGAGCGCTACCTCGAAAAGCTGGCGCCTAGGCTGGGCTCGCCCTACGCGGGCACCATCGTTCGCGGTGGAGGCGAGTCGCTGCAAGCAATGCCAGACCGTGCGAACAAGAAGCTGTGGACGCGGCTGCGGACGCTGGGCGGGCAGCTCGCGCGCGACGACCACTTCGGCGAAGCGGAATTGAAGGCGGTTGCCGGCATCGAGCGTTTTTCACCCGTTGCCCTGACGCTGCTCTCTCTGGCCGTCAAGCTGCCCATCACGCAGTTCTACTGGAACAGTCAGCTCAAAAAAAATAGCGCATGGGATCGCAGGTTTGCGGCTCCATACGGGACGGCCAATTGGTTCCGGGACTGACGCGCCAGCGCAAGCAGAAAACCAGCTCTGCGAAATCCGTTCCAGGGCGGCGGGTCTGAAGAGTGCCTGCGCCGGGTATGGGCCAATTCCGGGCTAGCCTCATTCCGTGTTCCCTATTCCCTGTTCCCTGCTTTTTTTGCGAGCCGTGCCAGCACGGCCTGTTCGCGGAGAACCTGCTTTAGCGGACGCGCCGGAGTACCCCACAAAACCGTTCCCGGTTTGAGACCTTCGTTGGTGACCTTTGCGCCGCTGAAAACTCCGGCCTGACCGCCGAGAATTACGCCGGGGCCGATGTGGGCGTGCTCGCCGATGCCCACCTGGCCCGCGATCACCGCGCCATTGCCCACCGTGCACGAACCGGAGATGCCGGTTAGAGCGACGAGGATTACGTCTTCACCGATATCGCAGTTGTGGGCCACGTGGACCAGATTATCCGTCTTGGTTCCGCGGCCGATTCTCGTCTGCTTCAGCGCACCGCTGTCGATGGTGGTGTTGGCGCCGATCTCCACGTCGTCTTCAATGACCAGAGTTCCCTGCTGCGGAAACTGCGTATAGGCGCCCGTTTTGGAATCACGCACATAACCGAAGCCATCTGCGCCCAGCACCGCTCCGGCATGGACAACAACGCGATTGCGCAACGTAATTCCCGGATATAGAACAGCGTGGGGGTAAATGCGGCAGTGATCGCCGATGCGGACGCGCTCGCCAATCACCGCGCCTGCTTCGATGCGCGTTCCGGCACCTATGCTGGCGCCTTCGCCGATTACCGCGCAGGGGCCGATGCTCACTTCTGCACCGAGTTCGACTCTTTCGCCAATCACTGAAGTGGGGTGCACTCCGCTTGCGGACGGAGCCGGCGAAAGCAGTTTGGCAGCGCGCGCAAACCAGAGTCGTGGCTGGTCGGATTCAACCACCTGCTTACGCTCGAAATTCGGCAGCGGCTCCGCAGAACCTGCGCGAAGAACGACGGCTCCTGCCTTACTGGCGAGAGCCTCCGCTGTAGAGGTGGCGTCCTCAGCAAAAATGAGATCCGATGGGCCGGCAAGCAAGGAAGAGTTCACGCCCTGGACCACAAAATCCGGGCTGCCCTGCGCCAGTTTGCCGCCTAATGCTTCGATCAGTTCAGCCAGCGTCATGCTTGCCTCCTCGGATGCGCAAGATGCGAAAAACTTAGTAGATTCCCGGCTCGCTCGCTGGCCTTGTTTTCCAGCGGCGGTGAATCCACAACCACTGGTCAGGATAGCGCCGAATCCAGGTTTCGATCGCCTGGGTGCATTGTTGCGTTGCAGCGAGAATATCGGCCTGGTCGTCGCCGGTGCGAGTGAAGGTCAGCTCCGGACCGAAGTGCAGAACGTAGTGGCTCTCGGCCTCCTCCCATAGCATGAAGCCGGGCAGCACGGCAGCGCCGGTCTTGAGCGCCACGTGGGCCAGACCGGTGGCGGCGCAGGCTTCCACTCCAAAGAACTTTACGAATGCGCCCTGCGGCGGGGTCATATTTGTGTCCGTCAGAATGCCTACGGTCTGGCCGGTGCGCATGGCTGTGATCAGGCCACGGCCGAAGTCGTCCTTGTGCAGCACGTGATTGCCATGCAGGCAGCGGATGCCGTTCACAAAATCGTCCAGCCGGCGATTATCGAGGCGGCGAATCACCATGCCCATCGGATAGCCCATCAGGGAGTGGTAGAAGCTGCTCAGCTCCCACGCGCCCAGGTGGCCGGTGAGCACCAAAACCCCTTTGCCGCGGGCCTTTGCCGCCAGGTAGTGGTCAAGCCCTTCGGTGCGAATCCAGTTGCTGGTGTTTTCAGCGGTATAGCGCTGCATGCGGCAGAACTCCACCAATTGCCAGCCAAGATGGATATAGACCCGGCGGAGAATTTGTTTCCTGGCATTTGAGGAGAGGTCAGGCAGAGCCAACTCCAGGTTGCGTTCGCCCACGCGGCGCAGGCGAATGTGCACCCAGTAAACGGCGAACGCCAGCACCCCAGCCAGCCGGCGAGCCAGCCCGCGCGGCAGGCGCCCCAGACCGCGAGCCACAGGCACCACCAGCCAATACTCGAGATTCTCATGCATCGTGGAAGGCAAAGAACATTTTAGCCTCCTTGCGCGGATCTTTGCCGCAAAACTAGTTGGGCCTCCCGCTGCCGGAAGGCCCTTCATCAAACTCCTGGTTGCTGCGTCTAGCGGTTCCTGGCCTGGACAAAGTGGTGCGCCACGCTGCGGACAAATGGCACCGCTGCTGGAGGAACCGCAACATCGCCCTTCAGGATGGCCTCGAAGCTGTGCGCCCTGCCGTAGTAGACCTCGGTGTCCTCAGAGTTTTGGCTCACGCTGGTTCCATCCAGGTCGATACCGGCAAACAGGCCCTTGCTGCGCGAGTAAGTAAGCAGTTCGGCGCTCATCTTCCAGTCAGTGGCGGCCTGGGTATTGCGACCCACCGGCCCGGCAGAGGCAGCCGCGTCACCACCGATCTTGAATTTGTCTTTAAGCAGATCCTGGAATCCGCGATCGTTGACCGCGACCAGAACCAGGTCAGTGGACTGGCCGCCAATCTGCAATCCCCATGAACCGCCGGCCATGCGAATAAAGACGGGCCCGCTCCAGCCGTGGCCGGTGCGGCATGTAACCACCCCCTCGCCCCACTGGGCGCCGAAGATAAAGGCTCCCTTTTTCAATCCTGGCACAATGCCGACGCAGGTGGCCTGCTCGAGGATATTCAGCGGAAGGCTCTTGTCATTGGCATTCAGAATCTCGTCCAAAACGATTTTGGAGGCGTCAATGCGTGCCTGCAAATCTTCCCGCGAGGAGGCGGCATATGCAGCGTTGCTGAGCATGAAGCAAGCCAAAAGCATCAGGCAGATGGAAGAAATGATCTTTTTCATATCCGAATCCTTTTCGCTCCGCGGCCATTCCAGGCGCGGGTGGTTGTTTTCAGAAGAATCACCCTCGACGGCAATTACGATATGGGACAGACGGAGGAATACCGCGGACGGGGCAACCCGAATCCAAGCATAAATCATCCCCTGGCCAAAATGCAGCAGCACGCCGCAACAGCCTGACCTCTCCGGCTGCCCACGGAATGAGAACAGCACCGCAACTTTTCATCCCTGGATGTGTCGGGAGAAGCAGGAAAGGGCGCAATGAGTCGAAGCCCTGACTGTTTTTGGTCAGAAACATAAAAAATGGAGTTCCCGGGATTATGAATATTGGCCCCCCGGGAACTCCATGCCTTTGTTCTGGATATTACTTATTGGAAGAGTATGGAGGACTGGTTTTCTCCTAGTCTGAGCAATATAGCTCAATAGATACATTACTAAAGGATTATGGACTAACGTAACTGTTTATACGCAAAACCCTTCCCCGATGATTCCTCGTAGTTAAATTTTGCAAGAAATAAAACAGGATAGAAATAGAGGATTTGCCCTCGAATTCTGACGTTTTGGGGGAGAAGACTGTGCGGGTGTGCAAGACCGTTTTTTCGGTGCAAAAGCCCGAAAAACAAAAAAAGAGGAGTTCCCAGGCTTCATGGAAAAACATGCTGCCTGGGAACTCCTTTCCCCAGATCTGCGTTGTTTCTGTTAACAAGTCTGTGGGAAACATAACGATGAGGCAAGATTACATAGGTAGTGTGTATCAAGGTAACTACCCTGTGATGCCTTAGGAAATGGTAACCATGCGGCTTCTTCTCTTGCTTTCCCGCCATGACCTTTGGATTTACCTGGCACCCGACGGATGAAAATGTGTGATCAAGCATACAAAGAGCCCGGACAATCGCCCGGGCTCTCTTGTTTGCGACCGTTGAATGTCGGTGATCAGTTGATGGTGTAGGTCGCCGTTGCCACCGCGCTGTTGGTGAAGCCCGAGGCCACTGCGATTGCCTTGATGGTCATGGTCGAAGAGACAATAATCGGCCCATTCGATGCGACGCAGCAAGGCGGATTACTGAAGATCATCGACGCAGTGGTTGGCGTTGAGCCATTGGTTGTGAAATAGACCGTGTTGCCGGCATCGGCGCCGTCGGTCATATCGCTAAGGTAAACCGTCTGCGCGGTGGAGTACGTTCCGGCCGGAGGAGTGAAGGTCGGCACGTCAGCTTTCTTCCCGGAGGTTGCGATGGTGTAAACCGCCGAACTCACCGCGCTGGTCCCCGTATAGCCAGGCACCGTGGCGATGGCTTTCAAGGTCTTCGTCCCAGAAACAGTGATCGGCGTAATCGATCCGGAGTTTGAGTTGCTGTTGCACGCGGGGCCCGGGTTGCTGCAGGCCACGCCGACATACTTCGTAGAAGCTGTCGTCGGCGTCGATCCGTTGGTGGTGTAGTAGAACGTCGCCGTATCGTTGTTGGCGCTGGCCGTACTCAGCACCACCGGCAGAGCCGTCTTGGCGGCATAGCTGCCTCCCGGCGGGCTGAAGACCGGCGCTGCGATCGTCGTGCCGGTCACAGTGATCAGAATCGACGAGCTCTGGGTCGCATTGTTAAAGGATGCGGTGTTCAACGCGTAGAGCGTATACGTTTGGGTTGCAGTCGGGGTAATGGTCACGCTTCCGCTGCACGGGCATGTGCCCGAAAGTCTCAACGGGCCAATGTTGTCGATGTAGATGTAGGGGACGCCGGTCTCCGAGCCAAAGTTGGCATCGTAATTGGTGCCATCTACTGTGTAACTGAAGGTGACTGAAGAACCGGGGTTCACGGTGGTCGGAGTCGCGCTGAAGCTGGTGATCGTCGGCGCGGTTTCAGGATAGTCTGACGGGGCCGACGACGAATCCATGCCCTTGTATTCGGGAGTCATCTGGATGACGTCGAAGTCTGAGGCGGTGATGGTTTTCAGATTGCCCAGATCGCTGTCGTTCCAGTTCGGATCGGTGTCGCCGATAAAGAAGAAGTCGCTGCCGTTATCCGCCAGGATCATGCCAAAATTCTTCAGCCCGTTCAAAATGGCCTGGTTGATGGCGGAGAAGCTGGAGACGTTTACGCTTGACCGCAAGCGCAACCGCGCGCCTTCCGGCAGCAGGTTGGCAGTCGTTGTACTACTGGCCGCATGGCTGGCCGGCAGTACAAAATATCCGCCGTTTGAATCGCCCAATGTCGGATCCATGGTAAAACGAACAGCGTGACTGACCGTGCCGGAGGCGGCTTCAGTGTATTTCAGCGTTCCGGCAAAGATCGACAGGCCGGCAGCGTCGGCCGAGGTCCAGCCCCAGGGACGCGCGTTGTAGTTGACTCCGTCCCAGATCGTCTCGCTGGCAACATCGTAGTAACCGTTGCAGCGATTGGTCTGGAAAGTCTCATAGATCCAGCAGGTGTGACGGTCGAGAACCAACGTGTGATTATCGCCAATGTAGGTATCGGGCCATCCCGCGCAGTCGGTCGGATCGCCTTCAATGGCGACGTAATCTCCAGCGGGATACGGGGCAACAACATCTTCGCTTTCGGTGGCGTAATCAATCACGTTGATTCCCGCCGGGGTGGTGGTGCTGGAGTCGACGACAGTATAGGGAATGCCGCCGTCTGAGGCGTACTCACCGAACAGCGGATGCAACTTGGTTGAAGCGCCAACCTCTGCCATCAGCGCGGATGAGTTGGGATCGAGGGCAGCGCCAGAGATGTTGGTGTTCCACATGTTGGTCGAAGGGAAAGGAACAAAACTGTTCAACCCTCCGCCGTAAGGGCCGTAGGTGGGAGTGCCGACTGTCGCTCCGTTGCAAGCCGTCATTGAGCCGTACTGCGGATCCGATTGTGCCAATGCGATGGTTGCGAACAGCAAAAGACTGATGATCGAGCAGAGCGCCTTCAGTGCTGCTCGGGCGCCAATGGGTGCTTTCGGGGAATGCGACTGTGTGGTGATCATAATGCTCCTCTATGCTTCACTTGGATGAACGGCCAGCTTTGCCGGTTATCTAGAAAGCTGAAAAGTTTATTCAATGTAAATATTTTTTGCGGCGCCTTCATGGTAATCTACCTGTTTACTCTTGAGTAAACTTCTGACTGGGGGGCTTTCCTTTACCGCCCTGCCCCGCCTTGCCATGCGGAACCGGTGGAAGGTGCAGCGCGCGCATGGAAAGTTCTATCCGGTTGTCGGAGCCGGTCTTGCGCATCAAGCGGCCCACGTGGGCCTTCACGGTTCGCTCCTCAATGCCCAGTTGGCGGGCGATCTCGCGATTCGATCGGGCCATCAAAATATGTTCCAGCACCTCGCGCTCGCGATCGGTCAGGTGAGGGCCGGTGCTAATGAGGCTTGTATCAGAGACTTTGAGCAGCCGGTCAATCAGTTTTGAGAGCAGCCGCCGCGGCGCCCAGATTGATCCGCCGGTCACCACATCGATGGCCCGCCGCACCATCTCTGGGCCGGCCGTCAACTCCAGGTAACCCCTGGCGCCGGCAATGATTGAATCCATCACCAGTTCGTCGTTGCCTTCCGGGCCAATCACAATCAGACGGAGGTTGGGTCGCCTGCCGCGAATTCTGTTCAAAGTGTCCAGGTTGCCGGAGGCCGAACTGAGGTCCACAACCAGGTATTCGAGCGATGGTTCAGCCAGCAACTCCTCCAGAGTCCCTGGAACCGGGAGCAATGAGGGCTTGTCTTCCTGGATAGGCTGCTCAAAGATGCTGGAGAGCCCTGCAAGCCGGATGGGTTCGTCTGCCACCAGGCCGATTCGTTTTGGTGCGGGGTTGCGGGCAAAAACCATCATGTTTCCCCGTTCTCAAAACAAGATAACTGCGTACTGCGTCGTCTGAAAAGCAGACGTCATCTTCAAACAAGAGCTATTGCCCGTCGATTCCGCCCAGCCGGAATTTGCTCGCCCGCTTAGAGCCGGGGAAGCACAATTCCCTGCTGCTTCTGATACTTGCCTTTGCGATCCGCGTAACTGGTTTCGCAGGCTTGGTCGGAGCGGAAAAATAGAATCTGGCATAGCCCTTCGCTGGCATACACTCTGGCCGGTAACGGGGTAGTATTTGAAATTTCAAGGGTCGCGAAACCCTCCCACTCCGGCTCAAAAGGCGTTACGTTCACTAGGATTCCGCAACGCGCATAGGTCGACTTTCCAACGCAGATCGTCAGCACATCTCTGGGGATACGAAAATATTCTATTGAACGAGCCAACGCAAACGAGTTCGGAGGCACGATCACCGACCCTGCCTTCACCGAGACGAATGACCGCTCGTCAAAGGCCTTCGGATCGATAATAGCGCTGTTCACATTGGTAAAAATCTTGAATTCTTCTGAGACTCTGAGGTCATAGCCATACGACGAGAGCCCATAGGAGATGACCCCTTCATTGATCTGCTTCTCGCAGAAAGGCTCGATCATGCGGTGCTCGATGGCCTGTTCACGGATCCAACGATCGCTTTGAATCGACATGCGTCTCCCCTCTCTGGGCCATGCCTAACCCAGCAAAATTTACCACAGGTTTTATGTAAACTGAATCTTTGATATTACGAAAGATGCCCGCAAATGACAATAGTCAACTCAATCTCTGGTTACCATAGTTCCCACACTGGTAACAAAATCCTGAAACACGAGCTTCACAATCAGAAAATCCTAAATTTCCATTGTTCCTGTGTTCCAGAATCCGAATAAATCCTGTAGCATCAACCGGGTAAGGCGTAGTAAAGTCAAATCAGATCGCGCCAGCGAGGGTACTTCATTGATTAAGCAGGACATCGTCCATCATGTAATTGAGCGCACGGGCCTGCCGCGCACCAAGGCAGAAGCCGCGGTGGATACGGTCTTCGGGGGCCTCAAGGAGGCTCTGACCGCAGGCGAGCGCATCGAACTGCGCGGATTTGGCGTCTTCAGCGTCCGCGCGCGAAAAACCGGTATCGGCCGCAATCCGCGCACCGGCACCGAGGTGAGCATAACCCCTGGGAAGGCAGTTCGCTTCAAACCAGGCAAGGAACTGCACGCTCTTGAAACAGACAACACTCCACAAAAGTGAGCGTGCGATACAGTCAGGCGGCGGGGCATCTGCCGCGTGAGGTTTAAAGCAGAACCAGGCAGGCGGCCGAGTAAATCTGGCGCCTGGGCTGACGGGGCTTTCTGGACTCTCATACAACTGAGGACGAGTGCGGCATCCCTTCCTGCCTGTAGCCGCCATTAGAGGAGTCCGGTGCGCTCGATCTTCCGCAACTATTGCCTGCCGCTCATGCTGCTGGCCGCCAGCGCGATAACCACAACCGCCAACGGCGCCCGTTTCATGCACAACTTTCTGCTCGGGCTGCAACCGGTGGTGCGCGATAGCGATCTTTGGCCGTGGGGCTGGCTCGTCCGCAACCCGCAACTCTTCAAGACCGGTTGGTCCTTTTCGGCGTCACTGCTGGGCATTCTGCTCATCCACGAATTTGGCCACTATTTTGCCTGCCGCATTCACCGCATACGATGCACGCTTCCCTGGGTTCTGCCGGCTCCCACACTCAGCGGCACAGCCGGCGCCGTAATTCGAATCCGCACCCTCATTCCCACCCGCAACGCTCTCATGGATGTGGGCATCTACGGTCCGCTGGTCGGCTATGCCGCCTCGATCCTGGCCGTGGCCCAGGGCTTTCTGCTCAGCCGTCCTCTGGCGCACAATGCGCCCGTCCCCATCATTCCTTTCGGCGGCGAGCCGCTCACCATCCGCCTCGTCCACGCCCTGCTGCTGCGCTGGAAGCCAACCCTCCCCACCTTCGACTACACTGCGCCCCACCCGCTGCTTATCGCAGGATGGATTGGTTTGTTCATCACCTCGCTGAACCTGATCCCCGGCGGCCAGCTCGACGGCGGCCACATTCTCTATGCCATCTCTCCACGCGCGCACGGATTATTCACCAGAGCCCTGCCCTTCCTGCTCTTCTTTGCCGGAACATTTTACTGGGTGGGCTGGGTTCTGTGGGGCGTCTTCCTGATGATTCCCGCCATGCGCCACCCCCGCGTTCCCATCAGGCCGAGGCTCAGCCGGAGCCGTCTGGCACTGGGCCTCGTCGGCTTCGCGATCTTCCTGCTGACCTTCACGCCCACGCCGTTCTACGACAATTCGCTGATTGACTTCTTCCGCTAGGGGTAGCGAGCCCACGATACAACCGGGTGCCCAACCCTTCCCGATTTTGCGAAGGTGGGAAACGAATGCCGCTAGGTTACCGCGCCGGAGGCGGTCAGCCCCACCGCAGGGGTTCACATCAGCCGCAGCGCATCCACATCCACAATCAAGTTCCTCCGCGGCACGCCCGCCTGTTCGGCGTGACCAAGCATTCCACGCAGCGCCGCGTTCAATGCCTTGCGCGAACCAGCTTTCAAAATCATGTGAAAGCGGTAGATGCCTTTGATGCGTGCGATGGGTGCCGTGCATGGCCCAAGCACGCGCACAGCTCCGCTGTTCTCGTTTTGGATTAGATATTTGCCAAGGATAGACGACCATCCCGCCGCTTCTTCCGGTTTTTCTGACTGCACCAGCACGTTTGCCAGAACGCCGAAGGGCGGGTAATGCATCCAGCGTCGGTACTTCAGTTCGCGCTCCACAAAGCTCGCGTAGTCGTGCTTGCTTGCGGCCAGAATTGCGTAGTGGTCCGGATAGTAAGTCTGCACAACCACGCGGCCCGGCAGCTCGCCCCGCCCGGCGCGTCCTGAGACCTGCGTCATTAGCTGAAAGACCCGCTCGGCGGCGCGGAAGTCCGGCATCGAGAGCGCGTGGTCGCAGCCCACCACCCCCACCAGCGTGATGCCGTGAACGTCGTGTCCCTTCGCGATCATCTGCGTGCCCACCAGCAAATTGATCTCGCCGGAATGCAAGCGGGCCAGCATGTTCTCCAGATCGTAGCGGCCGCGCACCGTATCGCGGTCCATGCGTCCAATCCGCGCAAAAGGAAAGATCTCGCCCAGCCGCTCCTCGCCCTGCTGCGAGCCCGCCCCCAGATAGTAAAGGTGCTCGCTGTCGCACTTGGGGCAGCGCGCCGGAACCGTCCGGCGAAAGCCGCAGTAGTGGCACTCCAGCCGCTGCCCCGCACGCGCAATCCCCGCATCTTTTCCCGGGGCTCCCACGGACAGGTCTTGGTCCGTGGGGTGGTCAGCCGGCGGCTTATGGTGCGTCAACGAAATCGCGCAGTTCTGGCACTCCAGCTTTTCACCGCAGGCTCGACAAATGACTGAGAACGAGTAGCCGCGCCGATTGAGTAGAATCAGCGCTTGCTCGCCGCGCTCCAGAGCCTGCCGAGTCTGCTCCACCAGCGCGCGGGAAAAAAGCTGCTCCTGGCCCGACTCCTGAAATTCCTGCCGCATATCGATCAGTTCCACCTCGGGCAACGGCCGGTTCATCACGCGGTCGTTGATCTCGATGCGGCTATATTTGCCGGTGACCGAGTTCTGCCAGCTTTCGACCGACGGCGTCGCAGAACCCATCACCACCACCGCACCGGCCAGCTTGGCCCTCATCACGGCTACGTCGCGGGCGTTATAGCGCGGCGTTTCCTCCTGCTTGTAGCTCTGGTCATGCTCCTCGTCCACCAAAATCAATCCCAGGTTGGGCACGGGAGCAAAGATCGCCGACCGCGTTCCCACCACAATGGGCGCATCGCCGCGCCGTATCCGCCGCCACTGCTCGCTGCGCTCATCCGGCGTGAGTGCCGAGTGCAGAAGCGCCACTTTTTGCCCAAAAGCCTGGTCCAGCAGCCCAACCATTTGCGGCGTAAGTCCGATCTCCGGAACCAGCAGAATCGACGAAAGCCCACGATCCAGCGCCCTCTGCATCGCGGCCAGATAAACAGCCGTTTTTCCAGAACCAGTGACTCCAAAGAGCAAAAAGGCGTGGAACGCCCCCAGCGCCGTCACCAGCCCGGCCAGCGCATCCATCTGCGGGGGATTGAGCTTGAACGGAGCCGTAGCCGGCTGCAGTCCACCCAAATGAAAGGCCGCAGCCCGCTCGTCAATGCGGACCAGTCCGCGCCGCACCAAGGTTTGCAGTGTAGAGGAAGGCAGATCGCGCCGTCGCAATTCGGTCAGCGGCAACTCCCCGCCGCACGCCGCCAGCTCGGCCAGAATCGCCTGCTGTTTCGGCGTCAGCGCAGGCAAACGCGCTTCGGGAATCAGCACGGCAAACCGCTCCATCCGCCGCGCATCGCGCTC
Source organism: Occallatibacter sp. (assembly GCA_049515455.1). Classification (GTDB taxonomy): domain Bacteria; phylum Acidobacteriota; class Terriglobia; order Terriglobales; family Acidobacteriaceae; genus Telmatobacter. Next base: position 59,372 of record JBEKUB010000017.1, read on the forward strand.
CACGGCCAGGGTCTCGCGGACAATCCATTTTCTTCGCACCAGCCCGGCCAGCACCGGCAGCGTAGCAGCCGTAGCCGTGCGCAATGTGGAAACTTTCACCGGCTCTCCCGACGCCAGGCGCGTAAGAACGCGATGCTCCAGGTCCTGTTCTTCGCCAGAAAGCTTCCCGTGCCGTTTCGAACCGCCTTTTGAACTCACCGGTTGTTTCGCACTGGTGAACGGTTTCAATCGATAGACCGGCGCTTCAGTCCCGGCATCAAAGCCGATAGAGTTGTCTGTGACGTTAGCCCCTGATGTATGCTCCTTTGAAACCCGCCTGGCGGATCTCAACGAATCCCCATCCAAACTCCCCGCCAGCACATCGCGCCCCAGATCGGTGATGCGATAATAAACCGTCCGCCGCACCTCTGCCATCAGCGGCAGCATCCCGCGCAGCACTTCGCCCAGCGGCGCCAGGTAATACTGGGCCATCCATTCAGCCAGCGTGAGCAACTGGTCGCTGAGCAGCGGTTCCTCGTCCAGCACCGCCTCAAGAAAGCGAACCTCGACTTCCGCCGGCGCTTTGGCGTTTAGCCCGGTAACCACCCCGATCAGCTTTTCGTTGCGGAACGGCGCAATCACCCGCGCTCCACGCTGCGGGTGTTGCTCCTCCCTCACCGCGTAGGTGAACGTGTGATCCAGCGGAACCGGCAGCGCGACTTCGCAGTAAGCGGGCATGGGAGTCAAGCATCAGTTTAGGGGATTCCGCTTCATGAACGTGCATCCGGAGAAAATATCGCTCCAATCAGCCCTTGCATTCCCGCCCGCGCGCAGTACAATTCGTCCTGATGACACCCAAGACCAAATCGACCGCCGCTCTGGCCTCCGGCAAAAAGCCGGGTACCTCGCCCACCACCAAAGGCCCCATCACGCTGTGCATCGACATTGGCGGCTCGGGACTCAAGGCCATGCTGCTTGACGCGGCCGGCAAACCGGTCAGCGAGCGGCAGCGCGTCCCCACCCCTGCCATTCCGACGCCAAGAGCGGTATTGGCCGGTCTGGACAAATTGCGCAAGCTGATCGACAGAAAATTCGATCGCGTCTCGGTCGGTTTTCCCGGCGTCGTCAAGCGCGGAATAACCTACGCAGCCGTCAACTTGCACCCATTGTGGTCAAAGGAGTTCCCGCTGCAGGCGGAGATTGCAAAGCGCTGGAGAAAGCCCACCCGCGTGGGCAACGACGCCGATGTCGCCGGCTATGGAGCCATCAAGGGCAAAGGTGTGGAGTTGGTGCTCACCCTGGGAACCGGTCTAGGCACTGCTCTCTTTACCGACGGCCACCTTGTCCCCGGTCTCGAACTGGGCCATCATCCCTGGCGCAATCTAACCTACGAGGACTATATCGGCCGCCGCGGTCTCGACAAATACGGCAAGAAGGTATGGAATAAGTTCCTTCTTGCGGCCATCCTCCAGACTGAATTGCTCTTCAACTGGGATCACCTCTACCTGGGCGGCGGCAACACCAAGAAGATCAACTTCACCCTGCCAGACACCGTCAGCATCATCCCCAACGAAAAGGGAATCCTCGGCGGAGTCTACCTCTGGCGCGATCAGGGGTGAGCAATCTTCGTTCCGATGTGTAGAGTAGGTCGACTTGGAACCACGGCCTTCGAAATCCGCGGCAAGAATAGGTAGCGCCGGCCTCCTGGCCGGCTGTAGCATGGACCTCCCGGTCCACGCTCGTCTACGCCTTCAGGAAGACTGCTTTAGCCCCTGTGGGTCATCTCTTTCAAACTGTCCACTACAAAAAGCAGTTCAAGATTTACACGTTTCCATTCCATTTCCTGGCCACACGCAGAAATGCGCGCCCATCCTTGCCACCTTCTTCTGTCGCGAGGATGGGGCAACTCAAATCGCAATGTTGTTCTGAAATCGACCTACTACAGCGATTTTGCAATCTTTCGGCGAATCATGCCTGCGAGCCCCACAATGCCGCTACCCAAAAGCAGAAGACTACTCGGCTCGGGAGTGACGGCCTGGTTGTATACCCCGCCAACAACGATCCCATCCCCCTCGTTGGCCTGTAACCACGCAAGTCCGGCGGCGTTCAGGTCGATGGTCACGGTAGAATTGTCGTCTGCCGTCACCAAATCAATCGTGCCGATCTCCTGCCCCGACGTCAGAGCGTCGTAGTAGGCGACGGAATTGAAGGAATTGCCGGAGTTTACCTCGTCTGGCGTCAACGTCGTGGCATAGATCGCGTAGGGGCCGTTCGCGGTAAGGTCGTAGGCGTCCACGTTGAGCGAGGCGGAAGTCACAGTCCCGGCCAAATTCGCAAGCTCGAAGGAGAAGTAGTCGCTGACTGGGACCCCCGAATCTACTCCGGTGGCGTAGTTAGTGTTGCCTCCCGTGTGATTCCCGTTCGCGTCGATCCAGCCGGAGTCGACATTGTCGTAAGCGGTGCCGTTGATCGTGAGGTTATTTGTGGACGTGAAAGAGCTGTCGCAGAAGGCACAGGAGGTCTGCGCGCTGGCGCCGGCCGAAAACAGGATTAAAGCCAGGAGCCCAACAAGAGCCAAAGGTTTGTGCATGCGTGTGTCCTCTCGGGGATTGGATACTTGCGTGCCAAAAAGCCAAGTAAGACACATCAAGCAACCGAGTCACCAAATCAGCTTATCTTCATCTCCATGAAAATAGGCTGTCTACGAGGAATCAAAAGTTCTCGGCTGACAGGAAAACTGCATTTCTTTGCATCAGGAATGGAAGAAGTATTCCACACTCCCCCCGGAGAATGCCCCGGCCTCTTGGTCAGGAGGGTACGGGTGCTGCAAGGCGAAGAACCCGTCGAAGAGTCGCACTTCTTGAAGCCTGGGATAGTCCGCAGCCTCCCATTCCGATTTGCAGATAATTGCCCTATGCAGGTTCAGTAATTTACGTCAGAAATTTTCAAGCCGCGTAACTCAGCACAACAACTTTGAAACTGTGGAGCGCGAGCCTCACTCTCTGCTCGGCGGCTTCAATCCCAACTCGTGCATGGCAATCTGCAAATCGGCCCAGGCTTCTTTTTTCTGCCGCGGGTCGCGCAGCAGGTAGGCCGGGTGATAGGTGACGATAAGCTGTGCGCCGCGGTAAGCATGAACCCGCCTGCGCAGGCCCGCCAGTGGCTGGCGCGAACCTAAGAGGTACGTCGCCGCAGTGGCTCCCAGTGCAACCAGCACCTGAGGGCGGACGACGTCGATCTGGCGGAAGAGAAATTGGGTGCAGGTATTGGCCTCTTCCGGCTCGGGCGTACGGTTGCCGGGCGGGCGGCACTTGACGATATTGGCGATGTAAACCTGCTCTCGCTTAAGGCCCATCGCGGAGATCATGTTGTTGAGCAGTTGCCCGGCCCGGCCTACGAAGGGCAGTCCCTGCGCATCTTCGTCGGCTCCCGGTCCCTCGCCCACAAACATGAGGCGGGCGTTGGGGTCGCCGTCGCCAAAGACCAGCTTGTTGCGGCCTGTGTGGAGCGCGCAGCGGGTGCAGTCGCCGATTTCGTCGCGGATGATTAGGAGGGCGGAGGCACGGTCAGCCGCAGGAACAGCGGCGGCCACCTGGGGTGGGGCTGGCGTTGGCTTGCGTGAAGGGATGGTCTGGTCCTCCTGGAGGTCCGGTTGAGTTTCGTGGTCTCCCACCTCCGCCGCGAAGGACGGAAAGGATGGCGCACCTGGAATCTGTGTGGGATTCGGCTGGGAGTTTTCCTCCGAGGCTTCGAGTTGGGCGATGAGCGCCGGGTCTACGGGACGGCGGTAAAACTCGGTGAGGCCCAGGTCGCGATAAAAGCGAACGCGATCCACCAGTGCATCGCGGGTTGCGGAGTCAAGCGTACGAGCCAACGTTATTGCTCCACAATGATTTGCCGGCGAGAGGCAGCGGTCTGTTGCAGCACCTGGTCCTGGCGGGCTTTCTCGTCCTGATGCTCGCCGAATTCGAGAACCAGCGAACGCGGACGGCGGAGAGCGAGAATTTCGTCGAGAATGCGGTCGGCAAGTTGGCGCTTGGGCATCTCTGCAAGTTCCGTGGCTGTATGCAACGTGAGGAATGTGGCGGCGTTCAGATCGGAGTCAAAGCCCACGCCTTCGCTGGTTACATCGTTGATGACAATTGCATCGGCGCCCTTTCGCAACAGCTTGGCGCGGCCGTTTTCCATGCGGTTTTCAGTCTCCGCGGCAAACCCGACGATGAGCTGCCCGGGTCGGCGCCGGCGAACGACCTCAGCCAGAATATCCTCAGTCGGCGCGAGTTCGAGCGTGATGGGGCCTGAGCGCTTGAGCTTCTGTTCGGAGACTTTGACGGGCCGGTAGTCGGACACCGCGGCGGCTTTCACAATGAGAGTAGCTTCGGCCATACGATCAAGCACTGCTTCGCGCATCTGCTCAGCCGTAATGACTTTGACCAGTTCACAGTGTGCCGGCGCGTAGAGGGCCGACGGACCGCTGATGAGAATCACCTTTGCGCCGCGGCTCTGTGCGGCTTCGGCCAGCGCGTAGCCCATCTTGCCACTGGAACGATTGCCCAGAAAGCGAACTGGGTCCAGGGCCTCACGTGTTCCTCCTGCAGTCACCAGCAGAATCTCGCCTGCCAGGTCGTGGCGTCGGCCCAGTGCACTGAGGACTGCGTCGGCGATGACTTCCGGCTCGGCCATGCGCCCCGCGCCCACCATGCCGCAAGCCAGTTCGCCCGTGCCCGGCTCGACCACGCGCACGCCTCGCTGGCGCAGGATTTCAAGGTTGGCTTGCGTGGCCGGATGCTCCCACATATTCACGTTCATGGCGGGAGCTACCAGAACCGGCGCCGCGGAGGCCAGGTAAAGGGTGGAGAGAAAATCGTCGGCAATGCCGTGGGCAAATTTGGCCAGAATATTAGCCGTGGCCGGAGCGACTACCAAAGCATCGGCCCACTGCGCCTCGCCGATATGCTCAATGCCGTTCTGTTCAGTGGTAGCCTGGTCGGCATCAGACTCGTTCCACAGACTGGTAATTACCTTGTGCCCAGATAATGCTTCGAAGGTAAGCGGCTGGACGAACTTGCAAGCGGCCGCAGTCATCACCACGTGGACTTCAAGGGCCTGGCGTTGCAGGGCGCGCACCAATTCGGCCGCCTTATACGCGGCAATTCCTCCGGAGACGCCCACGGTTACTCTCATGGCTCGATTGTAGCCGGTTTCGATCGTCGAAGGAGCGACAACTAGCTCAGCAGGATAGGAATGGCCGGGCCTTCAATGACGGGCTTGACCACCTCAGCCTCTTTCTTGACGTAGGAAATCTTGCCGGCGTCGATCTCATCCTGGGCGATGCGGCAGGCCTTGGTGGAGCGCGTAGGAACCAGGGCATGGGCGCCGCTCTGGATCTGGCGGGCGCGACGGGCGGCTACTAACACCTTCCGGTAGTCTGAATCGAATTTAGTCTCAATCGTCATCGGAATCCTCTCCAAAGGGTAATTGCTGCTGGCTGGAGTCGCCTCCAATGCCGAAGGCTTCCAGCACAGGTTTGAGCCGTTCCTGCGAGTTCGATTGCCGGCAGGCCGCGGCTACCTCTAACACCCGGCGCGACCGGTAGGCGATGGCCTCGCCATTGCGGTAGAAGCGCTCCGCCAGGACAATGGCCTCCAATTGCGCCACCGCCCGGTCCAGGATGTCGTTGACCAAAATATACGTGTATTCGCGATAATTCTCAATCTCCTTGCGCGCCTCGCCCAGGCGGCGGAAGACCTCCGCATCGTCCACCACCCCCTCGGCGCGGCTCCGATTACGCAATCGTGTGCGTAAAACCTTGGGGTTGGGCGGCAGCACAAAGATGCTGACCGCCTCGGGCATTTTGGAGCGAACCTGCGCGGCGCCCTGCACATCAACATCGAGCAGCAGATCGTGGCCGGCGGCGCGCGCGTCTTCGAGCGTCTTGCGCGGCGTTCCATAGAGGTCTTTGCCGAAAACCTCGGCGTGCTCCAGAAACTCTTCGGCAGCGATCATCCGCTCGAATTCTTCGCGGGTGGTGAAGTTGTATTCGCGACCGTTCTCCTCAGAGCCGCGTGGTGAGCGAGTGGTCCATGAGACGGCAAAGTCCACGCCGCTGACCTGTTTGCGCAGCTCGCTTACCAGCGTGCTTTTGCCTGAGCCCGAGGGCGCCGAAATGATAAAAAGAATTCCTGCCACGTTCGATCTTCCTTTAGGGAGCTTCGTTTTGCCTTTGTTTCAGCCCGTCGATTTCATCCACTCTACACACCGCACCAAGTTCATTCAATTCAAATGCCAAACGTTTTGCCTGGTCGTCTGCAACCTCGATGGTGACCGATTGACCATCCATCAATGCGTCTGTGATGGACTTGGCCTGAGCTAGAGAATAGCTAAGCTCCGTGCGCAATAATTTGGTATGGGCAACCTTGTTGAAGCCGGTGTTCCAACCGTGGAGAACGATCTTTCCCATTCGTCTGTCCGCTCTGACCCCTGATCTCTGATCTCTGTTCTATTCCACGTTCTGAATCTGTTCGCGAGCTTTTTCAATCTCCGATTTCATAGCCAGACCCAATTCGGTAATGCGAGTCCCTTTGCCGGCGATGCCGCTGGTCTTCGAAAGCAAAGTGTTGGCTTCGCGGTTCATCTCCTGCAGCAGAAAATCCAGTTTCTTGCCCACCTCGCCCCCGGCGGCGAGAAGCTCGCGGAAGTGCCCGATGTGGGTGGTCATGCGGGTCAGTTCCTCGGAGATATCGCTGCGCTCCACCAGCACAGCAACTTCCTCGAGCAGCCGCTGGCGGTTGAACTCCGGCCCGGTGGCCGCTTCAAGCCGCTGCTTGAGCCGCTCCTGGTAGCGTTGCTCAATCTCCGGTCGCAGCGTGGCTACTCCTTCGGTAGCCTCGGCCAGCCGGTCGAGCGTCGCGTGGAGAATCGCTTCCAGCGATTCGCCTTCTCGCGCGCGCATGATCTTTAGCTGTTCGAGCAGCGGCGTAATCTCTCTGAGCACGCTTTCGGACAGAGCGGTCAGGTCTTCGTCGCCACGATTGTCAATTTGCAAAGCTCCGGGCATGCGCAAAATCGCGTTCAAATCCGGCTCGCCTGTGGCGATTTCGAATTCGTCTCGCGCCGCGGCAAAGGCCGCAATGTAGCCGGCCACCAGATCGTGATTGTAGCCAGCCTTCGTCTGGGCTGCGCGGTCTGGTCTGTCGATTGACAGTGCCAATTCCACGTGGCCACGGACCAGATTGTCTTTGAGAGCTTTGCGCAGCTCCGTCTCCAGCGCGTCCAATCCCTGCGGGAGGCGCAACTGGAGGTCGAGGAAACGATGATTGACGCTCTTGAGAGTGAGCGTGTAGCTGAGCTGGTCGTGCACGCGAATCTGAACCCGCGCAAAGCCCGTCATGGAATAAATCGGCATTTCTTGCTACTCCTCAGACTCGTTGGTTAGAGCCAGTTGCATTTGAGACGGATCCGGTTCCATGGGGTCCGTTCCCGGAGCCTCGGGCACGTCCATGAATTGCAGTTGATAGAGTCGCTGATAAGTGGGCGAGGTTGTAAGGAGCTCCTCGTGGGAGCCGGTGGCGGTGATGCGGCCGTCTTCAAGCACGGCGATGCGGTTGGCGCGGCGAATGGTGGAGAGCCGGTGGGCGATGACCAGCACGGTGCGGCCCTGCATTAGATTAGCCAGCGCAGCCTGGACCAGCGACTCGCTTTCGGCGTCCAGGGCCGATGTGGCCTCGTCGAGAATCAAGATGGGCGAATTTTTGAGGATGGCGCGGGCAATGGCCAGGCGCTGGCGCTCGCCGCCGGAGAGTCGAAAGCCCTTTTCGCCGATCACGGTATCGTAGCCCTGCGGCATGCCGAGGATGAAGTCGTGAGCCAGCGCGTTCTGCGCGGCCTCCACGACAAGTTTGGCTTGCACATCGGGCTGGCCGTAGGCAATGTTGTTGCGCACCGTGTCGTTGAAGAGAATAGTCTCCTGCGTCACCTGCGCTACCTGCCGGCGCAGCGAGCCGAGCGCCAGATAGCGAAGGTCGAGGCCGTCAATGAGAATGCTGCCCGAAGTGACGTCAAAGAAGCGCGGAATCAGGTTGGCCAAGGTGGACTTGCCGGCTCCGCTGGGGCCGACCAGCGCCAACACTTCGCCGGCCCGCATCTCCAGGTCGACGTTGTGCAGAATCTGGTGCTCGCCTTTTTCCGTCGAGTAGGAAAAGCCCACATTTTCAAAGCGGACGTTGCGCTCGAATTTCTTCAGCGCGATAGCGTGCGGCCGCTCCTTCACGTCGTCCTTGGCGTCAAAGAAGCTGAAGATCGAAATGGATGCACCCATGGCCTGCTGGAAGCTGTTGTAGAAGTAGGCGAACTTGCGCACCGGATCGTAGAGCTTGAAGAGCAGGATAATAAATGCGCCGAAGAGTCCCATGGTCATGCGGCCGTGCATGATTTCGGTGCGGCCGATGAACAGGAACATGGCAATGGCGATGGAACCGATGGTATCCATCAACGGCGAACTGATCGACTGGATGCGCACGCTCCGCAGGTTGGCGCGGAAGAGGCGGCGGGATGCGGACTTGAAGCGCAGGATTTCCCACATCTCAGTGTTGAAGGCCTTTACGATGCGGTTGCCGGTGATGGTCTCATGCAGAATATTTTGTATTTCGGCGAGCTTGTCCTGGCCGGTGCGAGTGCGGGTGCGGACCTCGCCGCCAATCTTACGCGAGGATGTAATAACCACAGGCACAAACAACAGCAGCGCCCAGCTCAGTGCCCCACCGAGTTTGATCACGAAGAATAATCCCACCAGAAAGGTGAAGAACTGCTGCAGAAATTCGCCCATCACCGAGCTGACGGCCATCTGCACCCGGTCAACGTCGTTGATGAGCGTGGAGAGAATGGTGCCCGTAGCGTGCTTGTGAAAAAAGCTCGAGGAGCGGCGCAGCGTGGCTTCATAGAGATGATTGCGCAGATCGGTGATGGTGCCGAAGCCGGCGTAGTACGCCAGATAGGTGCCCAGGTAATCACACAGGCCCTTGACCAGCGTGGAGACCACCAGCGCAAAGGCCACCACGTTCCAGGCATTGTGCATGTGCAGAAAATGGGGAACCATCTGCCTGAGATCGAATTGCCAGGTACTCTTGGGGAGACCGAGAAGAATAGGGCCTTCCGGCGCATCGGGCCTGAGGACCTGGTCAAAGATGGGCTGCAGGAGCAGAACGCGAAAAGTCTCAAGAGCGCCGACGAGTGCCAGCAGCATGACTCCAGGAAGCCACTGGAACCAGAAGGGCAGTCCATACCGCAGAAGGCGCAGAAAATTCTTCATGCCGGTCTGCCTGCCTGCCGGGTAAAAATATCCGCCATAGACCACTGGCGATTAGCGCTCAACTCCATGCTTGTATTGTATCCGGCAGGCGCTGATATCGATGGTCGAGAAATCCCGAATCAATATGCTTTCAGTTCAACGATGGCCTTGAGGATGGTCTCCGGCTGGGGAAGAATCGCGTCTTCAAGCACCGGATTGTAGGCCACAAAGGTATCCATGGAGCCGATGCGGCGGACCGGCGCGTCGAGTGAGTCGAAGAGTTCGTCCCCAATGCGCGCGGCTATCTCTGCACCGTAACCCCAGCTGAGCATATCTTCGTGAGCCACGATTACCCGGCTGGTTTTTTTGACTGAATTGACGATGGACTCCCAGTCGTATGGGCTGAGAGTGCGCAGATCGACGATCTCCACTTCAATGCCGTTTTGGCGCTGCGCCTTTTGCGCCGCCTGCATTGCGCGAGGCACGATGGCGCCGTAAGTGACCAGCGTGATGTGCGTGCCGGGACGAACGATCTTTGCCTTGCCAAAGGGAATGGCGAAGTCGGGACCGGGATAGGGCGCGCGGCCGTAAGTCTCGCGATAAAGCCGCTTGTGCTCAAGAAACAGCACCGGATCGTCGCAGCGAATAGCGGTGCGCAGCAGGCCGTTGGCGTCAAGTGCATTCGAAGGAAAGACCACGCGCAGGCCGGGAATGTGGGTGAAGAGGCTCTCGCCGCATTGCGAGTGATAAATGGAGCCGCCGGTGAGATAGCCGCCGATGGGCACGCGAATGACGGCCGGCGAGGCCCATCCGCCATTGGAGCGCCAGCGCATGAGCGCCAGTTCATTGTGAATCTGATGATAAGCGGGCCAGATGTAATCGAAGAATTGAATCTCGACCACCGGCTTCATACCGCGGACGGCATAGCCGACGGCTCGCCCGACGATATTGGCCTCGGCCAGCGGCGAGTTGAAAACCCGCTCCGAACCGAATTCGGTTTGCAGGCCGGCGGTCAGCTTGAAGACGCCGCCCTTGCCTTCGACCTCATCGAGCGCTTCGTCGCGGCTGGCATCGGCTACGTCTTCGCCATAGACCACAATGCGCGGATCGCGTCGCATCTCGTCGTGCAGGCAGGCGTTGATCAGGTCGGCCATGGTGCGCGGACCGCTTCCCTTTGCACCGCCGGCTTTTCCTCCGCCTGCTTCGCCGGGCGCGTGCGCATGTTCAGTGGCAAAGGCCACGCTGGTGGGGTCAAGGTCGTGGGAGTAAACGTGGTCGGTGATTCCCGCAACCTCCGGCATGGGAGCTTTAAGAGCGCGCTCGGCTGCCTCCGCGACTTCAAGGTCCAGTTGCTGTTCAAGCTGGTTGATTTGCTCCGGGTTTAGAATTCCCTCACGCATCAATCGCATCTGCATCAGGGTAAGCGGGTCGCGCTTGATATCCGCCTCGCGCTCTGCAGCCGAGCGGTAATGCTTGTCGTCGTCAGAGAGCGAGTGAGAGTAGACCCGCACGCAATGGCCGTGCATGAAGGCCGGTCCCAGTCCCGCGCGGCAGTGCGCCACAGCGGCCTCAAATTCACGCAGGCTGACCACCGGATCGGTGCCGTCAAACTCGGCAAAGTGGAAGCTGGGGAAATTGTCTACCAGCTTGGAGATATTTCCTCCCGGCGTGCTTACCTCGACCGGGGTGCTGATCGCGTAGCCATTGTCCTCAACCAGGAAAATGACCGGCAGCTTGCGGTTGGCGGCAGTGTTGAGCGCCTCCCAGAACTCGCCTTGCGAGGTTGCCCCTTCGCCCAGGGTTGCCAGAACCACTTCATCGCCGTGGAAAACCACGTCGCGGTAGGCGCGATAGTCTCCCTCGTTTTTCTGGGCGGCCTCAGGATGATGGTTAAAGTAGCGGCCGGCCTCCGCGCAACCCACGGCATGAAGCAGTTGCGTGGTAGTGGATGAAGAGACGCTGACAATATGGTGGGGAGGGCTGCTCCAGTGGGTGGGCATCTGGCGTCCGCCGCTGGCCGGATCGGTGGCCGCGCCCACGGCTTGCAGCAGCATCTCAGTGGGAGTCACGCCCAGCGCGAGACACAGTGCGCGATCGCGATAGTAGGGGAAAAACCAGTCGTAGCCGGAACGCATAGCCAGCGCGGCGCCCACTTGCAGCGCTTCATGGCCGGCGGCCGAGATCTGGAAGTAGGTCTTCTGCTGCCGTTTGAGGACGATTTCGCGGTCGTCTACACGGCGGGAGAGAACCATCAGCCGGTAGATCTCGATCATCTGTTGAGGGCTTAAACCGCCGGAGCCGGCCATCGTCTGGGGAACACGAGCGCTGGAAACTACCGGTACCATTCCCTTCACTCCTCAAATTTTCAAAATTTTGCCAAAACCACGCTTGATTGTAACAACCTTAAGCGTTGCCGGAACAGCGGCAAACTGTCTAGTCTGGGAAGAGGAGCTTTGGGATGCATCCTTGGTTGCTGGCAGCAAGAACGGGAATCTTTGCGGAAGGCCGGTTTCTGGGCCGCATTCTTGACGAGTGGATCGTCGATTCTCAGGAGTTTATCCGGACCAGGCTGCCGCACCTGATGGTAATTGCAGTGATCGCCGTGCTGCTTATCTGGCTGCTGCGGCTCGTTACCTCGCACATGACGAAACTGGCCAAATGGCACTCCACCGGCGCAGGCCACATCGCGCAAGTCAAGACGCTGGCAGGGGTCATCCGCACCACCGGGCTGGCCGTCATCTTCCTGATCACCGGATTGCAGTTTCTTGATGCGCTGGGACTCAACCTGGCGCCCCTGCTGGCCTCGGCCGGGATCGCCGGAATCGCCATTGGCCTAGCCGCGCAGAACATTGTGAAAGATATGCTGAACGGCGTTCTCATACTGATTGAAGACCAGTTTGATGTGGGAGATACGGTGCGCATGGCCGGGGTGACCGGAACCGTAGAGGCGATGACGCTGCGCAAGACCAGCGTGCGCGATGCGGACGGAACCCTTTACGTCATTCCCAATTCGCAGATCACCACCGTAGCGAACATGAGCATCGGCTACTCAGTGGCCACGGTCAACGTGAACGTGGATTTCTCCGCCAATCCCGACGAAGTGATCAAGCTGCTGAAGAACATCGCCATGGAGGTGAGAAACAGCGAGCAGTTCCGTGATGTTTTCATCGCCGACCCACAGGTGCTGGGTGTGGATGCGGTCAAGGGTTCCGAGGTCTTCTATCCCGTGGTTTTCAAAACGCTGGCGACAAAACAATACGATGGGGTGCGGGAGTTCCGCCGCCGTGTCCGTCTCGCCCTGGAAGCAAACAATATGCTGCCCGGCGACCCCAACCGGGTCTTCAATTCAATTACGGGAGAGACCACCAGTGGCAACAGGCAGCCAGGCGAAGAGGCTGCTCCGCAACACGATCCGACCCTGCTCAAGCCGCAGGAAAGCAATCCCTTCACCGGCGAGTAGATTTTTTGGCAGTTTCAACTCACGCCGGAAAATTGCCTTTGACGCGCATCTCGATCAGGACCTTCAGAGCGAGATTTCCAGGGCCTCAATGAGCGCCTCGGCATCGGTGACGGGTGGCAGGCAGGAGCGCCCGCGGCACACCATCGCCCAAACCTCGTCCTCAGCCGGCGCGGGGACCTGGAGCAACGTTTCTTCAAGCACCTCCGGTACTTCGCCTGCAACCAGGCGGAAAGGAGCGATGCGCATCACGGTTTTGTTGATGGCAAAACGTGCCACGGCCGATGCCTCAAGGCGTGCGGCCTCGGGGCCTGAACCCACAACCACCACCTGCACTGGATCGAGCAGCAGCCGTTCCAGTGCGAGCCCGTAGCTGCCGGCATAGAGGCCAAAGTGCTCGACGATGCCTGCAAAGGATGCCAGCGTATCTTCGGCGATCTCGCGAAATTCTGTGCGCCCGCTTAGAGCCTCGAGGCGCAAAAGGGCCGAGGCCGCGGTGGGATTGCCGGCCGGGGTGGGTGAGTCTTGCAGAGGCTTGCGGCGCGCCGACAGAGCGCCCAGGGGAGTTTCGCCGGCCTGGGGCGCGGCCGCATCGTAGAAGGCTCCAGCCGTTCGGTCATAAAAGCGGGTGATCATGGCATCGGCCAGCTTCATTCCCGTCTGGTAAATGTTCATTTTCCCGCTGGCCAGCCAGGCATCGATGCAGGCATGAACGGTAAGTGCGTAATCGTCGAGCGTGCCAGGCACTTTCTCTGTCGCCGACCCGTCGCCGCCATAGGCTATTACATGTTGAAGCGATGCATCTCCATCCCAGGCTTCTTCGAGCAGCCGGTTGAGCGTGAGCAGCGCAAAATCCCGCGCCGAATCCATGCGCAGCACCCGCGCCGTCTCCAGATAAGCCGTTATGGCCATCGCATTCCAGCCGGTATAAAGCGTTTGGTCGATAAACGGGGTGGGCCGTTTGGCGCGTGCCGCAAGCAGCTTGCTCCGCGATGAATCGCGCAGCGCGCGCAAATGCTCCAATGACTCGTGGTTAGTGGCCGCCAGCTCCTCCAGCATCTGCTTTACGTGAAGAACATTTTTGGCCGGGTTGTGGTGCATATCGCCCAGCTCGCCGATATCCCAGTAGACCGAGGCAAATTGGAGCTCTTCAGGGTCGAGCACTGCCCGCGCTTCGTCCAGTGTCCACGTAAAGTAATCGCCATCGTCATCAAGGTTGATATCGGCGTCCTGCGAGGCATAAAAGCCGCCGCGCTTGCGGTCAGTCATGGTCGAGTCAAGCCACGCCACAATCTCCAGCGCCGTCTCGCGAAAGTCCTCACGCACAAAGCTCTGGAAGCCGTGCACGTAGTTGCGCAGCAACTCGGTATTGTCGTAGAGCATCTTCTCGAAGTGAGGAACCACCCAGCGCTCGTCTACGCTGTAACGGTGAAAGCCACCGGCCAACTGGTCGTAGACCCCGCCTTTGGCCATCTTTTCAAGAGTCGTGGTGAAGGCATCGCGAGCCTGGTCGTTATCGCGGCTCATGGCCACTTCCAGCAGCAGGTCGAGAACTGACGGATGGGGAAATTTGGGCTGCGAGCCGAAGCCGCCGTTTCGCGCGTCAAACTTGGCCAGCGCCGAGCCGGCAATCTTATCTACCAGGGCCAGCGACAGATCGCCGCCGCGGCCGGAGAAGCTTTCGTTGTGCTCGATAGCAGCCATCACGCTGCCGGCAGACTCGAGAGCTTCCTCGCGGCGCTCGCGCCAAACCTGGGCCATGGTTTCAAGCACGCGTCCAAAACCCGGGCGCCCGTAACGGTCATCAGGCGGAAAATAAGTGCCACCAAAGTAAGGGCGGCCGTCAGGTGTGAGAAACGCGGTCAGCGGCCAACCGCCCTGCCCACTGATGGCTGAGACCGCGGCCTGGTAACGCGCATCTACATCGGGCCGCTCGTCGCGATCCACCTTTACGGCGACAAAACTGCGGTTGATCAAGGCGGCCAGCTCAGGGTTTTCATAGGATTCACGATCCATCACGTGGCACCAGTGGCACCACACCGCTCCAATATCCAGCAAGATCGGTTTGTCTTCGGACTGTGCGCGCGCAAACGCCCTCTCGCCCCACGGATGCCATTGGACCGGCTGATGGCGCGCCGAGCGCAGATAGGAGGAGGCTGCGTGGTCCAGCAGGTTCGAGTCGTCGGGCGCAGGGGAATCGTCCATGTTCATTGGCTGAGAATACATGGGCTACGGCAAAATCCGCCAGGGAACTGAAGTTGTAACCTTTGCCGTTAACCCTCCAAAACAACCGCGGCCGATCCTGGAGCCAGCTCCAACTTGCCCGGCCAGGGCTTCAGTTCGGGCTGCTCCGGCGAGACCCACTTCAAATCCGCCGTCTTCGCTTTGTCGAGAGAAACCTCGCAAACGATTGAATCGGTATCGCTCATATTGGCCAGGGCTACCGCGCGCAGCCCATCCTTGCGCCGGAAAACAGAGTAGGTACTCAGCGGTGCGCCGCCTGCGGTCACCTTGGCGCCGAGCGTATCGCGGAACTCCGCATCCCAGACCCACTCCTTATATCTGCGCCGCAGATCGTCCACCGCGCGGCCATAGGTGAGTGACACCGGCATCTCGTCCAGCTCGCCATGAAAGTCGCGTGGCTCGTAACTCATTGAGAAGCGGTAAAGCAGGCAGGCATTGATGATCTGACGGTCGTTATATCCGATGACGGCGACCGACATGGGCGCGAAGGGATCAATATATCGGCCCATGGGAACAAATCCGCGGTTGATGCGAAAGTAAGACATATTATAGGTTTGCAGTTGAATATCGTAAGGAGATTCGCCCGCGAAGAGAAACTCTTCCGTATCTACGATGGTTCGGAAGCCTTCAATGAGCGGCACATCGCCGGAAAAGACAGCCCCCGGAACGGCGTGGCCGTGGGTCTTCGAGAAGCAATAGGCGCTCATATGCCAATTGCACTCATCAAACAGAATACCGTTTGCACCTAACTCAACGCTCTTGCGAAACTCTTCGAGCGCCCGCTTTCTCCACAACGGGCTTGCATCGCACATCCCCACTCCGTGCCGGGCGTTGATGCCGTCGATTTGCGTGGGTGTGTCATATTTATAGCCGTTGAACTGGTAAGGATTTCCGTATGGGTCCTCGATGGCAAACTTCTTGAAGTCGCTCGTATAAGCCGGACCGGTTACATCGGCCCATGCATATTTGTTGAAGAGGATAATCTCAACGCCCATCGCTTTGCTCGCCGCGATGGCGTCTTTGAGCTCCTGCGCGGTGCCCAAACGGGGATCGGTATCGTGAAGCGGAAAGTCGCGGTCCTGGCCTCCCAACTGCCATCCGGTCAACTGAATCGCTTTCACTCCCCAACGCTTGCACGCATCAGCGTACTTAGTTAGGTCTTTATAAGGGAAAGATAACCTGTCTTCGGAGGAGTTAATTTGTATCTGCTGCCATGAATGCACGTCGTGCACCCATGTCGGCATCGTGGGAGCTTTCTTCCATGTCCCGCTCCAGGATTTGTAAATATCCGCGCCAGTATGCCAGTCACCGGTGAAAGGCTCGAGCGCCAGCATCTCAGAGCGCTGGCTGGCGCCGGGGTGGATGAAACATAAGTGGTTGGGATCGATGCCGATGGTTGCGTCGGCAATCTTGGCGGAGGGATCGTTGCTGCTGATATTGAATGAATCGACGTAGGCGGGAGATAGAGCGAAGCAGATTTGCACCACTTGTTTCTGGCCTTGATCGTGATAGCCCAGATAGATTCCGCGTGTGTCGCTGAGGATCATGCAGAACTGAATATCGGTGCCCAGGTTGCGCAGTTGGCCCGGAGTATCGTAACCCCAGTAACCGATCTGGTTGCCAAAGGTGGGCCAGAGATTGGAGGAATCCATGCCGCTGTAACTCCACGCCACCTGCCGCATATTCTTGTCTCCGGCTGGAGGCTTGAGTCCTTTCAGGCGCGGATAAGTATAGCTTTCAATCACCGCCTGGCTGCCGTTGCGAATTTCATAACTGAAATGAATGCCCGCGCCCTCAAGCCGGACCGATTCTTTAACCTCAATATCGAGCTTGCCCATCCGGTCGCTTTCAAACCCGGTCCAGGTGATCGTCGCGTGGGTACTGTCCGACTCAATCCGCGGCTTGCCGGAATGGCGCTCGGTAAGGTAGTGGAAGCGATGCTCCGGGGCCGGCACGTGCAGACGCATTCCCGCGCCCTGCATCTTCCACGCCTGGTCTTTCGACTCCAACCTATCCACACAGCCGGTCTCTCGGTTGATGGTGACCATCATGTGATCGTTTTCGAGCACCAGCAAATCCGGCGCATCTGCAGCGGCATGTGCCGTTGCCGCATTGACGATCAGACCCGAGGCGCTGGCGGTGAGCGCTGTGCCCAGAAATTTACGGCGCGAAATAGCCACTGGAATGCCCTTTCTTTCTCTTGAGGTATATTGACTAAGTATCCCGCTCAATTCGGCGATCTGTCGAATGGCAGCAAATCTTACGCAAGCAGTTGTTTAGCAACCTTGATATATAACTCCACTGCTTCCAGCAATTCTTTCTTGGCCAGCTTTTCATTCGGCGTGTGGGCTATGAGGATCGAGCCTGGGCCGAGTAGTAACGGCTCGCCCCAGTTGCTGAGCTGCGGGATATCGGTGGAGAACTTGGCGACCATCGTCGGCATGCCCTCTATGGCATGCAGGCGGACGAAGGGAGTATCCAGAGTGAACTCCACCTCGGCCTGGTCGCCCGCAATTTCCTTGAGCGCGGCGCGCACCTCGGCTGAGTCGGTTACCGTACGCACCAGCACCTGGGCTTCAGCTTGGTCGGCGATGACGTTGGGGGCATGGCCTCCGTGAATCTGGCCGATATTGATCGTGCTGGGCCCGATGCCTTCGAGCTCCGGCAGCGGCATGGCGAGCAGTCTCGCCAGCACCCCGACCAGCTTGTGAATGGCGCTCTCGCCCAGTTCGGGATAAGCTGAGTGGGCCATCTTGCCGGTGGATTTGAAAGCCGCGCGCAATGCGCCCTTCGAGGCCAGGGCGATGCGGTTGTCGGTTGGCTCGCCATTGATCAGGAAGCGGCTGCCTTTAGGCGTCAGGTTGGCGGCCCTTGCCCCAGCTGAATCGCGCTCTTCTCCACTTACAAACAAGAGGCCAATCCGAAACCCCGCCGTCCGCAGGACCTCGGCTGCAGCTATCTGGGCGGCGATGATTCCCTTTGCGTCAGAGACGCCTCGGCCGTACATAAACTCCGCATCCTCGCTGAAAGGGATATAGGGCGGAACGGTATCCATGTGCGTGGAAAAAACCAGATGGGGAATCTGGCCGGCGATTCCCGCATAAACGTTCCAGCGCGGACCGCCGCCGGCA
>JBEKUB010000018.1:0-69221 GCA_049515455.1 Occallatibacter sp.
CGCGAAGGCGGACGCACGGTGGGCGCGGGAACGGTTTCAGAGATTGTGAAGTAGCAGGGATTAGGGATCAGGGGTTAGGGGTTAGGACGACTAAGAAACTGGCCCCTGACCACTGGTTACTGAAAGGATTTTAAGAATGCGGGAAATTGTTACGTTGCAGTGCGCTGAGTGCAAGGAGCGGAATTACTCGACGACGAAGAACAAAAAGACGACTACGGGCCGTCTGGAGTTCAAGAAGTTCTGTAACCGCTGCCGCAAGCACCAGCCGCATAAGGAAACGAAGTAACGACAGTGAACAGTGGTCAGTGAACAGTGATCAGTATGGCTCTTGCAGATTGAGGCTTTGAGTACTGACCACTGACAACTGTTCACTGACCACTGTTTTAGGGGCGTAAGCTCAACGGCTAAACTGTCGGTCTCCAAAACCGAACTTGGGGGTTCGAATCCCTCCGCCCCTGCCATATTAAGTAGGGATGCGCATGGCTCGATGCCGAGCGCGAAGGAATGTAGGAATGTCAACTAAAGAAATAACGGTAAACGGGAAAGACGAGTCGAGTCAGAAAAGGCCTGCGTTGGTCAAACGGCAGTCGTCGAATGGCATGGGCAATCCCATGAACAAGGTAATCGACACGTGGAAGGAATTCACTCAATTCCTGAGCAATGTCCGGGGGGAGATGCGCAAGGTGGTCACGCCCTCGCGTAAGGAAGTGCAGGCGACCACGACGGTGGTTCTGGTGGCAGTCTTCCTCTTCGGATTGTTTTTCTTTGTTGCGGACTGGATCTTCGGCCTCGGCCTGGGTAGTTTGTTGAGCAGGTTGAGCGGATCGCAGCGCTAAGTGCAGAGGCGAAACGAGAACACGATGGCAGATGAGTTAGAACGACCCGTCGAGCAGTTGGAGTCCCAGCCTGATTCCAAGGTGGAGACTCAGCCGGAGACTCAATCCGAGTCTCAGGCGGAGACGCAACCTCAGCCCCCGGCAGAGCGCAACGAGCGCTTCAGGTGGTATATCCTCCACGCCTACTCGGGCTTCGAGCGCAAGGTGCGCGAGTCGATCGCGAGCCGCGTGGAGGCCTTCGGGCTGAAGGATAAGGTCGGGCGGGTGATGATTCCCACCGAGCCCGTGGCGGAGATTGTGAACGGCAAAAAGCGCACCGTGGAGCGCGTATTTTTGCCCGGCTACGTGCTCGTGGAGATGGAGCTGGACAACAATCTCTGGCACGTGCTGAAGGATACCCCCAAGGTGACGGGATTTCTGGGCACGGGCGACAAGCCGGTGGCGCTGAGCGAAGAAGAGGTCAGTTCGATTCTCTTCCGCAGCGAGACCTCCAAAGATAAGCCGCGGCTGAAGATCAAGTTTGAAAAGAACGAGCAGGTCCGGATTACCGACGGGCCGTTTGCCAACTTCAATGGCGTAGTGGACGAGATCAACGAGGATCGCGAGACGCTGAAGGTCATGGTGACCATCTTCGGACGCTCGACGCCGGTGGAACTGGAGTTTGGCAAGGTCGAAAAGATTGAGTAGTTGCAGCTCTTAGTTATTAGCTTTCAGCTTCTAGCCGGTTGTGCCCACCTAGCAGGAACCGGTTGAAAGCAAACGCTTGAAGCGGCAACACCAAAATTTGTACCAGAGACAGATCAGCTAGTAGCTAAAAGCTAGGAGCTAATAGCTGATTCCAAGGAATCAAATGGCACCTCCGAAGAAAATTACCGGCTACGTCAAGCTGCAGATCGTGGCCGCGAAGGCAACGCCGGCGCCGCCCGTGGGTCCCGCATTGGGCCAGGCGCAGGTCAACATCATGGAGTTCTGCAAGCAGTTCAACGCTAAAACGCAGAACAAGGAGATGGAAGGACTGGTTATTCCGGTCGTCATCACCGTTTACGCCGACCGCAGTTTCAGCTTCATTACCAAGACGCCGCCGGCCGCGGTTCTGCTGCTTAAGGCGGCCGGAATTGCCAAAGGCTCAGGCACGCCTAACAAGGAAAAGGTAGGCAAGGTGACTGAGAAGCAGATACGCGAGATCGCCACGCAGAAGATGCCGGATTTGAACGCGGCATCGGTGGAGACGGCGATCAAGAGCATCAAGGGCACGGCTCGGTCAATGGGGATTGATGTGGTGGCTTAGGCTGCGGCTTTAACATTTCGCTCGCAAACAGGCCCTCCCATTGTGGAGGGCCTGTTGCATTGGGCTCGAATCTATTGAGTTTTGCGGTATCCCGCCTTAGCCACAAAAAAACGTGAGAAGGATGGCCACCGGCGTTTGCTGGAGCGTAGACGTTCAAAAAATCAGAACAGCCGTCCTATCGTGAAGAAGACTTTGCGATGGCCAGCGTCGCCGATGGAAACTCCAAAGGTGACGGAGCCGAATGGGGTTGCCGCAACAATTCCGGCGGTTCCATCTTGACGGAGGATGGCTTGCGCTTCAGGGGACCAGACCTCACCGGCTTCGTAGCCGATAATTCCATAAATGCCTTGTCCGTAGCCGGTGGGGAGGGTTGCGATGCGGCGCAGGTAACCGGCGCGGGCGAGGTATGTATCCGTGCCGCGATACTCGTCAAACGACGATGCGGAGAGACGACGCGGGCCGCCCAGGGTGAAGCGGTAGGGCTGTGCCACATTGGCGCGGAGATAGGAGTTGATGTCCGCGGTCAGGCCAAAGATATTGTTTTCCTTCCACTGCCAGGTGCGAGCAGAGGAGAGCATGGCGAATGGGGCATTGGAACTGGCGACCGCATGATAGAGAGCACCGGCGGAGGCTGACAGGCGAAAGCCCTGAGGCGAGACGGTGCCGGAGGTTTCTTTGTCGATGTCGATGTGGAGCAGGCCGGTTTGCGAGGTTCCGTTCAGGTAAGGTCCTCCACCGGAACCGGTGATGAGGCTCCAGCGAGTATCTTCAGCGCGCCACTCGGTGGAGATTTGCATGGAATAGCCGATGGTGCGGCCAGCCTCGATGCCGGCGTCGAGATTCTGCTGAAAGCGCTCGGCCACGCGCTTCTGATTGACCCAGATATAGACCGGCTCGCGAACAATGCCTGCACGCGGCTCGATGAAGAATCCTGATGGAGTGAGCAGCCGGTAGTACTCAGTGGAGAGATCGGTCATGTAGCCGAGCCGGGCGGTCGAGCGGAGTTCGGAGCCGAATCCACCCAGGTTCTGATCGACCAGGCGGAAGTTGATTTCGCCGCGCGCAATGTTAGAGGTTTCGGCGGCCAGATCGCCGCCAATCAACAAAAAGGGTGGACCGATGGGATCTTTGGTGAGCCTGACCAGGATGCCGGTGTCCGGATTGCTCGTATTGGGGACAGCGGTATTGGGCGGCGGAGCAAAGGTCCCATAGGTGGCGCTCAAATCGCCGTTCGACTGGATGGGCTTCAGTGCGTTGAGAGTTTGCGCGGCTGTGATGGGCCGGTCCTCAAGCGGCTTGAAATCGGCCAAAACTTCACGCCGCGCAGCAGGTACGCTGCCTTCCACGAGGACCTCGCGCAGATTGCCGGGGGGCGTCGTACGGCGGCTGTCGCGGGCAGCCAAGTAGGCCCTCCAGCCTTGATCGTCGAGTGCCAAAGGGAGGAGAGTGACGCGGCTCTGTTCCGCTGCATGGTAGCCGGCTTCAATCAATTTCTCGACATTTGTTTTGGAGTAATCGGTAGAGGAAAAGTCGCTGATGGGAACGTTGATGACTACGTTGGCGATGAGCAAGGCCTGGTTGACGTTGCTTTCGATACCGGCATCGAAAGCGCGGTTGAGCACACCGATGAGAGAACTGGTATCGGGGGCGGCGATGGCAGCCTCTTGCAAGTGCACGGCGATCACGGTCTCAGCGTGCAGATCGTGCTTCAGAACATCGGTGGGGAGATTGTCGAGGATACCGCCGTCGACGAGAAAGTGTCCGTCGGCCGCCCGAACGGGGGGGAAGACCCCTGGGATGGATAGGGAGGCGCGAACAGCTTGTGGCATCGGGCCGGCGGAAAAGACGAGCGGTTGCAGGGTATTCAGATCGGCGGCCACACAGCGAAAAGGAATGGGCATCCGGTTGTAATCCAGGTCTCGGCTGCTGTAGGCGAGCATATTGGTGCTGAGGAACTCATCGACGCCGCGGTCAGTGAGCAGCGCGTTGCGCAGAGCGGGCTTGTGCTTGAAGCCGAGCATGGCGATAGTGGGAACCTGGCGGCTGTCCTGACGGCGGCGGTAGCTCAAGTCCACATATGGAGTTTGCAGGGTGAAAACGTAGTTGAATGCGTCGCTTTCAGCCAGCGCTCTCATTTCAGCCGGGGTGGATCCGCCGGAATAGAGCGCGCCGACGAGGGCTCCCATGCTGGTTCCAGCCAGGCGGTCAACGGGAACGTGGTGCTCCTCAAGCCACCGGAGAACGCCGATGTGGGCCATGCCAAGGGCTCCTCCGCCTTCGAGAGCCAGCCCAACGACCGAGCGGCCGGACGGAACAGCGGCAGGCAACGGTGCCGGGGCGATCGTGGGCTGCTGGGTCCACGCCGCGGTGGCAAGCAGGGCGACGGTGAGAAGGGTTGCGGCGCACTTCGACGGCATGGCTGTACCCCCTTGGCGGAATCCTTGTCTTCAGGCTAATGCGTTTCTTTCAGAACCGCAGTGATGTGCTCGGGCATTTGAGCGGAAGGAGCCTCGAATTCGGCAATGGGGATGCGCGATCCGATTCCTGCAACCGCAAAAAAGGCCCTACCTGGCGGAAGGGCCTTTCTGCATCGGGTGGCGCGCCGAAGTGGGCGCTGAGTTTGCGTCCTACTTCGGCGGCGGGGCTGGGATGAACCCTTCGCGTTTGCGGCCGGGTTCCGGTTTAGGCTTGGGTTTCGGTGCCTTCTTTACTTCTTTTCTGCCTTTGTCTTTGCTTCCCATGAATCCAAGTGTGCCATAAATGGGTGGCTGTGGAAAGGCAAGAGCTCTCATTCCTATTGTCTTTGCCGGTTCCGATTTGCAATCCATGCGCTGATTCGCTATTATTTGAAGATGCGTCCGGGGAAATCCCTGGACTGTCAATAGCACCACGGTTTCTGAACCCGTTCGATGGCTTTGCCGATTCAGAAAGGCGCATCCGGGTTTCCGCCACAGGCGGGCTGGCAGGGGCGGTGGGAGACGAGGGAAGAATGGCAAGAAAATCAAGCAAGAATATTGTGAAGGCGCGCGCGGCTGTCACTAAGCCAGCGTATCCGCTGCCTGAGGCCGTTGGCCTGCTGAAACAAGTCAAGTTCGCCAAGTTCGACGAGACCGTCGACCTGACCTTGCGCCTCGGCGTGGACACGCGTCATGCCGACCAGATGGTGCGTGGAACCGTGGTTCTGCCGCATGGACTGGGCAAGACCAAGACCGTAGCCGTGATCGCATCGGGCGATCGCCAGAAAGAAGCCACCGCGGCCGGCGCTGATTTTGTGGGCGGCGAGGAGATGGTGGAGAAGATCCAGAAGGAAAACTGGACCGCCTTCGATGCGCTGATCGCCACGCCGGACATGATGAAGGTGGTGGGACGATTGGGCAAGGTGCTGGGTCCCAAGGGACTGATGCCGAACCCCAAGACCGGAACCGTCACCATGGACGTGGCTGCGGCGGTCAAAGAGATCAAGGCCGGCAAGGTGGAGTTTCGCGCCGACAAGACCAGCCTGGTTCATGTGCCGGTGGGCAAGATCAGTTTTGAGCCGCAGAAGCTGGTGGACAACGCAACCACCGTGATCACTTCGATTGTGCGCGCCAAGCCTTCAGCAGCCAAGGGCAAGTACATCAAGAGCATCACGCTGAGCTCGACGATGGGCCCCGGCGTGCCGCTGGATTCGGCAGTTGCCGACGCAGTGGGCAAGCACTAAAAAGCAGTTGTCAGTGATCAGTTGTCAGTGGTCAGTTTATGCAGTGGGCCGATTGACGTTGTGCCCTGCATGAAGGTTTTGGGAACGGAAATTTAAGCAGAGAGCGCTGACTTAAGGCGCGGAGCAGGGAACAGGGAACCAGAATCAGATGGTCTTGAGAAACTGACCACTGAAAACTGATCACTGATCACTGTGCGGAGCACGGAAATGGCTATTTCAAGAGCGAAGAAGACAGAGAGAGTCCAGATTCTGGCTAAGGAACTGGAGACCTCTACAACGGCGATTATCGGCACATTCAGCAAGCTGACCGTGGCCAAGGATTTTGCGCTGCGCAAGGTGATTCGCGAAGCAGGCGGTCATTACCGCGTGGTCAAGAACAAGCTGGTCGCTATCTCCGGCAAGGGTACGCAGGTTGAAGCCGCGTTGCAGGGCCTCAAGGGCGTGAACTCGGTGGCTTTTACCGACGGCGATCCGGTGGCGCTGGCTAAGGTTTTTGCCAAGTGGGCCGGTGAGAACGCGGAGTTCCAGTTCAAGCTGGGCATTGTGGACGGCAAGCTGCTGACGGTGCAGGAAGTGAAGGCACTGGCGACGATGCCGGGCAAGGAAGAGCTGTTCTCGAAGCTGTTGTTCCTGATCAATGCTCCGGCGCAGAGGCTGGCGACCGTGATCAATGCCACGGGACGCGACCTGGCCGTGGTGCTGGGCCAGGGAGTGGAGAAGGAAAAGTTTGCCGGAGAGGCTGCGGCTTAGCTTCGGCGGTGGAGTATTGTGCTTTCCCACCCTAGCCGCAAAAACAAAAACGCGGCGAGGATGGGGCACCCGGTTTGGGTGGAGTACACAGAGTTTTGGTTTAGAGATTTGGCTGGGAAACAGGCTTGAAAGTGCGCGGGTCTGGCGCATCGGAAACTTTCAAGCTGGTTGAGCGGCCGGGAAATAACAATTTCAAACGAATTTTGATTGGAGAAGAAAATGGCGGATCTAGCGCAGTTGGAAGAGCAAATTGTGGCCCTGAGCCTGCTGGAAGCAGCGGCTCTGGTGAAGAAGCTGGAAGAGCGGCTTGGCGTTTCAGCAGCAGCGGCAGCCCCGGTAGCGGTGGCGGCAGCGGGTGCGGCAGCTCCGGCGGTTGAGGAGAAGACCGAGTTCCAGGTAATCCTGAAGGACTTTGGCGCCAACAAGATTAACACCATCAAGGCTGTTCGCGAGGTTACTTCGCTGGGCCTGAAGGAAGCCAAGGACCTGGTCGACGGCGCGCCGAAGCCGATCAAGGAGAGCGCGACCAAGGACGAGGCCGAGGCTATCCGGAAGAAGTTCGAAGGCATCGCGACCATCGAAATCAAGTAATTAGAGACTTGCAACGACGGCCGGGACGCGCTATGATATTCATTGCGCGTCTTTTCGGCTCTTTCCGGATATTCATGGAGTGGAGCGGGAGCCGGAGTCGCGTCTTCAGATTTCGATCAGTGGCACACAAGCGCTGTTATGTCAGAGGAGTGCCAAGCACTCTGGCATGGGGCGCACATCGGTATTAAGTGCCGTAGTGCCAATGGGTTAGCGGAGTAGCTGGGTTCTCTGTTAACGAGTGGGAGTGGCTGGCGGGCGAGCGGCAGAAACACGCATTGGGATCGGCGAGAGCAGGGTGCAAAATTCGAATGGGAGCACAGGCAACAGTCCGCGCTCGTGAGGCGTTGTGTCCTCACGGGCTTTTTGTGTCTTCCTACGGTGTCAGGTAGCGCCTGACGGGCAAAAATTACCCTTTTTGCGCATCGGTATACAGAACGGCAACAACCGATGCGCGTGTTTCCTCGATTGTGCGCAGTCTAGCGCACTTGCCGAATGTGCGGCAATGCCCATTTCGCGATTTTTACGCGACTCTCACAAACCAGGCCTCGCCTGGAATCCAGCGCGCCTACGGCTTAGGCCGTAAGTACATGGTAGGACTGGAATAGCATCGTGCACCAGTCCGGCATTGCAATTTTACCGTTATCAGCCGGCGCCCCCAGAGACTCGGGTGCTGGCCCGGAACCGAGCCCACTCGCGGCCAGGGACCGGAATGACGAGCCTCAGGAGTGAACATGCCCAACGAGAAGCGCGCGATACGCAGCCGGCTCGATTTTTCAAAGATTCCCACCGCAACCCAGATTCCCAACCTGATTGAAGTGCAGCGCAAATCCTACGAGCGTTTCCTGCAGATGGACAAGCTGCCCAACGAGCGGGACGACTCAGGGCTGCAATCGGTGTTTGTGTCGGTTTTCCCCATCACCGACTTCCGCGGAATCTCGCAGTTGGACTTTGTCGACTACTCGATCGGCAACTGGGAGTGCAAGTGCGGCCACCTCAAAGGGCTGCACCACCTGCGGACGGCCTGCATCCATTGCGGAGCCATGGTCATCACCGATCCATTTCTTCCCGGCGATGTGCTCTGCCAGAAGTGCGGCACTTATAACAAGAACACGCCCGACTTCTGCAACAAGTGCGGAGATCCGGTAAGCCTGCAGTTGAAGTACGACCAGCAGGAGTGCGAGGAGCGGGGCATGACCTTCTCCGCGCCGTTGAAGGTGACGGTGCGCCTGACCATCTATGAGAAGGATCCCGAAACCGGCAACAAGACCATTAAGGACATCAAGGAGCAGGAGGTCTTCTTTGGCGATATTCCACTGATGACGCCCAACGGCACCTTTATCGTGAACGGCACTGAGCGCGTAATCGTCTCGCAGCTCCATCGCTCGCCCGGCGTCTTTTTTGAGACGGCCAACAACCGCACCTACTTCCTGGGCAAGATCATTCCCTACCGCGGCTCGTGGGTGGAGTTTGAGTACGACCAGAAGAACACGCTCTATGTGCGCATCGACCGCAAGCGCAAGTTTCTGGGCGCAATCTTCCTGCGCGCTCTGGGCCTGCGTTCCGACGAGGAGATTCTCAAGACCTTTTATACCGTCGATCGTATCCACATCGACGATGGAAAGCTCTCCTGGGCCGTGCAGCAGGATCCAAAGGTCAATACGCACCTGATAGGCGCCAAGCCCGCGCATGCAATCGTTGTGAAAGGCGAGGAGATTGCGCATTCGGGACGAAAGATTACGCCGAACTCGCTGAAGGCGATTCGCGCCGCGGCAATTGAAAAGATTGAAATTGAAGCCGCCGAGCTGGACGGTGCGGCGACCGCTTCGGACGTGGTCGATCTGAATACCGGCGAAGTGGTGGTGGAGGCCAACGTCGAGTTGACCGCCGACCGCCTGCACAAGGTGCTCTCGAGCGGCGCAACCAGCTTCGAGGTCTTCTTCCCCGAGCGCGACGACGTGGGCAACATTATCTCGAACACGCTGAAGCGGGATACGATTCGCAAGCCCGAGGAAGCGCTCATCGAAATCTACCGCAAACTGAGGCCGGGCGATCCGCCCACGCTGGATACGGCGACGGCGCTGTTTGAAGGCATGTTCTTTGAAGCGCGCAAGTACGATTTCTCGCGCGTGGGCCGGCTCAAGTTCAACATCAAGCTCTATGAGAACCAGGACGCAACCGGCCTCGACCATCGCACGCTGACGCCTGAGGATTTTTACGCCACCATTCGTTACTTGCTCAAGCTGCGCAAGAACATCGGCATGGTGGACGATATCGATCACCTGGGCAACCGCCGCGTGCGCGCGGTGGGCGAGTTGATGGAGAACCAGTTCCGCATCGGATTGGTGCGCATGGAGCGTGCCATCAAGGAGAAGATGAGCGTCTATCAGGAGCTTTCGACGGCCATGCCGCACGACCTGATCAACGCCAAGCCGGTGATGGCGGCCATTCGCGAGTTCTTCGGATCGAGTCAGCTTTCGCAATTCATGGATCAGACCAACCCGCTATCCGAGATTACGCACAAGCGCCGGCTCTCCGCTCTTGGACCGGGCGGCTTGTCGCGCGAACGCGCCGGATTTGAAGTCCGCGACGTGCACCCCACGCACTACGGCCGCATCTGTCCGATTGAAACGCCGGAAGGTCCGAACATCGGACTCATCAGCTCGCTGAGCTGTTTTGCGCGCATCAATGAGTACGGATTTATTGAGTCGCCTTATCGCAAGGTGAGGGATTCGCGGATTCTCGATTTCGTTGAGATCGTCAACGCCGGCGAAAGCGGCCTGCGGGTGGGCGATCACATTGAGAAGGAAGAAGCAGCGCGGCTGAATGCGGCGCTGAAGAAGGCGGGCAAGCGGCCCATCGACAATATTCCGTTCAGTTTCTATCTTTCCGCATGGGAAGAAGACAAGCACACCATCGCGCAGGCCAATATCGAGTTCAACGAAGAGGGCGTGATCACCGAGGACTTGGTGAACGCGCGCCGGCAGGGGAACTTTGTGCTGGTGAACCGTACCGATGTGGACTACATTGACGTCTCCCCAAAGCAGTTGGTTTCCGTGGCCGCTTCGCTTGTGCCGTTCCTTGAGCACGACGATGCCAACCGCGCTCTGATGGGCGCCAACATGCAGCGCCAGTCGGTGCCTTTGCTGGTAGCCGAGGCTCCGCTAGTAGGCACGGGCATGGAGGGCGTGACAGCGCGCGACTCCGGCGCTGTGATTCTGGCCAAGCGCAACGGCATCGTGGATTCGGTTGACTCGCAGCGCATCATCGTGCGCGTTGAGGGCGAGCATCATCCCACGCAGCTTTCGCGCGAGGTGGGCTCCGACATTTATACGCTTATCAAGTTTAAGCGCTCCAATCAGAACACCTGCATCAATCAGAAGCCGGTGGTTCGCGAAGGCGACCGGGTGATCAAGGGCCAGGTAATCGCCGATGGACCTTGCACGGAGCAGGGCGAGCTGGCGCTGGGACGAAATGTTCTGGTCGCCTTCATGCCCTGGCGCGGCTACAATTTTGAGGACGCCATCCTCATCAGCGAGCGGCTGGTAAGAGAGGACTACTACACCTCGGTCCACATTGAGGAATTTGAAATCGAGGGCCGCGATACCAAGCTCGGTCCCGAGGAGATTACGCGCGACATTCCGAACGTGAGCGAACACGCGCTGCGCGACCTGGACGAGAGCGGCGTGATCCGCATCGGCGCCCAGATCAAACACGGCGACATTCTGGTGGGCAAGGTCACTCCGAAGGGCGAGACCCAGCTTACGCCTGAAGAAAAACTGCTGCGCGCCATCTTCGGTGAAAAGGCTGGCGATGTGCGCGACGCCTCGCTCACCTGCCCTCCGGGCATCGAGGGCACGGTGGTAGACGTGCGCATTTTCAGCCGCAAGGGCCAGGAGAAGGACGAGCGGGCCAAGCTGATCGAAGCCGAGTACGTCGCAAAGCTCGAAAAGAACCTGGGCGACGAAATTCGAATCTTGACCGACGAGCGGCTCAAGAGGCTCGAAGGCATCCTGGGCGGCAAAGAAGTGTTAGCCGACTTGCACGACGAGCGGACCAACAAGCGATTGCTGACCAAGGGCGCGATTCTCGATCGGGAAGTGATCGAGCGCATCTCTACCAAGAATCTCAAGCGCATCCGCTACAACGACAAGGACCCGCGCGTCAACGAACAGATCGACGAGATCGAGGAGATGACCTCGCGCCAGATCGAAGTGCTGCGTAAGATCACCAACGAGAAGGTAGCCAAGCTGCAGAAGGGCGACGAACTGCCTCCCGGCGTGATCAAGCTGGTCAAGGTTTACGTTGCCATGAAACGCAAACTTTCAGTGGGCGACAAAATGGCCGGTCGTCACGGAAACAAGGGCGTGATCGCGCGCATATTGCCTGAAGAGGACATGCCGTATCTGCCCGATGGAACCCCCGTCGAGATTGTACTCAATCCACTCGGCGTGCCTTCCCGTATGAACGTGGGTCAGATTCTGGAAACGCACCTCGGCTGGGCCGCGCACGACCTGGGCAAGAAGATTGCCGCACTGATCAAGGGCAACACGGATGTCGCGTTTACGCGCGAACTGCTGAAGAAAGAGTTCGCCGGAACCGCGACGCTGCGGCAACTGCTGGAACTCGACGACGAGATGCTGCTGCGCGTAGCCGCAGGCATGGAGAAAGGCATCTGGTTCGGAACCGCGGTGTTTGACGGCGCGCAGGAGAGCGAGATCAAAGCGCTGCTGGCGTCGGCCGGGTTGCCTTCATCGGGCAAGACGGCGCTTTTCGACGGCATGACCGGCGAGCAGTTCGAGCAGCCCGTAACAGTGGGCTACATTTACATGCTCAAGCTCTCGCACCTGGTGGACGACAAGATTCACGCTCGCTCCATCGGGCCGTACTCGCTGATCACGCAACAGCCGTTGGGCGGCAAGGCGCAATTTGGCGGGCAACGCTTCGGCGAGATGGAAGTGTGGGCGCTCGAAGCGTATGGCGCCGCATACATTCTGCAGGAGCTGCTCACGGCGAAGTCGGACGACGTCTATGGCCGCACCAAGATCTACGAGGCCATTGTGAAGGGCGAGGCTGCAATTGAGCCGGGCGTACCCGAGTCGTTCAACGTGCTGATCCGCGAGTTGCAATCGCTGTGCCTTGACGTGGAGTTGATCAAGCGCGCGGACCTCATCAAGAAGTTGCCCGCGCCTGAAGTGGCTGCGGTCGCAGATTAGTGACGAGTGATTAGTGCTTAGTGATTAGTGAACGGCCGCAGATGCTAACCACTATTCACTAACCACAAGCCACTGTTTTTCGGATTCTTCTTTGAAAGCGGCAAACACCGCTTCCCGGGAAGGAAGGATCCTTCAGAAATCCCGGGAGATACCGCGGCAGCGCCGAAAAAGCCTGCCAGGGAGGGTCGCCTTGTTCCGTTCGAACCCGTTTGAACTTTCTGGTCCCATTACCGACTTTGACGCTATTCGCATCATGCTGGCATCGCCGGAGAAGATCCGCAGCTGGTCGCATGGTGAAGTCACCAAGCCGGAGACCATCAACTACCGCACCTTCAAGCCGGAGCGCGACGGCTTGTTCTGCGCCCGCATCTTTGGACCGGTCACTGACTGGGAGTGCCTGTGCGGAAAATATAAGCGCATGAAGCACCGCGGCGTAATCTGCGACAAGTGCGGCGTTGAAGTGACGGTGAGCAAAGTGCGCCGCGAGCGCATGGGCCACATCGAGCTCGCGTCGCCCTGCTCGCACGTCTGGTTCTTCAAGGGCCTACCCTCGCGCATTGGCCACCTGCTCGATATTTCTCTGCGCGATCTCGAAAGCATTCTTTACTTCGAGTCCTATGTGGTGATCGATCCGGGCGACGCTCCGGTGAAGGAACGCGAGATCATCAAGGACGAAACCAAGTACCGCGAGCTTGACCAGCAGTTCCGTCCCTCCGGCTTCAAGGCCATGATGGGCGCTGAAGCCATCAAGGAGCTGCTCAAGCGCGTCAGTGTAGACGAACTGGGCATTGAGTTGCGCGAGAGGATGAAGACTGAAACCTCAGCGCAGAAAAAGCTCAAATATGCCAAGCGGCTGAAGGTTGTGGAGGCATTCCGCAAGAGCGATAACAAGCCACAGTGGATGATTCTGGACGTGCTGCCCGTGATTCCTCCGGAGCTGCGCCCCCTGGTGCCGCTGGATGGCGGGCGCTTCGCGACTTCGGATCTTAATGATCTTTACCGCCGCGTCATCAACCGTAACAACCGGTTGAAGAAGCTGATGGATCTGCACGCGCCTGAAGTGATTGTGCGCAACGAAAAGCGCATGCTTCAAGAGGCCGTTGACGCGCTCTTCGATAACGGCCGTCGCGGCCGCGTTCTGCGCGGCGCCAACAATCGTCCGCTCAAGTCTCTCTCCGATACGCTCAAGGGCAAGCAAGGTCGCTTCCGCCAGAATCTGCTCGGCAAGCGCGTCGACTACTCGGGCCGTTCGGTTATCGTGGTTGGACCTGAATTGAAATTGCACCAGTGCGGGCTGCCAAAGAAGATGGCGCTCGAACTGTTCAAGCCTTTCATCTATCATCGGCTGGAACAGACCGGCCACTGCACCACCATCAAGCAGGCAAAAGAAATGGTGGAGATGCAGGACCCGGTGGTGTGGGACATTCTTGAAGAGGTCATCAAGGATCACCCGGTGCTGCTCAATCGCGCTCCCACGCTTCACCGCCTCGGCATTCAGGCCTTTGAGCCGGTGCTTGTTGAGGGCAAGGCCATCAAAATTCACCCGCTGGTCTGCACGGCCTTCAACGCCGACTTTGACGGCGACCAGATGGCGGTTCATATTCCTCTGTCGCCTGAAGCGCAGATTGAAGCCAGCGTGCTGATGCTGGCCTCGCATAATATTCTTTCGCCGGCCTCTGGCCAGCCCATCACTGTTCCTTCGCAGGATATGGTGCTGGGAATCTACTATCTGACCAAGGCCAAGAAGAGCGCCAAGGGCGAAGGCCGTGTCTTCGCCAACACTGAAGAGATCCTGATGGCGCTCGAAGCCAAGGAAGTGGAGACGCTTTCGCCCATCCGGCTACGTTATACGGGCAAGGTGCTGGACATGACAACTGCCTATGACGACCAGGACTTGACGCACGTCGAGCCCGTGGACTTCAACAAGCAGTACATCTCCACCACGGTAGGGCGCGTGATTCTTAACGACGCGCTGCCGCAGGGAATGCCGTTCGTCAATGGCCTGCTGAAGAAAAAGGGCATCGGCCAGTTGGTGAACTACTGCAACCAGAACCTGGGTCTCGAAGTGACGGTCGGCATGCTCGATCGCATCAAGGAGCTGGGCTTCCAATACGCCACGCGCTCGGGTCTTTCCGTTGGCTTGGACGACATGGTGATTCCGGACAGCAAATACACGGTGGTGCGCGACGCCGATTTGAAGGTGATCGAGGTCCAGAAGCAGTATATGGACGGCGCCATCACCAATGGCGAGCGATCGAACAAGGTCATCCAGATGTGGTCGGCGGTGACCGATCAGGTGGCCGACGAAATGTTTGGCAACATGAAGAAGGCAGACGACGAAGGCGCATTTAATCCGATTTACATCATGGCCGACTCGGGCGCCCGTGGATCGAAGCAGCAAATTCGCCAGCTTAGCGGCATGCGCGGACTGATGGCCAAGCCCTCAGGCGAAGTGATTGAAACGCCCATCACGGCGAACTTCCGCGAGGGCCTTACCGTGCTCGAGTACTTCATTTCGACACACGGCGCGCGCAAGGGCCTGGCCGATACGGCGCTCAAGACGGCCGATTCCGGCTATCTGACCCGCCGCCTGGTCGACGTTGCCCAGGACGTGATCGTGACTGAATACGATTGCGGCACCATGGAGGGCATCTACGTTGGCTCGATCGTCGAGTCCGGTGAGATCATCGAGGAATTGCGTGATCGCATCATCGGCCGCGTATCTCTCGAGAGGATCAAGGACTACGACGGCAACGTGGTGGTGGATCTGAACCAGGGCATCGACGAGGATATTGCTTCGGCGATTCAGGCAGCAGGCAAGGAGAAGGTGAAGATCCGCTCGGTGCTGACCTGCGAGTCGCGTCGCGGCGTCTGCGCTCTCTGCTACGGGCGCAACCTCGGCTCCGGTCGCATGGTGGAACTGGGCGAGACATGCGGCGTGATCGCAGCGCAATCCATCGGCGAGCCGGGAACGCAGTTGACCATGCGTACCTTTCACGTCGGCGGAACGGCCAGCCGCGTATCCGACAAGTCGCGTCTCGACGCCAAGAACAACGGATTTGTGCGCTTCATCAACCTGAATCACGTGGAGAGCAAAGACGGCACACTGGTGGCCATGAACCGCTCAGGATCGGTAGCCATCGTGGACGACCGAGGCCGTGAAAAGGAGCGCTACCAGGTGGTTTATGGCGCGCGCCTCAAGGTGAAGGACGGCGCACACGTGAAACTGGGTCAGGTGCTGGCCGAGTGGGATCCTTACACCTACGCCATTCTCACTGAGATTGGCGGCACGGTGCAGTTCAAGGACCTGCAGGAAGGCATCACGCTCAACGAAGAAGTCGATGAAGTCACCGGCCTCTCGCGCTGGGTGGTAGCCGATTCTCCCGATGAAAAGCGGCAGCCGGCCTTTGTGGTGAAGAACGCTAAGGCGCACAAGCGCTACCTGCTGCCTCGCGGCGCTCACTTGATGATTCAGGACGGCGAAGAGGTGGGTCCGGGCGACGTGCTCGCAAAGATTCCAAAGGAGAGCACGCGCACCAAGGACATCACCGGCGGCCTGCCGCGCGTTGTGGAACTGTTTGAAGCGCGCAAGCCGCGTGAGACAGCCATCATCAGCGAAATCGACGGTGTGGTCCGCTTTGGCGAAGTGGCCAAGGGCCAGCGCAAGATTTACGTGACTGCGGACAACGGTGACGAGAAGGAATACTCGGTGCCGCGCGGCATTCACGTAAACGTGCAGGAAGGCGAGCGTTTGCGCGCCGGCGACCCGCTGATGGACGGCCCCTTGAACCCGCACGACATTCTCGACGTGCTGGGCGAAAAGGAACTGCAGGCTTACCTGGTGAACGAGATCCAGGAAGTCTACCGTCTCCAGGGCGTGGCCATTTCTGACAAGCACATTGAAGTGATCGTGCGGCAAATGCTGCGCTGGGTTCGGATCGACGATGTGGGCGACACCAACTTCCTGCTCGAGCAGCAGGTGGACCGCTTCCGCTTCCGTGAGGAGAACGATCGGGTGATGATGCAAGGAGGCCGTCCGGCGACCGGGCGTCCGCTGCTGCTTGGCATCACCAAGGCTTCGCTCTCCACTGACAGCTTTATCTCAGCTGCCAGCTTCCAGGAGACGACCCGAGTACTGACCGAAGCCAGCATCAACGGGGCTATCGATAACTTGCGCGGGTTGAAGGAAAACGTCATCGTGGGAAGGCTGATTCCCGCCGGCACGGGCCTGGAGTACTACCGCAACGTCCAGCTATCACCAGAACTGGAAGAAGCGGCGGTCCGCGTACAACAGGAAGTGAACGCGGAGATCGAAGCGGCCGAGCGTGAGCTGGAACTGATGCGCCAGGAAGGCGAAGCCGAAGAGATGGCGGCAGAGTAAAAGCCCCGTCCTTCAGCAATCTTTGGACAGGCTTTTCAGATCAACTTAATCCACAACCGCAAACGAGGCCCGGCGCAAGCCGGGCCTCGTTTCATATTGAGACATAAACGGCGGAACCGGATTGCTCTCACTAGGCTTTGATGGTTTCGATTTGCTTCTTGGAATTCTTGACCGCATACATGGCGGAGTCGGCCGCGCTCAACAGGCTGTCTTTGGTTGAGGCGTCCTCGGGGTAAAGAGCAAATCCGACGCTGGCCGAACCATGTATCACATCGCCCTGCACGGCAAAGGGCTCATCGAAGCAGTGTTCCATTCGCACGGCGATCTCCTCGACAGCGGCGCGACTGCGCGCCGTGGGGACAAGCACTGCAAATTCATCGCCGCCCAACCGCGCCAGCAGATCGTGGGCGCGAAGCTGGCGCTTCATGCGCAACGCCACCTCCTGCAAATAAAAGTCGCCCACCTGGTGGCCATAGAGGTCGTTCACCTGCTTGAACTCATCTAAATCAATGTAAATCAGCCCGAAGATCCCGGCCTTCTGGCGCGCCTCATTGATCAGGGCGTCCAAATGCTTGTCGAGAGAGAAGCGGTTGTGGATGTCGGTGAGCAAGTCAAACTCCGAACGGTGGACTAAGTCCGAATAAAGCCGGCGGGTTTCAATGGCCAGTGTGGCCAGGGCGGCCGCCTTAAAGAGAGCCTCAGATTCAGCGGCGGTGGGTTTGGTGAGCGCGTCAAAGGCGGCAAAGAGTTCGCCGAGTGGAGGGCCTGAACGGGAAGCAATCTCCTGTCGGACGATGCGCAGGTCGGCGAGCTTCGGTGGGCAATTTCCCAGCAACGCTCCATCGACGATCTGGCACCAGCAGGGCGCGCCATGCAGCTTGAAGGAGACCAGTTCAGTGATATGCTCAATGATCTCCGCCAGGGGTAGCGAGCCGTTAATGTCTTCGAGGATGCTGCTGCGCCGTCTTTCAATGTATGCCATCTCGGCTGTTTTGCTGCGAACCTTGCGCTCGATATACCATCCTCTTGCGCCCACGGCCACCACCACGGCGAGCAGCAAGCCAACCAGGATAAGAAGGCTGTCTACGCTGATCCACGAAGGACCGGCGACGACGGTAATGTCGTCAGGGGTGCGCATCAGAATATTGAACGGCGCTTCGTGGTCGTATGGCTTGGAGTTCTCAAGAATAAAAAAACAGATGCCGGAAACATTGACCTTGGAGCCGATCTGAATCTTCTTCATGGGCTGCGGCTTCAAGCCCGGGATTTCTGGATGGCGGTAGATGGCTGAAAACACCCGGCCGTCCACGGACAAAACATACAAGTCCTGTGCGCTTTCCTGGACTTCAGTCTCTACCTTTCCCTGGATGGAGACCAGATCGAAGAAATGAAGGCTGCGTACGAGTTGCTGCCAGGTGGCTGGCAGGGGGGTGATGGGAGCCGACACTTGATTATCCCGGATTTCGCCCTGGGTGAGGATCAAAAAGCCATTGAGCACGCCGGGAAAGCCGGTTGCATCGGCCTGGTCGCCAATGCGCAGGGGCGCGCTGGTCCGGGTGGCGATCCAAAGGCTTTTATCGCCGTTTTGCAGAACTACAGCTGTGCCTGGCTGATAGTAGGTGATCACTCCGTGGACCAGCATCCTCTGGGAGAGATTCTTGACGTGGTAGCCGCCGAGAATCTTGTCCATCGGAGTGGCCGGCAGGGACCATGGACTGGCGTCGGCGCGATGGAGAATTTTTACATTCATGAGCGAGGAAACATCGAGGCCGAGTCCAGTCATCTGCCATTTTCCGTCGAATTTTCCCTCAACGATTCCGGTGACCTCCACCTCGGCATCCAGCAGTCCTTTGAGTGCGATCTCGTCGTCGGTATCCACATGGACCTCAACGGCGCCGCCATCCATGATCAGGAGTACACGGGCAGTGGGCACATTGGAATTCGCCACCAACGCCAGATCTGCGGAGTGAACCACGCCGCGTACGGTGACAAGCACGCAGTCGCGCTGCACCCGGACCATCTCTTCGTAGGTGGCGGGCACGGGTTTGGGCACGTCGCCGTGGTAGAGCACTGTGATGTCGCTGGACACCACATCAGGGCGGAAGCCCGCCTTAGTGGTTCCACGCACCCGGATGCGATCGCCGGGAACCAGCCTGGCATCCGTTGTGACCCTGATAAAAACGGCTATGTCTCCGTCCTGGACGGTAAGAAAGTGACTGTACCCGCGGAAGTAGGTAACCGTGGCTTCAAAGTCCACCGGCAGCGCCTGATAGGCCTGGTCGAGGGTGAGGGAGTGGATGGCGCGCAGGGTGGTGAGCCTGCCGGGTGTGGCTGCCGAAGCAGCTACGGCCCATCCGAGAATAATCGCAATTGCTGGAATCAGCCTCTTCATGGGAATCCCGCAAAAAGGGCGATGTTTTGCCTAGCCCCGAGATCTTATCGGCTGCTTTCGGCCAATTCATGACTCCTGGGATGAGTCTTCAGTACCCCATTTGCGCCATGAAGGCAATGAAAGTCCGCTAGCCGCCATTTTACTCCGATCGGATTTTTCCGGGCGCACCGAAGCCCGAGCGATGTGGAGTAGGCGGAAAAGCCTGACCTGACTGCTGAACGTATAAGAAAAACCAGTGGTCACGAGTGCTACCGATTGGCCGGCATCGGCCCGATTTGCTTCCTGGCATTTTTTACCGCGTACATGGCATCGTCAGCTGCTTTCAGCAGGCCGTCTCTCGAAGTGGCGTCCTCGGGGTAGAGAGCAAATCCGACGCTGGCCGAACCACGTATCACACAACCCTCTACGGCAAAGGGCTCGTCGAAGCTGTGTTCCAGGCGCACAGCGATCTCCTCAACAGCGGCGCGGCTGCGTGCCGCGGGGACAAGCACCGCAAATTCGTCGCCGCCCAGACGGGCCAGCAGGTCATGGCTGCGGAGTTGGCGCTTCATGCGCCGCGCCACTTCTCGCAGATAATAGTCGCCGACTTGATGGCCATAGAGGTCGTTCACCTGCTTGAACTCATCCAGGTCGATATAGATCAGCCCGAAGATGCCGGCCTTCTCGCGCGCGTCATTGATCTGGGCGTCCATATGTTTATCGAGAGAGAAGCGGTTGTGAATGTCGGTGAGCTGGTCGAACTCCGAGCGGTGGAGCAGGTCGGTGTAAAGCCGACGGGTTTCCATGGCCAGCGCGGCCAGGCGAGCCCCCAGTTCGAGCGCCTCGGCTTCATGGGAACCGGGCAGGGTCCCAGGACCGAAGCCGGCAAAGAACGAACCCAGCGGCGAGCCGGAACGGGCGGGAATCTCCTCGCGACGGATGCGCAGGCTATCCAGTTGATGGGGATAATTACCCAGTCTTGCTCCATCGGTGACTTCGCACCAGCAGGGCACGCCATCCAGACGAAAGGAGATCATCTCCGCGATTTCTTCAAGGATCTCAGCCAGCGGTTGCGATCCGTTGATGTGCTCCAGTATCCGGCTGCGCTTCTTTTCCAGCTGTGCCGAACGCCTCTGCAACGCCGCCTCCGCCTCTATACTGGCTGCTAATGCAACCGTCTTCTGCCGCACTCTGCGCTCGAGGATCCAACCCCAGGTACCCACGACGACCAAGACCATCAGCATCAAGCCAACCAGAAGCATGAGGTTGGGTACATTCAGCAAGGGCGGTCCGGCGACGATTGCGATATCTCGGGGCGAACGCATCAGGATATTGAACGATACATGCGATGCATTCGATTCGAATGGATGGGAATCTTCCAGGATGCAGATGCCGGTGACGCGAATGACGGAACCAGGCGCAATCTTCATCATGGCGGGAAGCGGGGACTGGCCGCCTGCAGGCGGATGACGGTAAATAGCGGAGAACAGTTGTCCATGCGATGCCAGAACGTACTCGTCCTGTTGAGCTGCCCGAACCTCCGTCACCACGCGTCCTTCGATGGAGACCAGGTCGAATAAATTTCGGCTCGATGAAAGCAGATCCCAGGTCGCTGGTAGTGGCGCGATGGGCGCCTGCACATGGTTATCCTGTACTTCGCCGCCGGTCAGGGTTAAAAAGCCGTCGTGCAGATCGGGGAAGCCGGTTGCGTCGACGAGATCGCCGATCGGAATGTCGCTGTATGTCCGGGTCATGATCCACAGGCTTTTATCGCCGCTCTGAAGCACAATCGCCGAGCCCGGCTGATAGTACGTGACCGATCCCTCAACCCGGACCCTTTGCGTGAAATCGTGCACATGATGAGCTTGGTAAATCAGATCCATGGGTGTTATAGGGAGTGACCACGGGCTGGCTTTTGCTTGATGAAGGATTTTCACGTTCGCCAGTGTGGAAACATGAAGAATGATTCCCGTGGTCTGAAACTTGCCGTCAAACCTTACTCCGGCAACCCCGGTGATCTCTACCTCGGCATTCAGCAGTTTCTTGAGCGCGTTCTCATCGTCTGTGTCCACCCAGACTTCGATCTCACCGCCATCCACAAGCATGCCCATGCGGGCGCTGACTTCATGGGTCTGCGTGTTCGGCACCAGATCCGCCGAGCGAATCACCCCGAGAATCGTGACCAGCTTGCAAAGGTGCTGAATGTTGATCAGCTCCCTGTAAGTTGCGGGCTCCGGTTTGGGCAGATTGCCATGACGGAGCACTGTGACGTCATGGGCTTCCACGTCGGTACGGAAGCTCGATTCGGTAACTCCTTGTATCAGAATGCGATCTCCGGGTACCAGCTTGAAATCCTTATCGAGATCTACCCAAATGGCCTGATTGCCGTCCTGCGCATACAACGATCTTGGATTGCTTCGGAAAAAGGTAACCGTAGCTTCGAAAGCGACAGGAAAGCGCCGACTGGCCTCGGCGTTGGTAAGAGCACGAATGGCGTGCAGCGTGTTGAGCGGCGCGGGCTCCGCAACAACGGCAGCCGAGGCGCACGCGAGAATGATCGCAAAGGCTGAAATCAGCCTCATCATAAGAGATAGTTCGTTCGTTTCGGCGATCCTTTGCTTGATCCGTATTTCTTCCATCGGCAGCGTCTTGGGAAAACATAACCCCAGAACGAGGAATTGCCGAGGGCCAGTGTGCGAAATGAATGCACCGGTAACCTGGATGTTCTCATTATTACTCTTGTGTCTGCCTGGGTCGATAGCCGATGTAGAGATATAACTACATCCACCCTACACTAAGCGGTCGGCGGATAGTTGCCAGGTCAATATTGCTCAGCCACAGATTTTGGAAAGGAGAACCTATGCCGTGGTTCTACACTGAATCTGTACCGAATTTTGTGCAATTGTAACGGTGATCAAATTTCCAGATGACAAAAAAAATTCGTATGGGAATTATCTTTGGCGGGCGCAGTGGCGAGCATGAGGTCTCGCTGCTGTCTGCGGCTTCAATTTTAGAGGCCATCGATCGCGGCAAGTTCGACGTGGTGCCTATCGGCATCAACAAATCCGGGCATTGGCTGGTCTCCGCGGCGGCCCACGGATTGCTTGAGGGTGCAGCTCCCGGCGAAGCGCCTAAAGAACTGCGTGCAGGCGATCCGGCGTCTACGCCCGGTGCGCAGGTTTTAGCCGGAGGCACCCCGGCACTACTGGCTCCGGAGCCGGCCGGTCAGGTCGCGGCGCAATCGGCCATCGATAGCCACGCCGCGCTCAGCGGCCAGTCCCTCGATGTGGTTTTTCCCGTGCTGCATGGCACCTTCGGCGAGGATGGCACTATCCAGGGACTTTTTGAACTTGCGGGCATCGCCTACGTCGGCTCCGGCGTGCTAGGCTCAGCGGCGGGCATGGATAAGGACGTAATGAAGCGGCTCTTTGCCAACGCCAAATTGCCCATCGTCAGGCATGTGACGCTGCTCCGGGCCGATTGGGAAAAATCTCCGCGCAAGGCGATTGCCCAGGTCGAGGCTGCGCTCAAGTACCCGGTCTTTGTGAAGCCGGCCAACCTGGGTTCGTCGGTGGGCATCAGTAAAGTCCACGATCGCAAGGAACTCGGCCCGGCGCTCACCCTGGCCGCCAGGTACGATCGCAAATTGGTGGTGGAGCAGGGTGTGGGCGGAAAAACCCACCGCGGAGGCCGGCAAGCCAAAGCCCGCGAGTTCGAGGTTGCCGTGCTGGGCAACGATGATCCCCAGGCGAGCGTAGTGGGCGAAATCATTCCTGGCAAGGAGTTCTACGACTACGAAGCAAAATATCTTTCCGAAGGCTCGGTGCCGATGATTCCGGCCAAACTGACCAAATCGCAAGCGAAGCAGATCCGCGAAATGGCCGTAGCAGCCTTCCGCGCATGCGACCTATCCGGCCTTGCGCGGGTAGATTTCCTGATGGAGCCCGACGGCAAGCACCGCATTTTCCTCAACGAAGTAAACACCATGCCCGGCTTCACCCGCATCAGCATGTACCCCAAGCTGTGGGAGGCTACAGGGGTCAAGTACACAGACCTGATCACAAAGTTGATCGAACTGGCCCTGGAACGGCAAGCGGAGAAGAGCCGGACGGTTTATAGCAGAGAGTAGCGAAGATAGTTGTCAGTCGTCAGTTTCCGGAGGTCGAATGGAGCGGGACAACTGATCACTGATAACTGATCACTGACCACTGCTTTTTTGCCGTATCCTGTATTCGAGGAACATGTACCATGACCTTGCTCGACGCTCCTGTATTTAATGAAGCTCGCGAACGCCGCCGCCGTCTATCTCTCTATACCGCCGCGGGCCTTTTTGTGGCGCTGATCGTGGGATGGTGGCTGGTGGCCGGAATGCCCGTGGACTGGCCGTGGAACTGGAACAGCCACCTCTTTGGCCGTTCGGCTGTGAACGGTTTACTTACGGCTGTCGAGCAGAACGACCTGCCCAAGGCCTACGGAATCTGGGTCCACGACAAAAAATGGCAGCAGCATCTGGCGCAGTATGGCGCTTATCCCTTTGAGCGCTTCCAGCAGGATTTGGGCCCCTCCAGCAACGCGAACGAATACGGTCCCATTCACAGCCACAAGATCGCGGCCGAGCGAATGTATGGCAATGTGCTGATGGTCGCGGTGCTTATTAACGAGCGAAAGAGCAAGCCGCTCAATTTGGACTACGATCCAAAGACCCATAAGCTGAACTACTCGCCCGAGGGAGTGGAGTTGTCCCTCGAACCGTAGTGGCGACCTAATCAGCCAATCTACGACTCAGCTTCAATCAATCTTCAGCGGGTCCTTGCCTCGTGGCCGGCATCGAATATGTGAGGAGATTAATATGCCCCAGAGCCCACACGATCGAGGAGCGGAACTCCACAACCAGGCAGCGCATGCCCACGAAGCCGCTGCTGCCGCGCACAGCAAGTCGGATCATCTGACCGCTCACGAACTGAGCAAAAAGGCTCACGAGCTCTCTCAGAATGCCCTCAGGCACACAGAAGAATTGGTCAAGGACGCGAAACAAGCCGGCAAAGTGTAAATAGACTAACTTGAAGTTAGGTGCTCGCGCGGATTATGCGCGCGTGTCCTCTCCTTATGCCAGCGCCGCCAGCGTAGCCTCCAGGCTCGCAGCGTCTTCCACATTCAGGGATTTTTGCGCCGGATCGATCTGTCGCAGCAGTCCACAGAGCACTTTTCCAGGCCCAACCTCGATAAAAACCTCCGCCCCAGCCCCAAGCAAAGACTGAACGCATTCCATCCAGCGCACCGCCCCGGTGACCTGGCGAATCAGCGCGTCCTGCGCCTCAGCGGCGGTTGAGACCACCCTGCCCGTCACGTTGGCGGCTACGGGAATGCGAGGATCGGCCAGTTTCAGCGCCCCAAGCACGCGCGCCACTTCTTCCTGCGCTGCCTGCATCAGCGCACAGTGGAACGGCGCACTCACTGGAAGCATCACGGCCCGCCGCGCTCCTTTGGCCTTTGCCAGTGCCGCAGCCCGTTCCACGGCCGCCAATGTTCCGGAGATCACCGTCTGGCCTGGCGAGTTCAGATTCGCTGCGGCAACAGTCAGTCCGGTCTCGGCAGCGGCTTCTCGACAGGCTTCCGCAACTTGATCGGCGGAGAGCGAAAGCACGGCGGCCATTGCGCCTTGTCCCGCCGGGACGGCCAGTTGCATCGCCCGTCCGCGAGCCTTCACGGCGCGCACCGCATCGGCAAAGCCGAGCGTACCGGCGGCCACATGGGCGCTCCACTCGCCCAGAGAGTGTCCGGCAGCCAGAGCCGGCTCCACGCCGTGCTGGGCGAGCACGCGCCAGGCCGCCACGCTGACGGTGAGAATAGCCGGCTGCGTATTCTCGGTGAGCTTCAGCTCCTCTTCGGGCCCCTCGAAGATGACCTTGGAGAGCGGAAAGCCAAGAGCCTCGTCGGCCTCGGCATACGTCTGTGCGGCAATAGGAAAGTGGGCTCCAAGTTCGCGGCCCATGCCCACCGCCTGCGAACCTTGCCCCGGAAAGAGAAAAGCGATTTTCTTTTGCATTCAGAGAGATTTTAACCTGCCGACCCAGGGACAGAAGCGAATCCGAGAAGAGCCAATTCTAGTTCCATCGCTTCTTGTCGTCAGGATCGCCGTCGATCTGACGTCCCTGGCCGTCAAAGCGAACTGTGCGCCCCTGCGAGCGCATATAAACCTCGAATTTGCGGGCGGCGCGTCGGCGCTTCCAGCGGTAATAGCGATTGCGCAGTCCATACCAATGCTCGCTGAAAGCGAAGGGGAATCC
This sequence comes from Occallatibacter sp., assembly GCA_049515455.1. GTDB lineage: Bacteria > Acidobacteriota > Terriglobia > Terriglobales > Acidobacteriaceae > Telmatobacter. The sequence goes on from JBEKUB010000018.1 coordinate 25,418, forward strand.
CCGCCTCGGAGCCAGGCGAATAAAGAACAGCCCAGCCAGCGCCCCCCCCAATTCAGAAAATGCGTACAAGCCCTGCGGGCCGAAGAGCATGGCAATAGAAACCAGCGCGTAGATGGCCGCCAGGTAGCGTGCCTTGATACCGATGGGCAGTGGAAAAAGCATAAACTGTACGTCGCCGTAGAGAACGCCGATAGCCACCAGCAGGCCGAAGATGCCGCCGAAGCAGCCATTCAGCGCAACCTGGCCGAGCGTGGGCTTGAGCGTGTGGCCAACAGTGTAGAGAGCGGTAGCCGCGGCTGCAGTGCCAAGAACTGAAGTTGCATAGAGCCCGGTGATCCAGCTTGAGCTGTGCGCGCTCTCAAGAAATCCAGCCAGGAACCACAGCGAGAGTAACTCGAAAAGCGTTCCAAAAATACCAATGTGAACCAGGCTGTAAGTGAAGGGCTGCCAGAGCCATCCGTGCAAAAATACACTTGGAATAAATGAAAGTGCGGCCTTCAGCAGATCCGCACTGTTCGCCGACGCCGCGTGCAACAGAAGCAGTGCAAAGTACGCGATCAAATTCCACAGAACCAGCCGGCGGGTTGCGCCGCTGAAGGCGGGGAAGGCAAACGAACTGGAGCCAATCCTTGGCATTGTAGTAAACAGGTTAAACGTTGGAGCGTATAAATGTCATTGGCCGTCTATAAGGGCAATCCGGCGCGGTTCCGCATCGGAACCATCCCCGGAAGGATTTCGAACGGGAATTCCCAAAGTAATGATCGGGGATATACACTTCCCGAAGATTTTGCCATGTGTGCCACTTGACCTGAGGACGGGTTCTCCCTAAAGATATCGTTGTTGTAGTTGGAGGACCATTTACTGCAATGAAATATGTTCTGGAAAGAGAGGAGGCTGTCATGCCCAGCTGCCCTGAATGCGAGAATGTATTAGACATCGAATTGGACGAAGTGGAAGAAGGCGATGTTGTTGCCTGTGATGAGTGCGGGGTAGAGTATGAGGTTGTCGGCGTTGAACCGCTGGAGTTGGCGCGAGTGGACGGCGATCTGCTCGACGACGAAGAAGATCTTTTAGAAGAGGAAGAGGAAGAAGAGTGAGGATTTGTTCCACGAGATTTGCGTTCGGGGTGGTATGTGCCGCCTTGGCGACAGGAATTTTCTCCATAGGACCGCACGCAGGCCAGGCCGGATTCGGTCTGGCGCCGGCCATGGCGCATGCGCAGAATTTTGGCCAGCGGATAGTGAGAGGAACCGTGGAGAACGCGGCCTCCGCTCCGGTCGTTGGCGCCACCGTCTTTCTCAAAGACCTGAAGAGCAAGTCCATCCGCAGCTATACCACCGACGCGGAAGGCCACTACCGTTTCACGCAGGTCTATATGGCGGAAGACCACGAGCTATGGGCGGAGAAGGACGGCAAGAAAAGCGTCACCAAGACCATCAGCACGTGGGATACGCGCAAGGAGTATGTGAGCGAGCTGAAGTTGAAGTAAGCTCGCTTCACCCACTCAGCTTTTTCGTCACCAGTTCGTTGAGCAGCGCCGGGTTGGCTTGGCCCTTGGTGGCCTTCATCACCTGACCCACAAAGAATGCGGCCAGCGTCGTCTTGCCGGCGCGGTACTGCTCCACCTGCTTGGGGTTGGCGGCGATCACCTGATCGATCAAACTCTCCAGCGCCGAGGCGTCGGTGATCTGCTCAGGCTTCTCGCGTTCATAAACGGCGGCGAAGTCTTCGCCCTTCTCAAAACACGCGTCGAATAGCTGCTTGAGCTGCTTGGAACTGATCTTGCCCTCATCCAGCAGATCGGCGGCCAACACAATGCCGCCCATCGAGACCGGAGATTGTTCCTGCTCGAGATTCAGAGCTTTCAGACGGCCGCCAACCTCGCTCAGCAACACATTGGCCACGCGGCGTGGATTGCGGGCAGTGCGCGCGGCGGCTTCAAAGCGATCGGCGAACTCGCGCGATGCTGTGAGTGTGGCGGCATCCCGCATGCTCAGTTCATATTCGGCGACGATCCGTGCGCGGCGCGCTTCGGGCAATTCGGGAAGTTTTTTCCTCGTCTCGGCCAGAAACTCCGCGCTCACGATCAGCGGCGGCAGATCGGGCTCAGGGAAGTAGCGGTAATCGTGGGCCTGCTCCTTGGAGCGCATGGAGTAGGTGCGTCCCTCATTTGCATTCCACAGCCGGCTCTCCTGTGTCACGCGCCCGCCTGACTCGATCACCTCAATCTGGCGCTCAATCTCGTACTCCAGTGCGGCGCGCACAAAACGGAAGCTGTTCACGTTTTTCACTTCAGCCTTGGTGCCGAAGCGCTCCGCGCCCTTTAGACGGACGCTGACGTTCGCGTCACAACGAAGCGAACCCTCCTCCATATTGCAGTCGGAGACGCCGCAGTAAAGCAGGATCTCTTTTAACCGGGTCAGGTACTCGAAGGCCTCGTCGGGAGTACGAATATCGGGCTCGCTGACGATCTCGGCCAGCGGCGTGCCACACCGGTTCAGATCAATATAAGTGCACGTGTCGGAGTCGGAAAAACCGTCGTGGAGGCTCTTGCCCGCGTCCTCTTCGAGATGCAGCCTGGTGATGCCAATACGTTTTGTGCCGCTGTCCGTCGTGGGAATCTCAATGAATCCATGTTCGGCGATGGGCTTGTCGTACTGCGATATCTGGTAGCCCTTGGGCAGGTCGGGATAGAAATAGTTCTTGCGCGCGAAGATCGAGCGCTCCCTCACCTGGCAGTTGATGGCCAGCGATGCCAGAGCGGCGAACTCGACTGCCTTCTCATTGAGCACCGGCAAGGAGCCAGGCAGGCCTAGGCAAACCGGGCAGACGTTGGTGTTGGGGGCCGAACCAAAATGATTCCGGCAACCGCAGAAGGCCTTGGTTGCGGTGAGCAGTTGTACGTGAACTTCGAGTCCGATGACGGGCTCGTACTTGGCCAGAACCTCAGGCGATAGCGCGGCGGCGGGCATATTGCCTTCATTTTAGCAGCGCGCTTCGAGGGTTTCCTACAGCTGAATCTTCACCGGCCAGGTCTTCCAGATATCAGCGCAGTAGTCGCGGATGGAGCGGTCAGAGGAGAATTTCCCGATGCGCGCCACGTTGAGGATACTCATGCGGGTCCATTCTTCCTGGTTCTTGTAGGCCTCGCTCACGCGGTCCTGGCAGTCAATGTAAGACTGGTAATCGGCCAGCAGCATATACTCGTCGCCGTTCAGCAGCGAGTTGACCAGCAGCTCAAAGAGCGATCTGTCGCCGCGCGAAAACTCTCCGCTCAGCAGCGAGTCAAGCACCTCGCGAAGTTCGGGGTTGGCGTCGTAGATCGCGCGGGGATTGTAGCCCTGTCGCTTGCGCTGCTCCACCTCGCGCGTGGTCAGTCCGAAGAGGAAGAAGTTCTCCTCGCCTACCTCCTCACGTATCTCAATGTTGGCGCCGTCGAGGGTGCCGATGGTGAGCGCTCCGTTCATGGCAAATTTCATATTGCCGGTGCCGGAAGCCTCCTTGCCCGCCAAAGAAATCTGCTCGGATAAATCGGCAGCGGGATAAACGCGCTGGCCCAGCTTCACGTTGTAATCCGGCAGAAAAACCACCTTGAGCCGTCCGCGCACCTGCGGGTCTGCATTGATGGCTTCGCCGGTGGAGTGGATAAGCTTGATGATGAGCTTGGCCATGCGGTAACCGGGCGCGGCTTTTCCGCCGAAGATGAAAACGCGCGGAACTATCTCGGCGTCCGGATCGTGCTGGATGCGCTTGAAGAGCGTGAGGATGTGCAGAATCTGCAGGTGCTGGCGCTTGTACTCATGCAGCCGCTTGACCAGCACATCAAACATGGATTCAGGCTCGACGGCGATGCCTAGCCGGTCCTGAATGTAGGCCGAGAGCCGCATCTTGTTCTGGAGCTTGATGGCCCTCCATTCCCGGTGCAGTTCTAAGTCGCCGGCCAGCGGCTCCAGCCGGCGCAGCTTTTCGAGATCCCTTACCCATCCCGGTCCAAGCCGTGCGGTCAGCAGCGAGGCCAGGCCAGGATTGGCCAGCACCATCCAGCGGCGTGGCGTTACGCCGTTGGTCTTGTTCGAAAATTTTTCAGGCGTAAGCTCGTAAAAATCGCGCAGCACGTTAGTCTTCAGTAATTCAGAGTGCAGCTCCGCCACCCCGTTGATGGCGTGGCTGCCCAATGCCGCCAGGTGAGCCATGCGCACATACCTCTCCCCGCTCTCGTCAATTACCGAAAGCCGTTGCGCGCGCGCATCGTCGCCTGGAAACTTCTGCCGCACATTTTCGAGGTGGCGCCGGTTGATCTCGTCCACAATCTCCAAATGCCGCGGCAGCAGGGAACCGAACAGGGTGCGCGGCCATTGCTCCAGTGCCTCGGGCAGCAGCGTGTGGTTGGTATAGGAGAGCGCATGCTGCGTTACGTACCAGGCTGCATCCCACTCCATTGAGTGCTCGTCGATCAGCAGCCGCATCAGCTCGGCCACGGAAATGGCCGGATGCGTGTCGTTCATCTGAATAGCGAAGTTGCGATGCAGCTCCGCCAGCGGACGGTTGGCGTGTCCCTGAATCTTCAGAATGTGCTGCAGGCTGCAGGAGACAAAGAAAAACTGCTGTGCCAGCCGCAGTTGCTTGCCCTGAAAGCCTTCGTCATTGGGATAAAGGATTTTGGAAATATTCTCCGAGGAAACCTTGTCGGCGACCGCGCCAAAGAAATCACCGGTGTTGAAGGTGCCGAAATCGAAGCTCGCCACGGCGCGCGCCGCCCACAGCCGCATAGTGTTTGCGGTGTTGGTCTTGTAGCCCAGAATCGGCGTATCGTGCGGAACCCCGCGAACTACCTTTTCCGGAATCCAATGCACTTGCAGCCGGCCGCCGGGATCGGTGTGCCGTTCCGTCCGCCCGCCCATCTTTACCTCGAAGGCGTCTTCCGGGCGTTCCAGCGCCCAGGGATTTCCCAGCCGCAGCCAATTGTCCGTGGTCTCCACCTGCCAGCCGTCGCGAATCTGCTGGTTGAAGATTCCATATTCGTACCGGATTCCGTAGCCGATAGCGGGGACGTCGAGCGTGGCCAACGAGTCCATAAAGCACGAAGCCAGGCGCCCCAATCCGCCGTTGCCAAGTCCCGGCTCCTTCTCCTGCTCGATCAGCACATTCAGATCCAGTCCCAGATTCCGCATGGCCTGCTCGGCTTCATCGTGAATGCCCAGATTGATCAGATTATTGGCCAGGTGGGGCCCGGTGAGGAACTCCGCCGAGAGATAGCAGACCACGCGCACATCCTGCGCCTGGTAGTTTTTCACCGTTTGGATCCAGCGCTCCACCAGGCGATCGCGGACGGTGTGCGCCAGCGCCATATAAAGATCGTTGACCGTGGCTCGTTCCAGCGACCTGCCCTGTACAAAGAAAAGATTGTCGAGGAATGAGTGCGCCAGCGCCTCGGCAGTCATGGCGGTCTTCAGGTCTTTCACCATCCCTGCTTGCGAAGGATTTTCGGCAGAAGAATTTGGCATCGGAACCCTCATTCCCGCCCAGACAGAAGGTTACCCTCGGCCGGTGCGGTCATCTCAACATTAAATTGGCTTTCGACGCGCAGAGGATGAATTATCGGTCAAACGTGCTGAGCAGAAAATGCGAACTGCCCATTCCGGTCAAGACGAGTCCGTTTTGGGCCGAAGAGCAACTTCAAACACCTTGTCATCGCCGCGCACTGATGCCCGTCGCTCTTACCCCACCGTAAGCACCAGCTTGCCGAAGTGTGTCGCCTCTTCCATGCGGATCAGTGCCTCGCGAGCCTGCGACCAATGGAAGTTCTCGCCCACAGGCCGCAGCACGGCCAGCGTGATGGCCTTGTTCAAATCCTCAAAGTCCTTGCGCGATCCAACATAAATCCCCTGAATGCGCGCCATTTTGTGCAGCAGTGAAACAATCGGCAGCGCGTCAGCCTCGGCCGAGCCGCTCAGCACCCCCACCTGTGCAATCACCCCGCCTACTCTGACCGCCCTCAGCGAGCGAGGCAACGTAGCCAGCCCGCCCACCTCCACCACCAGGTCCACGCCTTCGCCGCCTGTTTCGTCCAGCACCCAGCGTTCCCAGTCGGGATAGTCCAGGTAATTCAAGCTCGCGTCCAAACCCAGCGCATGCGCCAGCTCCAGCTTCTCAAAACTGCTTGATATCCCCAGCACCCGCGCTCCCCGCAGCCGCGCCAGTTGCAGCGCAAAAATCGAAACCCCGCCGGTTCCCTGAATCAGCACCGTCCCGCCCGGCTTCACCTTCCCAGCCTTCAGTGCATTCCACGCCGTCACCGCTGCGCAGGGCAGCGTGGCCGCCTCCTGAAAACTCAAGTACTCCGGCACCTCCACCAGCCCGGTCTGTTTCAGAACCACGTACTCGGCCAGCATGCCGTCAATGTCCCCGCCCAGTGCTCCGCGCGCCTTTGCCCCGGTCAGTTCGCCGTCCAGCCAGTTCTGCATGAAGATCCCGGCCACGCGGTCTCCCGGCTTCCACCGGCTCACACCCTCTCCCACCGCCGCCACTTCTCCCGCACCGTCGGAGCACGGAATCCGCGGCAGCTTCATTTTCGGGTTATAAAGTCCCTTTACCACCAGCAAATCGCGATAATTGAACGAAATTGCATGCACCCTGACCAGCACCTCGCCGGGTCCGGCGGCAGGCGTCGGCCGCTCCGCAAACTCCAAAGAATCAACGCCAAACGACGAAATCTGCCATACCCGCATGCTCAGTCCTTCCCGCTTCCATGGCTAACCGGATTCACTCCATGGGACACAACTCGGCCAAACACTCTAGAATAGAAGACAGGGTTCCTACTTCAAAAAAAAGTATATCCCTGGAGGTAACGATGGCAAAAACCCTGCAACAGCTGGAGGTCGACTCCGACGACGGTTTTGTGAGCGAAGAAGCTCGCCGCATAGCCGAACAGCACCGCACCGAACGGGAGCGGCAAAAGCAGGCCCTCAATCTGCAACGGGAAAATATCCTCTCGCAGAAAACCTCAAACCCGGCACGTCGCGCGGCGCTTGAAGACGCCCTCACCATGATCGAAGGCCAGATTCAAGCCATGGGTTAGCCCCACCACCGCGGTCCTCTAGGGTTCGCGGTTAAACAGCAGCGAGTTGGCCTGGTCCACCGGCGTAAGCAGCACCCGCGCCACATTCACATGCGCAGGTCGGGTCACGGCCCATAAAATCGCGTCGGCCACGTCTTCCGCCTTCAGCGGTGTGACCCCCTTGTATACCTTCGCAGCCCTCTCCGCATCCCCGTGAAACCGCACCAGGCTGAAATCTGTCTCCACCATCCCCGGATCGATCGTCGTTACCCGCACCGGCGTCCCCAGCAAATCCTGCCGCAGCCCGTCGTTGATCGCCCGTTCCGCCGCTTTGCTCCCGCAATAAACCGCCGCTCCCGGATACGTCATCTCCCCGGCCGTCGACCCCAGATTCACCACGTGCCCCCGCTTGCGCACCACCATCCCCGGCACCACGGCGCGCGAGACATAAAGAAGCCCCTTTACGTTGGTGTCGATCATCTCTTCCCAGTCCTCGATCTTGCCCAGGTAAAGCTTCTCCAGGCCCCGGCTGAGCCCGGCGTTATTCACCAGCACATCGATCTCCGCCCACTCCGCAGGCAGAGCGTCAATCGCGTCCTGCACTGCCCGGCGATCGCGCACGTCCAGGTCGATCGAGTGCACCGCCGCAGCACCGCGCTCCAGCGCCAGTGAAGCCACCTCCGCCAGCTTTCCGGCGCGGCGAGCGGCGAGCAGCAGCCGTGCCCCCTCCGCCGCAAACGCCGCCGCCGTAGCCGCCCCAATCCCAGAACTGGCCCCGGTAATCAACACGATCTTCCCGTTCAGTTTCATGCATCCATTCTAACCACCCCGCCGCGAAGCGCCATCCCAAATTCGCCCCGGCCGCCATCCCAATCGCAATTACAACCTGTCATCCTGAGCGAAGGTCGCCACGGCGACCGAGTCGAAGGACCTGCGTTTGTTCATCGGAGCCCCAGAGCGTACGGGTTGGCAGGCCGGGGTTTCGACACCACCAAAAAATCGACCACCCCCAATTCGCTTTGAAAGAGCACGGTTTCTCGCCATGCCACCAACCACTGATCGAAAAATTGAGGAATCGTGTAAGCAGCAAAGCCGCGTTCAAATTCCCGCTCTTCCGATGCAGCTACTTCCGATATGCCGACTCTTCATTAGAAATCACAACTACGGCGTCCTCAATAAACAGTCTCCCGGCAGTTTCCTGACAGCTCTTCTGGACTTGGCGTCGAAAGATCGCGCAAAATTTTCTGTTGCTTTCCAACAGGAATCATGACATTATTCCTGTTGGAAACCTAAAGGTGGGTCTCCCAATGAAAGAAAAGCCGGACGTATTGCAAGGAACGCTTGCGCTGATGGTCCTGAAGACACTGGATGCCCTGGGGCCGCAGCACGGCTACGGGATTGCCCGCCGCATCGAGCAGATCAGCGGAGATGTTCTGGCTGTCAACCAGGGCGCCCTTTATCCCTTGCTGCTGAAGTTGGAGAATGAAGGCTCGATTGCCTCGCAATGGGATACATCGGAAAACAACCGCCGCGCCCGCTTCTATCGCCTTACCGTAACAGGCCGCAAACAGCTGCAGACGGAGACCCGCGATTGGATGCAGACCACGGCTATCATCGCGCGCTTCTTTGAAGTCAAAGCAGAGGACCTGCCATGAGATTCCTGCGCCGCTTTTTCATTCGCCTCTCGAACTTCACCACCGGAAGGCGCGCCGACCAGCGCCTCCAGGAAGAGATGGCCGAGCATGTGGCCTTCCAGACTGAGGAGAACCTGCGAGCCGGCATGCCGCCCGTCGAGGCGCGCAGGCAGGCCGCACTGAAGCTTGGCGCGGCCCAGGCCATTCGCGAGCACCACAACGCCGAGCAAGGTCTTCCGCTTGCTGAGAATTTTCTCCTCGATCTCCGCTACGCGTTTCGCATGCTGCACCGGTCTCCCGGATTTTCCCTGATTGCCATCGCCACCATCGCCCTCGGCGTCGGAGCCACCACCGCCATCTACAGCGTCATCGACGCAACCCTGCTGCATCCTTTGCCCTACCCCCACCCCAGCGAACTGGTGCGAATTGAAGCCAACCTTCCCGGCGTGGGCGCGCACGACATCGGCTTCTCCATCCCTGAGTTGAGAGACCTCCAGAACTCGGGAATCTTCCAATATGCGTCCTTTTGCTTTTTCGGCACCGACACTCTTACCGGCAGCGGCCAGCCCACGCGCGTCGCCGGAGCGACGGTCTCACCGAGCTACTTCGCGGTGCTCGGCGTCGACGCGCAGTTGGGCCGCACCTTCGATCCGCATGACGCCACACCCGGTTCCAACGGCGAAGTCGTCATCAGCGATGGGTTCTGGAAGCGCGCATTTGGCGCCGACCCGCACATTCTCGGCAAAAGTATCCGCATTGACAACGATTTCTTTCATGTTGTCGGCGTCATGCCCGCCAGCTTTCGTGACCAGGGCCAAACCAGCGAGCAGGTCAGTACCGAATTGTGGGCGGCGGATGGATTTTCCGACCGGACGCCGCCGATGCGCGGCACGCGTTTGGTCTACGAGACCATCGCGCGCCTTCAGCCCGGTCTTTCGCCTGAGGCCGCGCAGGGGCGTCTCGATGCCCTGGTTGCATCGTTGAAGAAGCAATATCCCGCGGATTATCCGCCCCAGGCCGAATGGACTTTCCACCTCACTCCCCTGGCCGAGTCTCTTGTCGGCAACGTTCGCCAATCGCTCATTCTGCTGTTCGGCGCGGTCGGCCTGGTCCTGCTGATCAGCTGCGTCAACGTCGCCAATCTGCTGCTCGCTCGCGCCAGCGCGCGCGGACGCGAGATGGCGGTTCGCCAGGCACTGGGAGCCGCAAGAATGCGCCTCATTCGTCAGCTCCTCACCGAAAGCTTGTTACTCTTCGTACTTGGCGGCATCACTGGTTTCGCGGTTCTCTTCTGCGCCCGGAAATTCCTGCTGCAATTTGTTCCCGAAAGCCTGCCGCGCCTCAATGACATATCCATCAACTGGGGCGTGCTGGCGTTTGCCATCGTCGTCTCTGTCGCCGCCGGAACCATCTTCGGGCTTGCCCCCGCGTGGCTCACAAGCCGACTTAATTTGACTGCGACGCTCCGGCAGGAAGGTCGTGGCTCCAACGGTTCCCGGCGGCGCTCGGTCTTGCGCCATGTTCTGGTGATTGGTGAATTAGCCCTTTCCCTGGTGCTGATGATCGCCGCCGGCCTTCTGCTGCGCAGCTTCTGGGACTTGTTCAAGGTGCAACTCGGCTTCAATCCCACTCGGGTCGTGGCGATCGAGACCTCGCTGCCGAATCCTAACGATCCCAAAACCGACATTTACCGGACCGCCACGCAGGAAGCCGTGTTGCTGCGCGAAGTTCTGCGCCGCAACCGGACGATTCCGGGCGTGGAAGAAGCCGCCGTCAGCGATCGGGCGGCCATTCCCCTTGGCCATGGCCAGAATGATCGCAGAATAATTCCATTGCTTCACGAAGGCCAGGAAGTGCAAAGCAGCCAGCCTCCGCTGATCGATACATCGATCGTCTCACCGGAATATTTCCACGTGCTGGGCATGACTCTTGTGCGTGGACGCCTCTTCGTCGACCAGGACCTTGAAGCTACGCCCTTGGTCGCAGTCATCAACCAGGCCGCGGCGCGCACGTACTGGCCAGGCAAAGATGGGAAGGGCGAGGATCCGGTCGGCAAGCGAGTGCATTTGTTGGGCCGTTTGGGCCGCGCCAGGCCGGACTGGACCACCATCGTCGGCGTCATTGCCGATGCACGCACAGAATCGCTTGCAGACGCCGGCATTCCGCAGATCTACCTCGACATCTACCAGCGCCCCGCCAAGTTTCTTGCGCTCTACCTGCGCGGACAGGTCGATCCCGCCGCCATCTCCGCGCAGGTGCGCACACAAGTCCAGGCCGTCGATGCGGAGCTTCCCGTCTTCCACGCGGAGACCCTGGACGACGTTCTCTCCTCTTCGCTTTCTGTGCGGCGGTTCTCCATGGAAATGGTGGCGCTGTTTGCCGCAACTGCCCTGCTGCTCGCGGGCCTGGGAATCTACGGCACCATCTCCTTCCTGGTCAATGAGCAATCGCGCGAGATCGCCATTCGCCTCGCGCTGGGCGCGCAAAGGCGCGATATCCTCAAGATGGTTTTACGCCAGGGCCTCACTCTGGCCGCCGCCGGCGCCGGCGTGGGCCTGGTTGGCGCGCTTATTGTCTCTCATCTCATGGCCGGCCTGCTTTACGGTGTCTCGCCCTACGATCTCTCCACCTTCGCCGGCGTGACCGCCGTGCTCACCGCCGTCGCCATCGCCGCCAGTTACGTCCCTGCGCTGCGCGCCATGCGCCTCGATCCGATCACGACACTCCACTCCGAATGACCCTCGGCACCGCTCGAGACTTGTCTTCACAAGTTGTTGCCATCCCAATGGCCTCCTTCGGGATGCTGATGAATTCACCCCGTAGCGAGTCCCAGAGGATTGGTCCCCAAAAACGCCGTAGCGTTCCCCGGAATGATAACTCTACGGACTATCGCCAATCCGGAAGCCAGAGACCAAGCCTGCCCCGCCGTCCATCTGATCCCTGACCCCTTGCCCCTAACCCTCACCCCTTTCTTCCTTCAGCAACTTTTTCCACAATCGCTTGTGCGCCATATGCTCTAGAGTCCCCCCATCGCTCGGAATGATCCCATAGATTAGTTGACAGCCCAATGCGCCGGCCACCCGCACCAGATTATTCATCGAGATCGATCCCCGCACCTCGCCCTGCTCCATGCGGAAGATCACCGAGCGGTTCACGCCCATCTCCCGCGCCATCACCTTCATCGGAACCCCCATCACCTTTCTCACCGTGCAAAGCAGATTCATCGTAGGTTTCTTCTCTTTTGCTGCCATTCTGAAAAATCGCATTTCCATGTCCAACTTCCGTCTCTCGAACGTCCGCTGTTTTTCCCTCATAGTCCCATCTCCTTTTTTTGATGTGTCATCTTGAGCGACCAACAACCGACTGTCATCCTGAGCGAGCGCAGCGAGTCGAAGCACCTGCTTTTGCTCTTGCTCTTGCATTTGCATCTGCATCTGTAGTCGCGTTTGTCTTTGCATCCCGCCCAAAACAGCACCATTTGTCTAGGAGAAAAATGTACATAAACGGCGCCATATAATCTGCAAACCGCGCTCATACCCGAACATTTCGAGAAATCTGGTGATATTCAATTCAAGCTATCGTCAATTCGGTACACATACAAAGCATCACTTCGACACAAAGCGGCGCGCCGACCCCAATGGAGTCCCGTAGTTAGAGATTTCAGCAATTTTTTGTATTCAAATGGGTCCACAAATTCAGAGCATCTGACCCCTGCCCTCTGACGACTAATCCGGCTTTGTGCCGCCGCAGCTTCTGGGTAGTTGGTACGTGGGTGTTTCGCGCAGCACGGCCAGATCAAAGCAATTGGCGCTGTTGTCCGCGCCGGCCTCGCCCAGGATGGTGGAGCTATTCATCATGGCTGCTGATGCTGCGGCCCTGGCCGGCGGGGGCGGGGGCGCGGTGTGAGGAGTGAGCTTTTTCTGGAGCCACGCGGTGGGAATCCGGTAGCTCTGGAAGATGGCTTGCGCGGTGGGAGCGGACTGTGCCGCCACGGCAGCGGGAGCCTGCGCCATGAGCATGATGTTTTTGTATGCGCCGCCGGAGTCGAGCGGCAATGAGCAGAGAACGCCCATGATCTTCATCTGCCCTTGTGCGCCGTTGATATCGGCGATGAAACGGCCGCACTGGCCGAGGGCCGCGGGTAGCTGGATCGGAGTGGCGGAGGTGATGTTGATCTGCGGCGCAGGTTTGCCGGCGACAGCCGCGTTCTGCTGGATGATCATGGTCAGCTTTTGCGTGAGCGGGGCGGCGTAGGGCATGGAGAGGTCGATTCCATTGGAGCCACGCTGGCCGGCCTTGAAGGCTCCGCTCTTGGCAACGAGAGTATTGCCGAGGGCGACAGTTTCACCTTGCGGGCCGGTCATCGTGATGACGGTCTCCTGGCCCTTGGTGACTTGCCAGCCAGTGGGGACGCCGGCGGAGGCGCTTTGATCGGGGGCAGTGTAAGGCTGAAGCTGGCTGGCAGGAACCGCGGCGGTGGCCGCTGGTTTGTTGGCCTGGCATCCGGCGACCAGGGAGATGGCGATGACAGAAACCGCAGTTACGGCAAACAGAAGGGAAAGCTTCCTTAGGGCCATTTACAGACCTCCTCGAAGTTGGATGTGCGGAACCTGTGAACAGGCAGCTTTTCGGTTGCCTGATCTCGGACTGGTGACCTCTGACCCCTGACCCCTGCTCTTTTATTCCCTAGTCCCTGCTCTTATCACTGCTCCTGCGGCTCGACCAGATGATGCGCAATGGCGAAGAGGGCCAGTTCCAACCGTGTGGAGACGCCGGTTTTGTCGAAGATATTGGAGAGGTGGCGCTTGACGGTTTCTTCGCTGAGGTTGAACTGCTTGGCAATGTCGCGGTTGCTGCATCCTTCGACGATGGCGCCGACAACTTCAAGCTCGCGAGGGGTGAGGCCGTAGGTCTTGCGCTGCGGCACCTGGGCCTGCTGCATGAGGTCGTGGAGGGCAGAGACAAGGTTGATGACACGTTTGCCGCCGATCCAGTAGTCGCCGCCGGAGACGGTTTTGATGGCGGTCTGCAGGTGGTCGGCGAGGGCGTCTTTGAGCACGATGCCGCGGGCGCCGATGTGCAGGGCCTCAATGACCTGCTGGGTGCTGATGGTAGAGGTGAGCAGGATGATCTTGACCGTGGGCATGCCGGTCATGATGGCGCGCATGGCCTCAAGGCCGGGCAGACGCGGCATCTGCACGTCGAGCAGCAGGATATCCGGCTGGAGTTCAAGAGTCTGGGTGATGGCTTCATCACCGTCCGAGGCGTCGCCGATGACTTCAAAGCCCTCAGTTTCAGAGAGCATGTTGCGCACGCCAATGCACACTACTGGATGGTCATCCGCCACCACAATTCGAATCGGTCGTTCCACTCGCGGCTTCCTCCGCAGAAAGGGTTCTGCTTTACGCCTGGAATTCAACTTCCAGCATACGCTTCAGGCTGGCGGCAGCGGTGCGCAAATTTTCAAGCAGGGCCGGGATGTTATCCAGATGGTTAACGGGGGATTCGAGTTCCGCGCCGATGCGTGCGGCCTGCTGGGCGCCGGCCATACCGCATCCGCCCTTGATTGCGTGTCCGATGCGGCTGATTTCCGCGAAGTCTTTTTTGGCGATGGCAGCCTCGAGAAGGGAAATGCGGCGGGCGAGATCGGAGACGATCGCGGCGTAGATCTGGCGGACGGCGGGTTCGGACATCATCTCGCGAAGCTGGGCGAGGATCTCCGGGTTGACGACCGGGAGGGCTGAGTATGGTTTGGCCGAGGATGGGCTGCCGGTGGGGACGGCGGAGATGGAGATTTCAGGGGGGGATGGGGCGGGCCGTTTCTTTTCGATCAGTTTGCCGAGGTTTTCAGGGGTGAAGGGCTTGAGTAGGAATCCGTCGGCTGCGGCGATTACGTCGTCTGGAGGGTTGCTGCCGCTGATGGTAAAGATACGGGCGTGGCTGCTGGAGCGAAGTTGCTCGATGAGATCGGTTCCACTCAGATCGGGCATTTGCGCATCCATGAGGATGACGCTGGGGACGCAGGCACCGTCGGCGATGAGCTTGAGTGCCGGCGCGCCGCCTTCAGCGGTGTAGATGGTGTAGCCGCTCATGGTGAGAACTGTGGCCATCACCTCGCGGCTTATGGGATCGTCGTCAATGAGCAGGATGATGGGAAGATCCCGCTGGTCACCGAAATCGAGCATGGATATAGTGTGCCACTGTGGGGCGGGGTCGGGTGGAGAATCGGTTGGGGTTATCAGGGCGGTATCTGGGTTTGTAAGTGGGTAGTGTCAATGGGAGATGACCAGCACCTGGAAACTGTCTGGCGCCTGCGGGGTGTGGAGTGTGCCGATGGTGCCGGGCTTGTCGAGAGGGGCGCCGTGATAATCGGTAACCAGGTAGACATCGCCTGTGGCGGGATTGACGGCCAGGGTGCTGGCGCGCTCGCGGGTGGGCAGGGTCTGGATGACAGCGTAGGTGTCGGTGACGTCCTGACGGATGACGGTGAGGCTTCCCATGGCGGCGCCGTTGGCGGTGTAGATGAGGCCGCGGTCGGGATCGTATCCGATTGCCTCAACACCGTAGCCGATGGGCAGGGAGGTGATGAACTCGCCGGTGGAGGCGTTCAGGACTTTCATGGTCAGGTTGTTGCAGGCGGCGAAGAGGCGCATGTGGTTGCTGTCGACAGTGATGCTGCGGGGGTCGGGGCAATCTGAGCCCAGCGAAAAAAAACGGATATGGTTGCCGGTTGACTGGGCAGTGCGGGGAAGAGAGCTCCAATCGATGGTTACGCGGGAGCCTGGGGCCCGTGCGGGTGTGGCGCTGGGTGATTCAGATGTGGGTGGGGCGCCGCGGAGACGGGGCTCGATGGCTGCCACGTCAATCCAGACGATTTCGTTGAGGTCCAGGAGGACGATATAGAGCTGGCCGGCGCCATTTGTGGCAGCAAAACCTAGCTTACCGGGAAGGAGGATGGTTGCAATCGCGGCGCGCGCTTGTGAGTCGATGACGGTAACGGAGGATTTGGGCTGATTGGCGGGGCGCGACGTGGATGAGCTTTGTGGCAGCAGGTCGGAGCTGACGGCGAAGAGCAAACGGGTCTGAGGTTCAAAGACCAGGGCGCGGGGATTGGGGCCGGCGGGGACGCGGGCGATGATTTTGAAGGTGCGGCGGTCAAAGACTGCTACCTGGTTAGCGGGACCGTCGCTGACGAAGCCGAATTCGCCGGAGTCATCAAGGGCGATGGAGTGGGCGAAGCGGAGGCCGGTGATCTGGCCGGCGAGGGTTCCGGTTTCAGTGTCAACCACTTGCACGACGGGGCCGTGGGCGATGAGGAGCTGGCTTGTCTGCGGGTCCATGGTGAGGTAGTCCCAGTTGCCGGCGCCGCCTATGAACCAAGTGTCTTTGATGACGAATGGGCTGGCGGGTAGCTCAGTGGGCGCGGGGGTTTGCTGGGCGGGGAGGACGGCGCAGGCTAGGAGGCAGATCGCTAGAAGGGGCTTCATGGGTGCGGCTCGTAATAAGTATATGCGGGAGCAGGGCGTAGGGATTCGCGAGTGAGCGAGTCAGGAAGTCAGCGAGTCTGTGAGCCGGTTTGATTTGGGGATCGGTGGTCATAACTGGACATTGGAAATAGATTACTACAGGTATTCTGGCTGCAATGGCGAAATTTGGAAGGCAAACGAGGGAGCTGCTGAAGATTGCGGGTCCAGGGCTCATTACTGGCGCGGCGGATGACGACCCGTCGGGGATTGCGACTTACACGCAAACCGGAGCGCAGTTCGGGTATGGGCAGCTGTGGACGGCGCTGCTTATCCTGCCCATGCTGACGGCGGTGCAGGAGGCATGCGCCCGGATTGGCGCAGTGACCGGAAAAGGCATTGCCGCTGTAGTGAAGGAACACTATAGCAAGAAGGTGCTTTATGGGACGCTGGCGCTGATCCTGGTGGCCAATACCATCAACCTGGGAGCGGATCTGGGGGCGATGGGCGCCGCGGCGCAGCTTATCGTGCCCGTCAGTTTTACGGTGCTGGTGCTTTTCTTTACCGCGCTGATTCTTATTCTGGAGATCTTCACGTCTTACCGGACTTATGCGCGGATTTTGAAGTGGCTTTGCGTCACGCTGTTCTCTTACGTGATTACAGTGTTCCTGGTTCATGAGCCATGGGGCGTAATTCTGAAGGCAACTTTTGTGCCGCATATCGAGTTTAGCTCGGCGTTTTTCTTTATTATCACGGGCGTGATTGGGACTACTATTTCGCCGTATATGTTCTTTTGGGAAGCTTCAGAAGAGGTGGAAGAAGAGCGAAGCAAAAGGATGATCCATAACGGAGTGCCGAAGCTTACCAAACCGTTTATGAAGCGGCTGCGACTGGACAACTTCATGGGGATGCTTTCGTCGCAGATTGCTGCATGGTGCATTATCGTGGTTGCCGCGACGGTGCTGCATGGGAATGGGATTACACACATCGCAACTGCAGTGGATGCGGCGAAGGCGCTGGCGCCGCTGGTGCATACTTTTCCGCATGCGGGGTTTCTGGCCGAGTTGATTTTTGCTGTTGGGATTATCGGATTGGGGTTTCTGGCTGTGCCGGTTTTTTCAGGGTCGGCATCGTATGCGCTGGCCGAGGCGTTGAACTGGAAATCGGGGCTGAATATGCAATTGAAGAGGGCGCATGGATTTTATGGTGTGATCACGATTGCGACGCTGATTGGGTTGATGATCAATTTTATCGGCATCAATCCTATTCAGGCTTTGGTTGTGACGGCGGTTATCAATGGAGTGGTTGCGGTGCCGTTGATTTTTCTTATTGCACGGATCGCTCGGAATAAGGAGATCATGGGCGAGTATCGGAGCGGGGTGCTCTCGAATGTTTTGGTGTGGGCTACGTTTGTGTTTATGGGTGCAGCGACGGTGGCTATGTTTGTGACGCTAAAATGGTGACCACCTGCGGTGGGGCAGACGCTCGCGGGAGGCTCGCACGGGTTTTTCTGCTTCCCACCCTTGCGATTGAAAAAATCGCAAGGATGGGGCACGGGGTTTTTGTGAAGTAGGCGATTTGCCCGTCTTCCGGTTGTTGGATTTTGTGGTTTCCCACCCATCCGCAAATTGCGCGGATGGATGGGGCACTGGGCTTTTGGGGATGGGTGGTTTACCCATTGTCCAGTTCAGGTTTCTTGTCGCTCCGCGCTAATTGGACAGCGGCGGGCCAAGAAGTTCGATACCGTAGCTCTGCATCAGCTGCTCTACACGCGCATAATCCGGTTGGACCAATCCTTTGTTCTGGATCGTCAGGTCAAGGAAGAACTGGTCAAGACCAGCGGGAGTGGCCATGACCAAGATATGAGCAGTTTGGTCGTGAAAGTTCTGGAAGGCGTGCGCGGTGCCGCGGGGAGCGAATGCCGAAGCGCCTTTGCCGACGGTGAAGCGCTGCCCGTCAACCTCGCATGTGAGCTCGCCGTCGAGCACGTAAAACCACTCGTCTTCTCTGGAATGGCGATGCAGCGGGGGGGCCGGAGAGCCGGGGTATCGTCAGGTGCACGACTGAGACAGAGTTGTTTGTATCAGCACCGGCGAGTTTTACCAGGCATGGTTCACCCAGCACATCCAGAGGTTCGCCCAAGCGATAGTCTTGCGGACCCAGTACCGGCATTTGCAGTTGTTATTCGGTTCTCGTCATTTCGTTCGATCTCCTTTTTCGGTTTTGTTGGGGGGAATGGTAGGGTTCTGCTTGCGATGAAGCGCGTGGAGCAGCGTCTGGGCCGGCCAGCTTGCAGCCGCGATTGCTCTGGGTTTTAAGGCCTGTTGGGTTTTGCGGTTTCCCGCTCCGGCCTCAAAAACGCCCGTTCGATCACGAAGGGTGAGGGATAGCAGGGTGCAGAGGGTTACAGAGGGTTATTTGTCAATAACCACCTTGTTGAAAAGACATTATCTGTATGTCGTTCGGTTCGTGTAAAGCGTCGCTCAGGGGCCAAAAACCGTACAAGCTAGCCCGATTTTCCCGTTTCCCGGTTGTTGGGTTTTGTGGTTTCCCACCCACCCGCAAGTTGCGCGGATGGATGGGGTACGGGGCATTTGTGAAGCAGGCGAGTTAGCCCGTTTTCCGGTTGTTGGATTTTGTGGTTTCCCAGGTCCCAAAATCGGGACCTGGGCCACCCATCTTTTGTGGGATTGAAGAAAGTGAGATGCCTGGATGCGAGCTAGTCGTTGATTGAGGTGGTTACTTCGTGGAGCCAGTTGGGGGCTTTTAGTAACTCGCGGGGGCGGGAGCCGTCAGCGGGGCCTACTAAGCCGTCGTTTTCCATCAGGTCGATGAGGTGGGCGGCGCGGCCGTAGCCAATTCTGAGGCGGCGCTGGAGGAGTGAGGTCGAAGCTTTTCCGAATTCGAAGACGAGACGGACGGCATCGTCGAACATGGGGTCGTTTTCTTCGGGGTCGGGGTTGGAGCCGTCGGGGTTGGCGCGGTCGTCTTTGGGGGATTCGAGGAAGTCGTGGACATATTCTGCTTCGCCCTGGTTCTTCCAGAATTCGACTACTGCGGCGGTTTCTTTTTCTGTGACCAGAGGGGCGTGGAGACGCATAAGACGGCTGGTGCCGGGCGGGAGGAAGAGCATGTCGCCGCGACCAAGGAGAGCTTCAGCGCCGTTGGTGTCGAGGATGGTGCGTGAGTCGACCTTGGTGGCGAGGCGGAAACTGATGCGGGTGGGGATGTTGGCTTTGATGAGGCCGGTGATTACGTCGACCGAGGGGCGTTGGGTGGCGAGGATGAGATGGATGCCGACGGCGCGGGCCATTTGGGCGAGGCGAGTGATGGATTCCTCGACGTTAGAGCGGTCGAGCATCATTAGGTCGGCCAGCTCGTCGATGATGATGACGATGTAGGGGAGGGGTTCCGAGTCTTCAGCGTCGTCGAAGAGCGAGGGCATGGCGGATTCAAAAAGCTTGTTGTACTGGTCGATGTTGCGGACGCTGCGGGAGGCGAGGAGCTTGAGGCGGCGCTCCATTTCGCGGACGGCGTTGCGGAGGGCGTTGGCGGCCAGCTTGGGCTGGGTGATGATGGGCGTGAAGAGATGGGGGATGCCTTCGTACATGCCGAGCTCGACGCGCTTGGGATCGACGAGGATGAGACGAACCTGCGCGGGGGTGGTGCGGAAGAGCAGGGACATGATCATGGCGTTGATGGCCACGGATTTGCCGGAGCCGGTGGAGCCGGCGATGAGGACGTGAGGCATGGAGGCCAGGTCGGCGGTGACGATGCGGCCGTTGATGTCTTTGCCCATGGCCAGTGTGAGGCGGGATTTGGCCTTGTGGAAGGTATCGCTTTCAACCACGTCGCGGAGGTGAATGGTTTCGCGCTCGCGGTTGGGGACCTGGATGCCGACGGTGCTTTTGCCGGCCATGCGCTCGATGAGGATGGACTCGGCGCGCATGGCGAGGCAGAGGTCGTCGTCGAGGGTGGTGACGCGCGAGTATTTGACGCCGGGCTCGGGCTTGAATTCGTAGGTGGTGACCATGGGGCCGGGGTTGATTTGCACGACCTGGCCACGGACATCGAACTCGGCGCATTTTTCGACCAGGGCTCGGGCTTCTTCGCGGAGTTCGTCTTCGCGGATGGCCTGGGGCGCGTCGCCGGCGTTGAGCAGGGTGCTGGGCGGGAGCTTAAAGCCGCTGACGTTTTTGGGGGCGACGGTGACGGTGTGAAGGTTGGCGTCGGCGCGGTTGTGGATGGCGATTGCTTCACTGGGGGGCAGAGTGGGCTCAAACTTACCGACGGGCTGTGGTTTCTGTGGGTCGGGTTTGTTGGATACGGTGGCATCCCAGGTCTCAAAAGTGAGACCCTTTGACAGGCTGAGGGCAGGCTCCGGGCCAACCGGCTTTTGGGCAGCCGGTTGGGGCCTGGGCTGCATGGGGACCACGTTGGATGGGGTTGGCTGCGGTGTTGCGGTACGTTCCCAGATGCTTTGTTTTTGCGCGGGTACGGCTACGGGAATTTCTTCGCTGGACGAGTCTAAATGAGCGCGCTGGTAAGCTGGAATTTCATCGAGGGGGTCAAGGTCCGGGGTGCGGTCGCGGCGGCCAAAGAGGCGGGCGAAAAAGCCCGGACGGCGGACGGATTGTTCGGTATCGAGGCCGGAGATTAAATCGTGATCAGCATCGGAGCGGGCGGCGGCTTCACGCTGGGTGCGGAGTTCTTCACGGCGCTCGGCGCGCTCTTCACGCCAGTTGCGCCAGCGATCGTGCCATGAGACGGCGTGGAGCCAGCGATCCCGAATGCTTTCTTTGAGTGCCCAGAAACCGACGGCGCAGGCAAAGTAGAGACCGGCGGCGGCCAGGACGCCGGCAACCAGCCAGGTGCCCTGGCGGTTGAGGTAACGGACGAGGAGGTCGGCCATGAGGCGGCCCAGTACCCCCTCAATAGGCAGCTGATGGAGCCAGCGCCAGTGCCAGGGCAACAGGGCGATGGCGGTGGGCAGAAAAATAAGGGCCAGGGAGGCGCCGACCCAGCGGAGGACGGGCGAGTCTCCGGCGCGAGACTGCATCCACGACCAGCCGATTCCGGCTAGCCAAATGGGGAGGAAAAAGGCGGTGATGCCGAGCGATTGCAGGAGGAGGTCAGAGAGCCAGGCGCCGAAGAGGCCGGCCCAATTGTGTGCGGGCAGGCTAGTGGCGGAGTTCAGCGAAGGGTCGGCAGGGAAGTAAGTGGCGAGCGCGAGGAAAAGGAGGAGCGAGACCAGCAGAAGAACCAGCCCCAGGAAGATATTGAGGGGCCGGCTGCCGGTGGGCGATAGGGCGATGCGAATGGACTTCATGGCTAGGGCGCTCCCGTGCTTCGGCTGCCACGGGATGTTCCGCGAGCGAGCCGTTGGAGCGGCGAGAACAATCCCAGAGCAAGTTTAATTATGGAGGCTGGGGTGGGGTATTTTGGGTAAAAACGGGCAGGGGGAACCTTGGTGTGGACCCCCTGTCAGAGAACAGGGGCTGGGGAATAGGGAATAGGGAATAGGGAACAGGGAACAGGGAACAGGGAACAGGGAACAGGGAACAGGCCCGCAGATGAAGACCAATCCGTGGGGAACCCGGTTCAGAAACAACCGGCTTTGGTGCTTCTATTTTCCTGTTTGAGCTAGAGCAAGATCGAGATTTCGCTTTACCTCGGCAAAGGATGGATCAATACGCAGCGCATCTTTGAACTGCTCAATTGCCTTTTCTCGATCTCCTAGTTGAAACAGGGCCACGCCGAGGCCGTTATGTGCATTGGCGCTTCCAGGGTCGAGCTGCACGGCTTGGGTAAGCTCTTTTACCGCTTCAGGGAACTGATTCATCTCCGAGAGTATTTTGCCTATTTTGTAATGGGGCACCGGCTGATCGGGCTCAATGGCCAGAGATTGTCGGAATTCATTCAGTGCTTCCCGCTTGAATCCCTGGCGATCAAAGATCATGCCTAAATTGTTATACGCGCTGTAATTATTTGGTTCGAGAACAATCACTTGATGGTACTGCTGAACCGCCTCGTCAAGTTTTCCCTGCGCACGAAGAGCGTCGGCAAGATAGACCCGTGCGGATAAATAGTCCGGGTGCGAAGCGACCACTTTTCTGCCATACGTCTCTGCATCCTTTGGCCTGCCCATCAAATTAAACCATAATGCCATATCGGCCAGGGCGTTGCGATCCTCAGGATCAATCCGCAAGGACAGCTCGAGGCGTTGCCCAGCGAGCGGGAGGTTACGCGGATCGTGGGTTTGCATCTCGGTTTGCATCAGGCAATAGGCAGAATAAGAAAGAGTCAGGGGTCCTAAGGGTTGATAAACCAACGCGCGTTCAAAATAATCCTGCGCTTCGGCAAATCTTCCCAGCCTTGCGTACGCGACGCCCATGCTTGAATTGGGAATTTCCCCGCGCGGGTCGATCGCGAGAACATGGGTGAAAAGCGTCACCGTATCTTTCCACACCTTTACCTGCGCATTGGTTTTCACGGCGCAGGCGGCAAGGACCGCGACGGCAAGCAGTTGAGTACCTAACTTGATCTTTGGAGAGTTGGCGACGGCATCGCCGATCAGCCAGACGAGGGTGATAAACAGGCCAACGAAGGGAAGATAAGTGTAGCGCTCGGCCATGGCCTGATCTCCGACCTGCACGATGCCGATTACCGGCACCAATGTTCCCAGGAACCACAGCCAGCCGAAGAGAAAATATGGTTTTGCTTTCCGGTAATGCCAGCAGGCAACGGTTATCAGGGTGAGCGCGATGGCCGGTAACACCGCAGCAAAAACGCTGATGTGATCTGAATCGTAGTAGTAAAAAGTCCTGAGAGGATGGGGCCAAACCATGATGCGTACGTAGCGGCAGTAACTGATGGCCGCGTTTGCAAATCTTTCACCCATGGGCAATGCCCGAAGCGGAGTTACCGAGTGACCAGCTTGCTGCGCAATAAAAGTAATGACGCTGGCAGCGGCCGACATCAAGAACAGCGGCCATTTTTCAACGCACAACTTCCAAAGCGAAGGGAACCACGCGGTGCGTGTTTCCGAAGCAAACGTTATTCTGCGCAATGGCCAAAGATCGAGCAGGAGCAGAGCGAAGGGAAGAGTGACGGCCATTGGCTTCGACATGAGAGCGCAGGCAAAGCTGCAGACGACCCATGCGTACCGCTTCCAGGATGGCCTGCGCACATACCATGCATAGGCAAACAGTGTGATGAAAAAGAAAAACCCGCACAAGACATCTTTGCGCTCGGAGATCCAGGCTACGGATTCAACATGCGCCGGATGCAACGCGAAGAGGAATGCGACGATTGCAGAACGGCCGAAAGATCCGGTCATATAGAAAAGCAAAAGGAAAAGCAGGATCGCATTGGAGGCGTGCAAACACACGTTTGCCGTATGGTGGCTGGCTGGGCTATCACCATATAGACTCCAATCCGCCATATGAGAGATCCATGTCAGCGGATGCCAGTTTGATTGGTCGAAGGTGGTGAACGCCCACGCGATGCTGGCGGCGGTCAAACCCTGCTGGATATGAGAGTTCTCGAGGACGTAGGCGTGATCGTCGTAGTCAACGAAATCGTTGTTTCTCACACCGCGATAGGCAATGAGGGTAGCCGCCGCCAGGATGGCGCAGACAGCGGCAAGTTGCCACTTATTGGTTGCAGGAGTAATGGAAGCCGGTCTCCCGGCAGGCGCATTGGGCGGGCGCTTGAGCTGGGATTTGCGCTGGCGTGATTTTTGAGGCATGGTTGGCAACTTGTGATTATGCGGCTAGCTTCCCAGGTATTTGGTTCCGTAGATGAGAAGCGCGGAGCCTAGAAGGATGCGGTAGATAGCGAAGAGGGTGAAGCCGTGTTTGCGGACCCACATGAGGAACCACTCGACTACGCCAAAAGCGACGATGAAGGAAACTACAAAGCCGATGATCAGGACGATCCAGTTCTGAGAGTTCATGACCACGTGGGCGGCCTGGCCATGGCCGGGATGAAGCTCTTTGATAAGGTCCCAGAGAGTGGCTGCAATCATGGTTGGGATGGAGAGAAGAAAACTGAATTCGAGGGCGGCGGGACGCGACATTCCGACGAGTTGACCGGCGGCGATGGTGGACATGGAACGCGAGGTGCCGGGAAAAATGGCGGAGAGCGACTGGCAGAGGCCGATCCAGATGGCCTGGGGGAGGGTCATCTCGTCAACATCGCTTGTAATGTCGAAACGGCGAGCGGCCCATGCATCGACGATCCACATCACGATGCCGCCGATGAGCAGGGCCAGGGCGATGGCCTTGATGCTGCCGAGATTTTTCTCGCTCCACTTGTGCAGCAGCAGGGCGGGGACCGAAGTGACGGCGAAGGCGACGAGGGTGAGGGAGATGGGATGGGTGAGCAGGTTGCGATCGCCGTTTTCGCCCCTGGGAAAGGTGCGCAGGAATCCGCCGATGCGACCGAGGAAGAGGAATAGGAGGGCCAGGATGGCGCCCAACTGAATGACGATGGTGTACATCTTCCAGTAGGCGTCGTCGAGGGGGATTTGCATGAGAGCTTCAGTAATTCGCAAGTGAGCTGTTGAGCTAACGGGAAGGAATTCGGTGAGGCCTTCCACGATGCCGAGAAGGATGGACTGAATTTCCGGGTTCACTTAGCCTCCATTTATGGTGGTTCAATCGACGATTGGCCGATAGAGAACGGTCAAAGTATTTGGTTTGAATCTACTAGAAAAGCATACCTCAGGGGCTAAAGCCCCTCGTGTTCGGGTACTCATATTGTCAGGGCGAAGGCCCTGACCGACCACACTACCCCAATTTAGGATTCGCAACTCTCCGATTCAGGATTCGGTGAGGATTTTGGCCAGGAGGGCGGGGTCTACGTTGCCGCCGCTGACCACAGCTACTGCTGTCCGATAGGGAGGGAGTTGGTCTGCGTGGAAGAGCAGGGCGGCAGTGGATACGGCTCCGCTGGGCTCGGGGACGAGGCGTGTGGCGGCTACGATGGCGCGCACGGCAGCTCTGATTTCAGATTCGGTTACGGTGATGATGCCTTCTACAAAGGCTTGGAGGTGGGCGAAGTTGCGGACGCCTACGGATTGGGTGCGGAGGCCGTCGGCGATGGTGCGGCTGACTAGCTCTGCGCCCCAGGTGACGATGGAGCCGGTGCGGAAGCTTTCAGCTGTGTCGCCGGCCAGCTCGGGTTCCACTCCGAAAACTCGCGCCCTGGGGCTGAGCTGCTTAACGGCGGCTGCGACGCCGCTGAGAAGGCCGCCGCCACTGACGGGGGCTAGGACGAGATCGACTTCGGGTAGGGATTCGACGATTTCAAGGCCGCAGGTGGCCTGACCGGCGATGATCTGCTCGTCGTCGTAAGGAGGAATGACGACGTAGCCGTGCCTGCGGACGAGCTCGTC
Source organism: Occallatibacter sp. (assembly GCA_049515455.1). Taxonomy (GTDB): domain Bacteria; phylum Acidobacteriota; class Terriglobia; order Terriglobales; family Acidobacteriaceae; genus Telmatobacter. The sequence goes on from JBEKUB010000018.1 coordinate 50,972, forward strand.
GGATTTGGCGAGGCGCTCGCTGGAGGCAACGCCTACGTCGACGATTTCTGCGCCGTAGGAGAGGGTGGCGGCGCGCTTGATGGCGGGGGCGTTGGAGGGCATGACGATTACGGCTTTGGCGCCGACTTCGCGGGCGGCGTAGGCTACGCCCTGGGCGTGGTTGCCGCTGGAGTAGGTGATGACGCCGCGGGCGATTTGCTCGGGGGTTAGCTGGAGGATTTTGTTGGATGCGCCGCGGATTTTGAATGCGCCGATGGGCTGGAGGGATTCGGCTTTTAGGTAGATTTCTCTGGGTTGGCTGTGGCCGGATAGGCCGGGGAATTGGGCGCGGATTAGGGGGGTGCGGATGGCGATCGAGGAGATGCGGGCGGCGGCGGAGTGGATGGTTTCGATTGTGGTTAGTTGGACTGGCATGGGTTAATTGTCGTTCAGTGTCATGGTATCCCATGCTTGCGACGGGAAAAAGTCGGATGGGTGGGACACGGGGGTTTGTGGGGTGGTGATAGTGTCTGGTGTGGGGTTGTGGTTTCCCCGGTCCCCACTCGGATGGATGGGAAACGGGGCAACCGGCGTGGGATTATGTGAACCCCGGTCCCCAAATGCGAGGGACCGGGGGCACCCGCTCGGAATTATGTGAACCCCGGCTTATGATTTACTGTCGTGGAACACGCGGCTTAAATATCTACGCCCCTTATTTGACGACACGCCGCCCGCGGTCCTACACTGCTCGCAAATGAAAGTCTACTGTCACGATCCATGCTGGGGAAACTGCACCTATCTGTTTCACAGGCCGGGAGTTCGTCGTGATCGGTTACCAATCCCGCGAACTACTACTAATCTGCAAGTATCGATCCCCTCATCCTGATTGTGATAATGGGCCCTGAGCGAGGAGATTTTTATGCGCCGATTCACAATGCATTTTGTTCTGATAAGTATGGTTCTCTGGCCATTGGTTCTAACCACCCAGGAAGTAAAGCCAGTTTCAAAGCCGGATTTCAAGTCGATCGAAGTGAAACATTTCACCAATGCCGACAGTGTTCAGCTATCGCCGTCTTTTTCAAAATATTCTTATGCGAGTTATCCTGCCGAGTTGCAGAGGGTCAATCTTGCCGATCAGACTGTCGAAGAGGGAGCACCGGTAAACGACACCCAAGGTTCCCATGGCGTGTTTTCCCAATTCATTGTCCTGGAAGGTAGGTTCGCGGCGATCCAGGAAGGCGGAGAGAAGGACGGCAAGCTTGAGCCTGTATTTGCGAATATCGAGATTCGCTACTTCCGAAGGAGCGATCACAAGGCACTCCCCTTCTCTGGTTCAAATTGCTATGCCTGCACAACTCAGGTGCTTAAGCTGAAGGTTAGGCTCAACGGATCGCTGCAGGATGACGAACAGAAGGTAGCGGAAGCGGCTGGGGTGCAACTGGCAGACGGAATACTGATGACCTGGCAACCGGACAAGACGAGCAAGACGAGCAAGATGGGCTGGGGCGACATGTTTGGCTGGTAATGCGGGATTTAATCGAAACTTCGCTTCATGCGCGCCGTGCAGGGTTCGACATCCCATGCTGAACGACGCTCAGATTTCGAGGATGATGGGCATGATCATGGGGCGGCGGCCGGTGGTTTTCTGGATAAGGCGCTTCAGCTCTCCGCGGACTTTTTCTTTGACCATGCCGTAGTCAGATTTTTGCTCGGTGGTGAGGCTGTCGAGGGTCTTCATCACTAACTCGCGGGCCTGGTCGGTGATGTCTGCGCCGCCGAAGCCGCGCATGACTACTTCTGGCGCTTGCTCTATCTTGCCGGTACGCTTGTTGATGGCGAGGACGGCGAGAACTATGCCGTCTTCAGAAAGAATGCGACGGTCGCGGATTACGAGTTCCTCTACTACGTCGATGGAGGACCCTGAGTCGATAAGGATGCGGCCGGCGGTTACTTTGTCTTTTTTGCGGGCGTCATTTTTGTCGAGCTCGAGAACGTCGCCGTCTTCAATGACCATGGCGTGCTCGACCGCGCCGGTCTCCATGGCTACCTTGGCGTGATGGACAAGGTTGCGGTAGTCGCCGTGGACGGGGATGAAAAATTTGGGGCGGACGAGATTAATGAGTAGGCGCTGCTCTTCCTGCGCGCCATGGCCACTGACGTGGATGAGTCCGTTGGAGCCGTCATCGTAGACTACGTTGGCATCGCGGCGGTAGAGATGGTCAATTACGCGAAAGATGCTCTTCTCGTTGCCGGGGATGATGCGGGAACTGAGGATGACGGTGTCGCCGGCTTCGATGCGGGCGTGCTTGTGGTTATCGACGGCGGCGCGGCTGAGGGCGGACATGGGTTCGCCTTGCGTGCCGCTGATGAGGATCATCAGTTGCTCGGGGGTGAAGTCGCGCATCTGGCCGGGGTTGATAATCAGACCCTGGGGGATTTCGATGTAGCCGAGGTCTTGGGCGATCTCAGTACTTTCCATCATGGAACGACCCACGACTGCTACTTTGCGGCCATGTTTGCGGGCCAGATCAAGGGCGATGCGGATGCGGTAAATAGATGAGGAGAAGCAGGAGAAGAAGAGCTTCTTTTTTGTTTGGGAAAATATTTCGTCGAGGCGGGGGATAACGGCGCGCTCGCTGGGGGTGTAGCCGGAGCGCTCGACATTGGTTGAGTCCTGAAGAAGGGCCAGGACGCCGCGCTTGCCATATTCGGCGAAGGTGTGCAGGTCAAAGGCGTTGCCATCGAGCGGGGATAGATCGATTTTGAAGTCGCCGGTGTGAATGACGATGCCGACGGGGGTTTCGATTGCAAGAGCAACGCAGTCGACCAGGGAGTGAGTGACGCGAATGGGCTCGACGGTGAAAGGGCCGATGGTGAATTTTTCTTTGGGGATGATCTCTACGAGGGTGGTTTCATCGAGCAGGTGGTTCTCTTCGAGATTGTCTTCGACGTAGGCGAGGGTGAACTCGGTGGCGTAGACAGGGACTTTGAGCTCGGAGAGGAGCCAAGGCAGGCCGCCGATGTGGTCCATGTGGCCGTGGGTGAGGATGATGGCGCGGACGTGCGCCTTGTTTTCAACCAGGTAGGTGATATCGGGGACTACGACATCGACGCCGAGGAGTTCCGACTCGGGGAACATCAGGCCGGCATCGATCACGATAATGTCGTCTTCCCAGCGGAGTGCGAGGCAATTCATGCCGAACTCGCCGAGTCCGCCGAGAGGGATAATTTTCAGTTTTTTTGTTTGCATCTGTCAGGTTTGATGGTAACACCGGCGGGAGAGCGTCAGTGTGGAAGGCTCGCGGGTTCAAGGACAGATTCGGCGTTGTGCGGTCGGTGGTATAAAGGTTCGACACAGGAGACTAGTGCTGAACTTACCCCTATTCCTGGACGCCACGATGGTGATGGTTGCGTGGATGGGTCCGGTCGAGGGCGTGGTTACGCGAGGAGGAATCATGCGGCATTGGGGAGTGGAGATTTTGCTGGCGGCGGCTTTGTGGATGGGCGCGGGTGCGGCGGCTCATGGGCTGGAGGTTGGGCGCGATAAGAATGCTGCAGGTGCTCCCGCGGCAGCGGTGGATGTTCTGCTGGATGGCGGCGATTGGCGGATGGGGTCGTTTGAGTTTGGGGAGGGTGTGAAGGCTGGGGCTGAGTCGGAGAAATTTGATGATAGTGGATTTCGTACAGTGACCGTACCGGGGGATACGCAGTTGCAGTTGGGTTATACCGGCGAGGAGCCGTTTAATGAGAGCAAAGAGCTGATTGAAGTGAACAGCAGGGAGTGGTGGTACCGGAAGCACTTCAAAACCGGAGCGAAGGCCGAGGGCGCAGTGAGCCGGCTGGTTTTTGATGGGTCGGATTACTTTACGACTCTGTGGCTGAATGGGCAACTGCTGGGGACGCACGCGGGGACTTATACCGCGTTTTCTTTCGATGTAACTAGGGTGCTGCGGTATGGCGAGGAGAATGTGATTGCGGTTCTGGTGACGCATCCGGTGGCGCCCGAGGGAGGCAGTTTGCTCGAGTACCTGGACGGGAACCTGGGTGGCGAGGCTGATCCGGATGGGATGAAGTTGAAGAATGCGCCTTACTACATCGATATCCACTGGGATGCACTGCCGGCGCAGGGGAATGCGACCTTTGTGATGGGGATTTGGAGGAACGTGCACCTGCGGACGGAGAATGTGGTTGTGATTGGCGATCTGCATGTGGAGACGGAATCGATCGCGGCGGACGGGAGTGCGACGCTGCGGGTGGGGGTGATGCTGAAGAATGCGGGAAAGGAAACGCGCCCACGGACGGTGACGATAAGCCTGAAACCGGAGAATTTTAGTGGAGCTGCGGTGGAATTGCCTGCGCTTGTGATGAAGGCTGCGCCGGGAGAGACTACTGCCGAGATGGAGGTGCGCGTGCCGGATGCGCGGCTGTGGTGGAGCTGGGATAAAGGCGCGCAGAATTTGTATTCGTTGGAGGCGGGAACTGGCGCGGAGAAGGGTGATTGGGGTGACCGGCGGTCGGTGGTGTTTGGGATTCGGACGATTACGCGCGATGCCGATATGGCGTACCGGCTGAATGGGCGAAAGATGTTTGTGAAGGCTTCGTGGTTTCCGATTGCGGATTTTTACCGGTCGACGCCGACTTCGGAGAGTTATGAGCGGGATTTGCGGCTGTTTCGCGATGGGAACTTTAATCTGCTTGTGAATTTTACGGTGGTGGAGAAGCCGGAGTTTTACGAGCTGTGCGACCGGCTGGGAATTATGGTGGTGGTGGAACTTCCGTTTCCGCAGTATGGGCCACAGCAGTTGATGAATGAGGGCAACCCGATGCGGGAGCCGTTTTTGAAGCAGGCGGGATCGCAGGTGAGAGAGATTGTGACGGCGCTGCGCAATCATCCTTCCGTGGTGGAGTGGGCTCCGCTGGCAGAGGCGCATGAAAAGGCGGGCGGGTGGAGCAACGGGGTTGACCAGCAGGGTTACGACGCATTCATGGCGGAAATGAATGGGATTGTCAGCGAGCTTGCGCCGGGCAGCATCTTTCACCCCAGCTTGTGCGATTTGGGAGAGCAGCACTTCTGGTATGCGGCGGCGGGAATGACCGGGCAGACGGGGGATTACCAGGAGATGTTCGATGCAAAGACGGGGTTTGTTTCCGAGTACGGTGGCATCTCGATGTCTTCGTATGAAAATCTGGGCAAATATCTGACGGCTGCGCAACAGTGGGATGAGAAGGCGAGTTTGCCGCGGTGGTTCAATTTGCCTATCGACACGGAGGCCTATGCTTACCTGACCAGCTACGAGAGTTCAGGGCTTTATAGCATGCTTTATCGCACGGAGCATTTTGTGGATCGCGATCCGAAATCGGTGGCGGAGCTGGTTAGCGATACGCAGGTCTATCAGGGATTTTTGTTGCGGTATGCGGCGGAGGCTTTTCGGCGCAAGAAGTACGATCCGATCAACGGCATTCGCTCGTGGGATTTTTTGGAGCTGAATCCGGGATTCCGCTTCGGCATTGTGGACTACGACCGCGTTCCCAAGACGGCTTACTGGTATATGAAGCGGGCGCAGGCGCCGGTGGCGTTGAGCTTTGAATACAAGGATGCGCTGGAATCGCAGACGGCGGGGAGCCGGTGGTCGGCGCCTGTGTGGGTGATCAACGATCTGGACCGGGAGATTCATGGGACGGTGCATGCGGAGTTGCTTTCTCTGAGCGGCGAAAAAATGGCGGTGGCTGATTTTCCGGTTGTGATTGGCGCGGACGGGAAAGGTGTGGCCGGGGAGTTTGCTTCGACTTTGCCGCAGACGTCAGGAGTTTATGTTTTGCGGGCGACGATGGACGGCGGCGCGGAGCAGGCGGCGGAGGAGACTTCGTTTATCAAGGTTGTGCCGGCGGCGTTTTCAGGCGAGCATCGCGTGCTGCTGATTGCGCAGCAAAAGTTTGCCGGGCCGATTGGCGCGATGTTGCGCGGGATGGGGGTGGACGTGGATGTGTACGACGAGAACTCTCTGGCCGCGATGGGGCGCGTTCTTGTGGACGGAGCGGCGCTGCGGGCGAAGTATGACGCGATCTGGTTGGGGAGTTTTCAGACGTTGGCTAAGGTGCTGCCTGCTGAAACTGCAAAGGCACTGGGCGAGGCGGTGAAAGCGGGTACGGGGTTTATTCATACGGGCGGCGAGAGCAGCTTTCATGGAGGGCTGGGACGCGCTGCTCTGGTTGAAGCTACCGCGCTGGATGCGGTTTTGCCGGTGGAGATTTCAGGGCGCGCTGACCTTGAGTATGGAGCACACGGCATGGACGATGGGCTGCAGACGGAGAACGCGATTCATGAGATTGCCACGGGGAGCGATGCCGGCGGGGTTTCGCAGGAGGGTTTGGAACTGCTGCGACGTTATGGGCTCGTTGGGTTTAACCGGGTGACTGCACGGCCGGGGTCGCATACGGAACTCTCCATTGTGGGAGAACCGCTGCTGGTGACGGGTATGTATGGAGCGGGCAAGACGGTTGCGTTTACCGGATTTACTCCGGTGACGGACGATTATTCCGCGCTGCCTGTTGATGAGTATTTGATTGCCGAGCCGCGGGAGCGGGCCTATTTTGTTTTATTCGCGGATATGCTGGCGGCTGTGATGCCTGGGGGGCACGGGCGTACGGCAAATCTGCTCCGAGCACATGAAAAGCCGCTTTTCCAGACGCTCAAGGAACTGCCGGAGACGGAGATTGCAGTCACGGAAGCGGTTCCGGTTGCGGTTGAGGGGGAAGTTGCGCGCTGCAGAGTTCGCTTGGAGAATCGGGCAGGGTATGCACACCTGGTTCACTTGAGAGTGGAGTGGGCGGGAGACGATCCGCAACCCTACTTGAGCGAGCTGAACGATAACGACTTCGAGTTGATGCCGCACGAGAGCAGGGATCTGGAATTGGAGTGGCGGAATTCGAAAGTTGGAGGCCGGGCGAAGGGAACGTTGATTGTGAAGGCGGCTAACTCGACGGAAACTCGGCTGGCTTTTTAGCGAAGCAGGTCTTCGAGGGTGGTGCTGAGGTCGGTTTTGTCGTCACGGTATTTGACGATTACGGGTGCGTAGAGCGAGAGGTTCCACTCGGCTGCGTTTGCGTGGCCTTTGCCTTTGGTGACGGCGCGGGAGCCTGGGACTACTACGGCGTTCTCAGGGACGATGAGGGGCAGGTCGGCGGTGGCGCGGAGAATTTGACCGCTGACAAGGTCGAAGAGTGGAGTGCCGCGTGTGAGGATGGTTCCGGTGGCCAGGACCGCGCCCTTGCGGACGATGGTGCCCTCGTAGACGCCGGAGTTACCGCCGACGAGTACGTCGTCTTCGATAACCACGGGGCTGGCGTTGATGGGCTCGAGGACGCCGCCGATCTGCGCTGCGGCGCTCAGGTGGACGCGCTTTCCGATTTGTGCGCAAGAACCGACCAGGGCATGGGAATCGATCATTGTGCCCTCGTCTACCCATGCTCCGGCGTTGACGTACATGGGCGGCATGCAGACCACGCCTCGAGCAAGATAGGCGCCGGCGCGGACGGAGGAGCCTCCTGGAACCACCCGTATGCCGCCGCTGGAGGAGAATTGGCGGACCGGGTAGGTGCTCTTGTCGACGAAGGAGAGGCCGCCAGAAGGCAGTTCTTCAAGGACACCGAGACGAAAACCGAGCAGGATGCCCTGCTTGACCCAGGCGTTGACGCGCCAACCGGTTGGCGAGGCCGGGTCCGGCGAAGCGGCGCGCACTTCACCGGTTTCGAGAGCGGTGCGCAGGGAAAAAAAGGCCGTCATGGCTGATTTGTCGCCGATGGCGGAGGGCCCTGCGGCAAAGTGCCGCTCTATCGTTTTTTGAAGCTGGTTTAGGGTCATGGCAATTTGAGAATAACAGGGGGCAGGGACCAAGGGACTAGGGAATATGGAATAGGGAATATGGAATAGGGAATGACCTGCCAATGAGAGGCTGGGTTCATGATTGTGGGCGATGTTGGTCGCTATTTTCATTTAGCGGGTTAGCGGGTTGGCTGGTTGGCACTCAGGCTGCGGAGATCAGGGATAGCTCAGGAAGCGCCGTTTGGGGAGATTGAACGGATTGCTTTCGCCTAGAGTGCGCGGTCATAGAGATGGTTTGCAGGCGGAAGGAATTTTCTCCGGTGGGGATCATTGCCATTGGGAGGGGGGTTCGGTTGGAATTTCCGCGGAAGTTCTTTGCTTCAAGCCAAGCGCATAGCCGCGGGTCGTGAATCTCAGGCCGGTCGCGCCAGAAATCAGGCGACAGGCCGCACTGAATCAGCAGATGATCGAGGTGCAGCTCGATGACGTCGATGCGCTTGGGGAAATAGCGGCGGACGTTGTGAATGCCGACATGCAGACCGGTCACTGTTAGGCCTTTGCTTTGCGTTCTGACCACCATACGCAGCTCCTTTGCGGGTTAGCTGCATACAGTTTCGCTGCGATGGGTGAAAATTTGGTTAACGGTTTTTGAAGAACGGTGATGTGGATACTGATTTAGAACTCAGCATGTGAAAAGGACTATTCCGGGAAGAGATGCCTCTTCTTGCTTCGTGTTTTGACTCGTTTGGTTGGGTGTCGTTGTCGCCTCGAGAGACAGGGAATGGGAGATTGTGCCGGCGAAGTTATATCCATAGTGATGGCTGGCGGGAGTGGTGAAGATAGAATTTAAGACGAAGGAAGAGCATGAAGAATCTGAAGGTATTGGTTTTGGGACGCGGGGGCCAGGTGGGATGGGAGTTGCGCCATCGACTGGCCTGCATCGGCGAGGTAATCGGGATTGATTTTCCGGGGGTGGATTTCTCGAGTGCCGATTCGATTCGTGAGACAGTGCGGGCGATTGCGCCGTCGGTGATGGTGAATGCGGCTGCCTATACCGCGGTTGATAAGGCGGAAAGCGAAACAGATCTGGCGATGGCGATCAACGGCACGGCACCGGGCGTGCTTGCCGAGGAGGCAAAAAGGCTGGGCTGCGCTTTGGTGCACTATTCGACCGATTACGTCTTCGATGGAACTAAGCATGAGCCGTATTTGGAAACCGATGCGCCGAATCCGCTGAATGTTTATGGCAGATCGAAGCTGGCAGGCGATGAAGCGATCCAGGCGGTGGGCGGCGACTTTGTTATTTTGCGAACGAGCTGGGTTTACGGGGCGCGCGGGAATAATTTTTTGCTGACCATGCTGCGGCTGGCGAAGGAAAAGTCGGAGCTGCGGATTGTGGACGACCAGATTGGTTCGCCGACCACGAGCGAGTGCATTGCGCAGGCGACCGCGGATATTTTGGCGCAGGTGCTTGCGCCTGCGGGAGGCGGGTTGCAGGGGCGGAGTGGAATTTATAACTTGACCTGCGCTGGCGAGACGAGCTGGTTTGGATTTGCGAAGGAATTTTTGAGGGAGCAAAGCGGGAGCGCGATGCCGAAGTTGGTTCCGATTCCGACCAGCGAGTTTCCGCGTCCGGCTAGGAGGCCAGCGAACTCGCGGTTGCTGTGCCGGCGTGTGGAGGAGACGTTTGGAGTGGTGATGCCGGACTGGAAAGTTGCGCTTGGGCTGGTGCTGGAGACTTTGAACGAGGGACGATAGGCGGCGAGCGACAAATGTTGCAATGAGAGGTGATAGTGATGGTTTCAGGGTAACTCGAGTTGACAAGAATCCTGATGTCCGGTAGTTTTTAAAGACGGAATGTTTCAAACGATGCAGACTATCTCCGATAGAATCGCTTGTTGTTGTCTCTGACCTCGCTGGCGCCCGCCGGCTTGCATGCGATTTTGTTGTCCAAAACACATTTCAGTATCAGGAAGCCTTCCCTCAGGGGCTAAAGCCCAGTCAATTATGGGCTGTTTGCGGCACGACTGAAGTCGTGCCCTGACACAAAGCGGGTCTCTCGCAAGGCTGGTAGTTACGCAAGTCGTGCCCTGATGCCAACTCATCCAGCTTCCAAAATTCAAAGGAGAATCCAAAGTGCAAAATGCTCTTTTTGCTGTTCTGTCCGCTTCACTTCGCCGGTTGCCGCTATCGATCTTTGCTTTGCTCGTTCTGTTCGCTATTGCGGCTGACCTGCCCCTCGCCGCGCAGGACGATCTCACCATTCAAAATGCGACGTCCGGGTACAAGGGTTCATACCTCACCGGGCCTGCGTCGAACCCTCTGAGCTTCCTGAACGGCGCGGCCTGGCGCACTACCGGCAATCCGGCACCCTACGACTTTCACGACTTTGCACCGATGACCTATGTTGACTCAAAGTTGCCCCATTGGATCGATTTGCGAGCCGAGGAGCGGTTGCGGTATGAGGCGTACGACAATTCGAGTTTCAAAGCGAAGGTTGATGACTCCTACCTGTTGAACCGCTTCCGGTTCCAGGTGGATGTGCACACGCGCAGTTGGCTGCGGGTTACGGCACAGGTGCAGGATGCCCGTGCGGGCTTCCAAAACCCGCCGCTCGGGCCGCCGAACACGGTTCGCTGGGATCTGAAACTGGCTTACGTTGAGGTCGGCGCGCCCGACCAGCACTGGTTCAGCTTGCGTGTGGGCCGGCAGATGATCAACTACAACAACACCATCATCGCCGACTCCGAGTGGCGCAACCAAGGCCGCTCCTACGATGCGGCGGTGCTGAACCTGAACGCGAAGCGCGAGCACCTCGGCATCTTCGCCGCATCGGCTGTGGTGCCGCAGGCCTATGGGGTGAGCCCGCACCAGGAAGGCAACAACATCTATGGGGCTTACGGGCGCATCGATGATTTTCTTGTGCCGCACTCGGACATCGAGCCGTTCTTCCTGTGGCGCGTGCAGCCGGCAGAGGTGGTGGAACCGGCCGTTGGCAAGACGACCGGCAAGGAAAATGAGAGGGCTTTTGGCGTGCGCTTAAAGGGGCAGGCACACACGGCGTTCGATTACGGGGGCGAGGTGATCCTCGAAACCGGAACGGTGGGACCGCAGCCGATTCGAGCCTCGGCGGCGGAGGCAGGCGCGGCATACCAGTTCCTCAATGTTGCGGCAAAGCCGCGCGTCTTTACCCAGTATGACTACGCCACGGGCAACAGCAATCCCAAACAGAACGCATCGCACACCACCTTCGACACGATCTATCCGACGGCCCACGACCGCTTTGGAATCACCGACCTGTTCGGCTGGCAGAATATTGAGGCGGTGCGCGTGGGAACTACGATCGAGCCCCACCGGCGGCTTACCTTCACGGTGCAGGGGCTGGACTTTTGGGCGGCCGATGCACTGGACTCGATCTACAACACTTCAGGCAGCGCGATCGTGACTAACAAGGCCGACCACGGCCGCCATGTGGGCGCGGAAATCGATGGCTACTCCTGGTATGAACTGAATAGGCACTTCAACGTGGGCGGCGGCGTCGGCTTCTTCGGGGGAGGGGAGTTCCTGGCGAATGTGACAACCAGCCACTCGTACCCGTACTACTACTTTGCGTTGAACTTCAAGGACAACGGAAAGAAGTAGCATACGCGCGACTCGGACTTGGGGGACGGGATGTTGAAATTCCATCTGCCCCCACCCCCCCCTACCCTTTTTTGCAAAGTACTGATTCGAGATGGCTTATTCGCAGAATCTAGACGGCAAAGGACTTACGGGCGCTTTTCCTGTTTCTCCGGGTTGTCGAAGGCGCTATGAGATTATTGTGCGCTTACGCGGGCATAAATTATGCAAGCCGCGTTGAGGTTTGTTCGAAATAATTTAACTAATGGTCGGTTGAGATTTCTCCGGGGCTAAAGCCCGTATTGATTTTGCTTGCGTAATGCGGGGGTTGAAACCCCCGCCTTCCACCCCAGCGACCAAGACCCGTCGCTGGGGACCCCGGCTCCCTCCGTATCGACCGCAGGGGCTGAAGCCCACGTTCATGTTGCTGCAATTACGGCACGACTGAACAGTATGTTGCAAATCCCGAGCGTTCTCTACTTGCCAGCCGTCCTCCGAATTCAATGACGAATCAGTTCGTCCTCGAATGAGCTTCTTTCACGTACTGGTCAACCCAGGCTGGAGGATCTGGCTCGCCGCTCCCGTTCACCTTTACGCTAAGCTCCTTTGCCCAGCGGTACCCCCACATGGGGCCAAACTTCGTAATGTAGGTCTCCGGGGTAGCGTACGCGGGGTCTTGCAGAGCTTCCGTTAGTGTGACAAAACGATAGCCACGTTGCTTGAAGAGCGCGATAATGTCCGAAATTGTATCCGCATTGAGCTGGTTGTCATGCAAGAGCATGACATGCGGGACTTCATAGCCAAAGACTTGCTCGTCGAGTTTGCTGTACCAGTCAATTTCCGCTGCAGTATATGAGAGATAATCGGCGCGCAGCTTTGCGGCTGTTTCCTTGTCATGACGTTTCAAGGCGAGAACGTAGGCTGGGTCGAACTCGTAATCAGAGGTGTCGATGGTGCAAGGGGCGAGTCGATATCCGCGAGCAACGAGGAACGCAGCAATAGCGTCGTGCTTCTCTTTCGTGCCGCCTGTGTGGTTATGGGGAAATCGGAAATACTGTGGTTTGCGGGAGACGCTTTGTAATAGCGGTCCGATTGTGCTCTCGCCGCGCTCGATCTCCCGCTCGAAATCATCCACCGAAAAAGTGTCAAAATCGGCATGCGAGTGCGTATGGTTGCCAAGATCAAATCCCGGTCTTGTCCACCGCTTGAGTATTCTTCTTCCTGTGCCCATTCCAATTTGCTCTGCAACCTGTTCAACTACGAACCCCGTGACCGGAATGTGCGCTTGTGAAAACGCGTACAGAAGCCTCTTGTTTATAAGTTCGGCAGTCTTCGAGTCGTCCGGGCCAGGAGGGTTTGAACTGCCAGGCGCATATGGCAGATCGTCGACCGTGACCGCGACGGTTTGGGTTTGCAACTTTGGTAGGTACGCAAGAAGCAATAGCCCAAGAAACGTCAATTTGAACCCTATGCTCGCGGTGTGAGCGCCGCCGCCTGGCTCTCGGACTTTGCGTGAGGACATAACCGCAATTCTATCTCTTCAAAGATGCATCGTCAGTCATGCCTGAGTTGCCGCCAATTGGGAAGTTTCGCCGTCCCGATGCTCGGAATCTGCGCTGGTTTTGCGCTACTCCCCGCGCATCTTGCACATTTAGCACATTGCAAAATGAGTTACTTGGGGTGAAAGCATTCTCAAAGAAATAAATAGAAAGGGCAGCCTGTGAGGGCTGCCCTTTCTGCGGTTTCGGAACCCGTGAGGTTCGCTGGGGTTATGGGAGGTAGTAACGGAAGGAGGTCCAGAACATGTTCTCAGTGCCCTTGGCGCCGAGAGCGGGAGAGCCCGCGCCCGACCAGCCCTCGCGGACTGCGTAGCCGTACTGGATGCTCTGGCGCAGGCGGCCATGGTCGCCCTTGTAGATGTCATACCAGTATCCGCCGGTGATTTCCTGCACGTCGCGAGTTTGGCCGGTGCAGGTGCTGCTGCTGGGGCTGCCAGGGATGTAGCCGTTGGAACTGCCGGAGTTGTAACCGGGAGCAGCGGGAGTGTCGCAACTGGAGTTGACGGCCATCCGCGAACCGTAGCCCACGGGGACGCTTCCGGCGGTCGGTGTGCTCCAGTGAGCGCCCCATGCGCCGCCGGCTGCAATGTCAGCCGCCGTGGGCGTCTTGGTGCAGGAGAAAACACCGGTTTCAGTTGCGGAGAGCGGGCAATATTCCGCGGCGGGCGAGCCCAGTGTGGAGGGCAATCCGTTGACGCCCACTTGCTGAGAAAAGTCCACGCGGCCGGCGTAGTCTCCACCGTAGTTGAGGTAGAGGGTCAGGCGGGACGTGGGCGTGGCCTCGAGGGTGAACAGGCCGCTGAGGTTGTGGATGGGGGCGAAGTTGCCGGAGGCATCCGCCGTGATGTCGGGCAGGGTGGAGTCGCCGTAGCGGCCCACGCCGGGACCATAGAGCCCCTTGGCGCCGAAGTCGAGCTTGTGGGCGATGACCGGGACGCGCAAGCTGCCGCCAAAGCCGCCGACTACGATGCTGTTGTTATGGAAACCGCTCGACGAGGACGACGCCCATACATTGGTGTTTGCCGCTCCCCCGTTAAAGCCAGCGATATCCTTGATGCCACCGTATTTGACGCTGTTGGTGGTGGTGTTGGGATAAACGGTCTCGTGGGCAAAGCCGGCGATGCCGAATACTTCATAGTGTCCCCAGCCTGGATCGAAGGCGGCCTTGAAGATGATGTCAGGAGCCTGGTTGAAGGAGATGTTGGCAACGTTGGCGTTGGCCACGATGGTGGCGTAGACGGGAACGGGGGCGCTCGGCGTACCAAGAGCGCAAGTTGTGGAACTGGACCACTGTACGCACTGGTTGGTGTAGTTCTGGATGTAGGTGGTGGTGGAGCTGGCGCTGATGGCGGCGTTGTAGTTGCCGCCGTTGGCGCCTGCGCTGCCTACGACCGCGTAGGGAGTGTTGCCTGCAAGCGAGGCGGTGTAAAGGAGCTGCGGGTTCTCAGCCGCGAGGCCGAAGGCAGCGTGTTTGAAGGTCTTGGTGACGCGCATGCCGTATTGGCGGGTCCAGACGAAGCCCGCGACGTAGTTCGGGTCTATGGTCTGCGGAGTAAGGACGTCGCCGGAGAGGTTGGAGATGCCGACTTTATCTTCAGTAGCCAGAGACCACAGTTGGCCGCCGGTGAAGGCCCATCCGCTGTTGGTCTCAGCCTGCGCCCAGAGTACGCGCTGACGAAGGACGTAGCTGTTGGACTGGTTGTTGTTGGAGGTGATGCCGGTGCCCAGCCAGTCAGCCTCATAGTAGCCGCGCAGTGTGCCCCAGTTGGGCTTGCCCTGAACCATCATGGAGACACGGGACTGACGGGCGCTGCCGTAGAACTCACTGAGCGAATAGGCGTCTGCGCCTTCATAAGGAATGGAGCTGAAGGCGGTAGGAATGTCGCCGCCGGTGGCATGGGAGCGCCACACAGTTTCAGCTGCCGCGTAGCCTCCGGGCGTGATGCCGACGCCTTTGTAGTGGAGGACGTTGGGGCTCAAGAATTCCTTCTTGACCTTCGCGGTTTCGTCGGAGACGGTGGCGGCCAGCGAAGCCTGATTGCCCTTGAGGTCAGTAACGGTAGACTGCAGCGTGGTGACGGCGGCTGCGTTGTCACCGATGGCCTGGTTGGAAGCAGAGGCGGCGGCATTTGCCCGGTCCGCGGCGGCCTGTGCATCGGCAGCGGCCTGCTTGGCCTGCTTCAATTCGGCGTCCTTGGTGGCCAAATCGGTTTTGAGCTCGTCGATCTGCCCCTGGAATTCCTGACGCAGTCCCTGAATCTGCTCTTCCACTGTGGGTGGCTTTGGCTTTTTCTCTTTTGCGGTTGCGGTGTGCTTCTTGATTACCGGTTTATCCTGGCCGGCGCTCGCGTACGAGGCAAACAGGCAGACTGCCAGAATTGCCGCGGCTGCAGTTGCTAATTTGAATTTCATGGGCCTCTCTCTTCCTCTCGAATCTGATTAGATTGTGGTCTCACCCGCTTACGCAGGCGTATGCATTGAACTCCCGCAATCCGAAACTCCTGAGCATAAAGCCAAGTTGTAACGCTATCGGTGCTGCGGGAGGAACAACCAGAGCCAGGGAAAAGTACGCAGAGGCGGAGCTTTCGCTGGCTGGTTCCGTCTTTGAGGTTGGCAGAGTTTGATGAATATATGACTAATTCACGTATTTTTAACAAGAGCTATCTTGAGTTATTGCTTATGGAATAAGGCGAATTAACATTCCTTTAATAAAGATATTAGTGCGGATGTGATTGCGGTGTGTGGATGGCAGCGGCTTCTGAGGGGAAGTTAGTCGAGTTACTTAGTTGTTTCTGCCAGCGCTTAGCAAATTGGCCATTAATCGATAGGCTCCGGGGACTAACTCTGGGAACTGGCGATACAACGCGAATGCGACATAGATATATGTTCCTTTACCGGGATGGGCGACGAGCAGGCCGCCGCGTTGGGGATCCTGGCCGGGATCGGCGGTCTCAGTGAGAGCGGTGTAGGCAGGATCCCAGGTATCGAGGAAGGAGTGGCCGCGCTCCTCGACCCAGCCGTCAAAGTCGGCGGTGGTGATGGCGTTTGGTGAGGTGAGCAGGGGATTGGCGGGTTGGAGGAGCTTGACGGGGGCATGCTCGTCGACGACGCGCTCCGCAGAGCGGCTCATGGAGAGCGGGAGTGGGGCGGGGAAGCTGCCGCTTTGGTACTGGACGATGAGAGTGCCGCCGCGGCGGACAAATTCGTTGAGACGGGATTGGGCGGCGGATAATTCGGGACGCGTGGAGTAGGCGCGGATGCCGATGACGATCACGTTCCATGCGGAGAGGTCGGCAGAGGCTAGCTCGGCGGTGGTGAGCAGATGCGGCGTGGCGCCCAGGGCTTCAATGGCATTGGGGACAAGGTCACCGGTTCCCATAACGTAGGCTACGCGGAGGCCGGGAGCTAGTTTTACGTCGATTTTGCGGGTTTGGAATTGGGCGGATTTGTAGAGATTGTAGGGGCGCAGGCCAGGGTAGCCGATGCTTTGCCAGCCGGATTGGTAGGTGTGGCCGGCGGATTGGGCTACGGCCTGGATGGTGTATGCGCCGGATTGTGTGGCTATCGGGGTCCCCTGCGACGGATTTTTGTCGCTGGGGTGATCGGCCGGGGTTACGGAGAAGAGAATGGGCTCGGTGTCGCCGGCGCTGTCTAGTTGGAAGTGGGCTTCGGCGGGATTGGAGGTCCAGTTGGCGGGGAGATTGAGGGAGACCGTGCCCTCGGCGGCGGATTGAGCGTGGACTGTTACGCGGACGGGGAGAGCGGAGCCGTCGAGAGGGAGAATGCGGGCTTCGGGATCAATGCGGACGCCGATGGCGGGTGTTACGACTAACGGCTCATAGATGCCGCCGGGGCCGGGGACGCGTTGCATGGTCTGCACCACCTGGCCGATGCGGATGGGAAGGCCATCGTCGAAGATGAAGTCCGCCCATGCTGTCAGCGGCCAGGGGGCGAAGGAGCGAAGGCGGTATTCGGGGTGGGTGAGGTCGTAGTAGGGCTGCTCGATGGAGGAGCGGGTGAAGTATGGCTCGGTTGGCTGGGCGTCGACGGGAACATGGGGACGGAAGATGGCGTCCGAGGTAGTGGCCGTTTCGTATTTGCTGGCGGCCTCGCCAAGCTGCCAGGGTGCGCCTGTGGTACTCACCAGCCATGAGCCTGCAAAATGCGCTTCAGGGGACGCATGAGAGACATGGATGCGAACGATGAATTCCTCACCCGGAGTGACGCTTCGCGGTGTTTCATCGGGGCCGCTGCCTCTGGGGCCGCCATTGTCCTGGGCATTGGTGGATTTGGTGGTGAACGCGACAAGGTCAAGGCCCAGGAGATCTTTGAGTGCGGAGTCGAACTGCTCCATTTTGATGCGGAGCTCAAAGAGCAGGTTGGCCTTGGCCTGTGGGCTAAGATCGCTGGACGCGATTTTGGAGGAGAGGATGAGTGTTTGGTGGTAGAGGGGTGCAAGTTTATGAGCCAAGGCTGCGTCGGATTGGCCACGGCGCTGCGATTCAAACTGGGCGAGTTCGAGGTCGAGCTTATGAATATCCTTGCGTAACTGATGCGGCGGATTCGGGCCAAGAAGGCGGACGAGGCCGGAGACGGATGTATCGATCATGACCTTACTGTTGTGAAAGAGGTCATCGTTTGCTGTGTTAGCTCCCGGCTTCGCCACTGCCTCTGGCGCTGCCGCCCAGAGATGATAGTTTGTCGCAGCCGGGCCGCTGAGCGTTGGGTTCGCGCCGCCGTTCTGCGACTTCTGCTGGCCCCAGCCTTCGCGCGCTATCTGCACATAGCTGCGGCCCAGGTCGGGGTCGCGTGTTCCCACCTGGATGGTTGCGTCGGTCGAAGGAACTCCGGTGATCCACTCGCCGGTGACGTAGTTTTTGAACTTCGCCGGCGCCCATTTGCCGGTGGCGTAGTCGAACATTCCTTTTTCAGTAACGGGAGCGAAGGGAACCATGGAGTAGACGGCCAGAGGCTGCCAGGGCTGCAGGCCTTCTTTGAGTTGTTCGGGGAAGACGTTGGGGTCGGCGGCGGCTTTGAAAACCTCCTGCGCAATCTCGCCGGAGACCTGGTGGTGCCCATGTCCGTCCGTGATGCCGCCGACAAAGGTGGAGACAATGACCTGGGGGCGCTCGCGGCGGACCGCAAGGACGGCGTCGTAAAGCACGCGGTCGTGGCCCCAGCGGGCGAAGGACTCCTCCTGCGTTTTTGAGAAGCCGAAGTCGATCTCAGTGCCCCACAGCTGCTTGGCGCCATAGTATTCATCGGCCTTGAG